>JAFUDX010000009.1 GCA_017464425.1 Treponema sp.
CTTAACACAATTCTCCGCGATAAAAAAGTGCTTGTAAGTCCTGTCGTTCAATTTCGTCCTGCTGTCTTCAAGGCAGATGTTCTCGAAAGTGCAGATTGGCAAGTCGTTGTGGAAAATGTCAGCGAGGCAGATGAAAATCACGTGGGAATCCTTCAGCTCCTTGTATTGCTGTCCCGATTTGAGCGTATCCATGTCCATAACGCTCTGATAGTAGCGCGAGCGTTCGGGCAGGTCTTTCGTGTCGATGCATTGAATTTCCACATCGAAGAGCCGATTCGTGTCCTTTACATACACATCAAGCCTGATTCCGCGTGAGCCGTGGTCGATGAAGATTGTCTCCTCGTTAGACATCTCCATCCGCTCGATTTTGATTCCGAGCAGAAGCTCAATCAGATGCTGGCACGCATCGGGATGATGGCGCATCACTTTGTAGAAAATGAAGTTGTTCGCCAGCGTGAGGCTTTCCCATTTTTCCTCCGGAGTAAGATTTTGTTTTGATTCCATAAAATTCTCCTTCTCCACACCCGCTCTATATATAGGGAAAATTTTTTGATTTTCGGCAACGCGAGTGAAAAATTTTGAGAAAAAGTGAAAAAAAATCACTTTTCACTTTTCAATTTGCTCCTTATGGCATGATTTACCAAAATCGGGTATACTGCTTGTGTTCTGAAATTTTCTGAGATTCCTATGCCGCCTATCCTTGAGTGTTCGCAGCTTACAAAACAGTTCTCAACAAAAAACGGTAGCGTTCGGGCCGTTGATGGGGTTTCGCTTTCGATTCAAAAAGGCGAGTGTTATGGGCTTGTGGGTGAGTCTGGCTCTGGAAAATCAACGCTTTCAAATCTCATTTGTGCGCTCGAAAAGCCTGATTCTGGCACAATTTTGTTTGGCGGGGAGGATATTTCTCAATTCAACCGAAAAAAAATGCTCGCATTCCGAAAAAAAATGCAAATCATTTTCCAAGATCCGTACGCGTCACTAAATCCGCGCCATAAAATCGGCTCTATCATCGAAGAGGGGCTTTTGATTCATAACATGGGCTCTACTCGTGCAGAACGAAGGCGGCTCGTTGATGAAATGCGCTCGCTCGTTGCGCTCCCGTTCGATTGCCTTGAAAAATATCCCGCTGAACTGAGCGGTGGACAGCGGCAAAGAGTCGCAATTGCATCGGCGATGATTTTAAAGCCTGAGTTTGTCATTTGTGACGAATGTGTGAGTTCCCTTGATGTGCTGGTTCAGTCTCAGATTCTGCATCTTTTAAAAACAATGCAAAAATCACTGCAACTAACATTTCTGTTTATATCGCACAATATGCCTGTCGTGTCCTTTATGGCAGATCGAATCGGCGTTATGTACAAAGGGAAGATTGTCGAAGAAAAAAGCGCGGAAAAACTTCTAAAATCTCCAGAAAATCCCTATACAAAGAAACTAATTGAGAGTGCGCCCTTATAATTTTCTTAAAATCTATAGAAATTTATGCTGATTTCTGCTATGCTTACTTATCAGTTTTTTGTGGGAGTGCGAAATGGCGGAGTCTGCAACAGGTACGAATTCAAATATAGGGCTGTCTGTTCCTAAAAAAGCATCAATTCTGGTCGTTGATGATTCCACAATGATGGCTTCTCTTGCCCGCCGAATCCTTGAAAAGGAATATCTTGTTCACACAGTCTCGTCTGGCGAGGACTGCCTTGCTTTCGTAAAGGCACGCACACCCAATTTAATCCTTCTCGATGTCTACATGAAGGGCATGGACGGATTCGCCGTTATCCATGAACTAAAGTCACATAAAGAAACCGCAGACATTCCTGTTATTTTCTTGACGGGTGATGAACGAAACGATCATGAAATTTTAGGCTTGCAGGAAGGTGCGCTTGATTTTATTTCTAAGCCGTTCATTCCAGGCATTTTGCTGCAGCGGGTCAAAAACACAATCGAACTTTCTACCCTGCAAAAAAATCTTCAGAGCGAAGTCAACAGGCAGACGCAGAAAATCAAAAAACTTACTTACGAAATCACGCAGGCTCTTTCAAGCACGGTTGATGCCAAAGACCACTACACGCGCGGTCATTCGGCACGAGTCGCCAAGTATTCGGCAGAAATCGCCCGCAGAATGGGAAAGACCGATGAGCAGCAGGAAGAAATCTACTTCATGGGGCTTTTGCACGATATCGGCAAAATCAGTGTGGCTGGTAACATTATCCGTAAAGATTCCCGCCTCACTGACGATGAGTTCCAAGAAATCAAAGAGCATCCTATGGCGGGCTACAACATTCTCAAAACAATCACCACTTTGCCTGGCCTTGCGATTGGAGCCAGATGGCATCACGAAAAATACGATGGCTCAGGCTATCCTGACGGCTTAATCGGCAAACAAATCCCAGAAGAGGCACGCATTATCGCGGTTGCCGATGTATATGACGCGCTCACAAGCAAGCGCACCTATTCAGAGATTCGTCCGCAGTCTGTGGTTCGTGGTATCATCGAAGAAGGAAAAGGAAGCCATTTTGATCCCGAAATCGCGGATATTATGCTTCAGATGATTGACGACGACACTGAATACACAATGAAAGAGCAGTTGTAAACGCCTTTCTGTGCTTCTCTAAGAAAACACTTACTGATTTCAGACGGTATTTTTATGTCATTTTCTTTTTTTTGCCCTATAATAAAGGCATGAAGTTTTCAAAGAAAGCATTCCTTGTATTGCTCTTTTCTCTTTTCTCATTCTCTGCGTTTGCCGCGCCTGGAAAGTCAGGTCCTGGTGGTGGGGGAAGGCATGATTCTCCCAATAATCATGGCGGAAATCCCGGTAAAAAAGGGCCGGTGTTTTCAAATAATGCGCGTCCCAAATCAAGCCCTGCTCCTAAAAAATCTGGCAATGGCGGAAGTAAAAAAGACAAGCCTGTCCCCAGTTCTAAGAACACAGAGCCAGCTCCTTCTTCACCCATGCCTCAAACTGAAGGACACTCGCCCGCGCATGCGCCGTTTTCTGATTCAGAGCGCATTGCAATGATCCAAAGCCCGGTAAATGAGCCGGACATCATTTATTATCGCGGAAACAGAATCCTTTTGGGTGATGGTGATTTTGCCCTTCAAAACATCAAAACGGAGCGGATAAATTCTGACACAGTTGCGCTTGAAGTCACTTTCAGTCAGAGTGTCAATCCGCGCACTTTTACGGCAAATTCAATTTTTATCGATGGAAAAGCAATTTCTTCAAAAACAAAATTCTCTTTTAACAAAAAAGGTGATACAATAAAGGTATCGCTTTCAGTTCCGAATGAAAATTTCACTCTTATGATTAAAGATGTAGAATCTTTCGACGGCACTGTGCTTGAGCCGATTACAATCGAAGTCAAAAAATAACGCTCTGCTATTCTGAGCGTCTTTTGGAGGATAGTATGTCAGAAGAAGCAAAAAATATTACCATTTTACTTGTTGAAGATGATAAAGGCATTTCGGATTTTGTCATTCCTGAGCTGCAGCACGAAGGCTTCAAAACCGCCCTTGCAGAAACAGGTCGCCAGGCGTTGGAGCTGTTTGAGTCAGTAAATCCTGATTTGATTCTGCTTGATGTTATGCTTCCCGAACTGAACGGCCTTGAAGTACTCCGCCGTATCCGCGCAAAATCAAATGTTCCCATTATTCTTGAAACGGCGCGCGGTGAAACAATCGACAAAATCACTGGTCTGAATGCTGGAGCTGATGATTACATTCCCAAACCGTTTGAAATTGAAGAACTGCTTGCCCGAATCAACGCGCTCTTTCGGCGAATCAGTTTTATGAAGCCCGAAGTTTCCAATCTTTCTTTGCGCAATCTTACGCTGAATATCGACCGAATGAGCTGTTCTGTCGATAGTGCGGAAATCCAGCTTTCTAAAACGGAATTCCTCATGCTCAAAACATTCCTCGAAAATCAAAATAAAGTCCTTTCGCGCTCAGATATAATCGATTCCATTTGGGGAAAGGGGCATTTTATTGACGAAAACACGGTCGATGTGTATGTCGGCTATCTGCGTTCAAAAATCGCCGAGCATACAAAAGATGAATTCATCAAAACGGTTCGTGGTGCTGGCTATATGTTGGTGTAAAAATAAAAAATTAAAACATGGCGAATTCTAAATTCTTTAAATCATTTTCAACGCGGCTTGCTCTTCATTTTATGTTCGTGATGACTGTTTCTGTCGTCCTTCTTTCGTTGTGCTTTTTGCAGTTTACGCGCTCCCTCGTTGATAAAAGCCAGGCTGTGGAGCTCAAAAATGCAGAGGAGACTGTTTTTGAGGCGATGGAAACTGCATTTGAAGACGAAGAATTCATAAAAAACTCAGCGGGAAATCTTGGTTCCATTTCAGAACTGCCGTATTACCTCACCTATATAGTCTACGATTCAAAAAAAAACTCGCTCATTGCCACAAATGACCCGTTTTTGCCGTTTTTGCCTGATTCTGGCGGCAAAGTCAGGCATTTCTTTGAGAAAAATTATTTTTTTGACGGCGATTTGAACATCGTGTATTATGCGCGCGAGCATGTCTGGGAAACAGAAACGCTTGTCGTTGCCGTTGCGCTGAACATGGACAATAATTCTACGGCGGCGATTTTTGCCTCATTGCCCACTGCCTTGCTTTTAATGGCGATTCCGATTTTGATTCTTTCGTTTTTCCTTTCGCTTTTTATCACCAAAAATACAATCAAGCCGGTCACTAAGATTACGAAGACGGCTCAGTCACTTACCGTCGAAAATCTTTCCGATTTGCTTCCCCTGAGCGGCACCGATGATGAAATTGACGAACTGTCCAAGACTTTTAATGAGCTGTTTTTGCGGCTCAAACGCGATTTTGAGCGCGAGCGTCAGTTTTCAAGCGATGTCTCCCACGAGCTGAATACGCCGCTTACCGTAATTTCTGGACAGACGGGGCTTTTGCTTCGCTGGGGCAAAGATAATCCTGAGCAATTGGAAAAATCACTCAATGCCATCAAGGCCGAAGCCAAAACAATGCAGGCGATTATCGCAAACCTTCTGCAAATTTCACGCATTGAAAGCGGACGGATTAAGCCGCAGATTTCAGAAGTGTTACTGGGCGGTTTGTTTTCTTGGCTTGTCGAAGAATTCAGTGCTATCGCTCCGGATATGAAAATCAATGCGAGCCATACGGATATTCGGATTCAGACTGATTCGGAAATGCTGCATCAAGTTCTTACCGTTTTGATTTCAAATAGCTTAAAATATGCAGGCGACTCGTGTACGATTGAGTTGCGGGCAGAGCAGCAGGGCGAAAAAGTCATTATCACCCAGAGTGATGACGGACCGGGCTTTAGCGAGGAATCGCTTCCCCACATTTTTGAGCGGTTCTACCGTGCCGATGAAGCTCATTCCAGAAAAATTGCAGGCTCTGGTTTGGGGCTTGCGATTGCCCAGACGCTTTGCGCGGCACTCGGAGCCAAAATAAAAGCCTGCAACATGGCTCCCCACGGTGCAGGCTTTATGATTGAATTTACGCAATGTTAATCTGAATCTTGCGCGGTGCGACTTCGGCTTTGCGCGGGATTTTTACGGTGAGCACGCCGTTTTTAAATCCTGCCGTTACGCCGTCAGCATCGATGTCCTTTGGCAAGGTAAAGCTTCGGCGGAATGAAGTGCTGCGGCGTTCGCGCAAAAGGTACTGCGGTTTTTCTGCTTTCTCAGATTCAGCCGCTTCCTCATGTGCCTCGCTCTTGTCTTCAATCTGTTTTGTCTCAGTCTTTTCTGAAGAAATCGTAAGAACTCCTTCGTTCAGCTCAAGATTCACGTCATTTTCGTTGCGTCCAGGCAAGTCCATGTCGATGACATAGGAATCTTTGCTTTCCGTAACATCTACATTCGGAACCTGTGCGTTTGTTCCGTAGTAGCCAGAAAGTCCATAGCAGTCGTTGTTGAGCCAGTCGTTAAAAAGTGAAAGTGCGTTCATAAAAATCTCCTTCCTGAGTTTGGTCAGGTATTGCTTGTAGTGTAATTTTTTTGTCAGATTTTTTTTCTGACACGAGAAATATAGCAAAAAGCGTGCCAAGTTTTTAATAAGGAAAAATGAGAAGTGAGAACTGAGAAATTTTCAGGGGAGAAGTCTCTCCCCTGCGTCACACTTCGTTGTGCCGCACCCCACTCTACGGGGGATACCCCCGTAACGCCCCCCAATTTTCCTCTTGTGTGTCAAATTTTCTTAAAAGATTGTGTCAAAATAACGCATTTTGGCCATAATGATACAGTTTTTTTGTCCAAAAATGCCTCTTTTGTGGCTCTCTGCTCCTTGCCACCTGCTACTTTTTTATTCCTCTTTGCTTTTCGTGAAAATTTCGTTATCTTTATAGTGTGAGTATTTCTATTGAAAACTTTTTGACTAATTTTCTCAGAACTTATCCAATGCCTTTTTCTGCTAAGGAACTGCTTGCCATGCTTTGTGGGCTTGGGCACAAAATCACTATGGCAGAATTACAGGATTTTTTGGATAATGACATCCGATGTTTTGCCTTGCAGAAACGAATGTATATTACCCGTGCTGCGGCTTTTACGAATCAATTGTTCAGTTTTGTGCCTTCCCAGCAAGAAATCGAGCAGAAAGTTTTTGTGCCAGGCGATCGGTGCGTTCCGTTTGTTGACATGGATGTGCTTTCGTTTTCGCTTACCTTTGAGTTTTTGGGGCAGAAGCTTCCGCAAAAACTGTTTGCGACTGATTGCAATACCGCCCGCGACATGTTTTTCCTGTATGGTGATGAATTCTCCGCTCAGTATATCAGTTCGGACCCTGCCTGCAAGGATTTGCACATTGCCGAAAATGGATTTGAACTTCCGCTCAAACTTAATCTTACGGGCATTTCTTTGGAGCCTATTTTTGAAAAAGTTGATTTCAAGTATGGCGACCGAATTTTATGCCGTGTCTATGATTGGGACAAAGGCATCATCGAAATAATTCCTGTCCTCACCCACAAAATGAATCCGCTTCAAATCGGCGTTGAGGATATGGAGCGGCAAAAATGGTATGATACGCTCGAAGATGCCTTGCTGGAAAGTTTTGACCGAATGGGGCCGTGTTCTGGCATTGAGGAACAGCTTGCAAATGTCTTTTATGAGCATCGAAAAGAATTGTGTGTTCCTGATTGTGGCTCGATTCACGAGTTTATTGAAGTTTCTAAAAAAGTCGGGCTGGAGCTTTTTGGCGTCGAAACCCGCTTGTGGTTTAAGGGGCAAGATGTGCCTGCCATTGGCAAATGGAACAAAGATTTATACGACTCTGATGAGCGGGCGATTCCCTATTTCGCGCTTCCAGATTTTGTGATTGACTGCTACCTCAAAGACCAAATGTACAAAAAAACGAACAATATCAATGAAGTCATCGAAAAAATCATTCCAAAAGATTTGCCACTTTCAAAAAAAGAAAAAGATGTGCTTCGATTGCAAATTGCTCATAGAAATGATATACTTCGCAAAGAATATAATTGGTTTGCAGATTTTGCAAACGGTGAGCTTCGGCACAGGGCACTCAATCTGTTTACTGAGGTCGGTGCGCTGGTGTGCGAGCTTGATTGCGACAATACAGAACTTGATCAGCTTCCGCAGCAGGAATTGGTCACGCTCTCGCAGTTGTACACACATGTTTCGCGCATTCTTGAAATTCTTTCCGATGATTCTGATTGCGAAGAAGAAGAAACTTGTGCAATGGAACTTTCGCTCGAAGGCATGGAAATGAATTTCGAGGACATCAAGCCGCTTCTGATTTCGGCACTCGATAAAGTGAAGAAAAACAGGTTTAATGTCATTTAAACTGTTATTGTCTTTGTCATTCCGAACTTGTTTTGAAATTTTAGACCCTGAAATAAATTCAGGGTGACAATAATAATATAATTTTTTACGAGGTTAGGTTTTTTATGAACTCTAAAGGAATTGCTGCCGTTGCAAAAACTATCCGCAGTTTGTCTATCGATGCCATTCAAAAAGCGAATTCTGGTCACCCCGGTCTTCCGCTTGGATGCGCAGAGCTTGCCGCGGTTTTGTACGGAGAAATTTTAAAGCACAATCCGGCTGATTCAAAGTGGGCAGACCGTGATCGTTTCGTTCTTTCGGCAGGGCATGGCTCTATGCTTTTGTATTCCGTGCTTCACTTGGCGGGCTACAAAATCACCCTTGAAGACATCAAAAATTTCCGTCAGATTGGCTCAGTTTGTTGCGGGCATCCCGAATACGGAGTCACTGACGGCGTAGAAAACACATCAGGTCCGCTCGGTCAGGGCATCGCGCTTGCCGTGGGCATGGCGTTGGCAGAATCAATGCTCGCCGCAAAATACAACACAAAAAATCACACAATCGTTGACCATTACACATACGCGCTCGTGGGCGAAGGCTGCCTGGAAGAGGGCGTTTCTTCAGAAGCCTGCTCGTTCGCGGGTCACAACAAATTGGGAAAACTCATCGTTTTCTACGACGAAAACCGCATCTCAATCGACGGCTCAACCGACATCACTTTCACCGAAGACATTGGCAAACGCTACGAAGCCTACGGCTGGCAGGTTTTAAAAGGAAGCATGTACGATGTCGAAAAAATCATCTCGCTCGTTGACGAAGCCAAAAAAGAGAGCGAAAAACCCACGCTCATCATGCTCAAATCGACAATCGGAAAATGCTCTCCCAAAGAAGGAACGAGCGCGGTTCACGGCGAGCCATTGGGAGAAGAAGCTGTCAAGCAGACAAAAATCAACCTCGGTCTCGACCCCGAAAAATTCTTCCAAATTGACGAAGAAGCAGTCAAATATTTCGCGGACAAAAAAGCTGAATTCGCAAAACGCGAGTCTGACTGGAACGCCGAATTTGACGCGTGGTCAAAAGAAAATCCCGAGCTTGCAAAACAATGGAAGGCAAGTTACGACGGTGCGGCGGACGGCTCTTACACAGAACCGACTTATGAAGTCGGAAAATCAGTTGCAACGCGCACCGCTTCAGGCGATATGATTTCGGCTCTCGGCGAGCAATATTCGTATCTTGTGGGAGGCTCTGCCGACCTCAAAGGCTCGAACAAATCTGGCATGAAATGCGACGGCGGCACATACACGCCCGAAAATCGCGCAGGTCGCTCAATCGAGTTCGGAATCCGCGAATTCGGTATGGCAAGCGAAGCGGCGGGAATGGCGTTGCACGGCGGCGTTCGTCCGTTCTGCGCGACCTATCTTGTGTTCTCTGATTACATGCGCCCAGCAATTCGTCTTGCCGCGCTCATGAAGCAGCCTGTCATTTACGACCTTACGCATGATTCAATTTATCTCGGCGAAGACGGTCCCACGCACCAGCCAATCGAGCAACTTTCTTCTTTGCGCTCAATTCCGAATTTGCAAGTTTTGCGTCCGGGCGATGCTGAAGAAACCGTTGAGGCGTGGAAAATCGCAATGGAAGCAAAAGACCATCCTGTTTTGTTCGCACTCACTCGGCAGAATGTTCCTATCTACGCAAAAGAAGACAAAAACTGGCGCGAGACAATTAAAAAAGGCGCGTATGTTGTAAAAACGGGTAGCGAAACTCCAGATGTCACTGTGGTTGCGACTGGCTCGGAAGTGAACATGGCGTTGGAAGCAGCAGCAAAAGTGAGCGGAAAATCCGTTCGCATTGTTTCAATGCTCGATAAAAATTTGTTTGAATCTCAGAGCGACGAATTCCAGACTTCAATTCTCGGCTCAAAGCGCGTTATCGTGGCAGAAGCGGGCGTAAAAACGGGCTGGGAAGGTTATGTTTCAAGCAAAAAAGACTTGTTCACAATCGACCGATTTGGTGAGTCAGGACCGGCAAAAAAAGTCGCGGAGCATTTCGGCTTCACGGCAGAAAAGCTCGCGGAACTGATTAATTCGTAAACTCTGTAATAGGTGAGCGGACAAAAAATAACCATAGATGTCACAGATTATGTTTTTTTTATCTGTGTCATCTGTGGTTTTATTTATACCCGTCCGATTTTAGCAGAAAAAAAATGCCCCGCAAGGATAGGGAGCGGCACTGCGTAGCAGGGCAAAAACAGTCCAGTGGACTGTTTTTAGCGAGTCTCCAAGCAACTATGTTGCGCAGGGGGGCGTAAGAGCAAAGAGAGAATTTTTCAGAATGAAAAATTCTCGCCCGAATCCAAAAATCCACGGATCAAGCACAATCGTTATCGTGCTTGTTTGGATTTTTGGTTCGGATTACACCTTGAACTGGTCAACCTGCTCGCCGATTTTTGCGATTGAATCGTTGATTTGGTTTGAAACCTCGCTCAAAGCCGCGCCTGTCTCGTTGATTTTGCGCGCACCGATTGACATTTCTTCCATGCTTTGGCTCATCGCCATTGCCGCGTTCTGCAAAAGCTGGACTTCTTTCAGAATCATCTGGTTTCCTTCCTGCATTTCGCTTGAAGCGTTGCGGACTTCAACCGTGCTGTCGTTCATGTTGTGCAAAGCCTCGGTAATCTGCTTAGAACCTTCGTTCTGCTCTTCCATTGCCGCCTTAATCTGCATGACGAGCGCGTCGGTCTCTTCGAGTTTGTGAGAAACCGCCTCGAACGCAACCGCCGATTCTCCAGAAGCCGAAACGACTTGGTTGATAGAATCTTTGATGTTGTTGAGCTGGTCGCCGATTGTCTTTGACTGTGCCGTTGAAGTCTCTGAAAGTTTTCGGATTTCGTCCGCGACGACCGCAAATCCCTTTCCAGCCTCGCCCGCGTGTGCCGCCTCGATTGCCGCGTTCATAGCGAGCAAGTTCGTCTGGCTTGCGATTGCTGAAATCGCCACATTCGCTTCCTGCAACATCTGCGACTGCGTTTCGATTTCGGTGATTCGGTCGTTGACCGCTTTCTGCTTTGAAATACCAGTCTGTGAATTTGAGCGCAATTCGTTGAATGAGTGCGCCATTTTTTCCATAGAAGCGTTGACCGAAGAAATATTTCCAATCATCTGCTCAACAGCCGCACTCGCCTGTGTGACTCCGCTTGACTGGCTTTCAATCATGTGCTCAAGAGATTCGATGTTTGAAGCAATCTCGTTGACCGCGCCCGCCGTCTGGTTGACCGACTGGTTCTGACCGTCAATCTGATGCTTCATCGAGTCGATGTTTGCGATAATCTCTGTAATAGAAGAACTTGTGTCCTGCGTTGCGCCCGAAAGATTTTCGCCCGCTTCAAGCAATTCGTCCTTTGAGAATTTGACATCGCCGATAATCGCCTGCAATTTTTCGGAGAATTTGTTGAATCCTTTGACGACATCGCCGATTTCGTCCTCTGATTTGAGTTCGATTCGCTTTGTGAGGTCAGCGTCGCCACTAGAAATGTCCTGCAAAGTGTCTTTAACGCCGAGCAAGGGCTTCAACATTCGTTTGAGAAGGATGTAAGAAATGACGATGAGAACAAGTGCGATTGCAATGGTGATTGGGATGATGATTTTGACCATTTTACCGATTGCACTCGTGATGACCGTTTTATCTTTTGCGGCGAACAAAATGCCCGTGACATCACCACTTCCGTCTTTGAGCGGAGCATAAATTGAGCGATATGTTTTTCCGTTGAGAACAACCTCACCCTCGAAAGTTTCACCATTTCGAATAACTCTGTTGATAACTTCTTGATTGTCGAGTTTTGTGCCGACAAAACTTTGACCAAGCGTAGTTGAAACACGAGTGGTATCATCAAAAATAGTACAATCGACTTTATAGCCATTTTTGACTTCTTGAACAAAATCGCCGTCCGAAAGGCTGTAACCACACACAACCGTGCCCACAATCGTGCCATTCTGCTTGACAGGCTCTGCCACGAGCATTCCGTAGTCTGTAAACGGTGTGTCTTCATAACTCATTTCTGATTTTCCGCGAATTGCTTCGCTTACAACATCAGATTTTGAAATGTCAGTTCCACGACCTTGACCCGCAAAAACAACGCCACGAGCGTCCGTAACGAACAGAATGTCAACGCCGAGCGCGTCAATTTCTTCGCGAACGAGTTCTTCCGCCGTGCTTTTGTCGCCATCGACCAACGCCTGAGCCAATCGAGTTTTGTCAGCCAAAGCAAAAGTTGCCCGCTCAACTGCGATTTTTCGCGTGGCGAGCGTTTCCATAACACCGAGTTCGGTTGTCTCCAACTGCTCGTCGATTAAATCAGTGATTTCTGATGTGGTGTTTTCAATTGCAATCGACACGACCGCAACTGCCGAAACAATGATTCCTACCGCCGCAAGAATTGCGATTTTAGTAGTAAGTTTGAGGCTTTTCATCCTAACTCCTATAAAATTTGGGGATTTTTTAGCTACTTTTATAATTGCTATTCCATTATCGGCTTAAATTTAGTAAATGTCAAATGAAATTTATTCTCTATATAAAATAATCTGGTAATAATGCTAAAGTCAGGGTTTTAAATACCGAAAATGAAAAAGAATATCTGTTTTTCGGGAGGGAAAACAAATGGCATTTGGAAATCCTTATGCAGCCTATCAGACAACAGCCGTAAAAACCGCAAGTCAGGGAAAACTCGTCGTCATGCTCTATCAGGGGGCAGAACGGGAGCTTACTGCCGCGCACATATGTTTCGGCTCGGATTCGAAAATTCCTGCCTCAAAAGTCGAAGAATTCGGCAAGCATCTGATGAAGGCGCAGGAAATCATCAATGAGCTTCAGGTTTCTTTGGATATGGACAAAGGCGGTCAAATCGCGCAGAATTTGATGTCGCTGTATGTTTTTTTTAACAAAGAACTCATGGATGTGAGCATTAAACAAGATAAAGAAAAACTGGGACAGCTTTTGGACATGATTACGCAGCTGGGAAGTGCATGGGAAGCCGCCGCCGCACATACGAGCGTCGATTCAATTCCACAGGCGCAGAGAACGCTTAACATTACCGGATAGGGTGAGGAGAAACAAATGGAAAAGGAACTTACAAAAGAAGAATTGGATGAACGGGTCGCGATTTTAAAACGATTCAGAAAACTGCTTGAGCAGCAGCGCAATAAATTTCAGGAATATCTTGCAGTCCTTGAAAGTCAGGAAGGCAGAATCGAACTTGAAGACGGAGACTCAATCGCCGCACACGCACAGCTTGAGAATCAGATTGTCGAGAATCTTGCGAGCCTGCAGAAAGTCATCGTGCCGATGCAGGGCATGTACAACGCGATTATGCCGGGTGTTCCCGTTGCTGATAACGCAAGCGTGGAGCAATTGCAGAATAATCTCGCTGACTTGCAAAAACAAGTACTTGCCCAGAACGAGCGCAACCGCACCCTGCTTCAGACAAAAATGACAAAAATCAAAAAGGAACTCGTCAATATGAATCTGATGAACCCCTATCGAGGAAGAAGTTCTATCTACGCAGAAAAAGCCGCAGTGGGCAGTATGATTTCTATTGAAGGCTAACGCCTAATCCAAAGAGAGCAAAATCGGCTTTTGTTGGGTCGTCGGGGAAAATCTCGGCGACTTTTTTTGTGAGCGCGAGTGCCGTGCGGAGATTCGCCGACTTTGAGTGAATAAGAGCCAGTTCGTTTGCTTGCCGCATGACATGCGTATCGAGTGGCATGAGCAAGTCTTTTTTATTGAACCAAGTCCACAATCCCAAATCCACGGGAGAATCCGTGCGCACAAGCCAGCGCAAGAGCATATTCACCTTTTTTGCCGCGCAATCCTTTGAATGGGGAAGCAATTTGCACTCGCTCGGAAACGCCGAAGCAATGATTTGATGAAGATAGATTTTATCTGTGGCATCTGTGTAATCTGTGGTTTCTTTTATTTTGATTCTTTGCTCGCGCTCCCACTTTTCTTTGAAAAAATCGCCAATCGTTTCATGCTTCTCCAAAATCGAGCGCAATCCGTCAAAAAACAATCGCATATCGTGATTCGTGTACATACGATAGAAAGAATGTTCATTTTCGGGGAAAAAATCTTCGTATTTTTTAGAAAGAACCCAGTTAACGGGAGATTTTCCCGCCGCGTTCAAGATAAGCTCCACATGGGAAAGAATTTGTTCGCGGCGACCGAACGCCAAATTTGCCGCAAGAAAAGCAACCGCCTCAGCCGTGCGCTCGTCTGTGTAACGATGCATGAACTGAGACGGATCTTTGAGAAGAAATTCCGCCGACTCATATTTTTGAGCCAGCGAAACAAGTTTATTTGTTAAGGATGAATTCAACTCGTCGGTTCTTCCAAGCATTGTCTTTGTCGCCACGAGCCGCAACTGGCTGACGACCACCGCGACCAACTGCGCTTAAGCGGCCACCGTTTACGCCGTAGCTCTTGAGTTTAGAAACAACGAATTCGGCGCGGCTCTTTGAAAGCGGTTCAAGCGCAAGACCGTATTTGTTTGTCGTCTCTTCTTCTTCAAGACCAGTAACGCTGTTTGCGTGACCTTCGACCGTAACGGTGTAGTTCTTGAATTTGTTGAGAATCTGTGCGATTCGTTTGAGAACGCGCTCGTTGTTCTTTGCCTGAGCTTCAGTAATGCCAGGCTTTGTGACCTTACCGTTAGAATCGAGTTGCTGAATATTGAAGTCAGCGGCATCCTGACGGAAGATGATTGACGGAACTGCCATTTTGAGCACATCGCCCACACGGATAACAAGAATATCGATTTCAATGGTGCCTTCAACCGTGCTTGTCATGCCGAGCGTGTCAGTGACTGTGAATGTGTACGGATAGTCCATTGCAGACTGAACAAGCTCGCCTGAGTTACTTCGACCGTCCCATACGATTCGCTCCGTGATTGAAGACTTTCCGCTTGTTGACCAGAACGGCTTGTTGTTCGGGTCTTTAATCTGGAATGACCAGTTTTTGAGCGGAACGACATCGTTGCCTTTAAGCTGAATGTACAAGTCATCGTTTTCGCCGTCGTTATCCGGAGAGAAAAACTGTGGCGCGGTTTTGACCGTAAGCTGTGGCGGCGTGACCGAGCAGATGAACAATGAAGAAGAAACATCGACTTCGTTGCCTTTAGCATAGTTCATCTTGAGTTTTGCGACGAATGCGCCTTCTGCGACCTTGTTTTCTGAATCCAAGCCGTTCCAAGTGATTTCAGCAGGCATGTCTTTCTGGTCTTTTTCTGACCATGATTTGACCGTTTTGCCTTCTGGAGTGATGATTGAAACGCTCCATGAATCAACGCCATCTTTGAGTGACGGGCGGAGAGAGATTTTCTGAGATTCAAGGAAGTTGTCGCCGTTCGGGCTGAATGCGTCATGCTCAACAGTTACGTACGCTTTTGCTTCTCGGCTGTCAACGACGATTCCCGCGATTTCGGCAGTGCCTTTGTTTCCCGCAGCATCTTCTGAAGAGAACACGGCTTTGTATGTGCCGTCCGCGACCTTGTTTCCTGAATTGTCGGTTGCGTTCCATTCAAAATTTTCTGGAACTTTGCCAGTCCATGTCTTTGAATAGACGACCTGGTTTTTAGAATCAAGAATGTTTGCAGTCCATTTGTCTTCGCTTGAAGTTTTTGATGCGATTTTGAGCGTATCTTTTTTGCCATCGCCATCTGGAGAGAACAATGTATAATCGCTCTTTAATTCGACGCTCGGAGCAACCGTGTCAAGAGTGAACGGCTGTGAAGATGTTTTTGCCACATTTCCGTTTGATGATTTTGTCGTAAGGAATGCCGTGTATTTGCCGTCTTCGCAACGAGAGCCACTTGAAGCCAAGCCTGCCCATGAGAATGAAGAAGGAAGTGATGAGCCGCTCTGAGACCACACTGCCTCGCCCTTGCTGTTTTTGACTTCGACCGTGTATTCGCTGATTCCGCTTCCTGCTTTTACGACGGGCGAAAGTTTGACAGATGATTTTGACTTGTCGCTTCCTGCGGGATTGAATGCAGACGGTGAAACGGCAAGCATGAGCTCAGTTTTGCTTGTGTCGAGGTTGATTTCTGAAATTCTTGTTTCAGATGAGTTTCCTGCCAAGTCTGTTGCTGAAAGAACATACTGATATTTGCCATCTGCGGCAAGAGAGCCGTCATCGTTCAAACCGTTCCATTCAACTTCATCTGGCGGGAACGAGCCAAAATCGAATTCGCTTATGGTTTTGTCGTTTGAATCGATGATTTTACCGACCCAATTTTCGACCGGTGAGCCAGAATCAGAAGCAATATCCTGTGTGATTACGAGCGTGTCCATATTTCCGTCTCCGTCTGGAGAGAAGGTTGTATGGTTCGGCTTGATTTGCGCGGCTGGCGGTGTTTTATCGAGCGTGAATTCAGGTGATTTTACGACATCTGGTTCGTATCCATTTGAATACTTTGCCGTAACGACTGCCTGGTATTTGTCTTCTCCTGCGGCCGAGCCGGAATCAGTTTTGCCGTCGAATGTGATGCGGTCAGGCGGATTGTCTTTTCCGCTGAATGTTTTTACGACCGTGCCCTTTCCGTCAGTGATTTTGACAGCCCATTCGGTGAGTTTGTTGACTGATTTTGCGTCTGGAACGGGAATCTTGACATTGAATGAAATCGTGTCGTTGATTCCATTGCCGTTCGGAGAGAAGTATTTGCTGCCCGCGATAGAAATGTTGGTAGCAGGTTTGTCGGCAGAGTAGATGATGTTTGCGATTGAAGCCGGGCTTGATGTGTTTCCTGCGCGGTCTGTTGCCGAAACTTTGTATGTGTAAACGCCGTCTGGAAGCGGTGCGCCGTTGTCATCAGAGCCGTTCCATTCAAAGCTGAGCGGTGAAGATGAAGTCCATTTGTATGAACGGACGACTTTGCCCGCTGCGTCAGAGAAAGATGCCGTCCACAAGTCTTCTTCTGAACCAGTCTGCTTGACTGCGAGGACAGGCTTTGCGCCCTCACCGAAGATTTTTTCGCCAGAAGAAGGCTGAGTCAAATCAATCTCTGGTGGCGTGTTGTCGAGTACGACAGACAATTTTTTGGTTGCGGCTGTGTTGCCGTTGTCATCGGTTGCAGTCATATAGTAGAAATAATTGCCGTCTGGAGCGACTTCGCCAGAATCCATGACACCGTTCCACATGATGTTTGCCGGAATGGTAACGCCGCTTTTTGGCTTAAAGAGTGATTTCCAGAATGTTTTGAAGGTGATGCGGGTCTCGCGCTTTTCTTTGTTGCCGATTGTGCGGACAATCTCGCCCTTTTCGTTTTCGATGATGAACGCCCAGTCTTTGACATAGCGGTTGTCTTTGATTTTTACTGGAACATCAAGGACATCCTGTTTGCCGTCGTTGTTTGGCGAGATGTAAACAGTGTCTTTTTCGGCGAATGAAACTGATGAGACAAGAGCCGCCGCTGTAAATGCAAGAATTAGTTTTTTCATTATTTGTCTTCTCCCCACAAAGTGATTTCAGGCGCTTTTGTGTCTGCCATACCGAGATTCAAAATTGCCCCAGCGCTTATCGCATTTATTTCTTTGTACATTTGCTTCCATGCGGCAGCAACCGTCATGTCGCTCTGTTCCCAGCCGTGCTTTGTCATGTATGAACCGTTCTGTCTGAAAACAAATTTGACGCTGATGCCCACTGAAGGCAGAAGATTTTTGGCATCGTTTGCGAATTCCTGAACATCAAATTCCCATGCCGAAGAGATTTTGAGAAAGTCTTTAATCTGAAGCTGGAGACCGACATCAGTAACAAAATTCTGGAAGCCAGGAAACGCGAAATCCAAAGAAAGACCTAAAGCTACGGCATCCGTCTTGAGCATTGTGGCAGCTACGCCCGTGCGGAGTGTCGCAATTGACGGCCAGAGCGATGTTTTACTGGGTGATAGCGCGGCGGGTGTTCCCGAATCCACAGCATCGCGGATGTCTTTTGCGGTTTTAATGCTGAGCGAATCTTCGCTTGCAGAATACATTTTACCGAGATTGTTGAGCGAAACACCGAATCGGACATCTTGCATGAACGCGATGTCGCCGTGATTGTAGTATGCGCCGAGTGCCGCGCTTGCCGTCCAATCAGAATCAACGAAATCGCCGTAGAGGTATCCAAAATGCGCCGTCATGCCGACTGAAACCTGATCCGTGATGTCTTTTGAGAGACCGCCCAGTATGTTGAGTGAATCTGAGATTGGCATGTCAAAGGCTTCTGTCCAGATGCCCTGAAAGAGAATCGTTGAGACGCACCAGCGTGAAGGAATCAAAAGCCCTCCCTGAAAGCCTTCGCCCACCTTGTTGCCGTCATACGGGTCGTCTGTGTTTGAGTTGATGAATAAGGTTGCTCCCACATCAAGCGTAATTCGCTGCTCCCATGCAGTGAGCGCGGGATTGTTTACGATTGAAGCAGGCGTGATTCCAAAAAGCGGTCCGCCAGCAGCAGACGCGGCTCCCGTAAGAAGCCACGGGCTTGTGAGTCGCAAGACATTCTGCCCTCCGGCAGGCGGGTTGTAAGCGAACAGACTTGCACTAAAAAGCAGAGTGGCAAGCGTTGCACCCAAAAGTTTTTTCATAATTCCTCCCATGACAGTAAAAACCGCCAAGTATTTCCGATTTTAAAAATATATATCTATTATAGCAGAAAAGATTTCATTTGTCAGTAAAAGATGAAGCCAATTTTTTCAGATAGTATGTAAGCCTGTGTCAAAATGAAACAAAATCATTTTTCAGAATTTTCAGTGTATCTTTTTGACTCATGCGTTAGGGGGTGTAGCCCCGAAGTTGTGGAGCGAAGCGGAGCAATGAGCGTGAGCGAAGGGCGAAACACCCGACCGACGCCGTTAGGCGGCGGAAACGCCCATAAAATAAAAAAAGTTGGCACGGAACTTGCTATATATTCTGCGTAGATTCACTTTTTGGGAGACTTGCTATGAAATACGATGACGAAACAATCTCTGCGTACATGAAAGATTTGAGCCGAATTCCGCTTTTGACGGCAGAAGAAGAAAAAGAACTGGCAAAAAAGGCTGCTGAGGGAAATCATGCGGCAAAAAATAAGCTCGTAAATGCAAATCTCCGCTTTGTGATTGCGATTGCCAAGTCATATCAGGGGCGTGGTTTTGAGCTTGCTGACCTTATTAGCGAAGGCAATTTGGGCTTGATGGCGGCAGTTGACCACTTTGATGTGTCAAAAGGATACAAATTTATTTCGTATGCGGTGTGGTGGATTCGTCAGAGCATCCAAAAAGCATTGAGCGACCGAAGCCGTGCAATCCGTTTGCCGTCAAACAAGGTAACGGAAATCTATCAGATTGAAAAGGCCCGCTCGCTTGTTGATAACGACAAGACTGAAGAAATGCAGGTTTCTGAAATCGCAAAGATTTTGGGAATGAAGCCAAGTTATGTGCGTGATTTGCTCAACTTCAACCGCGAGATGGTGAGCCTTGACGCGCCGATTGACAGCACAAAAAGCGAGGCTGTTTTTGGCGACACATACAAAGATGAAATCAATCCGACTCCTGAAGAAAATGCGATTTCTTCCGCGCTTAAAAGCGATGTTGACACTACCCTTAAAACGCTCAAACCGAAAGCAGAGCGCGTTATCCGAATGCGCTACGGCTTGAACGGCTACAAACCGATGTCGCTCAAAGAAATCGGCGATGAGTGCGGTCTTACGAAAGAGCGAATCCGCCAGATTGAGCTGAGCGCGGTGCAGACGCTCAAAAGCCCGTCACGCCGTCGCCGCCTTGAAGCCTATGTAGCATAATTCGACATCCATGTCGCGACGAGAATTTTCTTGCGAAAATTCTCGCGGATTAACTGTCTTTTTGCCGCATCCGTGCGGCATTTTCCGTAATAGCAAAGGCTTCATGCCGTGCCTCTTGCATGAGTTTCATGTCGCGGGCGAGATTTGCTATTTTAAAGGCGAGTTCGCCGCTCTGAGCCGTGCCCGTTATTTCGCCGGGACCGCGCAAACGCAAATCTTCTTCGGCGATTTTAAAGCCGTCGGTCGTTTCGTGCAGGGCTTTCATGCGCTCGATTCCGTTTTCAGTGATGTTCGCGCGGTAAATCAAAAAACAGTACGATTGTGCGCTTCCTCGCCCTACGCGCCCGCGAAGCTGGTGAAGCGCGGCAAGCCCGAACCTGTCCGCCTGCTCGATGACCATGCAGGTTGCGTTCGGAACATCTACGCCCACTTCCACAACGGTTGTTGCCACGAGCACTTGGATTTTGTTCGCGCGGAAATCTTCGAGAATGCGGTTTTGCTCTTCTCCTTCGATTTTTGAATGAATGAGCGCACATTTGAAATTCGGATAGACCTGCGTTTGCAAGAAATTGAAGCTTTCTTCGGCTGATTTGAGCGGAGATTTTTTTCCGAAAGAATCCGTACCGAATTCGCCTTCGCTTGAATCAAGATTTTGCTCAATCACGGGATAAACGAAATACGCCTGATGACCGGCAGCGAGTTCTTTTCGGACGGCTTCGTAGGCATTCTTCTCGTTGCCCGCCTTTGAAAGATAAGTGATGACGGGCTTTCTTCCGTTCGGCATTGTGTGAATCGTGCGCACATCGAGGTCGCCAAAAACGGTGAGGGCGAGCGTCTGCGGAATCGGGGTCGCGCTCATCATCAGAAGATTCGGCTCGCGGAAAGGCGGCTGTGCGAATTTGTCCGTGGCGACAACGGAAGTGCGCCCCTTGTCGAGAATCGCCGAGCGTTGCATTACACCGAATCGGTGCTGCTCGTCGATAATCGCAAGCGCAAGGTCGTGGTACTGCACATTTTTTGAAAAAAGCGCGTGAGTGCCAATCACAAGGTTGATTTCGCCTTTTTTGAGTGCGGAAAGGAGATTGTCGCGCCCCTTCGTTTTGATGTTCCCCGTAAGATACGCGACCGAAACGCCCACGGCTTCAAGCATTTTCGCGGCATTTTCGGCGTGTTGCCGCGCAAGCAATTCCGTTGGTGCCATGAGCGCGGCCTGTCCGCCGTAATCAATCACGCGCAGGGCGGCAAAAAACGAGACGAGCGTTTTTCCAGAGCCTACATCGCCCTGAAGAAGCGTGCGCATGGAAAATCGTAAGAAGGGGGAAGTCTCCCCCTCGCTCCAACCGCCGCTGGCGTTTTTCGCTACCCCCTCTCCTAAGGGGCTTTGCCCCTTAAAATCCCCGCCTTCGAAGCATAGCTTCTCGGAGACTCGCTCAAAACCTGTCTCACAGGTTTTGCCCCTGACGGGTCGCTCCCTACCAAATCCGTAATTCCTATCAATGTCCTCGTTCATCAGCGTGATTACGCTCATTTGGTCGGGCGTGGGCTTGAACGGAAGCCGCGCGAGGAGATTTTTCTGCCGCGTGGAAAGTTTTGATTCAAATTCTTCTATTGAGACTTGCCTTTGCTCGCTTTCGGCAGAGCCAATCTCGATTTTGGGCAATTTTCCTCGGTGAGCGATTGCCCGCTCCGCCAGCGTTTTCTGAAAAAGAAAAAGTTCCTCAAAGACGAGCGTGTTCCTCGCGCCAATCGCTTCGCTAATCGTTTTCGGAAAATGAATCGAGCGGAGCGCGTCTTTTTTGGAAAGCAAGTGGCGTTTTTCGATGATGTCGGCGGGCAAATCGTTTTCGAGACCGAGCGAAAATTGGTTGAACGCGGCTTGAATCGTTTTGCTCACGATTTTGCTCGTTAAGCCCTCGGTGAGCGGGTAAATCGGAAACACGCGGCTGTTCGGAACGGCGATTCCCTCAAAGGCGGCAAGATTTCCTCCGTCAGCGATTTTGGCAAGTTCAAAGGAAGTGGACTGGTATTTCCCGAATTTGACTTCGCATTTTGCCGAGAGCGCGACAATCTGCCCCACGGGATGCGTTTTTTCCAAGAATGCCCGCCCGAATGCGGCAAGTTCCACCGTTCCCGTGCCGTCGGTCGCAATCAGTTTGAGCGTTTTCATTCTGCCGTAGCCGAACCAATCATGGGCGACAATCTGCGCAATCGTGTGGATTTTCCCCGTGTTGTTCTGAATCGAATCTGAAATCGTGGATTTTTGCGTGCGGTCTTCGTAATCGCGCGGATAAAACTGAAGCAAATCCGAAATCGTAAAAATGTTGAGCCTCGCAAAAAGTGCCTGCTTAGCCGCGCCAATGCCCGCAAGAGAAGAAATCGAATTGTTCAGTTCAGAAAGATGCATTGTTTTTAAAATATACTATATTAAATTGCTTGGGTGCAAGAAAAAAAATCCCCAAACCTACTATAAATTCTCGCACAAATTCGCTACACTATTAAAAATGCGTACGGTGATTCAAAATGAACTGAATGAACTTGTCTCGGCAATTACGGAGACTGTTGCCGCTGATGCGGTGATTTTGTTCGGCTCGTTTGCGTATGGCACGCCGACCGATGACAGCGATATTGATTTGTATGTCGTTGTTGCGGACAAGTCGATTCGTCCGCTTGAAGCTATGCAGAAAATCAGTGAGGCGGTTGGTGCGGTGCAAAAACGCCCCGTTGATATTCTTGTAGGAAGTGAAAGTGCGTTCCATGAGCGGCAAGCACATGCGACGATAGAAAAAGAAGTCTCGCAGAAGGGAATTCGGCTTTTTACACGCAACGGCAGTGCTTTTGGAGAGAAATACGCCTGATTCATCGGTGTGTCTGAATGGTTGCGTTTTGCGAAGGCTGATTTGGATTCCGCGTGGCACTTGCAGACTATGGTGCCTGTGCCGATTGAGATTGCGTGTTACCACTGTCAGCAGTCGGCGGAAAAGGCTTTGAAGGCGTTTTTGCTTGCGAATGGATGCGAAGTAAAGAAAACGCATGATGTGCGCTTCCTTTGTAATGAGTGCAAAACGGTAAATGCGGATTTTGCGCAGATTGAAACGATGTGCTCACGGGTGACGGTGTACGGTTCGCAGTCGCGCTATCCGTTCGCATTGGAAATTGAATCGGAAGATATGCAACTTGCGCTGAATGACGCAAAGAAAATATATGATTTTGTGGGTGCACAAATCAATAAACCTATAAAAGTGCAGGAGAAAAAGGCTAAAATGGTTGGAAAAATCGATAAATACGAAATCGTAATCGGCTGCGAGATTCATACGCAGCTTTTGACTAAAACAAAGGCGTTCTGTGCGTGCGAAAACCGGTATGGCGGCATGCCGAACACGCGTGTGTGCCCTGTCTGCTTGGGGCTTCCGGGGGCGATGCCGCGAATCAGCAAGGGCTATGTGGAGCTGGGCGCGGTAGCGGGGCTTGCGCTTAACTGCAACATCGCGCATTTTACGAAGTTTGACCGCAAGCACTATTTTTACCCGGACTTGACGAAGGGCTATCAGATTACGCAGTACGATATTCCGCTCTGCACGGACGGTCATGTTGATTTGCCGCTCTCGCACTTTCCCAAAGACGAGCAGATTGGCGGCGCAAAACACCGTCCGAACAATTTTAAGGGCGAGCCGTGCATTATCGATAACAAATACCGCCGCGTAAGAATCGAGCGCATTCACTTGGAAGAGGATGTCGGTAAGTCGCTCCACTTGCAGGGCGCGCACTCGTACATCGACTACAACCGAAGCGGCACTCCGCTCATCGAGATTGTCACGAAGCCCGATATGTCGTCGCCTGACGAAGCCGCGCTTTTTATGCAGACGGTGCAGGAAATCTTGCGCTATGTGAAGGTGACGGCGGGTAATCTTGAAGAAGGAAACATGCGCTGTGACGCGAACATCAACCTGAATGTGTGGGAAGACGGCAAATTGTGGCACACGCCCATTTCCGAAATCAAGAACCTGAACAGCTTCAAGGCAATCCGCGAGGCGTGTACCTACGAGGCAAAACGTCAGCTTGAGGAATTCCAGAACGACCGGCAGGAGTTCAATCCCGGCTTTAAAGTGACGATGGGCTGGGACGAGGCGAAAGGGCAGACGGTCGTGCAGCGAACCAAAAACTCATTCGTCGATTACCGATTTGTCGTCGAGCCGGACATTAAGCCGTTTTCTGTGAGCGATGATTTGATTACCCGCGCGGGTTCAAGAGTGGGCGAGCTTCCCGAAGCAAAACGCACCCGCTTAAAGAAGGATTACGGTCTTTCTGACTTTGATGTGGAGACTTTGACAAGCACGCGCGAGCTTTCGCTTTGGTTTGAGGAAGCGGCAAAGGGCGCAAAGGATGTGAAGAAGGTCGCAAACTGGATTCTTGCCGAGCTGCTTGCGGTCTTGAACGAAAAGAACATCACGATTGGCGAAGTTTCAATCACGCCAAAGCACATTACGGAACTCGTGAACGCGATTGCCGACAAAAAAATCACTTCCGCACAGGGAAAGACGGTTTTTGCCAAGATGCTCGAAAGCGGAAAAATGCCCGCCGAAATCATCAAAGCGGAAGGCATGGAAAGCGTGACCGATACGGGAGCAATCGAAGCAATCGTAGACCAAGTGATTGCCGACAATCCCAAAGCCGTTGCGGACTTTAAGGGCGGAAAGACCAATGTAGTCGGCTGGCTCATGGGGCAGGTTATGAAGGCGAGTAAGGGCAAAGCGAACCCCGGCGTGGCGACAAAACTCGTTACGGAGAAACTTGCGAAACTGTAGACTCTGCACGGCAGTCGTTTGCAACCATTTCGGTAAGCACGATTGCCGTGTTCACATTTTCGATTTTGATGCTTTTTTTGAGGGATAGAACGACATTCGTATAATTTACGATGCCTTTTATGCCAGAATCAGCGAGGCGTTCTGCCATAAATTGTGCTTTTTTTTCTGGAACGGCAAGCACGGCGTATTCAATATGCAGTGAGCGTATTTTTTTTTCTAAATCGAGCGTTGCAAAAAGCGGAATCGTTGACTTCATGATTTCGATTTTGTTTACATTGCTGTCAAAGCCTGCGACAAGCTCAAAGGCGGTGCCGTTAAAAACAGAGGCCTCCAGCAAGGCTTCGCCCAGTTTTCCGAGCCCGACGATGCAGCAGCGGTGTTTTCCTTCTTGCTTGTTGTTTAGGTCAAAGGTACTTCTGATTGCATTGATAAGAACTGTCCTGTCGTATCCGTTTGAAACTCCGTTGTGCAATTCTAGCAGTGAAATATCCCGCCTGATTGTAGCTTCTCCCCAGCCAGTAAGAATGCTTAATTCAGTGGATGTTATTCGCTTTTTTTCTTGTTGTGACAATAGCTGTGATAAGAGAAGAAGGCGTTTCTTAGAAGGAGCAGGAATTTTTTTCATATTTTCATTTCCATTATATACTTTTTTAGAAATCGTGCTATAATGGGAATGATAGTTTTTGGAGATACCGATGATTAATTGTATAAAATGTGCGACAGAACTTCCAAATGCAGCCAATTTTTGCAGTAACTGCGGCTTTCCTGTTGGTTCTTTGCGTGTGTGTCGTTCGTGCCCTGATTGCGGGGCTACACTGAGCGCAATCGATAAGTTTTGCTCTCAGTGTGGCAAGGCTGTTCGCGTCGTAAAATCTGCCGACAACAATCCCTTCATAAATACTCAGTCAAAATCA
Organism: Treponema sp.; assembly: GCA_017464425.1. Taxonomy (GTDB): domain Bacteria; phylum Spirochaetota; class Spirochaetia; order Treponematales; family Treponemataceae; genus Treponema_D. Next base: position 25,290 of record JAFUDX010000009.1, read on the forward strand.
TCAAACAATGCGCTTCCAAAAATGATTCCTGTGGAAGGTGGTCAGTTCTTGATGGGTGGGGCAAGCGCAAATTGTCCTGTTACCCTCTCAAGTTTCTTCCTTGCGGAAACGCCGGTTACTCAAAAACAGTTCACCTATGTCATGAATCAAAATCCTTCAAAGTTGCAGGGGGATGACAAACCAGTCGAAATGGTCAACTGGTGCGAAGCTATCATTTATTGCAATATTTTAAGCACTATGCAGGGACTTACACCGTGTTACAGCATCGGTTCAATCACGGATTTGCGTACGCTTGATGCGGCAAGCCCTGTCTGGAAGCGAATCTCATGCAACTTCATGGCAAATGGCTACCGTCTTCCTTCTGAAGCGGAATGGGAATATGCGGCGCGTGGTGGCAAACAGTGCGATGTCTATCAGTTTTCTGGTAGCTCGGATATAAACAAAGTAGCCTGGTACGGCGAGAACAGCGAGATTTCCAGCCATGTGGTCGGCACAAAGGCACCGAATTCGCTCGGACTTTTTGATATGTGCGGCAATGTTACAGAATGGTGCTGGGATTACTTTGAAAATGAGCTTCCTGCAAAACCGCAGACGAATCCGCATGGTCCGCAAATCGGAAGCATGCATGTAAAGCGTGGCGGTTGCTGGCTTGATGACGCTCCGCAGTGCACGGTCTACTTCCGAAGTGGCAGTGTTCCTGCTGGAAAGAGCAGCAGTCTTGGCTTTAGAATTTGCCAGACTGATTTAAGTGCAAATAATTAACAAAAAAAGGATATAAAAATGACAATCACACAAAATAAAACAAACGATGGAATTGAACTCGTTGTTTCTGGCAGACTTGATACAAATACCGCTCCAGAACTTGAAATCGCGCTCAAGCAGATTGAGCCGGCCAAGCAGATTCTTCACCTTAATTTAAAAGATGTCGAGTATGTTTCAAGCGCGGGTCTCCGTGTCATTCTTCTTGCCCATAAAATTATGCTTCCGACTGGCGGAAAAATGGTTCTTCGCTCGCCCTCTGAATTCTGCAAGCAGGTTTTGGAGGCTACGGGCATGGACAGCATTCTTTCCATCGAAAACTAATCATTTATGAAAGACATTCTCACTCAAATCGTAGAAAAACGCGTTTCGGATATTGAAAAGCAGGGCGTTACATTCGGATTCGACATTCCTTCTGAACGCACGCGAAAAATTCATCAATTTCTTCCGCAAAAAGGCGTTATCCTTGAAGTAAAGCGGGCTTCTCCGAGCAAAGGTGACATTGCGCCAAATTTGGACTCAAAAGAGACGGCCCGTTCGTATTGTGAAAGTGGAGCAGGGGCAATCAGTTGTCTTACCGAAACGAATTATTTTAAAGGCACGCTCAAAGATTTGATGAATGTATGTGCTGCCGTTGATGAGTACGAAAAATCAAGCGGGAAAACGGGACCTGCCGTGCTTCGCAAGGATTTTTTGGTGAGTGAAGAAGAAGTTGATGTGGCATATCGGGCGGGGGCAGATGCAGTCCTTTTAATCAGCAGAATTCTTTCCAAAGAAAAAATGCGTTCTATGGCTCACCGCGCCGCTTCGTATGGTATCACTTCGCTTATTGAAATCAGACTTGATGAAGACATCGAAAAACTGGCGGTTGTGTGCCAGAGCGTTGATAAAAAATTCATCGCATGCGGTGTAAATAGCCGTGACCTTGCGACCTTTACGATTGATTTGCTTACCCCGTGTAGAATGTTTGATAAAATCAGGGCTGTTCTGGGAGCTGATGCCCGCGTGATTTTTGAGAGCGGGATCCGTTCTTCAGAAAGTGCTGATTTTGTGGGTGCGCTTGGGTTTGCGGGGCTTTTGCTTGGTGAGGCTGCGGCAAAAAATCCTTCCATACGAAAAAGCCTTGTTGATTCATTCGTGCATTCAAAAGAAACGGCGCATGCCCGATTTTGGAAAAACTATGCGCTGAGTCAGACAAAACTCGTAAAAATCTGTGGCATTACCTCTGCCGAAGATGCTCAAAAATCTGTCTCGCATGGTGCAGATTTTGTGGGATTCATTTTCTGGAATAAAAGTCCGCGTCACATACAGGTAGAAGAAGCCGAAAAAGTCATTTCTTCGGTTGAGAATGCGGTAAAAGTCGCCGTAATTGTCGATCCGAGCGATGCAGAAGCCAAATGCGCGATTGATTTGTGCCGTCGCGGTGTGATTGATGTGATTCAATTGCATACGATTGCCTGTGCGCGAAAATTCCTTGCCGATTCTGATTTAAAATCGCTTCCTCATTATGCGGCCATAAATATTTCTGATGAAAACGATGTCGCTCTGCTTGATGAGCTTTTTGAAAAAGGTGAGCCGCGAGTTTTGGTTGATGCGAGCGTAGCAGGAAAAATCGGTGGCACGGGAAAGCAGATTTCGGGCGAACTTATAAAACTTGTTCAAAAAAAATACCCTTTGTGGCTTGCTGGCGGAATCAATGCAGAAAATGTGGCTCTGATTACAGGCGATTATGCTCCTGAACTCATTGATTGCGCGACTGGTGTCGAATCATCTGCGGGAAAGAAAGATTTTGCAAAGCTAGAAAAATTCTTCAAAGCGTTGACCAATGCGAAGTAAAACAGTAGAATGTTACTATGAATAGAAACATAGTGCAATCAGACAACGGATTTTTTGACACATTTGGCGGAAAATATGTGGCGGAAGTGCTTCGCCGCCCGCTCGATGAGCTTGAAGTCGCTTTTAACGAAGCAATGGCGGACAAGGCATTTTTAGACGAACTCGACATTATCCGCCGCGATTACATCGGTCGCGAAACACCGCTTTATTTTGCTCCCACGGCGACAAAATTGCTCGGCGGCGCACAGATTTACATAAAACTTGAAGGACTTGCTAACACCGGCGCGCACAAAATCAACAACGCAATCGGTCAGTGCTTGCTTGCAAAACGCATGGGCAAAAAGCGAATCATCGCGGAAACGGGCGCGGGTCAGCACGGCTTGGCTACGGCGGCGGCATGCGCAAAATTGGGCTTGGACTGCACAATCTACATGGGCGAAGTTGATGTGCGCCGGCAGCAGCCGAATGTTGCCGCAATGGAACTCTACGGCGCAAAAGTTCACCCCGTCACAAGCGGAAGCCGCACCTTAAAAGACGCGGTAAACGAAGCCATGCGCGACTGGGCGGCAAATCCCGACACCACGCACTATGTTTTGGGAAGCGCACTCGGTCCCGCTCCTTTCCCCGACATCGTGCGCGAATTCCAGAGCGTTATCGGGCGTGAAGTCAAAAAACAGGCGGCTGAGCGTGGAATCAAAATCGGCGCAATGGTCGCATGCGTGGGCGGCGGCTCAAACTCAATCGGCTTTTTCGAGCCGTTCATCAATGAAAAAGAACCGCGCCTTATCGGAGCGGAAGCAGGCGGAATCGGCCCGAATGTGGGCGAAAACGCAAGCCGCATGACCGGAAACGCCGCCCGCGACGGAATCATGCAGGGCTACAAGAGCCGTTTCCTTCTCGATGAAGACGGACAGGCACTTCCCACGCGAAGCATTTCCGCAGGACTTGACTATTGCGGAATCGGACCCCAGCTTGCCGCACTCGGTCGAAGCGGTCGCGTAGAATTCACTTCGGTTCTCGACAAAGACGCGCTTGAAGCTGTGAGTTTCTTCGCCAAAAACGAGGGAATTATGTTCGCACTCGAAAGCGCACACGCAGGAGCTGCGGCAATCAAACTCGCCAAAGAAATCCCTAGCGACCAGGCAATCATCATCAACATGAGCGGTCGCGGCGACAAAGATGTCTTCATTACAAGCCCCGTCTTCCGCCCAGAAGAGTGGCTTCAGTTCCTTCACGCAGAAATCGAGCGACTTGAAGGCGGGAAAGACATCCATGAAGCAAAGGTGATGGGAAAATAGCCGTGACACTGAGCCATATGCTCGTCTTTGCCACGGAGGAGCGACAGCACGCAATTTTGGAACAGTGCCGCTCGTCGGGAATCTCATGGAAAAAAGAAGAAATTTCCGACCACACGGGGGAAGTCGCGCTCGTATATGTGCTGGACGCATTCGGACTTCCCGTGCAAATTTTCCCTTGCAACGACTTTCACCGTGACGGCGACTTTGAGCTAGGCTTTGCGGCAGAATCCGAATCAAAATGGGCTGCATTTTTAAGCCACATGCAAACGCACAACATCGCATTTGAAACAGGCTCATTTTCTGACGGAGGCTTTTACGCAATTCCGACCAAACCACACGGTCCCGCTTTTTTCTTGTACCCCGCACCAAAAGCCGACATCACAAAGCTCTGTGCAATACAGGCAGAACTACCTGCTGGCGATTTTCGTTTTTTCAAAGACTATGTTCAGCCGTGGTTAGATGATACAATCGCCAGAAAATGTATATTCCACGAAGGCACACGATTTTTTCTCACTGCGATTTCATTCAATGCTGTTGGCTCAATTATCTAAAAAATTCTTGCATTTCTGACACATACACATTATACTGAATTATCTTTCAGTGAAAATAAATTCAGTGAATTATTTTTCAGTGAAAATAAATTCAGTATAAACAGGAGACGGTATGTTCATCGGCAGAAAAAAGGAATATGAAAGTTTACAAACGGAATTCGCCTCAAAAAAGCGGACTGCCGTTCTTGTCTATGGAAAACGGCGTGTCGGAAAATCAATGCTCCTAAAAGAAGTTTCAAAAACTTTTGACGGCATTGTCGTAAATCATCTTTGCGTAAAAAGTTCGTTTGAAGGTAATCTTGACCTTCTTACAAAAAGCCTGATGTTTTCTCTGGGGCTTCCAGAAATGAAATTCTCTACGATTTTTGATTTGTTTTCGTTTCTGAACGCGCAGAACAAGCGAATTCTTATCATTCTTGACGAGTATCAGTACTTAAAAGAGTCTCTCAAAGAAGGTGAGGTCGATTCATATATGCAAACCGTTTTGGATAATCTTTCTGAAACGGTCAAAGTCGTGCTCTGCGGTTCGTATATTTCAATTATGAAGGAACTTTTGCAAGAATCAAATCCGCTTTTCGGTCGCTTTACAAAAATCCTTCGCCTGGAAGAATTCGACTATTACGACGCATCCTTGTTCTATCCAAATCTTCCCAATCGCGAAAAAATCAGGTTTTATTCTGTCTTTGGCGGCTCTCCCTTTGTTCTCTCAAATATCGATTATGAAAAGTCGCTCGAAGAAAATATCAAGAATCTGCTCATCGAACAGAACAGCCTGCTTCGCAGTCACATTGAAAGCCTGATGCTTGCGGAAATCAAAAAAAATTACGATGTCCGCATTCTTGAAATAATCGGTAACGGCAAAAAAAAGTACTCAGAGATTCAGAATTTTCTTGGAATGGCTGATTCGGGCTTGCTTGACAAACAGCTAAAAGCACTCCTCAACATGGAAACGATTACAAAAACATTCCCGATAAACAAGCCGAATGACAAAAAAAAGCAATTTTATGAAATCAAAGACAACCTCATGCGGTTCTACTTCTCGTACATATTCGCCAACGATTCCATAATCTACAAATTCGGTCCAGATTCATTTTTTGATTCCAGAATAAACAAAACGCTCAACACATTCATAAGCTATCGTTTTGAAGGCATTGCAAGCCACTATTTTATACGACTTGCAAAAAACGGACTTTTAAACGATGTCGAGGATTTTGGCTCATTCTGGTACGATGACAAAAAAACGGCAACAAACGGGCAATTCGACTGCGTTTTAAAAGAAAAAGACGGCTACGATTTTTACGAAGTGAAATTCTACGAAAAGCCGATGTCAAAATCAGAATGTGAGGAAGAAGAAAAGCAAGTCCGTGCGCTCACGGGGCTTTCCTGCAAGAAAATCGGCTTCATCTGTAGCGAGGGCTTTGGTTTTACGAGTGAAAAATATGAATTGCTAGACGCGAATGATATGTATAAGGAAATATGAAAAATAATGGGGCGATAATCTTTCAGTTTTCTTGCTTTTCTTTCATTTTTGAAATCATCTCGATAATCGGCTCGCGCTCGTGGGTAGGGAGCGCGTCCAAATCTTCTATTGTCTTTGCGTATTTGTGGTAGTTTCTGAGCGCGTGGAAATCCATTTCTTTTTGACGAGATGGGGGCGTTGTGCCCGTAACCAGATATTCGACCGAAACGCCAAGAATTTTTGCGATTTTGACCGCTGTGTCTGCGGAAGGGGAGGAGCCTTTTTGAATTCCTTTTCCGATGTTGGATATACTGAAACCTGCCGCATTTGCCAAAGCAGTTCGATTCATTCCCAAATATTCAAGTTCCACATCGACATTTTCCCAAAAACTCATATCAAGATTTTTGTGGAAATTTCCTAGTTGTGCTAATAAATTTTGAAAAAAGGAAAGTTGTGTGTTATACTAGGTAATATCCTAGTTTTATTTTCAAATAGTAAATTTTCTATTTTCAAGGAGCTTGCATTATGAAAAAACTTTTTGCCCTGTTCGCGCTAGTTTTTGCACTGGTGATTGTGGGGTGTTCGGAAGAAAAGGAAGATGAATTCTACACGGTCGTCTTTTATGCCAATGATGGAACTTCTTCCTTGATAACACAGACTCTCACTATTGATAAAGAGCAAAAACTGAAAGAAAACACTTTTATCCGTGATTCTTTTTATTTCTTCAGATGGAACACTGCTGCAGATGGGAGCGGAACTTCGTATCTCAATGGCGCAACGGTAAAAAATCTGACGATGACGGCAGATAGCACGGTAATGCTCTATGCACAGTGGATTACCGATGAGCCAATTTTTATGACAAACGAAGATTATAGCAAAAAAATTGAGGGCATTACGAACAGTATTGGAAATTCGTACCGAATTTATTTCACGGGAACTTTCACACAAGATGTATTTGATGCACTGTCACAGTGTATGTATGAGAATTATTCTTCAAAATTCCAGTTGTATTTGGAAGATTCTGTATTAGATCCAAATAATTACTCGAAATTTACATTTGGAATTTTACCTTGTTTAAATCTTACGTATTTATCACTGCCTGTGGAAAAAAATGGGAATGCCCGCTTTGCTTTTAATTCGCCTGGTTGCGCAGGACTAGAGACAGTGGTGCTTTCTGATGAAATGACAACATGTCCTTCATTCAGTGGGTTAAAAAGGTTGAAGTCGGTTTCACTTCCTAAAACTCTCATAACTTTTCCACTCGGAACCTTCAGCGGCTGTAGTAGTTTAAAAAGTCTTACGATTCCAGAAGGTGTTAGAGAAATACCAGGCTCGTTTTGTAATGGCTGTGTTGCGCTTGAAGAAGTTGTGATTCCCGAAGGAGTCCTGCGAATAGAGGGGGGGGGCATTTGAGAAGTGTACAAGTCTTGCGAGCATCACCCTCCCTGAAAGCGTTACAAGCATTGGAAGCTATGCATTCAGCTATTGCTATGATATTGCGAGTATAACATTTAAAGGAACTGTTGCAGAATGGAATGCAATAACGAAAGGTAGTGATTGGTACACCTATAGTTATTTGCACCCCTATGTTCTCATAGACAAAGTCGTGTGTTCTGACGGGGAGGTGGATTTTTAGAAAATGGAAGCATTTTTCGGGGAGAGGATTTTGAAAGAAGTCAAATCATGTCATGAAAATTACAGATATGATAGGGGAATAATAATATGACTAAAAATAAAGAGCAGAAAGCCTTATTATTTGAGCATAAACTATATATAAGCTCTACTGAAAATAGCGATTCATTTAAAGAATACTTTATACCGTATTCAACAGAAACTCTATTGGAAAATAACTTGCTAACGGCACCTGCAAAAATATTGCTTTATCATCATTCTGATAAACAAAATAATATCGATTTTAGTAATCTATTAAAATTTTATTCTATATCAGATGGTGTATGGGTAAACGAGAATGGAAAAATTGAAGAAATAAGTCTATTTGATTATTTAGAGGATATTATGTTTCTAACAGAAATTGCAAAACATCCTAAAAATGATAACAAAAATGTTGCAAATGGCTTTATGGGTATATTAGGCAGGATTTTATTTTTCCAGTTGAAGGTAGACATTTCGTTTCTTTTTGCCATAGTTAAGGATGTTCAAATTCAAAACTTCATACAGTCAAACAAAGATATATATGCAATCAGTTTATATGAAATCGCCCTGCATATACTTTGCATTGATGAATCAAAAAAAGATTCGTATACATTTGAAAAAATAAAAAATGCATCTGATATTGCTGCTTTTATAAAGAAATTTATATATGATTTATATGATTTTGCGCAAAACTATTTGATTGAAAACTATAGTGCGTCTGCTGATACAAAATTATTAACGAAATTATTAAATGCAATGACAGCTATATCTTCTATGCCTTCAAAATACAAAGTGAATAAATAGGGCTGTTTCTGTATTGCAACGAATTCTGTCAAGATTTATTTTTCATTAAGTGGAGGCGATTTGCAAGATAATAAAAATATTAACTCAGGTTTTATAAATCAAGTTATACACTATTTGGCAAAACAGTTTAAAATAGATAACAAAGATATTGATAAAAAAATAATTTATTGCATTATCGATGAGAAAACAAAGGCATATGGTATAAAAACAGACTTAGGATTTTCATTTTTTGAAAAACCAATTACTTTCTCTCAAACTTATGGCAATTATTTTCCATTTTTTACTTTTTCGCCATTTCCAGCACAGAATGACTTGATAGGAAAACTATATGGTTGTTGTGAGAGAAAAATATTTACACATATCGATAATGATTCACCATTGACTGTGCATTGTAGATGGGCACCATGTGCAATGTGTAAACCCGCTGTTGATGAACAGAAAAAACTTCATAGTAACTTTGAGTTTATAGCACTTGCTGAAAATTTTGAAAGTTTCGAAAAAGATGTATTGAAAAATGGAATAAAAAACAAACAAGTGCTAAGAATATAAAAAATGCGAAATGAACGCAGGTAAAATTTGCCCCTTAGGTGAAGGGGTAGCGGAAAACGCGGAGCGGTTGGAGCGAGGGGATAGGGAGCGTGCCGCAAGGCAAAATCGCTTGAGAAGCGATTTTAGCGATTCTCGGTGAAGACTATGCCTGAACCGCTTTCCCCTCCTACTGATTTTTCCCAACTTCCCCCGCTAGCAAAAACACGGCGTAGTGCGGAACGGTGAAAATATCGTGCTCCTCGTTGTAGCCGAAATTGTTCGCGGAGATTTTTATCGCGTGGGCGGCTGGGTTGTATTCGCGGAATTCTTTGAGCGAATTGAGGTTTCCTTTTGATTTTTTTGCGTCAATGCAGTAGAGCGTGCCGTCTGAATGAACGATGAATTCAAATTCGTGGGTCGATTTTGCCGACGGGGAAGAGAAGAGAATCGTTGAAGCCCTTTTGTTACAAGTTTTGAAAGTTTTTTTTCCTTGTACAAATAATTTCATTTCGGTATAGTATTTGTCATATTAGACATGACCCAAAGGGCAGGTACTATGACAACACTAGATTTCCAAAAATTCAAAGACGAAAATCGCAAGATTTCCATGATTACGTGTTATGATTCCACCTTCGCACGAATCATAAATGACTCAGACATCGACTGCATCTTGATTGGTGACAGTGCGTCGATGGTAATGCACGGCGAAAAAACGACCGTTCCCGCAAAAATGGAATGGATGACCGAGCATACCCGAAGCGTGCGGAACGGAGCTCCCGACAAATATATCGTCGCCGACATGCCGTTTTTGACCACACGCAAAGGCATTGAATACGCCGTTGATTGCGCGGGCAAGCTTTTGGTCGCGGGCGCAAATTCCGTAAAAATTGAGGGCATTTTCGGACAGGAAGAAACGGTCGGCCACATCGTGCAGAGCGGAATTCCTGTAATGGCGCATCTTGGCTTAACCCCGCAGTTTTACAACGCGTTCGGCGGTCACAAAATGCAGGGAAAGACTGAAGAAGCCGCCGAAAAAATCATCGAAGAAGCGCGGCTTGCAGAAAAGCTTGGCTGCTATGCGGTGGTGCTTGAGTGCATCCCCGCAGCCCTCGCCGAAAAAATCACAAAAGCAGTTTCTATTCCCACGATTGGAATCGGTGCGGGCGTTGACTGTGACGGTCAGGTGCTCGTTTTGCAAGATATGCTCGGCATGACAGGCTTTAAAATGCGCTTCGTCCGCCAGTATCTTGACGGCTTGAACTTGATAAAAGGCGCACTGAACGCATACAGCACAGATGTGCATAATTCGGCTTTTCCAAGCGGAGATGAGATTAAATAAATTTCTCACAGAGTTTAGGAGCACACAGAGAGAGTTTCCTATGAGAAATACCTAATCTCAGTCTTGATAAATGAAAAACGAGATTTAGGTATAAAAACTTGATATTGCAAACAACTCTCTGTGAACTCTGTGTTCTCTGTGAGGAATTTAAAAAATGGAGATTAAATTATGAAAATCATAAAAACAGTAGAAGAATTTAAGACTGTGCGACGGGAATTGCATGGAAAGAAAATCGGGTTCGTGCCGACGATGGGCGGATTGCATGACGGGCATTTGTCGCTGATTACGCGAGCGATTTCTGAAAACGATGTGAGCGTGGTGAGCGTGTACTTGAACCCCACGCAGTTCAACGACAAAAAAGACTTAGAGACCTACCCCGCAAACTTCGCCGATGACTGCGCTTTGCTCGAAAAGGCTGGCGTGGACTACCTCTTTGCGCCGACTTACCCAGTGATGTACCCCGACGACTACAAATATATGCTCACCGAAAAAGATTTTTCAAAGGAATTGTGCGGAGCAAAACGCCCCGGACACTTTGACGGCGTGCTTACGGTCGTAATGAAACTTTTGAATATCGTGAAGCCAACCCGCGCCTACTTCGGAGAAAAGGACTATCAGCAGTACAAACTTCTTGACGGCATGGTCAAAGCGTTCTTTATGGATGTCACACTCGTTCCCTGCCCAATCGTGCGTGAAGAAAACGGACTCGCCATCTCAAGCCGCAACCGCAAATTGAGCAAAGACGGCTTGGCACTTGCCCCACGCTTCCATGAGATTTTAGCAAGCGGCGGAAGCGAGACAGAAATCACGAAAAAGCTCGAAGCAGCAGGCTTTAAAGTCGATTATGTCACGAAGAAAGAAAATCGCTTGTACGCGGCGGTTTTCTTGGAAGATGTGCGATTGATTGATAATCTGGAAAGATGATTTTTTTTATTTACAGTTGATACAAAAACAGGCGTGAGGTGAGGTTGCGACACGAATCCACTTTGCGCGAGCGAGCGAAGCGAGTCAAATTCCAATTACGCGCAACCGTGGATTCTAGTGGCACGTTCTCACCGGAAGCCTGTTTTTGTTAAGGACGATAAAAATGAAAGATAAGCATATTTTATTGCATGTAACAGGCTCGATTTCCTGCTACAAGGCGTGCGAGCTGACAAGTTTGCTTGTAAAGGAAGGTGCGGAAGTTCAGGTGACGATGAGCGAGGGGGCTTTGAAGTTTTTGCAGCCCGCCGTTTTTGAGGGATTGAGCCACCGCGAAGCCCTCACGCCCGACATGTTTGCGCGGAAGCCGAGCGTGATTCCACACATAACGCTTTCCCAGAACTGGGCGGATTTGATTGTCATCTACCCCGCTTCGGCGAACTGCATTGCGCGGCTTGCTTCGGGATTGAGCGACGACCTTTTTGGCGCGACCTTCCTTGCGAACAATTTTATGCATCCCGTCCTGCTCGCCCCCGCAATGAACAGTAACATGTTCGCCCACCCCGCCGTGCAAGAAGCCCTGCAAAAACTCGAAAAGTGGGGAACGAAAATCCTTCCCACAGACGAAGGGCGGCTCGCGTGCGGCACAGTCGGCAAAGGAAAGCTGATTCAGCCCGAACGAGTGTTGGAATTTATTCGGGAAGCACTATGAAGATTGTAATCACAGGCGGCGGCTGCCGAGAGTATATTGACAGCGTGCGGTTCGTCACGAATTCTTCAAGCGGGCGCACTTCTGCCGAAATCGCGGACACGCTTGCCGCAAAGGGGCATGAAATCACGCTCATTACGGCGAAATCCGCGATAAAGCCGCACGATTCTTCTGTTAAAGTGCGTGATTTTGAAACGGGCGCAGAACTCGCTTCCGCGCTCAAAGCCGAACTCACTTCTCACGCCTACGACGCAGTGATTCATGCGGCGGCTGTGAGCGATTATGTTCCAATGACCGTCACGGTCGGCGGCGAGACGATTCAGGCGGGTAAAAACGGAAAGCTCCACTCAGGCGGCGAAATGACCGTCACTTTCCGCGCGTCTCCAAAAATCGCGGACAGTCTGCATGAGTGGGCGGCACAAGGCGGAAACGCGAGCGCAAAAATCGTCTGCTTTAAGCTCACAAGTGGCGCAGACGAAAGCGAGAAAAATCGCGCCGTCACAAATCTCCTCGCGCACAGCAAGGCTGATTTCGTGGTCTACAACGATTTAAGCCAAATCACGGCGAGCACACACCCGTTCAAGATTTTGAACGCAAACGGCGAATGTGTAGGAGAAGGTAGAACAAATGAAAGTCTGGCGGAAGAACTGCTAAGGATTTTAAATTTCTCACAGAGAACACAGAGTCCACAGAGAGATATTTTGTAATGCGAAATTTTCCTCTGTGAACTCTAAATCTCCGTGAGGAATTTTGGAGATGATTATGACCATTTTTCTTGTTTTGACATTTTTGTTTTTTGCGGGGAGCCTTATTGGATGGGGAATCGAGCTTTTGTGGCGGCGGTTCTTCTCGAAGAACAATTCTGAGCGCAAGTGGCTTAACCCTGGCTTTCTCACGGGGCCATATCTTCCGCTGTACGGGCTTTCGCTCTGCGTGCTTTTTTCGCTTTCGTTCATCGATGTGTCGTTCATAAAAGGCGAATGGCTTCAAAAAACGGTGCTTTTCTGCCTTATGGCGTTGTGCATTACGATTGTCGAATTTTTTGCGGGGCTTATTTTTATTAAGGGCATGAAAATCAAGCTGTGGGATTATTCGGCGTGCTGGGGGAACATCAAGGGGATTGTCTGCCCGCAATATTCGTTCTATTGGATAATTTTGAGTGCGCTTTACTACTTCCTTGTGCATCCGAAGATTCTTGAATGGCTCTACTGGTTCACGAATCACCTTGCGTTCTGCCTTGTGGTCGGATTTTTCTACGGCGTGTTTACGGTCGATTTGTGCTACACGCTCAAAATTTCTGCAAAAATCCGTGCGTTCGCGAAGGAACATCAGCTTGAAATCCGATACGAGAATCTTAAGGCGGAAATTCAAAAACGAAACGAAGAATTGCGCGAAAAACGGCATTTTATCTTGCAGTTCCACACGGAACGGCGCAATCTTGCCGAGAGTTTGCGGGAAATTTTTGAACGGAAATAGGGGATAGTATGATTTTAACACTTGACATCGGGAACACGCAGCTTTCGGGGGGCGTGTATGCGAACGGAAAAATTGCGCTCACTTTTCGCTGTGCCACCACGCACGGCACTTCGAGCGATGAACTAGGCATTTTTTTGCGGTCGGTGCTGCGCGAAAACGGCATTGATTCCAAGCTGATTTCGGACATCGCGCTTTGCTCTGTCGTGCCCTCGCTCAATTACGCGATTACGAGCGCATGCGTGAAGTATTTCGGCATTGAGCCGCTCATAATTCGCTCTGGAATCAAAACGGGGCTAAAGTTGCGCTACTCAAATCCGCGTGAAATCGGGGCGGACAGAATCGCGGCGGCAATCGGTGCGAGCGCGCTCAAACTCGGAACGCACATCATCGTCGTGGACATGGGAACGGCGACCACGGTTGATGTCATTACGAAAGAAAACGAGTATTTCGGTGGCGCAATCTTACCTGGAATCAACATGATGATGCACGCGCTTTCTTCGGGCACGGCGCAGCTTCCGAGCGTTGAAATCGTGGAGCCAGAAAAAGCGTGCGGCTCTTCCACCGTCACGGCGATTCAGTCTGGTCTTTACTACGGCACGCTCGGCTCAATCCGCGAGCTGATTTCGCGCTTTACGGCGGAGGTTTTTCACGGCGAAAAGCCAATCGTCATCGCGACTGGCGGCTTCGCAAATCTCTTCCGAGAAAGCGGACTATTCGACCGCGTAGAAAGCCAGCTCGTCCTTGACGGGTTAAGAATCGCGTTGGAACTGAATAAATAAAATCATCCACAGATTAGCACAGATAAACACAGATTATAGTTTTTGGTTTATGTTTTTTTCGTATGATGCGAACGAATTGCTGAAAAAGATATATAATCGGTGCAAATCTGTGTGAATCTGTGGATAAGATAAAAGAGGAAATTATGAATATCGAAGTTTTGAAGTCAAAATTGCACCGCGCGACGGTGACGCAGACGATTTTGGATTATGAAGGCTCTATCTCGATTGACACGGAGCTTGTGAAAAAGGCGGGAATGCACATCTGGGAGAAGGTCGAAATCTTCAATATAAATAACGGTGCACGGCTCGCAACATACATCATTCCTGGCAAAAAGGGCGAATTCTGTTTGAACGGGGCGGCGGCGCGTCTTGCACAGCCAGGAGACAAAATCATCGTCGTCACGTACACGCAGATTGATGAAGCGGAAGCGGATTCTTGGCAGCCGAAAATCGTGCTTTTGAACGATGACAATTCGGTGAAGGAAGTAAAAGGGTAAAAATCGGTGCTATTGCTTGGGATTTTTGTGTGAAAGGCACACGAGAATTCCTATGCAGACTAAAAAGAGTGAAAGCATCGTGAGGAAGCCCGTTTGATTCTGTTCATTAAGAAAAATTGAACTCAAAACAACACCGAATATCGGATTTAAGAATCCAAAAACTGCGACTCGGCTTACATCATTGTGTGAAAGAAGCACGCTCCAAAGCGTATATGCAACAGCACTGATAAAAACAAGGTAAATCAAAATGAGCGAAGAGACGAGGGTAAAACCAGAAAATCCTCCGCCCAGACAGAAGCCGGTAAATGCCATGACGGCTCCGCCAAAGGTAAACTGACAGCCTGAGAGCATGACGGTGTTTTCTTCTTTGCTGAAATATTTGACCATGCAGCCTGAAAAACCATAGCAGACGCTGCTCAAAAATATAAATCCTTCTCCACCAAATGTGATTTTGTAGTCAACTTCCTTTCCTGCAACCGTAACAAGAACAACTCCCGTAAAGCCGATAACGCAGCCTAAAATCTTGTACCATGTAAGTTTTTCTTGCTTGAAAATAAGGGCTGCGATTAATAATGAGGCAAACACATTTGTTGCCAAAATGACGCTTGATTTGACACCCGCACATTTTGTGAGTCCGCCGTAGAAGAAAAAATACTGCAAGATAGTCTGAACCATTCCAAGCGCGGCGACTTTTCTGAATGAGTCAACTGAGTGCGGAATCAAAAGTTTTTTTTGTAAGAGCGAGCCAAAAAGAATCGTGAATAAACCTGCGAAAAAGAAGCGTATTCCTGCAAAAAGGACAACAGAAGCCGTGTCGTTGGGGGCGATTGAAAAAAGAGCATAGCCCGTTTTGATAGCAGGTGTGGCACTTCCCCATAAAAAGCAGCAGAGGGCGGCTCCCACTGAAACAATCCAAATGTTTGAAAGAATTGATTTTGTTTTTTCCATATGAAAAGTATCGGCGAAGTTTTTATTCTCCTGTGAAATTTCCATGCAAAATAATTGAAGAAGATGTGTTTTGCGCTGAAGCAGAACAATCATTGACGGCTTTTGCTGATGAGACTGAGGAATTTGAATTTTCTTCTTTGTAGCGAGTTTTTACCGTCATTTCGGATTTGATTCTGTCCAAAGTTGGGTTAAAGACAAGCAAGATTTCACGCATGACAGAAAGCACTTCTTCATCCGCATCCTGACAATCGAGTAGTTTATTGTATGACTTGTAGATTTGGACATACGCGTGATTTAAACTGACATAATCTTCATTGTAAACAGCAACTCGTGTATTATTTTCACCCATATCTTATATTTTAACGAGAAAAAAATGAATTACAAGTTTTTTTTCAAGAATTTTTAAAATCCTGCGTTTTTTCAAAACATTGTCTAAGCAGGCGATTTTTACTATAATAATTGAAAAATCGAAAGCATAAGGAATCTGTATGTCACGAGATACAAAAGAATTGTGCCACTGGGCTGACCAGCAGGCTGAACGAATCATCAAGCAGAAGGGAGAGCGCGACTCATACACCTGCGCTTCGGGAATCACTCCCTCTGGAACTGTCCATATCGGAAATTTCCGCGAAATTATCACGGTTGACTTGGTTGTGCGGGCATTGCGCGACCGTGGCAAGAATGTGCGCTTCATTTACTCTTGGGACGACTACGATGTGTTCCGAAAAGTGCCGGCGAATATGCCAAAGCCAGAAGAACTTGAAAAATACCTGCGCTATCCAATCACGATGGTGCCAGACACTTTCGGCAGAGACGAAAACTATGCCCGCCACCACGAAGTTGACATCGAAACCCAGCTTCCGCGTGTGGGAATCCACCCTGAATTTTTGTATCAGGCTTCCCGATACCGCGCGAACCGCTACGCTGAGGGCATGAAAATCGCCATGCAAAAGCGCGATGTCATCAAAGCTTGCCTCAACGAATACCGCGACGACGAGCACAAAATGAAGGACAGCGATGTGTACTGGCCTGTAGCCGCCTTCTGCTGCAAGTGCAACAAAGACGAGACAGAAATCCTGGAATACGACGGCGAATACGGAATCACATACAAATGCAAGGCCTGCGGTCATGTCGAAAAGGGTGACCTTCGCACATCAAAAGAATTCAAGCTTGGCTGGCGCGTTGACTGGCCAATGCGCTGGAACGAAGAAAAAGTCTGCTTTGAGCCGGGCGGAAAAGACCATATCTCACCGGGCGGAAGCTACGATACTGCAAAACTGGTCTCAAAACGCCTTTACAACTGGGATGCTCCTGTCACAATGAAATACGACTTCGTTAAGCTCAAGGGCGTTCCCGGCAAAATGTCTTCTTCAAAAGGAAAGGTCATTTCGCTCGTTGACGCGCTCGAAGTCTATCAGCCGGAAGTGTTGCGCTACATTTTCGCCTCAAACAAAGTTGACCACGAATTCTCAATCAGCTTCGACCTTGATGTCATCACGATTTACGAAGCCTACGACCGCACCGAACGGCTTGTCTGGGGCGTTGAACAGCCGAAAGAAAAGGACGAGGCTAAAAAAGAGCAGCTTTTGCTCCGCGAAAAACGCCTTTATGAGCTTTCGCAGATTGACGGTATGCCAAAAACAATGCCGTATCAAGTTCCGTTCCGCTTGCTCACCACGCTCTTGCAGACTTATTCAGGCGATGTTGACGCGGTTATCAAATCCTTGGGCGATGTAAAGCCTGAGCAGGAAGAAACTTTGCGCCGCCGCTGTGCCTGCGCTTGGTACTGGATTAACGAGTCCGCTCCCGATTGTGCGCCCGACATGTGCTTTGCAATCCGCTCTGATGGAAGCAAGGCAAACGACATCACGGGCGACATGCTCACCGCCGTCCGCCGCGTGCGAGATGAAGTCGTGCCAAAGGTCGGCTCATTCGCGCAGGACAAAGATTGCCAGCAGGCAATGTACGACATCGCGACGGAACTCGGGCTTGAAGCAAAAGCACTGTTCGCCGCGCTCTACCACGCAATCATAAACAAAGACCAGGGCCCGCGCCTCGCCAACTTCATGAAAATCATCGGCAAAGAGCGGCTCAACCAAATTCTTTCTGTTTATTAAACAAACGCCCCACAGGGATGTGGGGAAAAAGCAAAGAGAGAATTTTCATTGAAAATTCTCGTGAGAACACAAAATACATGGATGTATTTTGTGTTCTTGGTGTACTAAGCCTTTGGAAGATAGGGAGATTGAAAGAGGGAAAGAAACCTTTTGCGAAAGGTTGCGTTCCCTCTTTTTTACGCTATTCCTAGTGTACTTTTATACAGAAACAAAAACAAAAACACTATTTTTCATTTTTCCCTTGTCTAAGTCTGACATTTTCGCTATATTATTGTCATCAGAACACATTGCTTGGAAACTACAAGCCCCTTAAAGTTGTTTTGGTCACATCTTCACACTTCTCTTTCCTTTGCGAAACTACGGTGTTTCGGTGTCGCCATGCGCTTTCTTCGGCTTTATTTTCCTTGTGATTTTCAAATGCAGTAAGGAGATTTTTTATGGCAGAACAGGAAGCCTGGAAAGGATTTACAGGACGACTCTGGAAGGAAGAAATCAATGTCCGCGATTTCATCCAAGAAAACTACACGATGTACAATGGCGACCAGTCATTCTTGGCAGGTCCGACAGACGCAACGAACAAATTGTTCGCTGAACTCCAGAAGCTCCAGAAGGCTGAGCACGAGAAAAAATCAGTTGGTCTTGACGGAAAAGAGCGCACTGGTGTTCTCGACATGGACACCGACATCGTTACGGGTCTTACTTCACACGGAGCAGGCTACATCAACGAGTCAATGAAGGACTTGGAGCAGGTTGTCGGTCTTCAGACAGACAAGCCGTTGAAACGCGCGTTCATGCCGTACGGCGGAATCCGAATGGCAGAGCAGTCTTGCGAAATGTACGGATACAAGCCGAATCCAGAGCTTCACAAAATCTTCACAGAATATCACAAGACACACAATCAGGCTGTTTTTGATGTTTATACACCAGAGATTCATAAAGCCCGTTCAGCCCACATCCTTACAGGTTTGCCTGACACATACGGACGAGGCCGAATCGTCGGTGACTACCGCCGCGTTGCGCTTTACGGAATCGACTTCCTCATCGCACAGAAAAAGGCTGACTTCGCGAATATCGGTGACGGAACAATGACTGACGAAGTTATCCGCCTCCGCGAAGAAGTCGCTGAGCAGATTAAAGCCCTCAACGGCATGAAAGAAATGGCAAAAATCTACGGATTCGACATTTCAAAACCAGCTACAAACGCAAAAGAGGCTTTCCAGTGGCTCTACTTCGGCTACTTGGCGGCGGTCAAAACACAGAACGGCGCGGCTATGTCAGTCGGCCGAATCTCAACATTCCTCGACATCTACATCGAGCGCGATTTGAAGGCTGGAATTCTCACAGAGGAAAAGGCTCAGGAACTCGTTGACCACATGGTCATGAAATTCCGAATGGTTCGCTTCGCTCGAATTGAAAGCTACAACCAGCTCTTCTCTGGCGACCCGATTTGGGCAACTCTCGAAGTCGCGGGTCTCGGCCAGGACGGACGCTCTATGGTCACAAAGAACGACTTCCGCTTCCTCCATACTCTCGAAAACATGGGACCAAGCCCGGAGCCAAACATGACAGTTCTCTACTCAAAGAGATTGCCAGAGGCATTCCGCAAGTACGCTGCAAAAATTTCTATCGATACATCTTCAATCCAGTACGAGAACGACGATGTTATGCGCCCAATTTGGGGTGATGACTACTCAATTTGCTGTTGTGTTTCAGCAACTCAGACTGGTAAGGAAATGCAGTTCTTCGGCGCACGCGCTAACCTTGCAAAAGCCCTTCTTTACGCTATCAACGGCGGAAAAGACGAGGAAGCAGGTCTGACCCCTGGTGTTCAGGTTGGTCCGGAGCTCGCTCCAATCACTTCAGAATATCTTGATTATGATGAAGTTATCGCAAAATACGATGCAATGCTTGACTGGCTCGCAGGTCTTTATGTCAACGCACTCAACGCGATTCACTATATGCACGACAAATACTACTACGAGGCAGCCGAACTTGCTCTTGAAGACACAGATATCAAACGAACATTCGCAACTGGTATCGCAGGCTTCTCACATGTCGTTGACTCACTTTCTGCAATCAAATATGCAAAAGTCCGAGTTCTCCGCCGTGACTTCGACATCCATGACCGCAAAACAAAGGCTGTTATCGGAACTGCAAAGAATATGGCTTACGACTTTGAGATTGACGGCGACTTCCCACGCTACGGACAGGACGATGACCGCGCAGATGACATCGCAGTATGGCTCTTGAAGACTTTCATCGGCAAAATCAAGAAGCATCACACATACCGCAATGCAGAGCCAACAACTTCTATCCTCACGATTACTTCAAATGTTGTTTACGGAAAAGCAACTGGTGCATTGCCTGACGGACGAAAGGCTCACGAGCCATTCTCTCCAGGAGCTAACCCGGCTTACGGTGCTGAGACAAAGGGTCTCGTAAAATCACTCAAATCTGTCGCTAAGCTTCCATACCACTACGCTCTCGACGGTATCTCAAACACACAGACAATCAACCCGTCTGCTTTGGGACACGATGAGGACGAGCGAATCGCGAACCTCGTGAATGTCCTTGACGGCTACTTCTCTCGCGGCTCACACCACTTGAATGTCAATGTCTTCGGCGTTGAAAAGCTCAAGGATTGCCAGGCTCACCCTGAAAAGCCGGAATACGCAAACTTCACCGTTCGCGTTTCAGGTTATGCAGTCCGCTTCATCAACCTTACAAAAGAGCAGCAGGACGATGTTATCGCACGAACCTGCCACGCTTCATTGTAAAAAGCAGTCTGACTTATAAAAATTAGTCGGATAACACAAAAACGAGGCTCTCATCGGGAACCTGCCATAAAATCCGCGGTGAACAAGTTCAAGCAGATTTTTGTCAGAACCCCGATTACGCCTCGTTTTTGCATTTTCGGGCTTTTTTAAGCACGGCTGTGATTTGTTACAATGAATCGTGCTCGGTTTTCATAAAATCTGTGGTTTGTTTTCCCCTGAAACTCGATTTTTTCCAAAACAATCTGCTCGGTGTCTTTTTCTAAGAACATCACCATGTAAATCGGGAGATAGGTGATTTTGCCTTTTTGTGAAATATTGCAGTTCGCAAAAACGATTCCTTCATCCATTTTATATTCATCATTTTTAAGGCAGTTGTTCATCGCAGAGTGAATTGTGTAGTCCTTGCCACTTTTTACTTCGATGGGGAGTGCCTTGTTCTGATATTCAATCACAAAATCAAGTTCGCCGAGACGATTGGAATTATAATAGTAGAGTTTGAAGCCTTTTGCGGTGAGTTCCTGAGCGACGGCGTTCTCAAAAATTCCCCCCGCGTTAAGACGAGCATCCTTTGTGAGAAGCATTTGCTTTGCGCTCATTCCGTATTCGCTTGTCAGCATCCCCACATCAGAAAAATATAATTTGAAAAGACTGTGTTTTTCGTTCAGTTTGAGAGGAATCCTCGGCTCGGTGCTGTTATAAGCCGAAAGCGAGACTCCTGCATTTTCCAACCATAAAAAAGAACTTTCCACGCGCTCAAAATGCAATCCCTTTTTTAAGTCCGTAATCTGAAAACGCCGATTCTGTTTTAAAAGCTCGGACGGAATCAAATCATAAATCTGCGTGAGAATAAGCCGCTTATCCTCGGATTCGTATTGCGTGAAATCAAGTTTGTAGAGTCTGTTAATGTCCTTGTGAATTTGCATGACATCGTTCACATTGCTCGTATCGGCAAATCGGCTCACCGCCTCAGGCATTCCGCCTACAACAAGATAACGGTTGAACAAATCAAGCATTTTTTGATTCACGACATCCATAACGGGAGTGCGATTCAAAAAAGACTCTCGCAGGTTCTCGATTATGTCTTCACCGACTTTTGCAATCTGCAAGAATTCCATAAAATCCAGCGGGTACATATCCAAAATGGTCATATAGCCCACAGGTGCTGAACTGAGATTCGTAAGTTCCACGCCCAAAAGCGAACCGCTCAAAACATAGCGAAAACTGCCATCGTCCACAAGAAACTTGATTTTCGTGACCATTTCCTTGTAACGCTGAACTTCATCGATAAAAATGACTGTGTTGCCTTTTTGAAAATTATGCGGCTTTAGGGTTGAAAATCCCATTATCAGTTCGTCAACGGTATGTGCATTCTGCAAGACTTTTACAGCATCTGGAAATTCAATAAGGTTAATTTCAAAAACATCGCGCTCTTCTTCATGCAAGCATCGGCGAATAAGATGCGTTTTTCCGATTTGACGCGCACCTTTTACAAGAAGAGCCTTGTTTTCTGCACTTTTACACCAATCTTTTATTACCGATTCACATCGCCGCCGTAATTCCATATTCCGACCACCTGAATTGATAGTACCCCCAAACTGTCAAAAACACAAGTAAAATTTGGTGATTTTTGTCAAAAACACAAGTGAATTTTGGCACTTTTTGTCAAAAACACAAGATTTTGCTAAAAAGAATACTTTTCCCCATCTTCCCCCAGAAAAAACAAGACACGCTCCGCGATTCATGCTATAATCTCCTTAAAAACACATCGCACACAAAAAAAGGAGATGTCCTTATGACCCCCCCCCCGTGTATACTATACAATAACTAAAGTGTTCCTCGCGGTGATTTGCGCGCTCTTTACGATCACGGCTCTTTCCTGCACGCAGGATGGCGGAAATAACACAACTGACACAGAAAAAGCATCTGATGATGGCAAAGAAACAACCAAAAATGCAACCTATACCGTAACAATCGACTCAATCGAACATGGTATCGTTATGGCAAGCAAAACGAGCGAAATTGAAGAAGGAGAAACCATAACGCTCACAGTAACGGCTACTGACGGATACGAATTAAGTTCCCTCAGCATAAAGATTCTTCAGGCACTTCTATATCAACCAAACAGGATTCAAATAACAGCACAAAATATATATTCACCATGCCAAAAAGCAATGTTACTGTAAGCGCGGAATTTACGGCAGTATCGTCAGGTGGTGCCGCTTACACGGTGCTGCACTTGCAACAAAATGTTGACGATGACCAATACACACAGGTTGATTCAGAAATCCTATACGGCTCAATAGGCGAGCAGACACTGGCAACGGCAAAAACATATGAAGGCTTTATGGCACTTGCCATAACACAGACCGCAATAACAGAAGATGGAAATGCAACCGTAGAAATCAAATACGACAGGAATGTTTATTCAGTTTCTTATGCCGACGGTGTTGAAAATGAGGAAATTTCTGTTCCGTCAACTGCACAATATCGCTACGGAAAGACCGTCTCCGTTGATTTTATTGTGGGTACCCGCTCCGCATATACTTTTACTGGATTTTTTGACGGAACAACTTTATACACAAGTAACGGCAAAACAACGCTCATAATGGGAGCTTCCAGCGTAATTCTCACGGCACAGTGGGAGTCCAATGGCGACGGTAATACTTCGGACAATACCAAGACTTATAACGAAGCAACCACCAAGACCATTGGCAATGGCAATTATTTCTTACATACTTTTGTGGGTGAAAACACCGAATTCCCGGCCGAAACGATTGAAGAAGATGCGGGTCATTATTATGGTGAAGCCGGAACCTATGTTAAAGGATTGGCCAACGCTTGGAACGAATCCATGGCCGACCGCCCTGCTGCTCAAAATTACTTTGCCAATTTAATTGACAGCATTAATGAAAATAACTATTTTAACATGGCTGCAACAAATCCCAAAGGCACCAGTTTTGATGTCGCGGTAAATTTAGTTTCAGGCAACGCCGAAAAATATTTTGCAAATATCATTAAAAATTTAAATACAGAGGCTCAACGATATGCATTCTATTACTGCTACCGTATTTTATCCAACGAATCATTTAAAGAAGGTTTAGGTACCTACCGTGAAGGTAATAGTTCAGAAATGGATGCATATAATAACGAAAAAGAAACTATTATGAACTCTTTCAAGGGGCTTGATTATGACAGTGAATACGGAGAAGGTAATTTTACATGCACCACTACAATGATGGATGCAGCACTCAATGTGGCTGCGAATAACATCGGAAATGATGTACAAAGCAGTGATTTACGTCAATTAATTAATTTAACCATGACAACCAATTCAATGGCCGCTATGCACCAATTAACTAAAAATAATTTACAAGAAACTTCTTGCGGAATGGCATTGGGAATTGATGTAGCAATGGAAAATGCCATTACTGCGGCCAAAAACGCACAACAAAGTCAAGGCCAAACCATGGGTTTGTAAAATAAATCAAACAATACAGGAAAAGGACTGCCCATTTTTTTTCGGACAGTCCTTTTTTTTGTGAAATGCTTTTTATTTTGAAAATGCTAGTCCGCTTTCCAAACTTAATGTTAATGATGGCAATATGTCGCCATTACAGAAGTTGTTGTTCGGTAAGCAAAAAGTTTACGGATAGTATGCACGGAACTTCGGAAAGCCACCCCTCCAGCAAACTCCCGAAGTTCCCGCCAAGTTTTAATCCTTGCAAATTTCACGTCTCTTGCATTATATAAATACTATAATCAAGAGGTTTTATTATGGAAAATATAAAAATTCGCGGTGTTAGAGAGCATAATTTGAAGAATATAAATATTGATAAATGTATGTTTGTATGTTATATTTTGCGATACAGGGGGGTCGTTTATGCACAAACAGAATGTAGTTGGAATCGTGTTTCGCGGGCCTGAGGGCAAGAAAGCCATAATGGAGATTATGCGTGCCAAGCCTGTGAAAAACAGGTACACCACCACCGTAAAAGAACGGTCAGAAGCGTTCATTAAGGCAACTGAGGGATTCTTTTCCAAAAAATGGTAATGGTGAAAGACCACCTTTATGTTGAGCATCTTTCTCAGGATTTGAACAGTTATGAACTGAAAATGTTCCGTGTTCAACATGATGAGATTCAATTATCTGCATACCTCAAAAAATTTGCTAAGAAACACGAGGCTGGCGGTGATAACCGAATATATTTTGTTCGTTCCGTTGCTACGGGGCAGTTTGTTGCATGGTTTGGATTAAAAGCCGCCACATTACCATATAACGACAAAGGGAGTTCTTTTTTGATTCCTGCAGTCGAACTTACACATTTTGCTGTTGATGAGCGGGCAAAATTGAATGCAAAAGAATCAGGTGGAATGAGAACTGGAGAATTCATATTTTGGAATTTCATAGTTCCGATTGTTCGAAGGGCTTCAGAAAATATTGCCTGTAAAAGCCTTTTTCTTTTCGCAATCGATAATCCAAAACTTATTTCATATTACAAAACAGTTCTAGGATTCAAAGAAATCAATTCTGTAGATGACAAGCAGTTTTTCGAATATGCTGCCCCTGATTACGATGAAGGGTGTCGATTTCTATATTTTCCGCTTGCATAGAAGCCTTTGTTACCGAAACTGATGAAAATGCACACTTGCAAATCAACAAAGTTGAAGAATATTGCATAAATCTTCTAAAACCACCCTCGCACTGTGCAAATGCACCAGCTTCTTACTGAGGCGAGTGCTTCTTGATGTCGCCAAGAGATCGCTACTTCTGGTACTCGTCCATCAGTTTTTTGAGGTATTCGCGGTCATTTGTCGCTTTTTGCACATCGCTCCCCCGTCCCATAGCGTACAGTTTTGCGAAAAGACCGAGCAATTTATCAGTTGCCGTTTTTTCACCAGTCAAAAAGCCTTCGTTTCGTCCTTCTTGCTTAATTGTCTGAATCACTTCGCACATTTTCACGCCTCCTTGCTTCTGCTTTGACAGAGACAAAACTTCATCCTGTATGTCCTTGAACGAGTTGTCGCCGGACATCACGCGGAAAAGTTCCAATATTTCTTCGATGTGGTCAAGTTGTTTCTGAGAGCCTTCGTACCGCTCATGCAGCCGTTTTGTATTTCCAGCCAAGCATTCCCTTGCCTTCGCTCGAAAAGACGACGCCGATTTTGAAGAGTTGTTTGCCCGACACGGCGAATCGGTCTGCGTATCCGTTCGCGCTGATTTGCTCTAAGGCTTCTGTTGCGACTTCATCAAAATCCCGTCCTTTGTCCATCTTAAGCTCAAAGATAAACACCGAGCCTTTTGTAGCGACCACGACATCGCTCCTGCCACAAACCGATTGCAGCTCGCTCACCACACGGTAGCCCGAAAGACGGAAAATCAAATGTGTCACAGATTCGTAGTAATTTTCGCACATGTCTTTTTTTACGACAGTGGGAAGGTCAGCGATTGCGGCTTTGATGATTGCAAGCACTTTATCGATGTCGTTCTGCTCCAAAGCGTCGCACATATTTGCGATTGCAAGACCAAGGTCATCATACGGAACTGAAACGAATTTTTTAAGCAGAACATTTATAAACCCTTCCTCAATTTCACGGTTCGGGAAATCAAGCGTGTACATTCTGCTTGTTTTTTCAAAGCCTTTAATTGTAAGATAGCCGCTCTGATAAATGACAGGAAGCATGTTTTTGCTGTCGGGGTCATAATTTTTGAACTGGTCTTCTTTTGCTTTGCGACCGTTGATAATCGTAGTAAGTTCAAGTGGCTGATTCTGCAAGGTTTTTACTAAGAATGATGGCGTTCCGCTTTCAAACCAGTATGAGCCAAAATCTTTGGACTTAAGGCATTTTAAAAGACAAAACGGATTGTAAACGCCTTCAACATTATGCGTAAAATGATAGCCGTCGTACATCTGTGCCAACTTTTCTTTTGTCTCTTCAATTGTCATTTCCTGTTCTTGGGCGAGGGCTGCAATTTCGGGAGTAAAATAGTTTTCAAACTCGCTTTCGGAAATTCCACAAATCGAAGAATATGCTTTGTCAAGGCTTATGTCTTCAAGCTGATTCAGTCCGCTGAAAATGTTCACATGGCTTACTTTCGTGATTCCCGTGATAAAAAGGAAGCGGATGTACTTGTCCAAATCTTTGAGCGGGCTGTAGAAATTGCGCAATTCTTGGCGGTTTGCCTCCTCATGCTCCGTGTAGAGGGCATCCAAAATCGGCTTGGCGTATTCGTCGATTAAAATGACCACCTGCTTGCCCGTTTGTTTATTGAGATGGAAAATAAGGTCTCTCAATCTGACGGCGAAATTGTCCGATTTTTTTTGAAGCGCATAGTGTTTTTCATATTCCGAAAGAATAGCTTCCATCATCGACGAAAGCCTGCCGTTTGTTTCGTACGAGCCGCCACCAAAACTGATTTTGAGCACAGGATATTCAGTCCAGTTTTTTTCAAGTTTTTCAAGCGCAAGCCCTGTGAACAGCTCTTTTTTGCCGAGAAAATAGTATTCCATGGTGGAAAGCAGAAGGCTCTTCCCGAATCGGCGTGGACGGCTCAAAAAATACGGCTTTCCTTCGGTTGCAAGTTTGTAGACAAAAGCAGTCTTATCCACATAAACACAACCACGTCTGCGTAAATCCTCAAAATCCTGAATGCCAATCGGCAGCTTTCGGCTCAAATCCATGCAAAAATTATAGCACAATATGCAAGAATTGTCAGTTTTTTTGCACTTTCGTCAGGCTTTACTTTTCTCTGAGCAGTTTTCTCACGCGATTATAATACCCCAAATACAAAATCCGTTTTAGCCCGTGCAGATTTTCTTTCGTGAAGTAGGGAAATTCGATGTTTTCATCTTTTGCCGTTTCGAGGATTTTGTAGTCGCCGTTAACACGCCAGCCGTTTAGAAGTCCGATGCTGATTGAGCAGGTGGGGCAGCCGAACGAGCAGGCAACGCACAAAAGACAGTTCGTGCCGAATTTGAAGCGATTTTTTTCTGAATCGTAGGTGATGTTCCCGTAGGGGCAGGCGCGCACGCATTTTTGGCAGCCGATGCAAGTCTTTTTGTTCACGCGCATAAACGGCGACTGAACGCGGGCGTAATTCCAGAGCAAAAATCGCACGATTACGGCAAACGCAGACAGAAAATTCCGTCGGTAGATTTTTGTCCGTGTGCCCGTTTGGATTTCTTTGCACGAGTGTTCGGCGAGTTTTTCGGCATACAGGTATTCTGATTTGACCATTTCGGGCGAGTGACGGAAAATCATATTGTACGGCATGACATAGCGCATTTGGTGAACGAAATCGTAGCCTTTTTTGCTCATCATGCGCACGACTTTTTGGCTCGCAAAGTCGTTGAAGTGCAAGCCTTCGCCACTCGTCGTGAGAATGAAAGCGGGCTTTTGCACAGCGGGCAGACTTTTGCAGAATTCCCACATAATGCGCGGTGCGTTAAAGCCGTGAACAGGATGACCGATTCCGACCAAATCAAAATCAGCGGGATTCGGAACATCCGGTGCGACCGTTCCGCCGAGCATTTTTATCGGGTAGACGGTCGTTTCGTAGCCTACGAGAAATTTTTTGTAAAGTTCAGCGATGAGCCGAGTATTCCCCGTTCCGCTGAAAACATAGATTACGCATTTCTTCATAGTTTTTCCGCGGGAACAATCATATCGTCGTCTTCGTGCTCGTCGTAGGGGTAGGCGTTGTTTTCTTCTGACTTTGAATGTGTGTCGTACCACACTTGCGCGTAGAACGGGATTTTTGCCGCCGCTTTGTCGAATGCCCACGGGAGAGCCTCACAACATTCAGGGCACCAGAATCCGCCGCGCAGAATCGCAAAGGGCGTGGAAGCAAATTCGTGACCGTTGTGGCATTTCCAAGTGATTTTTGTGTGCATGTCGCCCTGCGTGAAGTCGCCTAAAACTGAGCCGCCACGGAATGAAGCCGCGCTCTTTAAATCGTCGAGCGTGATTTCTGAATCCGATTTTGTGTCGTCAAAGCCGTGATTGAGCGCAAACCGAGTGGCTTTTGCTTCATTTTTTAAGTCGGCGTAATCGATTGCGCCTTCCGCGCTCTGACCTTTCGCAAGAATCGGAAATTCTGCCCATGTTTTTGGCAATTTGTCGTATGCCTCTTTTCCGCCGAAGAACGCATCAATCCGCCCTTTTTTTCCGAGCCGAACCCAATTTTGCGGCGCATTTGAATTTTTTAGAAGCCGCTCAATCGCGAATTTTCGAATCAATTTTGCGGGAACGAGGGCACCGAGTTTGTAGTACCAGAGCGATTTTTCCATTCGCTTCCAAAAATCTGCCGTCGTTTCGCGGCGATAGTCAAGCCAGTCATTCAAAATGTGGGAATCGGTGTACCAAACGCCGTGGAAATTGCGCGGAATGTTCCAGTGCGGCTCAAAGAATTTTTCGGCGTTCGCGCCCATCAAGCCGAATCCG
Source organism: Treponema sp. (assembly GCA_017464425.1). Classification (GTDB taxonomy): domain Bacteria; phylum Spirochaetota; class Spirochaetia; order Treponematales; family Treponemataceae; genus Treponema_D. The sequence continues at coordinate 54,183 of JAFUDX010000009.1, forward strand.
AAGTTGAAGGTTTCGTAGCCCGTTTCACGGCATTTTTCGCCGCCGCCGATATTGTAGCTGTTCTGCCAGAATCCGTTCAGTTTGCCGCTTAAATCGCGCTCAACGAGATGTTCAATCATCAGCCCCGAATCGCGGTCAGTGACCCATTCAAACGGAGCGTTCCAGCAAGTGTGGAACATCAAGCCGTCGTTCATATTGTTCGCAAGAAAATATTTGTGATACACCGCCGTCTGCCGCAAAACGACCCAATTTTTTAGCCCCGACTCAAGCACATACCGCTCGCCCTTGATTTTTGCGGCAGAATAGTAATCATACGCGCTCGACAGCACGGGGTCGCCCATCCGTGCCCATGGGTGATGATAGTCGCGGTTTCCGTACACGGCGACCGTTGAAATGTGCACGAGTTTTATGTGCTCCATGCGAGAGCTCGCCTTAATCGCATCGACAACATTTTTTGTGCCCGTAAAATTCGTGGCGAATGTGTTTTTGGGATTGTGGTCGGCTTTTGGCGGAATCACCGCGCCGCAGTGAATCACATAATCCGCTCCCTCAACAAGGCGTGCGACCTCATCATAATTCGCCAAATCTCCGCGCACGAGCGTAATCCGCCCCTTTCCTTTTTTCAAAAGTGACTTAAAAAACGCACGGAATCGCTTTGTGCGCGAATGCACAAAAAGCCGCAAATCAAAATCATTTTCTGAATCCAAAAGGTGGGCAACAACTTCCCCGCCCATAGCCCCGTCCGAGCCAGTCACCGCAATCGTAATTTTCTTTTCAGCCATAGGAAGAGTATAGCAGAAAACGCTATTGGTTTCTATCTACCGCTCAAAGACTTTTTCCACCGTGCAACTAAATCAAGTGCCTGTCGCGGTGTCATGTCATCGGGGGCGCTGCTTAAAATTTCATCTAGCACAAGCTCTTCATCACTGAAAAGGCCTGGCATCGAAACGGATTTTTGGAGTGGCTTTTCTTCGGGGGAAGATTGCAGCGTTTGAAGATTTTGCGCCCCCGTTCCGCCGTTTTCTGCCTGCAAATTGTTCAAGATTTCGTTTGCACGGCGAATAACGCTCTGGGGCACGCCCGCCAATGAAGCCACATGAATTCCGTATGAATTTTCGCTCGCCCCGACTTTGATTTTTCGCAAGAACGTGATTTTATCGTTTTCTTCGCTCACTTCCATGCACAAAAGTTGCAGTTTCGGGTGATTCAAGCGCGTAAGTTCGTGATAGTGCGTGGCAAACAGCGTTTTGCACTTTAGGGCATTCAAGAGATATTCCGAGACCGCCCAGGCAATAGAAAGTCCGTCTTCGGTGCTCGTTCCGCGCCCCACTTCGTCCATAATCACGAATGATTTTTCGGTGGCGGTACGCAAAATGTAGGCGGTTTCCGTCATTTCAACAAGGAATGTAGACTCGCCACGGGCAAGGTTGTCACTCGCTCCCACACGGCAGAAAATGCGGTCAACAATGCCGATGTGCGCTTCTTTTGCGGGAACGAACGAGCCAATCTGTGCGAGCAGGGCGATGAGCGCATTCTGCCGTAAATAGGTCGATTTTCCCGCCATGTTCGGGCCGGTGATTAAGCCGAAATAGGGGAGAGATGCTGAAACAAGTTCAGCATGACCCGTGTTGTCATTTTGAACACAGACTCCGTCATTCTGAGCACAAACTTCGTCATTCTGAGCTTGTCTCCGAATCTCCTCGCTTGAAAGGGCAATGTCGTTCGGAACGAATTCGCCGCTCGGAAGGTGCAGTTCCACGACGGGGTGACGGCCAGCCTTTACGACGAATGTTTTTGAATTATCTACAAGCGGCTTTACCCAGCCATGCAAAATCGCGGCATAGGCAAGCGAACTTGTGACATCGGCATAGGCGACTTCTTTTGCCGTCTGCAGAAGGTAATTCGTTTGCGCGGCGATTTTTGAGCGCACTTCGAGGAACAACGCCTTTTCAGTTTCGATGATTTTAAGGCTTGCCTCGTTGATTTGCTTTTCGATTTCCTGCAAGCGCGGCGTAGTGTAGCGGTCGGCATTCGTGAGTGCACGGCGCATAATGAAGTGGCTTGGCACTTGGCTCGTTTTTCCGCGCGTGATTTCGATGTAATAGCCAGAAAGTGAGTTGCTTCGGATGCGGAGATTCGGGATTCCGCTTGCCCGTTTTTCTTCTTCGGCGTATTCTTCAAGAATTTTGTTCACATTGTCGTGGATTTTTCGGTACTCGTCGAGTTGCTCTGACCAGCCGTCTTTTATGATTCTGCCTTCGTCAAGGGAAGTGGCGGGGTCTTCCAAAATTGCATCTCGGATTAATGCGGCAATTTGCTCAGCGATTTCTTTTTGTGTGTGCGTAAAGCCAAAATTGTCGAGTTGTTCTCGGACACGGAGCCAGTTTTCAAGGCTCGCTCGCAACGCCTGCAAATCTTTTGCGTGGGCGCGCTCCATTGCGACACGCCCTGCCAGTCGTTCAATATCCAAAATGTCGGCAAAAATTTCATGCACATATTCAAGAAGATTCCGATTTTGCACGAAAAGTTCCACATGGTTTTGCCGCGCGTGGATTTCATCGACATTCGTGAGCGGGTACAAAAGCCAATTCCGCAACATTCGCTTTCCCATTGCGGTCTGCGTGTGCGAAAGGCACTCCAAAAGCGAAAATTGGCTCGTTCCGTCGCGAAGATTCTGCACGATTTCAAGATTTCGGCGCGAAGAATCGTCCATAATCACAAACTGACTGTCGCGGTAGATTTTAATTCCCGTGACATGCGGTGAATTCGTGGTCGTCGTTTTTTGAAGGTAATCGAGCAAAAATCCTGCGGGCGCGACTTCGGGGGATTTTTCATCGAGCGAAAATGATTGCAGATTTGCCGTGCCGAATTGCGTGCAAAGCCGTTTATATGAAAGATTTTGGTCAAAATTCCAATCGGGATAGTACGAAACGGCGATGTGTTCTGCCTGCAACAACGCGTTCTGAACAATTTCGTTTTTTTCAAGATTTTGAGGCAAAAGCAATTCTCGCGGATAGCATCGGTCAAGTTCCTTACTGAAATTTTCCGCCATATCGCTTTCAAACCAACTCGTCGCAAAAAAATCAGAGGTGGTCACATCGATGTAGGCAAATCCGACCTTGCCTTTTTGCGAGACAACGCACGCGAGGAAGTTGTTCGCCCCGCCTTCAAGGTATTCGCTTTCGAGGGCAGTTCCCGGCGTAATCACTTCGATGACTTTGCGTTCGGTGAGCGTTTTTCCGTTCGGCTCACCAATTTGCTCACAGATTGCGATTCGCTTTCCGCAACGGAGCAAGCGGGCAATGTAAATCTTTACGGCGTGAAAGGGGATTCCGCACATGGGAGATGAGCCGCGATGTGTGAGCGTAAGATTTAAAAGACGGGAAACTTCGATGGCATCCTGATTGAACATCTCGTAAAAATCGCCGAGACGGTAAAACAGGACTTCATCTTTGTGCTGGTCTTTTATTGAAAGGTACTGAATCATCATCGGCGTGAGTTCAGAACTTTCACTACGGGATTGAATCGTTCCCGCAACGATAGAGTCTTTATTTCTACCCATTTTTTACAGTCCCAGTTCGGAAATTACTTTGTCGGTAACATCCACTGAAGAACTGTACCACAAGATTGCGTTGTTCTGCTGCAAAGAAAGAATCATGCTGTAGCCTTCGTTTTCGGCAACTTTTTCAATTACAGAATACAGTTTTTTATAGAAGGAATCTGAATTCTGCAAGTTGTTTTTCATTGATTCAAGTTCGATATTTTTGGCATTCGTGTACTCGGTGAGCGCATCAGTCTTTTTGATGATGTCGGAGTCAAGTTTTGAAGCCTGAGCGTCGTTTCCCGATGAAACGGCATCTGACTTTTGCGTTTTGAGCTTTTGAATTTCCTCAGTTCGCTTGGTGATTTCGCGCTGGAATTCAGCCTTTTTGTTCTCGTAGTTACGGATAGGCGCAGAATTGCGGAAATATGCCTGATACACCTTCGCCGTATCGACCACACCGAACCGCGTAATCTGCTGGGCAAACACGCCACTCGCCAAAACAAGTGAGAAAATCAGAAAAATGAAACATTTCTTTAAACTCATACTTACTTCCTTATTTTCTGTCATGCCGAATTTATTTCGGCATCTTTTGTTTTTAGATGCTGAATCAAGTTCAGCATGACGGTCAAATTATTTATTCGTAATATTGAATGAAAGGACGAACTTCCAGTTTTTGTCCCAGTGCCATTTGCCGTCTCCTGCTCCATAGCCGTCTGTTGAGCTTGTGGAACCGAATTTACCCGTGTTTGCAAAGAGCAAGCGCAACGGGAACTGAGGAATCGTAAAGCGAATTCCTGGTCCAAAACTGAAGAAGAAGTCTTCTTTCTGTAAATCTGAAAGCATAGACGGCTCGTCTTTTATGACGGCTGCATCAGCGAATAAATCAAGCGCAAGAACGCCTGGAACAAGCGGCATACGAAGTTCCACAATGTTGCTCCACATCGCTTTTCCGCGCTTTTTGTTATAAATCGTGGTCCATCCGCGTCCGTTGAACATACCGTCAATGTACAGACGGCTTGATTCTCCGATTCCGCTTCCTGGTTTGGGAAATTGCAAGGAAAGACCAGAATATCCCATAAGAACGAGCTTGAACATCCAGTTTTCTGTGACAGGAACTTTGAACAAGGTGAAGTATTTTTCGAGTTTTGTGTCCGTGCGCAAGAAATACTCGGTTTCGACAGGCGTAAGACCGTACCAGGTGAATCTTTGGCTTGCGAACCAACCGCTTGACGGATCATAGTTGATGTCGCGGTCATCGACTGAAATTGCTGTCCAAATTGAATTCTGCCAGCCCCAGCGGTTTGCGTATTCACTTACCGAAGAATCGGCGGGAGTCCATGCGTCTTCATCATACTGATTGTTCTTTAAACTGCCCGTAATGCCGCCTGTCCAAGAAATAATCGCAAAATCAGGGGTCCATCGGCGACCGAGTGAAATTCCCGAAGTCCATTTCCATTGCTCGTAATCCATGTAGTACGAATCTGCGTCCCAAATACCATTGCTGTCAAATGCACCGCAGTAGGCAGAAAGATTTGAGTGAGAAAATTCCGTGCTGATTGATGTGCTGATTGGCAAATCCTTGAACCAGTTTGCTCCGTATCCCAAGCTTACGGATTGCGTGTCAGTAGCGACGCTGGCACTTGCGCTTAATGAGCGACCACTTCCGCGAACATTTGAATCCTGCCATTTAACAAAGAGCGCGAACGGCAAATCATCAGGATCGGAAACACCGCTGAATGTAACGCCGAATTCAATTGATGTGGTTGATTGCTCTTCAACCGAAATAATCAAGTCGACAAGATTTTCTTCTGAACCAGGAACGACATCAGGAACAACCGCGCTGAAATACTGCAAGTTGTACAAGTTTCGTAAGCCTGTGGTGACTTTTGCCTTTGAAAAAATATCTCCAGATTCAATTGGCAATTCTCGTCTGATTACATGGTCTTTTGTTTTTGTGTTGCCTTTAATAAGAACATTTTCGACATGAGAGCGAACATTTTCGATAATCATAAACTGGTAGGCAACCGTCTTTTTTTCGGTGTCTTTTTCTGGAACCTGCTGGAATCGGTTTGCGGTGTAGCCGTTTTCGTAGTACAAATCAGCGACCGCCATGAGCCCTTCGTTAAATTTTGTCTGATTGAAAATCGCGCCTTTTCGCAATCGGATTTTTGACTGAAGTTCTTCGTCTGAGAAGATTTTATTTCCAACGAATGTAATGCCTTCAAATGTGTATTGCGAGCCTTCCGAGATGATGAAGGTGATGGTCAGTTCGTCACGGTTCTTTTTTTCGTTGATTTCGGTAGACTGTGTGATGTCTACGACATCGGCATCAATGTAGCCTTCGTTTGCGTAGTAGGCGAGGATTGCCTGACGGTCAGCTTCGAGCATTGATTCTTGGAATGCGCCCTTGCTGATAATACCGACTTCCTTGAGCTTGATTTTCTTTTTGAGTGTTTTTGATGAAATGATTTTGTTGCCCGAAAAACCAATGTGCGAGATGACCGTTGAACGGCCTTCGTTAATCGTAAAAGTGACTTCAATGCCTTTTTCTGTTTCTTTTGTTGCAGAAGAGACTTTTATGTTTGTAAAACCTTTTTCGAGATAGTGATCGCGGATTGAACGCTCATCGATTGGAATTTTGGAGGGAACGAAAATGTCTTTTTCTTTGATGGAAATGGCATCTTTGATTTCTGTGGTACGAATCTGCTTGTTTCCAGTGATGAAAATTCGTGTGATTGCGGGTTTTTCTTTGACCGTGAAAGTGAGAGAGACGGTGTTGCGCTTGAGGTCACCGGGAAGGGCTTCTGGATTGATTTCGTCGAACAAATCAAGCGCGTAAATGCGGTCCATCATGTCGGCAAAAATGTCATCGGTGAATTTTTTGCCGTAAAAGCCAGAGACAATGCCTTCGACTTCTTTTGAAGAAACGCTCTTTAGGCCTTTAAAAGTGACCGATTTGATAACCTTATCGTAATACCATGTATCACTGTATTCATCTGATGAAGTGGTTTCTGCTTCTTTTGGCTCTTCCTGCGCGATAACAGGAAACGCCAAACAGACAGTACATAAAACGAAAAAAGCGACTACACGCTGACGGATTGACATAAAATCCCCTCAAATATTTTTTAAAACGCAAACTTCCAAGACAGCGTCATTGATGTGGACGGAACGAATGTGTTCAAAAGTCCTTTTTGCAGCGAATCAATGTCTGGCGCGACTCCGAGACGAATATTTACGAACGGAGAAGTCATCTCAAAACCGATTTCTGGCTGGAAAACGATACCGTTGACCGATGTGCCGTTATCGATTCTGTTTTCGTCATACGACCAGTGAAGCATCGAATCCACATAAATGGAACTGCCGAAGTACTTACCCATATAAACAGTCGAGTTGTCAAGAAAGTTACCTGCCGTAATCTGTTTATTGTTGGTATTTTCGTCCATGCTGAGCTTCAATGAGTTTTGCACGACATTGGTACGAATAGAAAATATATCAAAATTCAGCAATTCACGCAATGTATTTTCGACACGCCGCATAACAGTCGATTGCAGGAAGAAATCACCGCCACTTCCTAAAATATCCGAAACGCCCGAAGAATCGGCTGAAATGACTTGACCCAAAAGCTGCATGATTTCACGCTCGGATTTTGCCGGGTTCGCAGAGAAGGTCGGATTGAATGTGCTTACATTCTGATTGTTCGCGGACAGTATAATAGAAACCATGTTGCCGTTTTCATCGCGCTCACGGGTCTCTGCACGAACGGTCACTTTTGGATCGATTGAATCTTGGTTTTCATTGAAGACGACACGCGCTTCCTTCATGTAGAAATTTCGGTTGAGCCACGAAATTTCTCCGCCACGAAGCGTAATATCGCTTTTGAAAGCCAAATCGCCTGAATATGAATCATAATACAGTGACAGCGGGGTGCCAGGTGCTACAACGCCGCGCAGGAACGGATTGAACAGCAGCTGAACTCTCTGCCCGACGATGATGTCAAAGTCAACGGTAACATTCAAATCACTTTCATCCTGAGTCGGAACGGACGCAAGGATATTTTCGAGCGAGAACTGGTTTTGCAAGCTTGTTGCGACAATTTCTACATCAGTGTCATCCGCGATGACAACGCCAGAAACAGAAACATCATTCGGAAGTGTAAAGCCCAGTTCAAGGTTTCCGCTTGCCATTCCCCTTGCATGAATGAACGGGAAGCGTAAATCGAGCGGAACTTTTTTGTTTTCTTCTATATTTATCTTCAATTCCAGCGAATTCGGAATCCATCGGTTGAAGTCCATGCGGTATTCGACTGTTGCAAGGCCTTTGCCCAGCGTTACCAATGTGGGGGGAACCAGTGCTTCGCCTTGTGCCAGCGTCATCACGACTTTTTCTGCGTGGAGGTAATTTTTTGAGACGAACGGAATCACAAAATTAGGATGCGCGACGCTTAGTGCGCCCGTGAATTCTGGATCTGTTGTCGGACCTGAAATTCTGATGGCCCCCGTCAGCAATCCTGAGTTAAAACTGACGAACGGAATTTCTATCTCAGAGCAAATCAGACGCATATCGGCGACAAGACCCGTCAAATCAAGGTTGAGATAATTGTTTTTGACAGAACCGTCCAGATTGAACTGAATGGGGCTGCCTTTGCCCGCAAATGCTGAAATCTCGCCGTCCGTTGTGTAGGAAGCCTTAAAGCCGTTGTCAACATCTGTCATAAAGTCAAATCGACCCGGCGTGTGGAGCGCAATCAGTTTGAAGGGGAAATCGCTTGCTATAAAATCACCCGTAACTTTTTTTGAGCTCAAGGTAAGCGAGTAAAAATCGGGAACCGTAAATTTCTTTTCGGTGGGGGAGCCTGAAAGTTCAATGTCGATAGGAGCGTGCAGCGTTTTGCCCATAATTTCGCCGTCAACGGTGAGCGAAGCGTTTCCTGAAAAACGATTCGGATCAAAGAACGCATTAAAATCAGCGATTTTAAAGACTGACCAATCAACATTCAAATCGGCAAGATTCGCGCCCGAATCATCAAGGACAAAGACACCGCTCGCAGCAAGCGGGTAGCCATACAACGAAATCGAAGACTGGTGCAAAATCACGGAGACAAACGGATTTGAAATCGTGCCGCTCGCCGTAAAATCTGCGGAAATCGTGTTTTCAGAATTTTGCAGCGTTAAAAGCCGTGCCGAAGGGAACGACTCGACGCTTGCATCAACCGAAAGATAAAAATCATTCTTTAAAGCATCAAGGGAAAGCGGAAGAAGCGACGGATTTGACATATCGGCAGACAGAGAAAGTTTTTCAGTCGAAATCGGACTTGTCGCGAGCAAGGAAACATGCAGTGAATCAAAAATGCCGTCCGTCATATTCCAGACGATTGTGCCAGAGCCGTCAAGCGAAGAAACCGTGTCTGAATACGAAAGCGTGTTCAAAACGAAGCCGTATTTGTTGAGGTTGCCTGAAAGGGCGAGGTGAGGATTAAACTGCAAATTGAGCGATGGCTCTTCAAGCTCTAGACTTACGATATCCACTTCAAAGCCACTCTGAGCGTTCCACTGCAAAATCGAGCTTGTGGAAGCCGCAAAAACATACTGCCCGACCGCAAACGGAAGCTGCGTGAACTGCAAGGTGGCACCGATTTGCTCATCAATCGAAACGATTGCGTCAAAATTGTAATCACCTGAAATCGAAATCCAGTTCGGGCTCACATTTCCAAAGAATCGGTACGGAACAGAATTGTATGTCAAATCGCTTACGAACGAGAATTCCTTAAATGTGTCGGCAAATTCAAGCGCGAATTCTGCGGTGACGGACTGGTTGCCGTACTGCAAGTCAAACTGGCTTACCTGGAATGTCTGATTCGAGCCGTCAACAGAGAAAATCGCAATCTGACGGTCGTTCTCTGTGTTTGCCAAGATTAACTGGGGCGCATTGAGTGAGAAATCTTTAAAATCCGTTGAAACATAGGCTTCCGTGTTCAAGATGAAGGGGCGCAATGTTTCCGAAAGTGGATTCTCTGCCTTTTGCGCAGATTCATCTTCCGTTTCCGCGATTTCTTCTTGCTTCTTATCCATGAAGAAAAAAGCCGCGTCAGAAAGACTGTCTGCGAAAATATTTGAAATTTCAAGGCTCGCTTGTACGAACTGCTCTTTCCCCGTCAAGAAACTGCCATTCACTTGAATTCTTCCTGGCTCTTCAAAATCCAAGTGAGACAAATCATACATGTCAAACTGGAAGTCAACCGAGTTTTCGCCTGGAAGTGCAATCAATTCAAGACCTGAGAAACTTTTTTCACCGAGGAATACTTGGGGCGCATACAAAAGTACGCCGTTTCGGTACGGATCGATTTCGATTTCGGTTGAAATTTCACCGCCGTTGGCAAGCACAAATGTATTCAGGTTGAAATTTCCTGAGGGTTGCAATTTTTGTATGTCGAATTTGCCTGAAAAGTCAGCGTCGATGAACGAAGCTTTTGCCGTAATCTGAGAAATAGTTACGAGTTTTTCATCCCCGTCAAATTTCAATGCAAGAGATGCCGGCTCTCCCAGAAGATTTTTAGCGACTTGAACGGAAAGATTGGCGCGGTATTGCAGTTCATCTTTTGAGAATCTTCCGAACGCCGTTCCCGAAAGAAGCGTCCCGTCGATTTTTTGAATGATTTCTGGTTTTCGCCGCATGACGACAAGGCGGAGCGGGTTAAAACGGTCAAAATCACCAGAAAATCCCAAAACGCCTTTTTCAAGATCAAAGGTCGCAAACAGTGAGAACGGAAAAATCGTGCGCATCGTTCGGACTTCAATTTTGTCGTCAGCATAATTCACCAGCATGTCGAGTTTTGAAACGGAATAATCAGCACCCGTTGCAGATGAAAGGCTTACGAGCGCGGAACTTCCCTCAAAATCAGGAAAATAAGTGCCGCTGAGCGAAAAATTACTCGCAAAAGTCGTTGCCCTGCCTGCCGTTTTGAGAAGATTCGTCTTGTAGATAATTTTTCCCGCTGTATCGATGTCCACGCCTTCTCGCAGGTTGAAATCAGCGAGTTTGAGCGATTTGAGCGTGACGAGCGCATCCTGATTTTCATCGGAATAATGAATCGAAAGATTTTTGAGAATGACATCAAGCGGAAGTTCAAATTCCTTGTCATAAAACGAAACTTTTGTATCTTTTTCAGCGGAAAGAAGAGAATCCTGTTTTTTTGCGGATGATTCTGATTCTGCGCCTTGAGATTCCTTGCGATTTTCCAGCAGCGTCTTGATTTTGTTGATGAATTCAAAATCCTGCAGCGCATCGTACTCCACCGTAACGCTGTTGAGCGTCAGAGACTTTAATGCGACCGTCGGATTTTTTGAGAAGAAGCCAAAAACATTGTAGGATAGATTTGCCCGTTTGATGCCTGCGATTTTGTTTTTCGTTGCGACATCATAAATCGAGATATTTTTAAAATTAACGCCAATAAAAATGGACGGTGAAAGTGAATCGTACGAAAGCGAGAGCCCCGTTTCATCCTCAAGTTTTTGAACGAGCGTGTTTTCCAGTTTTGACAGTGACTCGCTGATACGAAGATACACCGGCCGTACCACTGCAAGAACTGCAACTAAGAGAAGAATGAAAATAACGCTTCCGAGGCTTACGCCAAAAACTTTGGACTTCATAAAAAACAGACAGTTTCTCTCTTCTAATATCGGCAGAAATGAGATTCATTTATATAAGAAAACAAGCAATGCGGAAGAAGTAACAGAGAAGTAAAAAGTGAAAAATGTGATGCGCTCAATCGAATCTTTCAACTTTACTTTATCACAGTTTAGACTTATAATTGTATTTGTGAAAAAATCCAAAAATAGAGGAATAATATGAAAGTACAAAGAAAGTATACGGGGGGGGGTATATTTACGCTCCTTTTTCTGTCCTTATCAGCATTGATGGTGCTTTCGTGCATGTTTGTTGCATGCAGTGACGGAAGCGATGATGGAAACGGAACGACATATTACACGGTCACATTTCTGAGCAACGGGGGAAGTGATGTTAGTCCAAAAGAACAAGCTGTTGCATCAGGCAAACTTGCGACAAAACCGCAAGACCCAACGAGAGAAGGAAACACCTTTTTAGGGTGGTACAAAGACGGCAAAACGATATTTGATTTTTCAACACCGATTACTGAAAACACCACTCTTATAGCACAATGGAAAGCCCAGTCAGACGGCACCGACCCTATTGAGCAATTCTCGATAAAATTTGACACGGCAGGCATAGCAGGAAGTGACGAATCAACCTTAAAACTTTCGGAACTCATCGTTGATTCTGGCACAAGCATAAGTCAAAACGACCTTCCAGAACTTACGTACATTATAAGCGGTTATGAATTTGCAGGCTGGTACTTTGACGGTGAGTATACCAAACCATTTGCACAATTTACCGTAACTAAATCAGTTACTCTGTATGCAAAATTTACGAAGAACGGACAAATCGTACAGACATATAAAGTCACTTATGTAAACGATAAAGCAACGGAAGAATGTCGCTCAACGACAACTGCCAACGGCCTTGTAACAAAAACAATGTACCTTACGGGTGACGGCATTAGTCGCGGAATAGAAGGCTATTTTTTTGGCGGGTGGTTTTATGATGAACAATGTACAACACAAGTCAAGATTGGCGACTTGATAAGCGAAGACAAAACATTCTATGCAAAATGGATTGCAAAAAGTGAGATAGAAGCCGTGGTTGGAACATCGCAAGATTTTAGCGGAGTCGCTTTTTCTGACATTACGGGCGCATTGTACACCCGTTCCACGGCTAAAAATGCTGATTTAGATGATTATGAGTATACCCCTGCCGGCGAGTTTGCAACATCAACTTCAAGCAGCAATTATTATCTTGGCGGAGATATATATCGTTTTGCAGATGGGGTGGTAATTTGGCAAGAATCTTGGCAGAGTTCCTATTTTCGTGTCGCTGCAAATTCCAATACTACACAGCGGTTTGAATATTATTCACTAAGCACAAACGATGCCATTGCTGTAACGGATACACAAGTTAACATCAGTAATCTCAGGGGATTTATCGCGATAAAGACACCTTCTAACGGAAAAGTTGCCGCACGATTCTTAGGCTCAAATAACTCAAATATCAGTGGCGATTCAAAAGCCGTTGCCGCCCTTGTAAATGCAAATGGAACGATACTTAAGGCAATAGCAGTAAACAACAGTTCAGATACGAGCTATGTGCTTTCTGCAGAGGCAACACCAGGGGAAGTCATTTACTTTATTTGGTCAAGAAATGGCGATGAAGGAGGAGGACTTAAAGTTACAGAAATTTCAGACCGAGAGGCAGAAGAAAGCGAAATCGTAACACCTGATGAATATAAAGTCATATATGTAAACGACAAGGCGGGATCAAGTGCGAAAACTTCTCAAACCACAACTACAGGGCTTGTAACAAACAGCCTGTATTATACTGGTTCTGGAATAACACATGATGTAGAAGGATACTTTTTTTGCGGTTGGTACTATGATGAGCAATATATAAAACCTGTTGTTCCCGGTGACACGCTTACAAGCAAAGAGACAACTTTTTACGCAAAATGGCTTTCGATTGCTGAACTTCGTAAAATGGCGGAAACATCAGTGAATTTTGTAGGACTTGCAGCTTCTGATGTTGATGGCGCGGTATATATCCGTTCAGCATCACCGAATACAGTGACTAACTCATATGATTATACCCCAGTTACTGCGTTTCCAAGTGAGTCCGCGCAAATAAACTATTATTTGGGGGCAGGTATCTATAAATTTGCGGGTGATGGCATAGCATGGCTAGAATTATTCAGTCGGGGTATGAGTTTACAAGTTGCTGCAAATACAACTACTAGCAAGCAATTGGTTTATCCGCCGTCCTTATCAACCAAGCTTACTGTCAGCGACACAACAGTTGACTTAAAAACGCTCCGCACATTTATTGCAGTAAATGCCACTGCACAGGGAACTGTTACGGCACGCTTTAGAAGTTCAAGTAATAGTTCAAAAGCGGTTGCCGCACTTGTAAATGAAAAAGGCGAGATTCTCACTTCACAGTCAATTGATTACAATACTCAAAAAGACTATAGCCTTTCCGCAGAAGTAAGTGAGCCTGGCTTAGTTTTCTTAGTTTGGTCTAGAAATGAAGACGAAAGTGGCTCTCCTCTGATGTATGACATTGTATTTAAAAAGCCTGGCGCGTTAAATTTAGCAGCAAAAACAAAAACGGTCACAGATGCTGCTACAGCCGCCGCTCTTATAAAAACATTGACTAAAGACACTATCCTTGAATTTTCTGGTGCAATTAACAATGCAAATTTACGGGATATTGTTGCCGCAATGAAATATAATGACAGCGTAAAAGTCGCGCTTGATTTGTCACACACAACAGGCATAACGACACTTTCTGCAGCAGACGATTTATTTAAAGATTGCACGACGCTTTTGGGAATTTCGCTGCCAAGCACGGTAACCACTATCGAAGCACACGCATTTGAAGGCTGTACGGCTCTTGCCGAAGTTAAACTTCCTGATTCGCTCCAAGAAATCCCCGATTATGCGTTTCACAAGTGTACGGCATTAAAAACCATTAATTTTCCGAGCAAACTTCACTCAATCGGTAGCTATGCATTCGGCGGATATAATGATAAAGAAAACCCATCAATACAAGGTTGCCCATTGACATCGCTTGATTTGTCGGGAACGAATGTAAACGCAATTGGCGACTATGCGTTCTATAAATGCTATGGCTTGGAATCTATTTCGCTACCAACTTCGCTTACTTTCATTGGGGACCATGCCTTCCACAACAACAGTCACTTGAAGTCGCTTGATTTATCAGAACTGACGAATTTGTATTCCATTGCTGACCAAGCATTCAACTATTGTTACGACTTGGAAAATGTTCTGTTGCCAAGCAGTCTTACATCAATCGGAAATTATGCATTCGAAAAGTCTGGATTACGCTCAATTGATTTGTCAGAAACGAATGTATGCTCTCTTGGTAATTATGCGTTCAGTAACTGCTCTACTCTGGAAACGGTTACGCTACCGAGTTCGGTTGATTCAATCGGAAAGTATGCGTTTGCCGACTGTGGAAAACTTATTTCCGTAGTCAGAAAGAAAAGAGACACTGATGAAATTAAAAATCTTTCAATCGGTGTGCAAGCCTTTGCGAATGATTCAATCCTTACCGATTTTGATTTGGATGGTGTTACTTCAATTGGAACCTGGGCATTTAGGGGGTGTTACGCGCTCGTACAAGGATTGGGGACGGTCTTGACTATTCCCGACAGCGTACAAAGCGTTGCCGCTGCCGCGTTTGAGAATATCGGGTTTACAGAAATAACTGTTGGAAGCCAAACATACTTGATGGCGAATGCCTTGCAAGGCTGTTCTTCTTTGGAAAAACTGACATTCAACAATACTATGCAAGTTGATTCCCATGCGCTTGATAGTCTTGGGGCTAAGGACGAATTGACCATCGTCTATAACTATACTGGTACAGTTTATACTCCTTATTTCGCTGCGGCACGAAATGTTATTTTTGGTGACGATGTAACGGAAATCCCTTCATATTTTGCAGAAATCTCTCACTTTAGCACGGAAAATCAATATCTTAGTTACGATGAGGGTAGTGATGAAGGGTATATTAAAGATACAGGGGGTGGCAGTACTTCTGAGAAGGAAAATTACTATCTCTATTCCGTCACATTCGGCGAAAAAGTTGAGGCAATCGGACAGAATGCTTTTAAAAACTGCGTCAATCTTACCAGCATAACGATTCCCGCGAGCGTGACGCGCATAGAAAGCGGAGCATTCTACGGTAGCGGACTTACTTCGGCGAAATTTGACGATACGGAAAATTGGAAAAAAGACGAAGTAACAGTTGATGTGGACGATGCTGAGACTGCCGCGACACTGCTAAAAGAAAAAGATGATACTTATTTCGTGAAATCTGAATCGTAAGCAGGATATTTAATCCACTCGGTCTTTACTGGGTGGATTTTTTTTGTCTATGGATAATAAAATTTCGCTTGCAAAATACTATAATTTTGTATAAAATGCTCTCATGGCAACAAATGCGATTTTAAAAAATTTTGTCGTTTTTGAAGGCATTGACGGAGCCGGAACGAGCACACAGATTGAGATTCTCAAAAAACGCGCTGATGCAGACCGATTTTTCTTTACGACTGAGCCGACTGACAGCGAAACGGGCAAATTCTTACGCAAAATGCTCAAAGGCGATGTTGCCTTAAATCCACGCACGAGCGCATTTTTGTTCGCGGCGGACAGGAACGAGCACTTGTACGGAAGAGGCGGCACAAACTGCGGCGTGGTTGCACAGGCACAGAGCGGCAAAATCGTTGTGAGCGACCGCTATTTGTTTTCAAGCCTTACATACCAGAGCGTCACCTGCGGAGATGAGCTTCCCCGCCGCTTAAACGAATCTTTCCCGCTCCCCGAAATCTTGTTTTTCTTTGAAATCGACCCCGAAATTTCTTTACAGCGCGTGCTCGGCAGAGGCGAAACCGAAATCTACGAAAAACTAGACTTCCAGAAAGCCACCGCCGCACGATACCGCAAAGTGATTGAAGAATACGAGCGCATGAACACGGGCATGAAAATCGTGCGGCTCGACGCAACACTCCCAGTGGATGAAGTAGCAAAAATAATCTCAGAGAAATTAATACACTAAAGCAAAAATATGGAATTCCTCACAGAGAACACAGAGGTCACAGAGAAATGTTCGAAACACAAATTCTATTTCCCAAATACGGCAACTCTCTGTGCGCTCCTAAGCTCTGTGAGGAATTTATAATCTGTGGTTAAAAAACTTCCGATACTGTATGAGATGAAAAAGAATTTTTTTACGGCGGTGATTGCCGCTTGTATTGCAATTTTCTCGATTCAGAGCGCGAGTGCGTACATGGTCAAGTACAAGGAAGACTATTACAAGCTTTTCCATGTGCATTACCAGCAGTACCCCGATGACGTAATCGAAAACATCTACTGGCTCGAACAGGCGGTAAAGGCTGACTTTTGCAATCCGCTCTACGCTCCCGTCAAAATCAACGATGAAAAAGATTGGGAAAAATACCGCTATCTCTTTATGATGCATATAAATCTCAAACTGATTGAACAGCACATGCGGCTCGGTCGCACCTACGACAAGCAAACCGCGCATTTCTACGATGCTCCGTGGCGAGACGCTTACATCGAAAACCTGAACAAAGCGAAATCGTGTTATGAAGCGGGCTTGTACTATTGGAGAGAAGCCAAACTGTGGGCAGAAAAAGCGAATGTCGGAAAGTTCAAATTCTTATTTTTGACCGACATTCAGAATTGGGAAGACGAGCGCGAGCGAATCGGAAACGGCAAACTCGACTACGAAAAAACGCTGAATCGCGAACTTACCCGCGTGAACAAAGTGATTGAAGAATTCGAGAAGCTGAATAAGGAATATTAGCCAAATGTAAAATCGGGCGGCATCGCAAAGGACACCGCCCGAAAATCGCGCCGTAGCGAGTGCGTGGGGCTACGGCGTGTTTTTAAGGATTTTAGTCGCCTGCGTTTTGTGAAGTCGAAGCCGTGTCAACGAATTTCCAAACAACTTCCGTGTCGGCTTTGTTCTCCTGCTTGAAGACTTGTGTTGAAGTCATGCCGTTGCGGTCGTAGTCTTTGTCTCCGCTGCCATCAGCCACATCATCGCCGGCCTTCAAAATCCACCAGTCGTGGAATGACTTTTGTGCATCGCCAGTTGCGTTCTCGCTCGCATAGCCGAAGAAGAAGCCGTTTTCGCCAAGCAAGTCATACTCAGTTCCACCGTAGTTGACCTTAACGCCGTCTGTACTCTCGAAAGTCGTCGTCGTGACTGCCCATATTGCCGTTCCGTAGTTTGATGCCATTTCCTCATTCGATGACTTGTTTCCAGTCATAGTTGTTGAGTCGTAGGTCACGGTGACTTCGTAGCCCGTGCTTGTCGGTTTGGTTTCAACGCTGACTTTTTCTGCGTTATTATTCCAAGTTGACCATGATTTGCTCTCATCTCCACTTGCGTCACTAAACACATCTTGAGCGAGTTTGTCGAAACTCATCTTAATGCCATCGTTCCATTTTGCGTAAATGGTGACGGTGCTTCCAGTCGTAATTCCAGTGACTTGAGTTCCGTTTGTTCCGAAACTCCACGCGGTATTTTTTCCTGAATCGCTGTACCAACCGTCAAAGACATATCCGTCTTTTGCAGGGGCAGGTGCTTGCTCTTCGGTGAGCGTGCTTCCGTATTCGACATTCTGAATCGAGGCGACCGTAGTTCCGCCGTCAACATTAAACGCGACCGTGAAAGTCTTTTTCTGCCACTGAGCGGTGAGCGTCACATCCTTTGCAGGCATGGTGAATGAAGTCGTTCCGTTTGCCGTATACTCGTTGTCGTCAGCGTCTTTCCAACCATTGAAATCAGAGTCAGTGCTTGCGATACCTGTTAGTGTTGGTGTGACATTTGCACCGAATTTTACATCGCTTTGTGTGCTTGGAATTCCACTTGCCCCGCTCGCAGTTCCAGCCTCATAAGTGACGGTGTATTTGTTGCGGTCGTATTTGATTACCCAATCGTTAGCATCTGCGTTTGCGGAAATTGTCTTAGTGAGATTTCCCGACTGCTCATCGACAAGCGTAAATCCTTCTACGGTCGGTGTATTGATGGTTACTGTTGAATCGACATCCCCATTTCCGCTCGCCGTTCCGTCTGAGAATCCGCTTGGAGCAGTGTCAGAATAGTTATCATCCTCAATATTTTGGAATTTATATGTCACCGTGTATGCAACATTTCCCGCCGTGAATGTCGCCGTTACCGTAACATCGCTGTCGGGCATGGTGAATTTGTTGTCAGTAACGGTAATTCCGTCATCACCTGCCGTTACAGCGACAGAACCTGTGTAGCCATCAGTTGCAGAAAGTTCAATTGTCAGTTCCGTTCCGTAGTCGATTTCAGTTGAATCACTTGTAACAGTTCCAGTGCCATTTTTGACCGTAACCGTGCCATTGTCAGCTGTTTCAATCGTAACTTTGTGCTTGTTGATTGTCCAAGTTGCGGTCAAGGTAACATTTTCTGTGATTGTAAGCGGGAATGAGACATCGGAATTATCTTTTTGCCATTTGCTGAATGTGTAGCCTGTCCGAGTCGGAGCTGTTGGCTGTGAATAAGAAGAATTGTAATCAACTGTTGTCGAAGACTGCGTGATTCCTTCACCAGTCAGCGTTACAGTGAATTGCTTAATCTGCCACTGTGCCGTGAGAGCGATTTCGTTGTTCTCATCCGCATAGCCGATAAGAGTCTCATTTATTACCGCTTCGTCTGCGACAGCATTTTCACCAGCTTTCCAGCCTGCAAAATCATATCCAGTGCGAGTAATGCTGCTTCCGATGGCAGTGATTTTGAGAGAAGCACCATATCCTTTCGTTTCAACGGTGAATACTTGGTCAGTGATTGTGCCACTTCCTTCGTTTGCGCCAAATTTGATTGTGTAGGTAATTGGAGTCCACTGTGCGTAAAGGGTGGTTGTCCCAGTGGAAGCAATTGTGAAAGAATCGCCATCACCGTAACTCGTTCCAGAGCCATCGGCCTGCGTATTCCAGCCAGCGAATGTGTAATATGGGCGGGTAAATGTAGTTGCCGTAAGATTTTTTGCCGTACCAACAACGAATTCTTCCTCTGACATTGTTCCCGTGGCATCGTCAGAATTCTTGTTGAAATTTACAAGCCCGACATTTGCAGGAAGTTCAGTCCAAAGAGCATACAGTTCCAAATCTGCGGAAGTAAGTTTGACGGCCGTACCGTTGTCATAAACTTTTGAGCCACCTGCTTCTGTTGCCCAACCAGCGAATTTGTGACCAGAATAAGTGAATTCATTTGAAGAAATAGCAGTCTCTTCACTGTAATTCACCGTCTGGTCTGACATTTCACCAGTCGCCTCATCAGCTCCTTTGTAGAATTTGATTTTGAATGTGAGAATTTCCCACTTCGCATACAAGGTGATGCTCGCCGTAATCGCCGTGTCAAAATCAAAAGCCGTTTCAGAAAGTGTCGTGCCGTTGTCAGTTGAGGTGAACCAGCCTTTGAATGTGTAGCCTGTTTTTGTCGGATTCGTATTGGGCGCGCTTGCTTTGCTGCTGTCGAGGACGGTTTGCGCGGCAATTTCGCCAGTTCCGCCGTTCACATTGAATGAAACCGTGAATTTTTGGGTCCATTTTGCATAAAGCGTAATGCTTTCATCCACCGTGTCCTCGTCAAAATCCCATGCGTTTTCAAGGCTTTCTTCCTTGTACCAGCCCGCAAAAACCGCGTTGTCTTTTGTTGGGTCTTCAGGCTTTGTGAGTTTTCCGCCGTTTTCGACTTTCACAGAGTATACCGTGCTTCCGCCATTTGAGTTGAAAGTGACGACGCTTTCATTGTCGGCAATTTCTTCCCACTTCGCGTAGAGCGTGGTGTTCTTCGTGACCGTATCGGTGTCGAAATCCCATGCGTTCGTCAATTCTGACTCTTTGAACCAGCCCGAAAAAATGTTTCCATCTTTCGTCGGGTCAGTCGGCTTCGTCACCTTTTTGCCTTTCTCGACAGTCTGATTTTCGACTGTGCTTCCGCCGTTCGTCTCGAATGAGACCGTGTACTTTGCTGGCTCGTCATCATCATCGTCGTCCGAGCAGGAAACGAACGCCCCGCCCAAAATCGCAAGCGACGCGATAACTGCCAACGCCTTAAAAAATTTTTTCATGTGAAATCCTCCATGAATCTGCTGAAAATCTACCCCCCCCCATACAAATATCTAGTGATATAAGAGGGCGTAATCCGAATCTTTAGGCAATCTGAAAATAATTACCCGATTTCGGTATTTATATCAAATTTACCGAAATTAGGCAAGTTTAAAATCCATTGCCCTTAGATGGGTATTCTTTTTTTATGGGATTTCGTGAAAATTTAAAGGAAGAATTAAAGTATCAGGACATTCGAGTGAAGGAACTTGCCGAAAAATCGGGCATCTCAAAGCGCGTGCTTGACCATTATCTCGCCGAAAAATGCACTTCGCCGCTCGCTGAAAATGCCGTAAAAATCGCAGAAGTGCTCGGCGTGAGCGTCGAATACCTTGTGACAGGCAAAGACGCTTCAATTCCAACCAAAATAAAACCCGAAGTCATCGAAATTCTTGGCGAACTGAACAGGCTTTCCCCCGAAGATTTTGACTTCATAAAGAACCTCACAAAGCGACTGAAAAATTAAAATGCCCGATTCAGGCAATGAAAGCGCGGAAACGACATTTCACGACCTTTTTATGATAGAAAGTGAGCGTTATCATCAGTTTTTTCTTGACGATTCCCAAAATGGGAACTATATTGTATATATGCATGTGATTTCACGAAAAACTCTGAGCGATTACTGGCAGAAAATTCCAGAAACGGAGCAGCCGCTCAAAGCGTGGTTTTCCGAAGCGAAAAAGGCTAACTGGAATTCTCCTACCGATATAAAAGAAAAATATCGCTCGGCGAGTTTTTTGAAAGGAAATCGCGTTGTTTTCAACATCTGCGGAAACAAGCACCGCCTTATTGTGAGGATTCATTACGGCACAAAGACTGTTTTTGTCAGATTTTTGGGAACTCATTCTGAATACGATAAAATCAATGCGGAGGAAGTCTGATGTCATACGCCAAACTTTTAAAAACGGAAGAAGAGTATACTGCGGCACTTGCGCGCATCGACGATTTATTTGATGCCGAGCAGGGAACGGCCGAAGCAGACGAACTTGAATTTCTCGTTGCGCTCGTCGAATTGTACGAAAAAGAGCATTTCCCGATTGACGCTCCCGACCCCGTTTCTGCGATACAATTCCGAATGGAGCAGGAAAATCTCACCAACGAGGACATGGTGCAATACCTCGGAAGCAAGTCGCGGGTTTCTGAAATTTTTTCGCACAAACGCTCGCTCAGTATCTCGATGATAAAAAAACTGGTAACAGGGCTTCATATCCCCGCCGAAGCGCTTCTTGGAGCCAGCGTAGTGTAAAAACGGCGTTCTCACGAATTTTTCCTGTTCACGATACTGAAATTCTCTTTTAATCCGCGAAAATCTGTGCTACTCTGTGGATAAAAGGAAAAACGCATGACATTTGAAGAAAAATCCATCAGCTATCCGCCGGTTCATCCCGGCACTGACCGCACTTTTATCCGCTTTTATGACGGCGACATTGACTTGAACTCGATTTTTTATGCCGCCGAAAAGGAATCGCTTCCGCAGCGCATTTTTGTCACGGACACGAACATCGCTTCGATTCCGACTATTCAGTCTTTCCTTGATTTTTTCCGTGGCGAGGATTTTTCTCACCCGAAGATTGAGGCGGACTTCGTGGGCAGGCGCGGAAAAGATGTGCTTTTGATTTTGGGCGCGGGTGAGCCATTCAAGACGATTGAAAGCGTTCTTGCGATTGTAAAAGCCGCGCTCGACGCGAACGGTCAGCGTTCTGCCGTGTTCGTGGGAATCGGCGGCGGCGTGATTTGCGACATGACGGCGTTCGCATCTTCGATTTTTAAGCGCGGCGCACACTGCGAGCTTGTTCCCACCACGCTTTTGAGCATGGTTGACGCGGCGGTGGGCGGAAAAACGGGCTGTGATTTTGATTCGTACAAAAATATGATTGGCTCATTCTTCCCCGCGCAGAAAATCCACATCTGCCCGCGCTTTATCGAAAGCCTTCCCCAACACGAATACAAAAGCGGCATGGCGGAAGTCGTCAAAACCGCGCTCCTCTATTCGCCTGAATTGTTTGAAAAACTCGAAAGATTCCCCGAAATCTTGCAAGACCGAAAAAATCCGCTCGTCTCAGAGGCAATCAGAATCTGCGTGAACGCAAAGGCGAGCGTCGTTGAGCAGGATTTGACCGAAAAAAATATCCGAATGCAGCTGAATTTGGGTCATACTTTCGGACACGCGCTTGAAAGCATGGCGGGGCTTGGCGTGGTGACGCACGGCGACGGAGTTGCCTGGGGCATGGCTCGCGCGGCGGATTTGAGCCAGCGGCTCGGTCTTTGTACAAAGGATTATTGCGAACGAGTGAAAAAATGTCTCGCCTCATTCGGCTGGGAAACGAACGCGATTCACCCCGCTATGAAAGAAAAATGCAGCGACGAAGAAGAAATTGCGAGAATCCTTTTGAACGCGATGAAAAAAGACAAGAAAAATTCGAGCGACAAAGTGCGATTCATCTTGCAGTCGAATGTCGGCGAAACGGTGATTACGGAAGTTCCCGAAAACGAGATTCTTGCGGTTTTGAAATAAAATCAGAAAAACGGATGGTGTCTTGCATGCCATCCGTTTTTTTCTTTTTCTGTTAAGATTATTAAACACTTCTGCCGAAAATCTGTAAGATATGAAATGTTCCTTTTTTAAAGTCGTCTTTTTATGTTTGATTTTTTCGGCTGTTTCTCATCTGTATTCTGATAGCGTTCATGAAGTTCAGAAAGGTGAGACATTGTATTCAATCAGCAGAACATATGGCATTTCAGTGAATGCGATTCAAGAAGCAAATGGAATGTCAGACAATGCAATCAAGGTCGGCCAGAAAATTAAAATTCCTGACGCAGCTGCATCTCAAGGTCAAAGTGCACAGGGCGCATCCGTCACAAAATCAGCGGCATCAGCTTCTTCATCTGATTCTGCAAACGCAAAGTCATCATCACAATCATCGGCTTCTGCACAGACTTCAAATTCGGCTTCTCAGACAAACACGGCATCATCGGACGGAACATATACCGTGCAAAAAGGTGAGACATGGTTCGGAATTTCAAAAAAATATGGGATTTCGGTCGCTGACTTACAAAAATTGAACGGTGTTGGAAGTGATGCCCCTCTCAAAGTCGGACAAAAACTTACGGTTCCTTCCGCAAAATCTGCTTCGGCAAGCTCTTCTGCCGTTGCAAGTTCAAAAACGACAGCATCTTCGTCATCAAAAAGCACGGGAACTTCTGTCACAAATACGAATCAGAAAGTACCTGAACTGGAAAATCCGCGCAATTATTCAAGCAAAAAAGCAGATTCTTCGCTTGTGTGGCCGGTCAAGACTGAAAACATCGTCTACATCAACGGAAAAGTCGGTGGCGTGAGCATGGCGGCAAAAAAAGACGAGGAAGTGAAGGCGATTCGTGCGGGAACAGTCATGTTCTCTGGCTCGTACCGCGGATTTGGAAATGTCGTTTTCATTCAAAGCAAAACCGGGCACATCTATGCGTATACAGGGCTTGGTTCAATCGATGTGTCAAAAGGCGACTACATCAATTACAGTTCGGAAATCGGTACGGCAGGAATCGACACCTACACGGGAAAGTCGCAGATTTCACTCATGGTGTTCCAAAACGGTCAGCCAATCGACCCTGCAAAAGCTCCGCGTGGATAAAAACTTTTTTCAAAAAAAAATAAAAAATTCTATTGACACAAATACGAAGTTTCTGATAATATATCAAACATCACGGGGGCGTAGCGAAGCTGGTTATCGCGCTGGCCTGTCACGCCGGAGATCGAGGGTTCGAGCCCCTTCGCTCCCGTCAAGAATCCCGCTTAAAACGAGCGGGATTTTCTTTTTCAATCGGGTAGTAGCGCAGCTGGTAGCGCACTACGTTCGGGACGTAGGGGTCGCTGGTTCGAATCCAGTCTACCCGACCTTGTAAGCATCGCACTTCGCGGTGCTTTTTTTTATCTTTTTTTTCATTTGCGTTGCCGAAACTTGAAAATTTGTTGCTATATATAGGGTGATGAAATGGAATGAGTTTTCTTTTAAAAATCGCCTGTTTGCGCTTTGGATTTTTTTCGTTTCGCTTGTTCAGAGCATTGTCTCCCTTTTGCTTGGCGGGGAAAAGTGCCTCTGCTGCTCAAAACGCACGCTTCGTGTACCGCTCTGTGCCTCTTGCATGCCCCATATCTGGCAAATTGGCTTTAAAAAGGTTTGTTCGATATGCGGCAGACCGCTTGTGAGTGAAATCGGCGTATGCTCGCAATGCAAAGAAAATCCTGCGCTCCGAAGCGTGGACAAGGCGTTTTCGCTTCATAGCTATCAGTTGTGGAAAAAATCTTTGTTGTTCGCTTGGAAACTTGAAGATAAGCGCACGCTTTCGCCGTATTTTGCTTCACTTTTTTATAAAAAACTAAAATCCCTTGAAGAAGAATACGGCGCAAACTTGTCCGTTGTGCCTGTTCCGCCTCGTGTAGGAAAAATCCGTGAAAAAGGATGGGATCAGATTGAAGAACTGTGCTATTATCTTGAAAAAGGCTGGAATGTGCGGATTCTTCGCCTTCTTGAACGGCTTTCCCATGTGCAGCAGAAAAAACTTGACCGTGTGCAACGCCTTGAAGGAATTGGCTCGTCGTACAGGGTAAAAAATGAAAAGAAAATCAAGAAAATTCTGCCAAAAACTCAGTCAGGGGAGATGATGCTGCCAAAGGCGGTTGTCCTTGCCGATGATGTGCTTACGACTGGCTCCACGATTGAGTCTTGTGCCCGTGAATTAAAAAAACTGGGGATTGAGCATGTTTTTTCCATAACTTTGTTTATCGTAGATTAAATTTATTTGCATTTTCATCAATCTATCGTTATACTGTAAAGACTGGCAAACTTTCAAAATGAGGTCTAAATATGGAAGAAGAGATTAAAGGATATACAACCAAAGAGGCAATCGCCGAAGCACGCCGTTGTTTGAATTGTCCCAAACCTTTGTGTCGCACGGGCTGTCCAATCGAAAACGACATTCCTGCGTTTAACCATGCGGTTTCTTTAGGAAACTTTGGTGAGGCGGCGAGCATCATCGCTCAGCGAAGCAATCTTCCAGCCATTTGTGGCCGTGTTTGTCCTCATGAAAATCAGTGTGAAGGTCATTGTGTTCTTGCAAAAGCAGGCAAGGGAATCAAAATCGGCATGATTGAACGCTTTATTGCTGATTTTGACAACGAACTTAATCTTAACCGCGAAAAAAAGATTGAAAAAATCGGCGGAAAAGTTGCCGTCATCGGTTCAGGTCCTGCCGGTCTCACCGTTGCGGGCGATTTAGCTCGAAAGGGTTATGAAGTCGTTGTGTACGAGGGCGAAAGTGAGCCGGGCGGTGTTCTTCTCTATGGAATTCCAGAATTCCGCCTTCCAAAAGATGTTGTCCGAAACACTACCAAAAAAATCGCAGACTTGGGCGTTCAGTTCGTCACAAATACAATGGTAGGTGTTGATTTAACGCTTGACGACCTCTTCAAAAACGGATTCGATGCAGTCTTTATCGGAACGGGTACGGCTCTTTCAAAAGATTTGGACATTCCGGGTAAAGAACTCAAAGGCATCATTCAGTCAAATTATTTGTTGCGCATGGTTCGCCTCTATCAGGACGGCAATGTCGAAAAGAGCGAAGTGCCTATCGACGAGGGAGATGAAGTTATCGTTATCGGTGCGGGTAATGTCGCGATGGACGCATGCCGCACGGCAGTCCGCATGAAGGCAAAAAAAGTCACGGTCGCATACCGCAAAACAGTCGAATTCATGCGCGCGGCAAAAGCCGAGTACGACGGCGCGATTTCGGACGGCGTTGACTTCAAATGGGAGCATGCTCCGCTTGAATATGTCGGCGAAAATGGCGTGGTCACAGGGCTTAAATGCCAAACACCAAACGGCGAAGTTGTGTTGCCTGCAAACAAAATCTTGATTGCAATCGGCTCTCGTCCGGCGGCACGAATTATCAGCACTACTGAGGGAATCGATGCTGACGAAGGCGGATTCGTCGTTACAAAACAGAAGCCCTACGGTATGACGACAAAACGCGGCGTGTTCGCGGGTGGTGATGTCGTTCACAAGCCTGCAACGGTCGTTCTTGCAATGCGCGAGGCAAAAAAGGTCGCAACGGGCATTTCAGAGTTTTTGGAAGCAAAAAAATTATTGGGTGAGTAAATCTCGGAGGATATATGGCAGAAAACACTCAGATTCAGTTGGTTACATTCCAGCTTGGCGGAGAAATCTATGGTGTGGACATCATGGATGTAAAGGAAATCGTAAAAGTCACAAAAGTGCGTCCGATTCCTAACGCTCCGTTCTATGTCGAAGGAATTTTCAATCTTCGAAGCGAGATTATTCCGGTAATCAACCTTCATAAACGATTTCAGATTCAAAAACTCGCTGTATCTGAAGAAGACGAGGAATTTGAAGGCGGCTTCATCATTTTGAATATCGAAAACAACCGCATCGGCATTATCATTGACCGAATCGCCCGCGTTGTTCCGATTGACACGGCAGACATCAAAGATCCGCCGCAGATGATTTCTGGAATCGGCACTGAATATATTCATGGCGTTATCCGACAGGACGATAAATATCTCATCATGCTCGACATGCGCCGCTTGTTCAATGCAAAGGAACTTCAAAAAATTCTTGATCCGGGCGATTTGAGCGAAGAGGGCGAAGAAGAGTAACCCATGATTCAGACTTTCAGTTCTACTATTCGCAGAAAGGAAATGGATGCGGTCTTAACATGCATGGTTGATGAAAAATTAGGACCAGGCGAGTTGAACGCAAAATTCATTCAGACAGTCAAAGAATTTACTGGTTGTGACGGTGCTGTTGCGTTCCGAAGTCCAGCGATTGCCTTTTCGTATGTGGTAAAAGCGTTGGACTTGCAACCCGCCACTTCTGTCATGATTTCGGCTCTTGCACCGTCATGGCACTACACTGCCGTTGCAAATTTGGGATTTAAGCCACTTGTTCTTGATGTTGACGAAAACACGGGGCTTGTTACGCCTGAGATTATTCAAGAAGGAATCAAAAACGGCGGGAGACTCTTGCTTTTAAGTGAAACAATGGGAATCTTGCCCAATATTCAAAAAATTTTGGATTTAGGCATTCCTGTCATTGAAGATATTTCCCACTCTGTTGGAGCAGTCTATCCTCTTCTTTCCGAGTCTGAAGAAGCCGAGCCGTCTGAGCAAAATCAGCAAGATAAAAAAAGTGCGGGCGTTCAGGCTGGCATGGTAGGACTTTTTTCAATTCTTGGCCTTGAGTCTGAAGATACAGTTACGGCTGGTGGCGGGGCGGTTTTGATTGCACCCAAAAGGCGAGAATGGATTGTCCTCAAAAAATATACTGATGTTGCCCCCGAAACTGATATTTTGGGCGATATGAACAGTGCTCTGGGCTACATTCAGCTTAAAGAATTTGTCCGTAATGAGCAGTCGCGAAAGGCAATGTTTGCCATCTTTCAAAAATCGCTTGCAAGTGGCAAAAATAAAACATTCGTGCGCGAAGGTGGCGACGGCTCGACCATTTGGTCGTTTCCTGTCGTGCTGAACGGAAGCTTTAAAGATGCCAAACAATATGCAGGGCGAAAAGATATTGCTATTCGTCAGGCGTACGAAAAATCAGTGATTGCTTTCCTTGAAGAAGAAGAGCAGTCAAAATATATTCATGCGAAGTCGCTTTATTTGCGGTGCGTGCTTTTTCCGCTTTACCCGCGTTTGGGTTCGGAGTCAGCAACAAAAATCGCAAAAGTTTTGGGGACTTTGCCGTAAGTTTTGTAAAATATGGAAGTAAAAAAGTCGCTCATTGTAGTCAATAGTTTTAAAGAAGAGTCAAAAGCTCTCGGCTCAGAAATTCAAGCCTATCTCAAAAAACTACAGATTCAGGCTGATATTTTCGTGTTCAATGGCTTTTCTGAGCAGTATCCGTTTTACGGCTACGATTTTGTGATTACGATGGGCGGTGACGGCACGGTTCTTTTTGCGGCTCGTGGGTGCGCTCCGCTTGGAATCCCCATTTTCCCCGTGAATTTTGGCTCGTTCGGTTTTATTGCGAGCGTTCAGCGTGACGAATGGAAAAAGGAACTCGATGATTTTCTTTCGGGAAATGCCGTTATCGATGAGCGCGGTATGCTCCGTGCGGATTTGATTCGTGGCGGTCAGCGACGGCTTACGGCAACGGGTTTAAACGATGTCGTCATTTGCGGAAAAACGGCGGCGCACACTATTTCATTCAATGTCCGCTACGACAAAGTGTCGCTTGGTGAAATCAAGGCAGACGGAATCATCATTTCCACGGCGACTGGCTCTACCGCCTATTCTGCAAGCGCAGGCGGCCCGATTATTGACCCGGGGCTAGACGCAATGGTCTTAACGCTCATGAACGCATTTTCTCTTTCGAGCCGACCGCTTGTTTTAAGTCCTGAAGGTCAGCTTGAAATCGAAATTCTGCCTTCCCGCATTTCCGATGTGGTTATCAGCGTTGACGGTCAGATTCCCGTTGATTTGCATGTCGGCGACATCATAAAAATCAAACAAATTGAACATAAAGCCAAATTGATTGGCTGCACAAAAGAAAAATTCTACAACGCACTTCGCTCAAAATTAAATTGGTCGGGAGGTCCGCAACATGCTTGAGGATTTGTCAATTAAAGATTTTGCCCTCATCGATAGTGCGAGTGTCGAATTTGGAAGTGGTTTTACCGTTTTATCTGGAGAGACGGGTGCCGGAAAGTCTCTTTTAATCGGTGCGCTCACCTTTTTGCTTGGCGGTAAGGCTGGCGTAGAGCAGATTCGTAGTGGTGCGCATGAGTCGAGCGTTTCAGGCACATTTTATCTTGGAAACGCTCCTTCTTCTCTTCGTGAGCTAAAAGATGATGATGAGCCACTTACGGCTTTTGAATGGCTCAGTCTGCACGGTATCGAAGCCGAAGATAACCGCGTGCTTTTGCGCCGTGTGATTCGTGAAAACGGAAAATCGGGTGCATGGATTGGAAGCACGCCTGTTACACGAGCCGATTTAGCCGAATTCAGTTCATTTTTAATCGATATTCACGGACAGCACGAGCATCAGTCGCTTATGAAGGTGAGCGAACACCGAAAATTCTTGGATTCGTACGCAGGCCTTACTGAAAAAGTGGCGGAATTCACTTCGCTCTATTCAGAATTGGTTTCAAAGCGAAAAATCTTGGACGAAATGAACAGTGACGACCGCGACAAAGCGCAAAAAATCGACTTCCTCACCTTTGCCGTAAAAGAAATCAGCGAGGCAAAACTAAAGCCAAACGAAGACACGGAACTCGATGAAGAGGAAACAAAACTTTCTTCCTTTGAAAAACTTTTTTCTGATGTCGAAGCGATTAATTCTGCTCTTTCCGATGGCGAGGGCGGGGCGGTTGTTTCTCTTCTCAAAAAGGCGCGGGTTTTTGCAGATTCGGCTTCTGCTTCCGATAAATCTCTCCAAAAACTTACCGAACGGCTCGACAGTGCTTTTTATGAGCTTTCGGATATTTCTGAAGAATATAAATCTTACGCTTCTTCGCTCGTGTTTGACCCAGACCGTCTTCGCGAAGTGCAGGAGCGGCAGACGCTTATTTACAATCTCAAAAAAAAGTATGCCTCATCGGTGAACGCTCCGATTGCAGAAGTTATTTCATATTTAGAAAAGGCTCAGGCTAGGCTCGAAGAATTAGACGGCTCATCAAACAAAAAAGAAAACCTTGAAAAAGAAATCGCTGAACTTGGCAAAAAAGTGTACATCGAGGCAAAAAAGATTTCTGATGCTAGAAAAGTCGCCGCGCAAAAAATGTCGGCGGGCGTGGTGCAGATTCTTTCAACGCTCGGTATGAATGGCACTCGCTTTAGCGTGCATGTCGCTGAAAAACAGGGCAATGAAATCACGCAAAAATGCGGTCCGTACGGAATCGACGACATCGAATTCCTAATCAGCGCTAACCCAGGTCAGCCGTTGCAGCCGCTTGCAAAAATCGCTTCGGGCGGTGAACTCAGCCGCGTTATGCTTTCGCTTAAAACGATTCTGTGCCAGGCGGACGAATCGGGCGAGTCAACCGTGGGCACGATGATTTTTGATGAAATCGACACGGGAATTGGCGGAGAAGTTGCGGTTTCAATCGGCAGCCATCTCAAAAAATTGGCAAAAAATCGGCAGGTTTTGTGCATTACACACCTTGCGAGTATCGCCGTTTATGCCGATAATCAGATTAAGATAGAAAAAGGCGTGAGTGGGGGCATGACCCAAACTCATGTGCGGGAAATTTCTGGCGAAGAGCGTGTTTCTGAAATCGCGCGAATGCTTTCTGGGGATTCTGCCAGCAGCGAATCTTTGGAACACGCTCGCTCAATGCTGTCTAAGTTTGGAGGGGAAAACTAATGGCAAGAGTAATGACTGAAAATCGCGAGCTTTGCGAAATCAAGTGTGAGCCGTACAAAACAATGATTAGCGAGGCTTTGGATAGGGAAAAGGCTGCGCTTTCCACAATTAATTCCGCACCAGATCAAGTTGCTTATAAGAAAATTGATTTGTGCGATGAAATGATTGGCGTCGCGACTTATTACATTCAAATCAATGCGCTCACCGTCGAATTGGTCAACACGAAAGACAATGAAGCCTTGAACAATGCGCGAAAAATGCTTTACAAGGCGATTATTTACCTTGAAGAAGTCGTTTCTAATACGGTCGATGTGCTGCAGTCTGATATGGAAGAACGCCTTGCCTCTGTTGCGAATTTTTCTCTCGAAAAGCGATTTTACTTGGTCAGAAAGTTAGGACTCTGTATTGATATTCTTATCGAAGCATTTGGCGAAAATTCAAAGTGGAAAGAATCTTTCGTTGAGTTGCAAGGGCGTTTTGCAACGGTCGCAAAAAATCTTCTGGATTTGAAACAAGCCGCAAAAGACTATTTTGATCCGAATTCTCCTAATTATGACAATTCCGTGTTGTATATCCGCTTGATTCGTAAACTCTACGATCAGTCGGCTACGGCTTACCGTGACCGCTATGAGCTTTCTACGCACCGAATCGATGATATGCGTATGGCGATTCAGTTTCTTTCAGGCGGGCGTCGTGTTGCGATTGCGCTTGGGGATTCAGAAAACGCCGAAGAAATCAAGAAAAAAGCTGGTGTTTGGAAGCAAAAAGTCGAGACAGACCAAAAGAAAGGAATCGCAAAATAATGTCAGTTCCTTTAGACAAAAAACTGATTCTCAAAATTTTTGAAGGTTTTTCTATTCAGCGGTGGAATGATTTGGTGCGGCCGTTTGATTTGGTCGAAATGGACAAAGCCGCCGAAAAAATGGCATGTGCCTACATAATTGGAAAATATGAAGAACGAGAAGATCATGAAATCGATTGGGAAACGATGATTTATGCCTCGTTGTTCGACTTACTCAAAAAAATTACGCTTTGTGATATAAAATCTCCCGTTCAGCAAATGATTCGTGAAAAATATCCTGCTGAATACAAAAAACTGAACGAATGGGTTTATTCAAAATACGAAAAAATTATTGCCGATACAGATTTGCTTAAAAAATTTGCGAACTATCTTGAACTTGATGCTGATGTGACGCGCACGGATTTTTCTCTCACTGAGCGCGTGCTTGAGGCTGCGCATAAATTTTCTTCACTTCGAGAACTTGAAATGATTATGCCCGTGAACGAAATGGAGCGAACGCACAAAATTCATGATGAACTGAGCGAGAATCTTAAAAAATATTCTGATTTGAAGGGCGTACAGTTGCTTTTAAATCGTGAGCAAGCATTCCAATTCATTATGAAGATAGAGCAGCTTCGTTTTCAGACTCGATGGAATCAAACACCCCGCATTCCACAGACGAGCGTGCTCGGTCACTGCTTTTTTGTTGCGGTTACAACGCTTCTTTTGCTCCGTGCGACGGGCGAAATACCGTGCAAAAAACGCTTGTTCAATGATTTTTTTAGTGCGCTCTTCCATGATTTACCAGAAAGTGTGACGCGTGACATTATTTCCCCAGTCAAGCAGGCAACGAACGAACTTCCGGGCATCGTCAAGCAGATTGAGGATGAAATCGTGCATGCAGAACTCGTTCCGCTCATGGATGCTTCCTATGTCGATGAAATCCTTTATTTTACGAATGATGAATTTCAAAACCGCATTCTTGTTGACCAGTTGGATGGCTCTAAAACGGCACAGACGGTTTCATGGGAAGAACTGAACGAAAATTATAATTCAGATATTTACTCGCCTGTGGACGGCAGACTTGTGCGCCTTGCAGATCATTTGAGTGCCTTCATTGAGGCGGATAGCTCTGTCAAATATGGAATCACAAGCAAGCAGCTTACGAGCGGCCGTGACAACATCCTTAAAATGTATTCTTCTGCTGCAGAAATCAACGGAATCAACGCGATGCAGCTTTTTTGGTCGATTTTGGAAGAATAGACTAGTCGTAAATAAAAAAAACAAAAAAAAAGTGAAAAAAAGTGAAAAAAAGTGAAAAAAAGTGAAAAAAAGTGAAAAAAAGTGAAAAAAAAGAGGGGAAGGTGTTGACAGAAAGCGGATGGTGTGGTAAGTTATTTCTCACCCGCCGCGCACGGCGAGGCGGGCACGTTCTTTGAGCGGAAAGGCAGACAAGTGAGGGGACCGGAAGAGACAGC
>JAFUDX010000010.1 GCA_017464425.1 Treponema sp.
AGCAGCTGCAGTGGGAGTTGCCTTGGAAAACTGATGATTTCCCAAAAGACTTTTTTCAATTGATTTGTTTTCGAACAGAAGAATATCTTCTATCAGTTTTGGAAGAGGTAATTCTCTGTTTCTGATAAAGGCATTTTCTACTATGCTGTACTTTTCTTTTTCTTTACAGACTTCGTTTATCGCTTCAGTTAAAGCCTCTTTGATCATATTTACATTTTCTACATTTCCCATATTTTTCCACCCTTATGGAATTCTACAGGAAAATAGAAAATTTAAATAGTGCTTAAGTTAATGGTATTGGAATTACTACTCGTGGAATTGCGCAACAACTAAAAAACTATGCAAAGAAATATGGAATTAGTGAAAAGGTTGTTTATCCTCATTCATTCCGGCATCGTTATGCA
Source organism: Treponema sp. (assembly GCA_017464425.1). Lineage (GTDB taxonomy): Bacteria > Spirochaetota > Spirochaetia > Treponematales > Treponemataceae > Treponema_D. Next base: position 405 of record JAFUDX010000010.1, read on the forward strand.
AAAAACTTTCTTGAAAAGTTCAATGATATTGCATTACTGGCGGATTTAATGGGACATGAAAGTATTGAAACTACTCGCATTTATTTACGTAGAACTGCAAGCGAACAACAGGAACTTGTTGATACAATTGTGACTTGGTAAAAACGAAAGCAGCACTTTTTGGTGCTGCTTACAGTTTATTCAATATTATTTGCTATACAATCTAATTTTTCAAATACAGCTAATATTTTATCTACAATTCTTTTTTGTTCTTTAATAGGTGGTAAAGGAATATAGTAATTTTCGACTATTTCTCTTGCGAGTCGCTGTTGTCCAACTACACCAGAAAAATTCCCAACACCTTCATTTATAAAAGAATCTGTTTTTGCAATCCAAAAGAGATATTCTGGTAAAACAACAGAACAAGCTCTTAGAATATATAATTCTGTAGTACCAGCTCCATAGCCATTCTTAAGATTTTTCAAAATAACTGATTTTTTATTTTCAAAGCATGGAGATATCTTTGCAATTGCTAAATCATTTTCTGCAAAATGAGTAAAACCAGTTTTTATCTTTTTCCAAACTCTTGTTTCTTGTCCATGATTATTTGCGTATCCTGCCTCAATTAAAGTCATAGGTATAAAAGAAACCTCTAAATTATCATCCAACTTGTTTTTTGGATTTATTGTGCATATATCTTTAATTCTACACCAAGCCCAAGATTCAGGTAGTTCACAAGGAATTTCTTCAGAAATATCTTCCTCATGTCCATCTGCAAATCTTTGATAATAACAATTATCAGAACCCTTATAAATGTAGGAATCGTTTTTATCTCGTTTCAGTTCGCCTTTTGCAATCTTTTCTTCTTTTTCTGCTCGAAGTTTTTCAAGAAGAATAGATGCAGGTTCATCATTAGCATCTTGAGGAACGAGTTTACCGTGTATTGCTAAATCTAGTATTTTTGATTTAGCTTTCTTTATTGTAAGCTCAAGAGTTTCTTTGTCTTTATTTAAGGATGTTATTTTTTCTAAATATGTTGCAATTGTCTGTGATATTAAATCTTGTTCAATTGCCGGAGCTACAGGTATAAAAATGCTTTTTAATAAATTTAAACTAACACCACCTATAAGACCACTTTTATTTGAGTTAAATAAATCAATAAAAGTTCTACTTTGAAGATAATAAAATAAATAAAGATTACTTAATTGATCTGAATGGAAACAGCATAGTTTATTTACAAAACAGACATCCTGATCTATAAATCCAATTTTACGTCCAGCGCTTCCACCTTCTATACAAAGTAAAGTTGATTCTGCAGGTGCAATCTTAAATTTGGATTCTGATAAAGGAATTCTTATGCCGTTGTTGTAATTAACCTTACCTTCAAAGTCGATATCTTTTGTAGCAATATAAAATAAACCTTCTTTTAGATTTGAATACTTATTTGCCTTGTCATTTTCATTAATACTATTTCCAGTATAAAGATTAGCAATTTCTGAAAGAGAGGCCCACGCCCATCCCTCTGGCACATCAAACGGAATCTCATCTTCGATATCTTTTACAGTTCCATCCGCGAACTTCTCATAGTGCCGCTTATCATCACCAACAAAAATATAACTGTCTTTTTTCTCTCGCTTTAATTCACCTTTTGCAATCTTTTCTTCTTTTTCTTTGCGAATTTTCTCTAGTAAAACATCTGCTGTTTCGTAGTCTGGTGACTTTTTCAATTCAGCAATTGTTTCTGGGGACAATAATTTACCATGAATGGCAAGGTCTAGAACTTTGGCTTTAAGCTGTTTTGTATTCATTATTCTGCAACCTCTTCATCTTCATTAATAGAGCTTACAAGACCTTTTAATTCTGTTACAGCTTTAGAGATATTTGTACTCTTTTCTTCAATAGTTTTTATTAATTCGGCAAGTGTAACGCCATCAAGATTGTCAGAATCATCTTTAATCCATTTTAGGTCGAGTGATGTTTTTTCATCTTTAAGAATTTCTTCAATTGTGTATTTCTTCCAGCGTCCATTTGGATTTTCTTCAGACCATGTTTCTTTGCGGTCTTCAAAATGTCCTGCGCAATAAAGTTCTTCAAACTCTTTAAAGTCTTCTGCTTTTAGCGGATTCGTTTTCCCGAACGAGCGCATATTGCTCCGTAAATCGTAAACCCAAACTTCTTTTGTATTATTTTCATCTGTCTTACCACGGGTGAAGAAGAGTACATTTGTCTTTACGCCCTGTGCATAGAAAATACCTGTAGGTAAACGAAGAATTGTATGAAGATTACATTTGTTCATTAAGTCCTGTCTGATTTTCTGTCCGGCATTATCTTCAAAAAGAACATTATCAGGAAGAACAACTGCGGCTCTTGCTTTGCCTGTTGTTCTAAGAGATCGGTAGATGTGCTGCAAAAAGTTCAGCTGCTTGTTGCTTGTTGTATATGTAAAGTCATCACGGGTTGCGCGTTCACCGCCTTTCTTTGTTCCAAATGGTGGATTAGTCAAAACTACATCATAGCCTGTCATGGCTTTGCCACTTTCACTTAAAGTATCACCAAGAACAATTTTTCCTTCAATGTTATGAAGCATTGCATTCATAAGTGCTAAACGATGTGTTTCGTGAACAAGTTCGCCGCCAGTAAAAGCTTCCTTTACCTGGAATGTTGCCTGTTTTTCATTAAGATCGCAATAATCATCAGAAATACTTTTTACGTAGTTATCGGCACTAATCATAAATCCGAATGTACCACATGCAGGGTCATTACAGCGTTCACCAACCTGAGGTGCTGTTAATCTCGTCATTACATCAATCAAAACACGTGGAGTAAAATATTGTCCTGCACCGCTTTTCTTTTCGTTAGCATTCTTTTCGAGCAAACCTTCATAAAGATTTCCAAGTCCTTCTTCTTTTGCAGAGTACCAGTCAAGTTCATCAATAGACTTAATTATTTTTTCAAGATTCTTTGGTTCATCAATATTTGAACTTGAGCCTTGATAAATCTCTCTTACACGGCCTTTTGTATTTTCTCCAAGATATGTTAATAATTCTTTGTAAAACTTTTTAAGTTCAATTCCACTATGGGCAGTGAGTTTGTCCCAGCGATATGCTTCTGGAATAGAATCTTCTGTTTTAGTTTCTTTTGCCATTTTTAAGAATAGGATGTATGTTAATTCTGTAACATACTGATGATATGTAATTCCATCATCACGCAAAATATTACAAAGATTCCAAAGTTTGCTTACGATTTCCTGATTTGTCATTTTTAAGTTACTCCAAAATTATGCAGCTTTATCTTCATAGAGATATGTGTTTAATTCTCTAATGATAGAAGTTAACTGATTATTAAATATTTTATTTACCTTTATGAAACCACCTTGATTTCTCCAGGCCATATATTCATCAAAAGTTTGAACATTCAGAACAGATTCATTGATCAGATACTTTTCAATTCGGTCAATCCATTTCTTTTCACCAGCTGTAAAATCATGTGCTTTATTAAGTTTTTTAATTGCGTTATGAATACGCTCTTCGTGAGAAATTAATGGCGAACCTATAGCATATCGACGGACTAATGTAATAATGTCTGCGGCACATTCTTCATTCGTCAGTTTCTGAATGGCAGTATTCAACTGAATTGCGTTGTAACCATTTGCATCAAGCGTTATGCTGAGTTTTCGTAAATCAAAAAGTGTTAAATCAGACGGGCGCGTGCAGACAATTTCTAGTGCTTCAATTTTGTTTCTGTTTTCTTTTAGATAAGAGGCAAAGCTTTCAATATAGTCTTTAGGCTCCTGTCCTTTTCCAAAACCTCTTGCAATCTCTTGAATTTCATCAGTCTTATCGCTTACAAAAACATATCGGGTAGTCGATTTCTGTAAGTTAAAAGCACCAAAGGCTTCTCTTGCTCTTAAAAGCAGGAGTTTACAGTTTTCTTCTGAAACAGATTTTGCCTGTCGTACCTTAGAAATAAATTCTTCTAAAGAATCATAATGAGACATCACCTTAAAGTAATTAATTTGAGATTCATCCATGTGTCGTTTTACACGCTGGAACTTTGCGATTATCTGTTCATTAATAAACTTTATATGTTCTTCATCTTTCACTTTTGCATAGTCTGCAAATAATTCATCGAATGAAACTGATGGATTTGAAACAACGGGCTTCATCGAAGAGAACTCATCAAGATAAGAATACAAACCGACTGCATCAAAAATATCAAAATGTGTTTTGCCAATCTTTGGACATAGACGAGTTGCACGGCCAAGCATCTGTTCATAAAGAATACGAGATTTTATGCGGCGCATAAAAACAATCTTTGTGATTTCGGGAACATCAATACCAGTTGAAAGCAAATCTACAGTAACAGCGATTGTCGGGTAATGCTCATTCTTGAATCGCTTGATTGCATCCTGAACACGACCTCTGTCGCCAATTGCACAAGTAATTTTTTCAATTGCCGCAGAAGGGACATCCTGCTCTGAATAAATATCACGGAGCTGTTTTACAATTTCATCAGCGTGTCTGTCATTAACGGCAAAAATTACAGCTTTTTCTTCGCTTTCTGGATCAATATATTTTGAAAGTTCGGTAAGCACCACTTTATTAAACGAAGGTGTAAGTACATTTTTATTGAATTCTTCAACATCAAAATTTACTTCATCTTCAAGTTCTTCCGGATTCAAAAGCTCTTTTGTAACCGGATTATATTTTGCAAGCGTTTCACCTTTTTTGTGATGTATGCCATGCTGATTCAATTCAGTTTTTATGATATGAGGTGCATCGTAATCAACAAGATAACCGTCGATTACAGCTTCGCGGTAAGAATAAGTATAAACGGCATTTCCAAAAATCTGGGTTGTGTGCAATGCCGGGGTTGCAGTAAGACCGATTCTGACTGCATCAAAATATTCAATGACATTCTTATACTTGCTGATAAAATCGTTCTGATCACGATATAAAAGTTCTGCTTCAGAAAGTTCACGGTCAAGGGTATATCCGCGGTGAGCTTCATCAATAATAATACAATCGAAGTTTCCAGGTGAAGGAATGCGTTCTTTATCATCACTCATTATTCGGGCAATCATTCCCTGAACTGTTGCAACCTGGATTCTTGTTTCAGAAGCTAAGTCTATATCATCAAGAGTATTAATATTATAGATTTTGTTAAGGGGCTGCAAATTTTCTAGTTTTATATCATTAAAAACATCTTGTGCCTGTTTTCCCAATGCAGTGCGGTCAACTAAAAATAAGATTCTTCTGAAACGATTTGTTTTCAAAAAACGATAAATCATTCCAAGAATAGTTCGCGTCTTTCCAGTTCCTGTTGCCATTGCAAGAAGAATTTTAAATTGTCCATTGATTACAGCTTTTTCAACGGCTTCTACCGCTTCAAGCTGATAATAGCGGAAGTTTAATCCGTCGGGGTCGCGTAAAAAATCATATGGCAAATTTTCAAGTTTCTGGTCTGCTTCATCAACATTCTGCTTGTATTTTGCAAGTAAATCTTCAGGACTGTACCAGCCGTGCAAAGCAAGCGGAATATTAGAATCTTTTCTTAAATCCTGGAACCATATTCCAGATTCAGTTTCAATCTGTTTGAGATATGGTCGCCCATTAGTAGCAAAAACAAAAGGCACCTTATAATTCTGCCATTTACCCATGCAATATTTTTCATCTTCATCTTTTACATTTCTTGCATAGTCATGGCATTGGTTATCAATAATTGCATAAACGCTCTTTTCATACGGTTTTGCTTCTATAATTCCAATTAACTGTTCATCTACAAATAAAGCATAATCAGCTCTATCATCAGCAGTTTTTGTTGGTTTCATTGGCCATTCTGCAATAGCAATTTTCTTTCCTTTTTGAGGTCTACTTCCTTTTGAATATCTAAGATTTACGGTATCAGCTTCCCAACCAACTTTTCTAAGCTGCTCATCAATAATTGCACGCGTCTGTGCTTCTGTAAGCTTGGCTCTGTCTTTTTGCTCTTCAATTTCCTTTTTAGGCGGTTCAGAATTAACAAATGGTTCTGGTCGATGGGATTGTAAAAATGCAAAATCACTCATAACTATCTTCTCATAAGAAAAAACTATGAGAAGATTATAACACATATTTCTAAATTTTTGTAGTTTATAGACAAAGCATCCCCCCACTCCCGCCACAAATTCAAAAAAAACCCTATATCTAAAAAAATATGATGAAAAAAAAATGAACTTGTGTTATACTAGAAAAGAATTTTGACTAATTTCGAGGTTTAATTATAGATGACTGACATGGATTTAGACCCCACCATAGCAGCCTTGCTTGCAGAAACACAGGCTGATTCTGGTCCGAGCGACTTACCTTCTTTTAAAGAAATTTCTGAAGCTCCAGTTAAAAAAATCGAAGATTCAGAATCTTCTGCCGTTCATAAAGTCGATTTGTCACAGACAGGTTTTAAAGAAGTCACAAAATTCTACGAAGATGAGTCAAATCACTATTTTGATGATCCTTCTTACTATAAAACGGCTCTTGGTGGCGAAGGCGAGCAGGCTCAGCGTGTCCACAAAATCCTTTCAAAATATCTCACCTGTCAGGATCCCAAAGACCGCACTGTGTATCGCCAGCAAATTGTCACATCTTGGTGGGAACTTATTCGGGTCATGTGCCAAAAGGCAGCAGATAAAAATCTTGCGCATCCAAAGCAAATGCTGCTTCGGTTCGGCGTTGTACTGCCTTCCCTTTTCACTCCAGAGCAAAAACAACTCTTTTCTACTGTCATTTTAAAAAATACAACGGGTGAGCCCATTTATTACATGGACGAATGGTTCAAAGAAATTGCAACGGGCAGGCTCACGCTTTCAGCAACGGACGAAGCCAGAACACCACGCAAAAATGATCCCAGTGCAGATGCCCAGCGCATCCAGCAGCTCAAAAACAAAAACGACGGCAAATTGCAGAATGCGGAAAGCCTTCTCAATTCAAAAGAGTCAGAACGGCAGATGCTCGAAATGGAACTCAAAAATCGAATCGATTCCCTTTGTGAGCACGCTCCCATGATAAGCCTTGAACCGCATAAACAGCCCTATACCGAAGCACAACGGCATCTTTTTGTCGAAATTCAAGAAAAACTCCGTGCGTTGCAAAAAAATGACAAAGAACTTGCAGGCTACCTCAAAGAATTTGAAGAAGCCCGTCAAATCGGCAGTTCCCTCGAAGACAAAATGACCGCTCAGCCAGAAGCAATCGAAATCAGCACGGGCGACATTATGATTGAATACCAAACGGTGCGCCAAATGGCAAAAATGACCTGTGGCCGTCAAGGAAATCAATTCCCCATTTTTACGCGAGAATTCTTCCATTGTGTACCGCGTCTCACTGGTTTCCGCGAAAATGTGCTTTCAATTCTCAAATGGGTCGAAGACAATGACCCAGAATGTTTCGTCCGAATCCACAAAAACACCAAGAATCGCATCGTGCCGTATGTGCTCTGCTTGCCAACCTACGGCGATTTTGGCTTCTGTTGGGAGCCGTTCGATCGCTACAACCGCGTTACGAGTCGTGGCCGAATCGTTATCCCCATGTACCCGCGCGACCTTAAAATCGCGATTCTCATGGCGGTTGCCGACTTGCGCTGGCAGGTTGCCAAAGAAAAAGCAAGCTACTATTGGATGGAAGAAGGCCTCACTGGTCAGTATTATCAGTGGATTGAGCGTCAAAAGCTCAAGGGCGACCTCAAATCGTACTTCATCGCGGACTATGTTCTGTGGATGACAAAAGAAGTCGATGGTATTCAGCGCATGGACAAAGAACTTCGCGCCGTGTTCTGGCGTTTCGTGCCGTTCAATCAGGCAAAGAAAGACGACCTCAAAATGCGAAGCCCCGTCTACGCCGAGTTGTACCAGCGCGACCTGAACCGCGCAATGAGCGACGGATATTAAAATTCCTCACAGATAGGGAGCGTTAAAAAATTGCGTTGCAATTTTAGCGACTCTCCCGAAGAGCTGTGCTCGTAGGGCTAAGAGTACACAGAGAGATTTTTGCATAACAAAGTTCCCTCTGTGGTCTCTGTGCCCTCTGTGAGAAATTTAAAATTTATATATATCGAGGCATTTTTATGGATTTTGTAAAAGAACTTCGTGCTAAGGCAAAGGCCGCTGGCAAAAGAATCGTTCTCTGTGAAGGTGAAGACAAACGCGTCGTTGAGGCGGCTTCACGCATCGTAAAAGAAGGAATCGCAAAAATCACCCTTCTTGGAAATGAAGTCGACATCAAAAAATTCGGCTTTGACATGGCGGGCGTTGACATCGTTGACCCCACAAAAGACGCAAACGCTGACAAATACGCGGAAATCTTGTACAAGGCTCGCGAAGGCAAACTCAACAAAAAGACTGGTCAGCCAGAATATGCTGATGTTGCTGCCGCAAAAGTTGCCGCACTCAAAGATTACACCATGTACGGTGCGCTCATCTTGAAGGCGGGCGATGCTGACGGTTTCGTTTCAGGCGCATGCCACTCAACGGCAAACACGCTCCGCCCAGGATTGCAGGTCATCAAAACGGCTCCTGGTTGCAGCACGGTTTCTTCATGCTTCATCATGGTCGCTCCAGAAGGCGGAAACAAATATCTTTCTGAGGGAATCGCAGTCTTCGGTGACTGTGCAATTAACATCAACCCAGACGAAAATCAGCTCGCTGACATCGCAATTGCTTCTGCGGGAACGGCAAAGGCAATCGCAGGAATCGAACCGCGCGTTGCAATGCTTTCATTCTCTACAAAAGGAAGCGGCGCAGACCCGAAAGACGGAAACACCGTTGAAAAGGTTGTTCACGCAACAAACATCGCGCACGAAAAAGCCCCCGATTTGGCTCTTGACGGCGAATTCCAGTTCGACGCGGCAATCGCTCCAGAAGTCGGTGAGCTTAAAGCGCCGGGAAGCAAAGTCGCAGGTCACGCGAACACATTCATCTTCCCGAACATCAACGCGGGAAACATCGGCTACAAAATCGCGGCTCGCATGGGTGGCTGGAAGGCAATCGGTCCTGTCTGTCAGGGCTTTGCAAAACCGCTCAACGACCTGAGCCGAGGCTGCAATGTTGACGAAATCGTTGACACCGTAGCAGTTACGGCATTGCAAGCATAACGCAGACGACAGAAAACAGAAATCAGAAGACAGAATAGAAAAGCTAAACTTTATCTTCTCACTTCTGATTTCTCACTGCTAACTGCTCACACCCCTTTACACTACCCATGAAAAATTTTTTCACTTTTTTACTGATTCTTTTGCTGGCAGGGAATGTTTTTGCCAAAAAAAAAGAAAAAAAGCCAGCTGTTGACGACAAAATCTATGATTTATCTCTTTCTGACGATGACATTCTTGTGCTCCCCGAAGACAATGCCCATATTGTAAAAGATGGCAGCGGCGTCCACCTGTTTGTAAAAAAGCGTGGCGATATTCAGAGCATCGCGCTCCTCATCGATACCAATAATTATAACGACCCCGACCTTTCATTGATGCGCGCAAAAGAATTTAATTCAGTAAACGGCAATGAACTTCGCTATTCCTACGGCTCAAAATCGACATTCAGAATGGAACGGCTTCCAAACGCACTCATTTCTTCCACCATCGAGACAAATTTTTTTGGCGACTGCTTTCATATTTATATTCCGCAAAAAATGTATTACGGCTATTTGATTCAAGTTCAAAACGAATGTGAGTTTACCGATGGCATGATGGTCAATATCCGAACATTTGCGCTCCCCCACAGCGACACGGGCGGAAAATTCTTTGACAATAAACTTCCGCTTACCGTCTCAGACTGGCAGATTGAAGAAGAATTCGCAAAAATCGCCGAATCAGCGGACGGAAAAGTCGTGCATGTTATCAAACCGTCTGAACTCACCGAAAAACTGGTCGAAGAAATAGACGAACTCAGCGTTACGGAGCCAATCGACCTTGTGTTTGCCATTGATGCCACAGAGAGCATGAAGGATGATTTTGTTGAGTTGCGGAAAAAATGGCTCTCAAAATTTGAAAAGCAGATGAAAAAATTCAAAGATGCCCAAATCGGCCTGCTTTTTTACAAAGATTACGGTGATGAATTCAATCAAAAAAATCTTCCCGTCAAAAATCTCGGATTCGTAAAGAATGCAAGTGCTTTTTCTAAATCGGTCAAAAATGTTTCCGTAAAAGGTGGCGGCGACAGAGAAGAAGCCGTTTACGAGGCACTTTATTCATGCGCAACGGGCTTTTCATGGCGAAGCGAGGCAAAAAAGAAAATCATTTTGATTGGCGATGCTCCGCCCCATGCAGCTCCATCCGAAATTTTTTCAAAAACCTTTGATGAAATATCAAATATTTTTGGCGAGAATCAGATTTCTGTAGACTGCTTTTTGATTTCTGATTCTACGCACAATTCAGACGAGATGAAAGCAATCAAAAAATCCGAAGCGGCAGACGAATTAATCAAAGCGGCGGAAATTCAAGATGCAAAATAAATTTGCACACGGCGAGGAATTATGAACGCACTTCACGAAGGGCTTGTACAGCTCGGTTTTGAAAATTCTGATTTTTATGGAATCAAAACACTTCCCATTTCTGAAATTGAATCAAAAATGGAAGCATACATATGCGCGTTGCAAGAATACAATGCAAAATTCGATTTGATTAACACGGATGACCATGAGCAAATCGCAATCCGTCACATTTTGGACAGTCTTTCTGCCCTTCCCAAAATCTGTGAGATTCTTGCACAGCGATTCCATGCGCACACTATTCCGACAGATGCCAATTCGATGGTTCCGGGCATTTTCCTTGCTGACATTGGAAGCGGAGCGGGACTTCCGGGCATTCCGCTTGCCACTTGCCTTCCGCAATTTCAATTCACCCTCGTTGAGCGAATGACCAAACGGTGCGGTTTTCTTAATCACTGCGCCACCACTCTGAATCTCAAAAATGTAACGGTCGAAGAAAATCAGGCGGAACGGCTTGAGCAAAATCGGTTTGATATGTGCGTGTTCCGTGCTTTCCGACCGCTCGAAAAAAAGATGACAAAAGTTCTCTTGCGGATTCTAAAAGAAGGCGGCTGTCTCTGCGCATACAAGGCAAAAAAAGCCAACATTATCGAAGAAATGGAACATATTCCGCAAAAGCCACGCTATGAAATTTTCCCGCTCATCGTTCCTTTTCTGACAGAAAATGCAGGAGATGAAGAAGAACGGGAACGCAACCTTGTCATAATTGAGCGATAATCTCAGAATTTTTTAGTTCACAAAGAATGCCCAATTCTGATACACTATTTTTATGGAAAACGAATTAATTTTCACACAGGAACGAACTATTTCATCAGCGTTTATCGACAGTTCCCTTAAAATGGGAATCGCACAGTCAGTCTTGATGGTTCAGGACAATCTTACCGAATGTTTTAACAAACTCGGCTGTGACGGCGTAATCTACCGTGAAAAATACAATGCATTCTGGGTTTTCACAAAATCAAAACTCATTTTTAAACGACGGCCCGATTGGCGCGAAAAGCTCAGCGCAAGCACCTTCCCTGTTGATAATGCGGGATTCAAGGCGCATATCAACACGATTTTAAAAGATTTGAACGGCGAAACACTAATCATCGCAAATCAGGAAGCATGCGTGCTTGATATGGAAAAACACCGCCCGGTCAAACTTACGAATCTGAATTACCCCAAAGAAAATTTCCCAGAAGCAGTGTTTACCGAACAATTTGAAAAGTTTGACGCTGATTTTACCGAAGACGATTTTAAATACGAGCAGATTATTCGAGCACAGCACATCGATATGTCGCATCACATGAACAACATTGAATACATAAAACTTGCGCTCAATGTGTTCACGGATGATTTTTTGCTGAGCCATGAAGTCAAATCACTTGAAGTGCACTATACCGGCGAAAGCAAAGAAGGCCAAACGCTCAGGATTTACGGCAAAACGAACGGAAACACCACGAATGTCGTAATCAAAGAAAGCGAGCGCAGTGTTTTTGAGATGAAAATCGAATTTTAAAGCCCCGTAAGCTCACGCGCCTTTGCTTCGACTTCCTTTGCAAGGGCAGCTGCATCATTTTGATTTTTTGTAATGATTCGCACAAATACGCTGCCTGCAACGATTGCCTCAACGGAGCTTGCCAATGCCTTTGCCTGCTCGCCGTTTGAAATTCCAAATCCGCCGTAGACTTTGCTTCCGCCTTCGCTCACTTTTTTGAGGAATTCGAGCGTATCAGCATCGATTTTTGTGTCACTGCCAGTGATTCCCACGCGCAAGGCCGCGTAAATGAACGGAAAGCCTGCATGGACGAGTTTATGAAGCCGTTCTTCGCTCATTGAAGGCGCGGCAACAGGAATATTCACCATGCCGTTCTCTTTGCATGCGGCGGTCAATCCTTCGTCAAAATCAAATGGCAAATCTGGAATAATCATGCCTTTTACGCCACATTTAGCCGCTTTTTTGCAGAATTCGCGGATACCGGGCGTAAAAATCAAACTTCCGTAACTCATGATATAGATTGGAATTTCTGGGAATTCTGAGTGAATCTGTTTTATAAAGGAAAGCCCATCGGCAGTGCGGTACTTTCGTTCCAAAACTTTTGTGCATGCTGTCTGAATTGCAGGACCGTCCGCGCTGGGATCGGAAAAAGGCAACTGAATTTCAAGAATATCCGCCCCGCCTTTGACAAGCGAGCGGGCAGCGGTAAGGGCAAGTTCATCGGTTGGATAGCCTGCGACAAGATGTGACATAAGTTTTATTTTTGACATAGGAATATTCCTCGTTTCTGTTTATAGAAACAGTGTACTGAATCAAAATGTTTCTGTCAATAGAAACATTACCCGTGCAACACAAATTTGAGCACAGAAATAAGCTTTTCTTCATCAATCGGCTTGGCGACATGTGCATTCATGCCTGCCATAAATGCATTTCGTTTGTCTTCTTCAAACGCATTTGCCGTCATCGCCACAATCGGAACCGACGCTTTTTCTGAATCAACCAAATTTCTGATATGCTTGGTTGCCTCATATCCGTTCATTACGGGCATCTGAATATCCATCAAAACGACATCGAAATAGTGAGCCGGATTTTCGCTTACCTTATCAACAGCTTCTTTGCCATTTGCGGCCGCTTCCACCGTAAAGCCCATTTCCTGCAAAACCATAACGGCAATTTCCCTGTTGACCTCAACATCATCAACGAGAAGAGCACGCTTTCCCGCAAACTGAGGCATTCCCGATTCCTGCTCAGCTTGGGATTGTTCGGATTCCGTTTTTGTCACTTCCTCATGCTCAAACGAAGTGTCTAAAGGAAAATCTGAGAGCGTTTGGAAATTGAGCGTAATGATAAATTCAGTTCCTTTGCCCTGCTCTGTCTGGACTTTTATTTCACCGCCCATCAAGTCGATTATGCTCTTGGTGATTGCCATGCCAAGTCCCGTTCCCTGAATTCCGCTCACCGTGCTGTTTCGCTCGCGCTCAAAGGCTTCAAAAACCCGCTCGGCAAATTCCTTGCTCATGCCGATTCCATTGTCTTTAACCCGAAGCTCATATGTGGCAACATCCTGCTCATCTTGAACGGGCAGCTGCGACAGCGTAACAGAAATCTTTCCGCCTTCAGAAGTGAATTTGTAGGCATTTCCGATGAGATTTAAAAGAATTCGATTCAAGCGGTTTCTATCGCATTTTACGACGGGATTTTTTATATGAGTGCAATCAACAGTGTACTCAATACGCTTGGTCGCCATCTGCGTGCTAAAAATATCGTGAACTTCTTCTATTATCTCCCGCAAATCGCACGGCTGATTTTCGATTTCCATCTTTCCGCTTTCGATTCGGCTCATTTCAAGCACATCGTTTATGAGGGCGAGCAAGTGCTTGCTTGACTTATCGATTTTTGCCAAAAAGTCCTGAATTTCTTCCAGAGAATTGTTTTCGCGGCGGGCAAGCCGTGTGTATCCGATTATTGCATTCATCGGCGTACGAATATCATGGCTCATATTGGACAAGAAAACCGTCTTTGCCTCATTTGCGCGTTGTGCCTGAATGCTTTCGGCTTCAAGTGCCTTTTCACGGCTTTTCATGCTTGAATAAATAGAAAACATTATAGCAAGCGCGATGACAATCATAACAAGCTGCACCAGACTGTTGTTCATCAGCGTATCAAGAATCATCGTAAGCTTGCTGTCCAAAAACTGTTTTGCCACCTGTTGAAAATCGCTGCTCGCAGAAATCCCGCGCGAGCGCAACTCATCGGCATAAAATCGGCTGACATCAGAAAGAACAGACTCTGCCGTATTATGCGTGTTTTCCCGCACCCACATGATTGAGGTAAAGAAAATCAAAAAGAGCAGGGCAATCCAAACAACAGTCGATTTTCCGAATCGGCGTTCCTTATCATGCGCAAACACCGAACGGAAGTAAACGAAGCCGATAATACTCCAGACCGCAAGAATAAGGTACGATTCTGGGGCAAGCACATTTACTGACCAAAAATTGGGAACCAGCAGGAACAGCGAGAAAAAAATTGCCATCAGCAGGCCGATGATTCCCGTAACACAAATGAGCGTTTCTCCTTCATCTTTGGCAGTTTTAAAAGCAGCAGCAGATGTGTAGCCATACGCGATGGTCGCACCGATTGTGGTTACATCTACAATCCAGCCGATGGGCGTGCCTCCTAAAAACGGCATGACAATCGAAGTTGCAGTAATCAGAAGAAGCGCATTTTTGGGAACACCGCTTTTGCTTGTTCTTTTAAAAACTTCTGGTATGATTCCGTCTTTAGCAAGGGCATACAAAAGCCTGCTTGCCGCAATTGAATTTCCGATGATTCCAGTAAGAATTCCCGCAAAAACAGCAAGAAAGAGCACAAAGAAACTGATTTTTCCCGCAAAATTTCTGACGCTATAGAAAACAGGCATACTCACAAGCCCGTATGACGGAACGGCAATCAAGGTCAAAAGGACATATGCAATAAATCCTGAAAAAATTGCAATTGTCATCAGAGGAAGTGATTTTTTAATTGAAAAGCTGAATTCATGCGCATAATGTGAGACCGATTCAAATCCCACGAATGCCCACGGAGAAAGGGCTGCAATCGAAAGAATCTGCACCGCCCCCATTTTTGTGCGATTTTGAAAATCAAACGCGTGGTTAAACAGATGGATAAACGAATCGGTGTGCACGCACGCAACAAAACAGAAAATCACGCCCAAAATCAGAATAATCGCAAGCACGCATTGGACAAAAATGGCTGCCTTTTTTGCAAGAATGCAAAGCACTGCCGCTACGAGCAAAATCACAATTTCAAAAAGAACTTCACCCAAATAAATGGTATAACCTGCTATCGAATAGTAAAAGCCGAACTGAAGCAGTGTGCCCGTAACATTGCGTGCAATGAGCGCAAGTGCAGTTACATTTGCCCAGACAATCGCAACATAGGTAAGAGACAAAAACCAGCCGTTTAAAAACGCATGATCGTGACCGAATACATGCTTGGTATAGGAATATGTGCCGCCTTCATCGCCGTAATGGTTCATCATAAAGTGGTAGTTTACGCCGATTATAAACATGATGAGCGCACCCAACACCATGCCGATTGCAGTTCCCAACGGGCCAGCAATGGGAATAAATGTGGTGCCCGGCATGACAAACGCGCCCCAGCCTACTGCTGAACCAAAAGAAAGAGCCCACACTGATAACGGTGAAATATATCGATCCAACTGAGAAGATTCATTATTCATCTGAAAACCCTATTACAAAATATTATACATCATTTTGAAAATTTTGCTTGTATCTTTGAAAAAATATCGTTATTTTTTATATAGATGGAAGATTTATACGAAGTACTTGGTATTACAAAAACAGCGTCTCAGAGCGAAATAAAATCGGCGTACCGTAAGCTTGCGGTCAAGTATCATCCCGATAAAAATCCAGGCGACAAAGCTGCGGAAGAAAAATTCAAAAAAATCACTGCCGCGTACGATGTTCTTTCCGACGAAACAAAACGCCGTCAATACGATTCCTACGGTTCTACTTCAGATTACGGCTCATCATCTTCCTCAAATCCGTATGGCTCATATGGCTGGGGGCAGCAGGGAACATGGCAGCGGAACTGGAACAGAAACACGTGGAATGCCGAAACGCAGGACGATTTTAACGATGCGTTCAACCAATGGTTCAATTACGGCAGAAACGAGCAAAGTCAGAATCAGAATACCTACTATTACCGAACGACAAAAGAGCCGGAAACGCGGACAGAAAACCTCTTTTTCATTTTGCAAAAACTGGCAATTCTGCTCATCGGTGTATGGTCGTTCAAGATTTCCTGGCTGATTATTCCGTTTGGTCCGATTTTGAGCATCGCCGCCGTAGTGCATGGACTCACGGGCATTATGCGCGGATTCAGGAGATTACTTCGCTAAATCAGGAGTGATATATGGGATTTGACATTACAACAAACAATACTGAGACAAATCCGGATATTTTGCTCGCGGAGTTTTTTAAAACTTTCGACAGTTTTTCAGAAGAAGAAAAGGCTCGCTTCACTTCGGCATGGAATTTTCTTTGCGCAAAAACGGCTGACATCAAACGCACTTGCGGGCTTCCCTACATTCTCCACCCCATGCGTGTTGCTTCAATTCTCGCACAGAGCAAGCTCGACATCGAATCGGTGATTTCTGGTCTCTTGCACTCTATTTTTGAAATCGACGGCATTTCAGAAGACGAAGTGAAGTCTCAGTTCGGCGAGACGGTCTTTAAAATCGTGCGCGACACTTCCAAAATCACAGGGATGAAAATCAACGCGACCACGATTCAGCAGGCGGATTCAATCCGAAAAATGCTCTTCGCGATGATTGACGATGTGCGCGTTATCCTCGTAAAACTTGCCGACCGACTTGACCGAATGCGAAACCTCAAATCAATCGAAGCAAAAAAACAGCGGCTCGTCGCTTCGGAAGTCATTGACATTTGGGCACCGCTCGCGGACAGGCTCGGTATGCAGAGCGTAAAATCGGAGCTTGAAGATTTGAGCCTCAAATACTCCAACCCCGATGTGTTCCAGCAGATTAAGGCAATTGTCGCGCAGAAAAAAGACGAGCGGGCGGCGTACCTTGAAAAGGCGGTGAACGCAATCTACAAATCGGCGGAAAAACTCGGAATTTCCGTGCAGATTTCAAGCCGCGCCAAGCATTTTTATTCTATTTATAAAAAGATGCAAAAGCGGAATGTGCCAGCGTCCTCGCTCTACGATTTGCTCGCCCTCCGCGTGATTTGTGAGACGAACGCAGAATGTTATACGCTCATCGGAATCGTGCACGGTCTGTGGAAGCCGATGGACGGGCGGTTTAAAGACTACATCGCCATGCCGAAGTCGAACGGCTACCAGTCGCTTCATACCACGGTGGTGTGCGAAGGAAAGCCGCTTGAAATCCAAATCCGCACCTCGGAAATGCACAATATGGCAGAACACGGCGTGGCGAGCCACTGGCTCTACAAAAAAGGCATGAACCACGACAAGGTTGATGTTGCCTCGCTTGGAATTTTTAATCAGCTTCAGAATCTCAAAAACGAAGATTTGTCGAACGAGAGTTTTTTTGCAAAACTCAAAGGCGAATTGCTTGGAGACGAAATTTATGTCTTCACGCCCAAAGGCGATGTCATTTCCCTGCCACAGGGGAGCTGTGCGATTGATTTTGCCTACCGCGTGCATTCGGGCGTGGGTGAAAAAATCGTGGGCGCAAAGGCTGACGGAAAAATCATTCCGATTACTGCTCCGCTCCAAAACACGCAGATTATCGAAATCATCACGAATCCGCAGGCGCACCCCACCGAAAACCAGCTCAAAATCGTAAAGACGAGCAAGGCGCGGCAGAAGATTCACGCATGGCTCATGACGAACGACCCGAATTTTGAGGACAAAGCCGCACTCGAACAGCGAATGCGTGATTTGGACGCGCAAAATGAGCGAAGCCGTTCAATCCAAGACGAAAAACGCAAAAAGCGCGTGAAAAAAGGCGGAAATCCCGAAATCGTGGAGCGAAGCCACTACACGGGGAAAATCATCATTGAAGGCACAAAAAATGTTGAATGTACGCTCGCCGGCTGCTGCAATCCGCAAATCGCCGACCCGATTGTGGGCTACATGACCAAAAAAGGCATGAAAATTCACAAGGCAACCTGCATCACCTTTCAGCGAATTCCGAATATCGAAAACCGCATGATTGAAGTGGAATGGGAGCGGAAATAGTGCGCAGTTATTTTTAAAACGGAATCATAACTTCGGCCTTCATTGCGGCACGAATGTATTTTCTTTTAAAAATATAACTCGCACCCACAGAAAAATTTCCTGCATATCGCTCACCGTCTTTAAATGTCAGTTCAATTCCTGTTTGCGTCACCAGATTCAGTTTCGGGAATGCGGCTTTAAAATCAGCAGAAGTCGTCTCTTTTTTTGCAGCAGAATCAGTGACAGGCGGGTAGTGCGCGTAGTTCCCAGAAACAGAAAACCGTGCGCATGTTCCTGAATACGAGCCTGATAGCGAAACTGACTGATATTCTTCGGGCGTGGAAGATTTTGTGGGCGGCTCCCCGTCACGCAAGATGTTCGCATGCGTCCAGTCAAGATTGACCGCAAAAAATCGGCTTTCATAGCTTGCACCCGCCCGCAGTTTTGCCGTATTAAGCTGAACGGGAATATTTGTCGCCGTTACCTTCCAATTTTCAAGGGCAGAAAACCCAAGCCTGAGTGCTGAAGCATTTTTGTCATCAAATAAAAAAATCACTTGCGGATTTATGCTCGCCTGCTCAACGGTTCGGCAAATTGAAGAGGACCCGCCGATTAATGGAGCTACATTTGGGGAATTTTTTGTGGTAGGAATCGCAAAATATGAAAAATTCAAAAGAAATATATTGAACGAAGTCCTACCATCAATTTTAAACCAAAATGGATTAACTTCATACGGACTTTCTTGAATTCCAGAGAAGAAGTTGATTTTAAAAAATGGCGAATGAAAGCATAGTTCCGCAAGGCCAGAATAGAAAAAATCCGCGTCAAATTCGGCATTGTTTTTTGCGAGAATCGTTGAGTTGTTTTCTATAAAGAATCGTCCGCACGAAAGAGCCGACTGAATAAAAACGCTCCGTGAGATTTTGAATTGTGCGGAAACTGATACAACGGATTCTTTGTCCTCGTTAAAAAATCCTTCCGCCGCAAACAGAATCGGAAAAATCTTTTCATCATTTTTTACCGAAACCGAGCATGACAATGGCTGTACGCTGCTTGTGAGTGTGGGCAAAGAAGCACCCGTTCCCGTTGAAAATGCGAATGATTTTGAGAGCGGATTGGCAATGCTTGAAGGCGACGGATTTTTTAGCTTTGAGACCGACTTTGCATAGGTGTTGTGCCCGATTTTAATCGTAGTCGGCACCGTCGTTTTGAAAAGAAAAATCCCAGCACCATACCGAACATCTTGCAGTAAATCAAGCTTTTCAGAAAATGAGCTGGCATTTTTTATCGCCTCAAATTCTGTTTTGGGCAGCGTGACATAACTTCGCACATCGGCATCACGAAATGAAAGTTTTAAGCCCGAACTTGCTCCCACCGCGTCCTTTTTGCCCGTTTCTTCGGTAGGAATCGTTACTGCTGAAGAAAGTTTATATTCAGCATAATTGAAAATCGGCTCGCTTTTTGCCGCAACAGCCGAAAATCCCAGCATCAGGCAGAATATGATTCTGCGTCCCGTGCGGAAACATCCGCGCATAAGCTCTATCTTTTTCATGCCTATTTATAGGCAAAATTTTTCGACTTTCGGCAACGGAAACGCAAAAAATTTGAAAAAAATCAAAAAAAATTTACTTTCCGAGCCATTCAAAGTGCTGGTAATCTTTTACATTTTTCCAATCGCCGCCCCATTCAAATCCCGCGTTCGTAAAAAGTTTGTAGGCAAGGTCGTTGTGGTCTATTTTGTATGGAAATTTTTTGCTTCGGTCAAGATATGGCTCTCCGTTTGCCGGCTCTACATTCGGCTTTCCTTTGACACGCTTATAATACGGATTGTAGAGCGGATTTATATCGACAGCCAGCCCCTGCCCGTGCATTGAGACGGTCGTTGTATGCGAAATGAATCTAAAATTAAAGCACGAAGAATTATTGTCGCTCATGGAACGCTCGTCATCGGCATCATATTCATCGACAAGGCGGATTTTTTCGATGGGATAGCCAGCGACATACAATTCTTTAAAAATCTGGACGAGGATGTCCGCAATTTTTTCGTTGCAGACAAGCTCGCCTTGCACCGTTTTGCCCTCACGATTTTTATGAATCAGATGAAGATGGCGAAGATTTTCGCGTGGAATCGTACAATCCGCTTTAAAAGACTTTCCCTGCATTTTCTCAAACAACGAGTCTGAAATCTCGGTGACATAAAACGACGAATCAAGTTCCAGTTCCGAATCTGAGACAATTTTTTCGGCCATATCGACTCCTTGCGAAAAACAAAAGTGAGGAAGCAAAAGCATAAGCGCAACGAATTTTTTCATCGCTCAAAGTATATCAAAAAAATCAGAATCTGACAGTACAGGTAATGGGAAGATGATCCGAATAGCCCTTTCCGTTCCAAATCTGGTAGCGAAACGGATGCCCTTCGGAATCAACCCACTCCCCCGCCGTTTCAGGGCAAAAGTCTTCAATCTGCGCTTCTCCTGCCGCAAAAAAATGGTCTATTCGTTCCCATGCATTTTTGTACCAATAGCTGCCAGTTTCCACATAGCTTCCGTTTTTTAAAATCCAGGGAGAAAAAACATAAAAATCACACTCGCCGTGAAGAACAATGTTTGCCGTTTCATCAGAGTACTTTGCCGTAAATTCCGAAATATCCTTGTTAAAATCGCCCGCCGCAAGCACGGCATGGCTCCGTTTGCAGGCATTTTTCATCAAGCGAGAAAGTGTGAATTCCTGCCGCTTCCGCCAGATTTCAGAAATTTCCGCGCCACCGCTTTTGCTCTTCCAATGATTCACAAAAATCGTCAGCGTCTTTTCTTTTGCATACACTGAAAATTCGATTATCGGACGCAGAGACGGCTGCCTTTCGTTCGTCCGCACATCCATCGAATGAACAGAAATTTCACCAATGGGAAGCCGGGAAAGAACTGCACAGCCAATTGAGCTTCCTTTGTTCGTCGCAAAAACCGCATGGGAATAGATTTTTGAGAAATCAAAAGTTCCAGAAAGCCTGTTCGAGATGTCCTGAAGCTGCGCTTCCTTTTCAAGTTCTTCCATAATAATGACATCGGCATCAAGCGTTTTGATAACCGAAGCAAGCCTGTCGAGCCGCGCCTCATATTTTTCGCGATTCCAGCCACTTTTTGAGCTTTTGTATTCAACATATTCATTTCCGTCAAAACTCGCGTCAAAAAAAGTCTGAAGATTCCAGTTCATGACTTTTATGCTTTCAGTTGCTTTTTTTTCGCCACTTTCAGAAAAAGACGAAGAACATGCGGAAAATGCTAACAACGCTGACATAATTGCTGTCAGCCGACCGTGCCTTGCAAAAGGACTTTTACAATAAATTCTTTTCATGCCTATTTATAGACAAAAATTTGTTGATTTCGGCAACGGAAACGCAAAAAAAACGAAAAAAAATAGAAAAAAGCATGGTTTAAGGATATAATTTTATCTATGAAGAAGAAAATTCAGATTTCGGTACTCACCATCAAAGTCATTGCGGGTGCGATTGTATTCGGTGCGATTCTGTGCGTCATCAACAGTTTCATAAGTTATCGGGAATTCAAAAAGCAGGTCGAAAGCCTGTATGCAACGGTCACACGCCAGTTTGCCGAAACCGCTGTTTCTTACATTGATTCCGACAGAGTTTTTTTATGGCTCACTGAAGGTTCTGACGGTGTGTGGGATTCAACGAATGCGCGTCTTAACGAACTCGCCGAAACTGCCCAGCTCAAATACATTTATCTTACCGTCGTTTCCGTTGATTACAAATCACGGACCTATGTATTCGATGCGGTAAACAGCAATGCGCTGAACAATCCCTATCCGCTCGGTTATGTCGAATCACTTGAAAAAAAGACTCCAGATTATATTGAAGACTTAAAGAGGATTTTTGAGCAGGGTGGCATACAAAGCTATTTTTCATACACTGCGGGTGGCGGACACATTACCACTTCAATTCCTGTCAAAGACTTTACTGGCTCGGTTGTCGCCGTTCTGAGCGTCGTCAAACCGATGACAGAAATCGCCGAATATAAGGCAAATTATCTGCGCACGCTGATTTTGGCGGCACTCGGTTTTACCATTTTCTTCGTCATTTTATATTCTCTCTCGCTTTTTACGGGAATGGTCAAACCGCTCATGATGATTATCGACGAAACATCACATTTTGCGGAGCATCACGGCGAGCTTTCTGGCGTTCTCAAAAAAATCAAAAACCGTGACGAGCTTGGCTTGTTGGCGCACTCAATCGAAAAAATGAGCGGAGACATGAACCGCTACATCAACGACTTAACACAGGCAACTGCCGAAAAAGAACGAATCGGCGCGGAATTAAATGTCGCCACAAAGATTCAGTCGGAAATGCTGCCACGAGTCTTTCCGCCGTACAAAAATCACCCAGAAATCGAGCTTTTTGCCACAATGACGCCTGCAAAAGAAGTCGGCGGTGATTTTTATGATTTCTTTATGGTTGACGATGATCATTTTGTCGTTTCGGTGGCAGATGTTTCTGGAAAAGGCGTTCCTGCCGCCCTGTTCATGGTCATTGCCAAAACGCTTTTAAAAGATGCCGCATACCGATTTAAAACGCCGGCAGAGATTTTTGAGCATGTAAACGAAACGCTCTGTGAAAGCAATGAGTCAGGTCTTTTCGTAACCTGCTGGCTTGCGATTTTTGAAATTTCCACCGGGAAACTCACCTTTGCGAACGCCGGTCACACTTCTCCAGTCATCTACAAAGATGGCGAAATTTCTTTCCTTGAATCAAAGCCAAATCTAATGCTCGCCGCAATGGAAGGAATTCCGTACAAAAATCACGAAATTTCCATTAAGCCGGGCGACCGCCTATTTTTGTACACCGACGGCATTACCGAAGCCACAAACAGCAGCAATCAACTGTATGGCGAAGAACGCCTGCTTTCCATCATGAAAACCGAAAAGGCAAAAAATCTGACATCAAAAGAATTGCTTGCCTTTGTCCGAAGCGATATAGACAAATTTGTAGACCAAGCCCCGCAATTTGACGATATTACTATGCTGGAACTGGTCTACAAATCAAAAAACAACGAAAGCACAACGGGAGACGCAAAAATGAATGAAATGAGAATCACTGCAGAAGACAAAAATATGGATACGGTAACTGATTTTATTCATTCGTGCCTGCCAGAAGACTGCACGCCCGTCATCATCAATAAAATCGATCTCGCGGTCGAAGAAATTTTCGTGAATATCGCTCATTATGCCTATAATCCCACAGTTGGAGAAGCATGGATTTCCGCAAGCTTTGTCGACAATACGCTCACTATCATTTTTAAAGACAACGGCAAGGAATTCAATCCGATTGCAAAAGCAGACCCGGACATCACGCTGAGCGCGGAAGAGCGTGACATCGGCGGATTAGGCATCTTCCTCACTAAAAAATTCATGGACAGTGTGGATTATGAGTACAAAAACAGACAAAACATACTTACCATCCACAAAAAAATCGATTAAGATACGATACGCACACTACTATGATTCAAAATTCTCCCGCTGGTAAGAATTCATATCTTACTGGCTTTTACAAAATTCTTTTCTCTATCGCGCTTCCTATCATCTTGCAGAATTTGCTCCAGACATTCGTCAACATGATGGACACCATTATGGTCGGCAGATTGGGCGCAACGGAAATCGCGGCAGTCGGACTTGGAAACCAAATCTTTTTTATGCTCGCGATGGTCACTTTTGGCGTAAGCTCTGGCTGCTCGATTTTTATCGCTCAGTTTTGGGGCGCGCAGGATTTTAAGGGAATTCGCAAGACATTCGGAATCATGCTGCTCGTCTGCACAACGGTTTCTTTTGTTTTTATGGTCTTTGCCCTTACGATTCCAGAAAAACTTTTGGGCTTGTATTCAGATGACGAGGCTGTTATCCGAGAAGGCACGCGCTATTTAAAAGCCGTCGCGTTCAGCTACCCCGTCATGTCCATTTCTTTTACCTGCCAAATGGCGTTCCGAAGCACGGAACGGGTCGTTTTGCCAATGGTCACAACGGGAATTTCGTTCGTTTTGAACATTATTTTTAACTCGCTTTTGATTTTTGGCTGTGAGCCACTCGGAATTCCAAAATTCGGCGTGGTGGGAGCCGCTATTGCCACAGTCATCGCCCGCTCTGTTGAGTTTTTAATCACGATTTTCTGGAGCCGCGCAAAAAAATACGAAGCGATTTCAAACCTCAGCGAGCTCTTCTGCTTTGACCGAACTTTTATTTTCAAACTGCTTAAAGTCGCAACCCCTGTTTTGCTTTCAGAAACGCTCTGGGGATTGGGAATCACCACGCAGAATTCAATTTTTTCCCACGCAGGCACGGATTCGTTTGCGGCATTCAGCATTATGAACACGGTCAGCCAGCTCACATGGGTCTTTTTTATCGGAATGGGAAGCGCATCATCCGTTATTTTAGGCAAAAAAATCGGAGCTGGGGAAGAAGATGCCGCCCGCGCCTACACTCACAGATTCTGCTGGTTTTTGCCGCTTATGGGAGCGATTATCGGCTTGTTTTTGTTTCCGATTTCAAGGCTTTTGCCATTCATTTTCAATGTTTCGCCTCACATTATCGCAATCACTCAGTCAATGATGTATGTCCTCATGTGCATGTACCCTTCCCGCGCATTCAACATGCTGATTATCGTGGGCGTGTGCAGAAGCGGAGGAGACACGGTTTTTGCTTCGATTATCGATAACGGCTGGATGTGGATTCTTGCGATTCCGCTCGGACTTTTGGCAACATTTGTGTGGCACTGCCCCGCCTGGCTCATCCTCGTATGCCTCGAAAGCGAGCAGCTTTTAAAAACAGTGTGCGGCATTTGGCGCGTCAGAAGCGGCAAATGGCTACATAATGTCACAAAATAGATTGCTTCGTCGCTAGTAAATTGCATTAGGAACTGTTTGGAAATTTACTGAATTTCCAAACAGTTCCTAATGCAATAATGATAAATTATAATTATCAATTGCTTGCATTTTATACGAAACCGATATTTGATTTGTGATTGGTATTGAAAGAAGAGAAAGCAAGCATAAAGCCCCAGTGTACATTTCAGCATCAGACCCTTTATGGGTACAATAGTAACCTATTCCTGCTCCAGCGAACGAACAGAGGAAAACATATCCAATTCCTTTCCAAATCTTTGCCCGTTTTACAAGTTTTTTATTTCCATCAACGGTTAATACGATTTTGTACAATTCACTATTGCTTAAAGCAACTTTTGGAGGATTTTCCGCAAGAGAAGCAAATTGAAATGTATCAAAAGAATCAAAGATAAATCGTTTGTAGTGTATTATAAAATTATCGCGTATGCCATTTTCTTCGCTGTTTTCTATTTCTTGAGCACCAACAAAACTGGAGCAAAAAATAACAAAGAAAACAAGAGAAAAAAACTTTTTCATTCTTTATCAGCTCCACCTTTCTTTATGGATATTTTTTCTGAATTCCAACCAGCAATTGCAGAGGTTACTCCCATAGTAACTGCCCCCACGACACCTCCAGGAATCGTACCTACAACGGGAAGCGTGACTCCCCCTGTAAAAGAGCCTACAAATGCGCCAACACAAGCACCTAGTGCACCGAAATTACAGCACATTTTATCTTTTTTCTATTCTTTTTAAACCAAGATTTTATACTTCTATTTGTTTCATTATCCTCTGAATAGCAGTCTAATACAGCGATAGACATCTCTGAAAAATTTAGAAATATTTTATATTCCTCTGATGTCAAATCAGAAATAGCTGACATCTCAATATTTTCGATATTTGAAATTATGTCTTCGGCTGACAAACTATCATTATTTATAACAGATTCCACTTCATAAAAGTATTTTTCAGATTTATTAGAGATAATTCCATTTTCAATAAGAAATTCTGTTGCTGTCGTATCATTAGGTAATTCAAAAATTATCGAGTTTTCTTCAGAATCTACAGCGGCACAATTTCTAGAAGATGATACAATTTCATTTTCGAGTGCGGTTTTAAACTGATTTCTCAACTTATTTGAATTGTTGCTTTCTATAGAAGTACTTTCGCTATTTGATATATCAGTTTCTGATATATTTGAACATCCAAAAAATAATCCAGACAAAATGGCAAAGAAAATAATTACTTTTTTCATTAAGAACTCCTTTACAAAACATTTTACTGTAAAGTATGCCAAGAGTCAATTATTTTAATACTATTTTAATATTAAAGTATAAATCAGAATACAACCAATTAAACGAACATCGAGCGCAAGCGTGATTCAGGGAGCAGGTTTAGCGCGGCACCGAACATAACACAGCAATTGACTTCGTATTCTGCCCACATTGCGGCTTCTTTGAGGCGGTCGAATGTAACAAGGCCGAGCGGTTTTTCTATCGTGCCCAAAATGCATTGAATTGAAGACTTTACGCCCCGCTGTTCAAGGATTTTTCCGAATTCTTTGGCATTTTCGCTCATTTCAGTGATAAAATCGACCCGAATAAATGCCTTGCCGTCAAGAGCCGATTTAAATACAGGTGAATTGATATATTCTGCCCGTGCAAGCGTTTCTGTCGTATCCCCAATTGAAAACATTCGTGCTGCTTCAGGCCCGTAATAGATATGTATTGCGCTCAGATTGTAGGTTTTAAGCATGTGCTCAAGCACCGTCTGAATTGCAGACTTGGGAGCAGAACCAAGATTCAGCAGGAAATCCGCCATGCTTTTGAGTTCCAGAACTTCGCGGACATCGTATTTGATGCCTTCGGTTTTAGCGGCAGTCGCTTGCTTATATAATTCGCCGTGCAAATCAGTGCGGAAGAAAACATATCGGTCACGGCCTTTGTCTTTTGCCCGATACAAGCAAAAATCCGCCTTTTTAAAAAGCTCGTCAAAGCTGTCGCCGTCTTTTGAGTACATGGCGGCACCAATTGAAGCCGTAACTTTTATGTCCGAAAACATATTCTCAAACGCGGCACGAATATCGTTATTGATTGTTCTGAAAAGTGCACGGAAATTATTTTCATCGTCCATGTCTTCAAGAATAAGAAGGAATTCATCGCCACCGTATCGCCCGACGACACCGCCTTCGCCAACAATATTTTTTAAAATTTTGCCTGCTTCGGAAAGAACTTTGTCGCCCGCAAGATGACCATACGCATCGTTTACCGGCTTAAAATGGTCCAAATCGACGATGGCGAGCATTGCGTTTTCTTTTGTGCCAGGCACAAAGCGTTTTTCGGCAAAATTCATGATGGCTTTTTTGTTGTAGGCACCCGTCAGCGCATCGATTTTAAGTTCCTGCAAGATTTCGCTGGATTTTTCGAGCTGTTCCAAAAGGACTTCTGGTATTACCTGCCCGACCATAAAAACTTCACCGTGCTCTTCCATTCGGACTGCTTTAAAACTAAGCTTTTCGTACACTGAATGAGCGGAGCGCAGAGAACTGCTTATGCATGTCATAAATGTTTCGTTGCATTTTTTTAAATCGTCAATACTCTGCCGAAAGATTTCGATGTCAGATTCTTCAACTTGACCTTCAGAAATCATCTGCTCCTTCCATGAATCAATGTCTTGCTCGCAGATTACGACCCGCCGATTCTGAAGGAAATTATGCATTTTAAAAACATTCGTGGATTTTTGGTAAGAAAAAAGATATTCGTTCGTGATTCCAAGCGAAAAATTCACTTTTTTTTCAAATAAATTTGCCTCGTTGAAAAATTCAAAGGCATTGGAAATATCGATGATTCGAAGCGCGTGATATGATTTTCCGTTTAAAACTTCTTCACCCATTGAAACGATGTTGTCTTTAAATTCTTCGTTGTTCTTTTTAAGGCTGTACGCACGGAAAACATCTTTGCCTGGTGAAGATTTTACAAAATCAAGGAATTCTTGCCGCTGTGAAGGCATGACAAAATCTTCGATATTCTCATAGAGAAAGCCGACGCCTTCAAAGTAGCTGTAAAATTCTTTGTTTCGCTCAACGATTTTGTAGTCGTCATTGAGATATGCGATTTTAACTTCCAGGCTTTTCATAAAAGCTTTTCCTCACCGTAGTGATATGCTTTTCAGTATACTAGAGACATTGGACTTTTTAAAGAGAATTTGATGAGAAAATTCTTATCTGACTACAAGCGTGCGGTCAAATCGGCGATGGTCGTTTTGGAAAGTTCCGATTTCAGCGCATTCTGGGCTTGCTCAAGGGCTGGATCCAAAACTTTGTGAATATTTCTTCCCACAGGGCACTTTTGATTCGGATTCGGATGAAAATTAAAAACCTCACGCTCCTCTTCGCCTTCATTAATCGCATTGTATACATCGAGCAGCGTGATTTCTTCTGCCTTTTTAGACAGATGAGAACCGCCCACCCCCGCCTTTGTTTCGACAAGGTTTGCTTTTTGAAGCTGGAGCAAGATTTTTCGTATGATAACTGCATTTACGCCCGTACTTGCAGAAATAAATTCAGAAGTAACGCGATTCTCTTTTTCAAAGTAGAGAATGCACAAAAGCGTATGGATAGCCGCAGTAAATCGAACCGAAATTTTCATTCCATCAGTATACCACAGTTGCTTTTTTTGTTGAACATGCCTCTGTAATTTCATGTCACGGGCATATGAAATCTCCATGCGAGCATTTTTTATATTGAAAAAGCAGTTAATTAGTGCTACTCTTTTTTCATCGAGGTAAAAATTATGGCGAAAGATTTGGACTGGGCAAATTTGCCTTTTGGGTACATGGAGACGACAAAAAGCTTCGTTTCTAACTGGAAAGACGGAAAATGGGATGAAGGCGCACTCACGAGCGACCACTCTATCACCATGTCAGAATGTGCGGGCGTTTTGCAGTACGCGCAGACTTGTTTTGAGGGCTTGAAAGCCTACACCACAAAAGACGGAAAAATCGTCACATTCCGCCCTGACTTGAACGCTGACCGCATGAAGGATTCGTGCGAGCGATTGGAAATGCCTGTCTTCCCGAAGGACCGATGGATTAAAGCCGTAATCGACACCGTAAAAGCAAATATCGAATGGGTTCCGCCCTACGGAAGCGGCGCAACCTTGTACATTCGTCCGTATATGTTCGGCTCAAGCTCAGTCATCGGTGTAAAGCCTGCTGACGAGTATCAGTTCCGCATTTTGGTCACTCCTGTTGGCCCGTATTTTAAGGGCGGCGTTAAGCCAATCACCGTGCGCATTTCTGACCTTGACCGCGCGGCTCCACACGGCACGGGCGACATCAAGGCGGGCTTGAACTACGCGATGAGCCTTCACAACATCGTTGACGCGCACAAAAAAGGCTTTGCCGAAAACATCTACACTGACCCAGCATCGCACACTTTCATCGAAGAAACGGGTGGTGCAAACATTCTCTTCGTCACCAAAGACGGAAAGCTTGTCACGCCGAAGTCAAACAGCATTTTGCCGTCAATCACGCGCCGTTCGCTCCTTCAGGTCGCAAAAGACTACTTGCACATTGAAGTCGAGGAACGACAGGTGAACAAATCTGAACTCAAAGATTTCGCTGAAATCGGCTTGTGCGGCACGGCGGCGGTCATTTCGCCCATCGGCTGCATCGACGACCACGGTACAAAAATCACTGTTCCCGCCGGCATGGAAGAAATCGGCCCCGTCCTCGGAAAGCTCCGCGAAACCCTCACAGGAATCCAGATGGGCACCGAAAAAGCTCCAGAAGGTTGGATTTACGAAATTAAATAAAAGCAATCCACAGATTCACACAGATGAGCACAGATTATAAACTTGTAATCAGTGGAAATCTGTGAAAATCTGTGGATAAAAATTATGGAACAATTCACTTATAAAACCACAGGCACGTGCGCCAGAGTGATTCACTTTGAGCGCGATGATGAAAATCGGATTCACAATATCTCTTTTGAGGGCGGCTGCAACGGGAATCTCAAAGCGGTCGCCAAACTCTGCGAGGGCATGAAAGCCGAAGAAATTTCTAGCAAATTGCTTGGGAATTTATGCGGCACGCGGGGAACTTCCTGCGCTGACCAGCTCGCAAAGGCTGTGATGAGCCGTTAGAATATCATGCTCAAATCAATCTTATCTAGCGCGGATTGCGCTGCCTGTCGATTTTGTTGCTCGTTCAGACGGAAAAGCCTTTGGGAAACGCCTCTTTTTGATACAGTCACAAAAGAAAAGCTGGAAAAGAAATTTCCAAAGGCACGATTCAAAAAAGCGGGAACCGAATCTTTTACCGTCAGCTTGGAACATCTCTACAAAACAGACGATTCCGAAGAAGAAGCCACCTGTCCGTTCCTTTCTGAAAGCGGGTGCGTTCTTTCCCCCGATGAAAAACCGTTCGACTGCTCAATCTGGCCGCTCCGTGTGTGCAAAAAAGACGGAAAATTCTCCGTCATGCTAGAAAATACCTGCCCTGCGATAAACCGCCAGCCCATTCAAAATGTGGAAAACCTGCTGAATTCCGGGCTTGGCAAAAAAATCATCTCATATGCACAAAAAAATCAGGACATAGTAAAAGACTATCAATCTGATTTTACAATTTTTGATTCATTTTAGTTAGACTAGAATTATTTAAAAATAATTTTAAATTTCATTTTGAATTTTCTTATTTATGGTGTATGCTAATGGAGCGAAAATCTCTCTCTGTTAAAGGATTTTTATGAATAAGCGAAAAAGATACTTTTTCTACAGGACAGTTTCAATAGTTTTGAGCGTGCTTTGTCTTCTGATTGCGGTTGTCTTTCTTGTAAAAATCGTGGCGAACAGTAAATCACAAGAACTCCCTGAGCATACACCCGTAGAAGTCGGTCATAAAGTTCTCTTTTTAAATTCCTACAACACACTTTACTTCAACTATGAGGCGCAAGTTAAAGGCTTAAACAAAAGTCTGTATCCAAACGGAATCGAATATGATGTCGTCTTTATGGACGCAAATTTGCATGGCAACTCAAATTTCCGTGCATTCTACGAATTGATTCGTAACAGCTATCCGCCTGCTCTTCGCAAATACGAAGCCATTCTTATAAACGGCGAGCCTGCCCTTCATTTTGTGCTTGAATATCAGCAGATTCTGTTCCAAAAACTGCCGATTATTTTCTTTGGTGTCAACGATTACGAACTTGCCGTTCAAGCTGCCCAAAATCCGTACATCACCGGCTTTTATGAAGAAGACTACCTCGAAAACACCATCGACATCGCCACAAAGTTTTTTCCTCAGCGCAAGCATTTCGTAGCCTTGCACGACCGTTCTGCCGCTGGCGAAAATGATCTTACCATCTTCTGGAATCTCCGCGAAAAATATCCAAACTATATTTTTGAAGACTTGGACACAAGCCGCCTCACGCAAGAAGATTTGATTTCTCTGCTCTCTGCCATTCCAAACGATGCGCTTCTTTTCTATATGACTTGCTATAGCGACAAATCTGGAAATGTCTATTCTATGCTTTCCCGCACAAACATGATTGTAAAGCATGCGAATGTTCCGATTTTCAGAAACTATGTCGGTGGCGAAGGAATGGGCGTTTTGGGTGGCGTATTCATGGATTTTGAAGAACAGTGTGCCACCGTCGGTGAAGTTTTGGCATCAGTTCTGTACGGCAAAGACATTTCGCAAATTCCGTTCAGTCATAATTCTCCGCAAAAAAGCGGCTTCGACTACAACTTATTAAAAGAATACAAGCTTGATTTTTCACTTCTTCCTGCTGATACCGTTCTTTATAATGTTCCCGACACATTCCTTCACCATTACGGAAGCATTTTGCCGGCTGCATTCCTCATTATGTTTGCCCTCATTTTGCTCGTATTCTCTTCTCATGTAAACGGTCGGATTTCTAGGGCCTTAGTTACCGAATTGCGCTCTTCCCGCGATGATTTGCTTGAATCAGAAGAAGCACTCCGCTATCAGGCAGAATATGATGAAGTCTTGGACATTCTGAACAGGCGCACCATCACTACGTTCCTTCGCGACAATGTAAAACCCGAAGATAAATATGCAATCGCCCTTATCGACATTGATGGATTCAAAGCCTTAAACGAAAATTACGGTCATTCAATGGCAGACAGTATTTTGCAGTATCTTGTCGCGCTCTTCAAAGAAATGAGCGAAGAAGGTGGCTGGAAGATTGCCCGCTTTGGCGGCGACGAATTCCTTTTCTTCATTCCAAACGAAACACTCACGATGGACTGCCCGATTGTCCAAAAAATCATGAATGAGATTCGTATGCCGATTCCGCTTGGAGACGAAACGCTGGCTGTTACGGCGAGTATGGGCGTTTCAAATTCCGATGGAATCACGCTTCCAGAACAGCACATTATTGATGCCGAAATTGCTATGTACGAGGCAAAAGCGCACGGTCGTAACGGTGTCATCATTTATGACGAAAAAATGAAGGAAAAAGCCCGCGAAGAGCTTCTTATCAAAGAAAAGTTGCAGCGAGCATTTGACAATGACGGCTTCTTTATGCTCTATCAGCCACAAATCGATGTAAAAACACAGGAAGTAAGTGGTTTTGAAGCACTGGTACGAATGAAGGAGCCTGGCATTTATCCGGGTCAGTTTATTCCCATTGCAGAACGAAGCGGTTGGATTTGGCGAATCGGACGAATCACAACGGAACTCGTTATCAAACAGCTTGCGCAATGGCGTGATGAAGGCAAAGAACTGCATCCCGTTTCGGTCAACTATTCAAGCAATCAGCTCAATGATCACGGATATGTTGATTTTGTCGAAGAATTGCTCAAAAAATACGATATTCCGCCTCACTTCCTTGAAATCGAAATCACAGAAGGTCTGTTCTTGGAAAAATCCGCGCTTGCCGATGACATTTTCAAGCGATTCAAAAATTTGGGAATCCGCCTGCTTATGGACGACTTTGGCACGGGCTATTCTTCGCTCGGCTACCTCACCTATATTCCTGTCGATGTCATCAAATTGGATAAATCTTTGGTCGATACTTATCTTGTTGAAGGCAAGGATTCATTTATCCGCAACATCATCCATCTCATGCACGATTTGGACAAAGACATGATTATCGAAGGTGTTGAAGAAGAGCGTCAGTTCAACCGTTTGCGTGAATTCGGTGCGGACACGATTCAAGGCTATTACTTCAGCAAACCGATTCCTGCTAACGAAGCGATTGAATTCAAAGTGGGCTAATCTCCAGCATTTTTTTCATTTGAACAGATTCCTGATTTTTAGTAAAATAAAAAAACTATGGAATTTACACAGGAATCAATCGACGCGCTCGTTGTGAACGAAGTCGAAATCATGAAAAGAATCGCTGAAGAATTGAACATTCGTGTTCAGCAAGTCAGCGCAGTTATCAGTTTGGTGAATGAAGGATGCACGATTCCTTTCATTTCTCGTTACCGCAAAGAAAAGCATGACAACTTGAACGAAGTGCAGGTCACAGATTGCGACCACTTGTTCAAATCATATAAAAATCTTGAAGAACGCCGTTTGGAAATCGTAAAAGGCATTTTCGCGCAGGGAAAATTGACGGAATCCCTCTACAACGCCGCCATGAACGCAAAAACGCTCACCGAGTTGGAAGATTTGTGGGCACCATTCAAAAAGAAGAAGAAGACTCGTGGCATGGTCGCAGCCGAAAAGGGCTTGGAAGGGCTGGCGGATTTTATCACGGGCGAGAACGATGACGCAGCGGTTGAAGCCGAAGCAGAAAAATACATCAAAACCGACAACGAAGATGCCGCTCTCAATGTCGAAACGGCAAAAGACGCGATTGACGGAGCAAAAGACATTATCGCGGAGCGAACGAGCCAGGACACTGAAAACCGTGCCGCAGTCCACGATTTGTATATGTCGGCTGGCACAATCCAAACGAAGGGAATCGTTCCCGAAGGTCAGGACGCAACGGTCGCCGAGAACACGTCCACTTACAAAATGTACTGGGATTACACCGAGCCGCTCAATCAGGTAAAGCCGCACCGCATTTTGGCAATCAACCGCGCCGAGCGAGAAAATGCTTTGAGCGTGATGATTGATGTTCCCGTTGATGATGCGGTCGCACTCTTGCAAAAGCGCGTAAAAATCTCGAACAAATATCATTCTGAGGCAATCGAGGACGGCTTGGTTCGTTTGCTTTCTCCTGCCGTTGTGCGCGAAATCCGAAGCGATGAGACTGACGAGGCTGACGACCACGGAATCGGAATTTTCAGCGAGAATCTCAAAAATCTTTTGATGACACAGCCAATCAAGGGAAGCCGCGTTCTTGGAATCGACCCTGGTATCCGAACGGGAACGAAATGCGCCGCGCTTGACGAAACAGGAAAATACTTGGGCTACTTCAAGATTTTCCAAGTTCAGAATCCAGACGAATCTTACAATCTTTTGAACGAAGCGATTGACAAATACGACATTCAGGTGGTCGCCGTGGGTAACGGAACTGGCTCGCCCGAAGTGCAGGCTTTGGTGAGCAAAGTGATTTCTGAAAACTACGCTGATGCCGATGTCAAATACACGGTCGTCGATGAATCGGGAGCGTCTGTCTATTCGGCTTCGCCCGTGGCAACCGAAGAATTCCCTGAGCTTGACTTGACAATCCGTGGCGCAATTTCAATGGGGCGCCGCTTGCAAGACCCGCTTGCTGAGCTTGTCAAAATCGACCCGAAGGCAATCGGCGTTGGCTTGTATCAGCACGATGTCAATCAGAAAAAACTCGCCGAGCAGCTTGATGAAGTTGTTGGTCGCGTGGTGAATCAGGTCGGCGTAAATTTGAACACCGCAAGCTACATGCTTTTAAAATATGTCTCTGGAATCAACATGAGCACGGCAAAGAAAATCGTCGCGTACCGAGACCAGAACGGCAAAATCACGAGCCGCGAAGAACTCAAGAAAGTTCCGGGGCTTGGACCAAAGGCATTCGAGCAGTGCGCGGGCTTCCTAAAAATCGCCGAAAGCGCAGACCCGCTCGACAACACGTGGGTTCACCCGGAAAACTACGATGTCGCGCGAGAAGTTCTTGGCTATGTAAAAGAAGGAAAGCAAGTTCCCGCTGATTTGAAGAAAACGCTCTGCGAAAAATACAATGTCGGCGAAACCACGCTGAATGACATTATCGAAGAATTGGGCAAACCAAACCGCGACCCGCGTGACGGCTATCCCGCTCCGATTATGCAGAAAGGCGTCGTGAAGTTCGAGGATTTGACGGTCGGCATGAAGGTCACG
This sequence comes from Treponema sp., assembly GCA_017464425.1. Classification (GTDB taxonomy): domain Bacteria; phylum Spirochaetota; class Spirochaetia; order Treponematales; family Treponemataceae; genus Treponema_D. The sequence continues at coordinate 35,762 of JAFUDX010000010.1, forward strand.
GGCAAAATCAAGAATGTCGTTGACTTCGGCGCGTTCGTTGACATCGGCTTGCACGAAACGGCTCTCATTCACATTTCAGAACTGAGCGATTCGTATGTAAGTGACCCGATGGACATCATCAAAGTCGGCGATGTAAAAGAATTCACGATTATCGCGCTCGACAAAGACCGCATGAGAATTTCGCTTTCTTTGAAGAGCGATGCTCACACGCGCTTGGGTCAGACCAACGAAGGCAAAAAGCCGAGCGGTGACGGCACGGGCAAAAAACGCGTCGTCGTTGTGAAGAAAGGCGCAAACGGCGAGAAAAAGCCTGACTTTGCCCGCAACAACGACCGCCCGCGCAACGGCGGAAATCGCAATTTTGGGTCAGACGACGGATTCTCTTATAACCCATTTGCCGCGGCATTCGCTAAGATGAAAAAGTAAACCGCTTTACTACGGTTGAGATACTAAAAAAGGCATGCACTTCAAAATTACTGAACTGCATGCCTTTTTTATTTATAATTGCTTTTGCCTACAACGTTGCGATTGCCTTTTCAAGGCGAGCCAATGCACGCTCTTTTCCAAGCACGGCGATTGAGCCAATGAGCGGCGGAGAAACGCGGCTTCCCGTGACAGCCATACGGACTGGCATCATAAAGTCGCCGAGCTTAATTCCAAGTTCTTCGGCTTTTGCCTTTGCGAAGTTTTCTGCGCCCTCGTGGTCAAGCTCGAACACTTTTGCAACGAATTCGCGTGCATTTTCAAGCACCTCTTTGGTTTTGGCTTGGTCGAGTTTTTTGGGGATAAGCTGCTCAACGGGCGGAACCGCTGGTTCGGTGAACATAAAGTGCACCATCTCCGCGGCTTCGGTGAGGAACTTTAAGCGTTCCTGAATGAGCGGCATGAGACCGAGCAAAGTCTTTTTGACATCTGCGCTCGTCATATTCATGCTCTTATCCACGCAGTACGGCTCGCCGTCTTCTCCCAATGCGACACCGCTGAATTCGGGACCGACATTCGGTTTTGGCTGCGGGTTTTCGGGATTGATTTCAAGTGTTGCGTCGCCCGTGCCTGTGATGAACGGAAGCGTCCATTTGTAGAGTTCTTCGGTTGAAAGCTGGCGAATGTAGTTCGCGTTGTAGAATTCGAGCTTTTTGTAGTCGAAAACGGCAGGTGCTTTGTTCAAATGCTCAAGTTTGAATCTCTCTGCAAGTTCACCGAGCGTGTAGAAATCGCGCCCTTCCTCGTAAGAACAGCCCAAAAGCGCGACATAGTTCACGATTGCCTGCGGCAAATAGCCTCTCGCGCGGAATTCGTTGAGCGAAGTTGAGCCGTGCCGTTTTGAAAGTTTTTTGCCGTCCGACCCATTGACCATCGGTAAGTGGCAGAATTCTGGGTGCTCCCAACCGAACGCGCGGTACATCTGCACATGGAGCGGCGTTGAAGGAATCCATTCCTGAGCGCGCATAACATGAGAAACCTTCATCAAGTGGTCGTCAACGATGTTCGCCAAGTGATAGGTGGGGAATCCGTCTGATTTCAACAAAACGGGGTCTGGAGAAATGTCCTCGTTTTTCCATGTGATGTCGCCGAGAAGATGGTCGTGGAAAGTCGTTTCGCCTTCAAGAGGCACTTTGAGTCGGATAACATACGGCTTTCCTGCGTCCAAATTCGCCTTGATTTCCTCTGGTGTGAGGTGGCGGCAGTTTCGGTCGTAGCCCGGAGCCATTTTGTTTTCGGTTTGGATTTTTTTGATTCGCTCCAAGCGTTCTGAATCACAGAAACAGTAGTAGGCTTCGCCTTTATCGACGAGTTCCTGCGCATATTTTTTGTACAATTCAAATCGTTCGCTCTGAACATACGGGCCGTATTCGCCGCCCTTTGAGCCGCCTTCGTCCCAATCAATGCCGAGCCACGCCATCGTGTCGTACAGATTTTTTACATACGCTTCTGAAAAGCGGGTGCGGTCTGTGTCTTCCAATCGGAGAATGAATTTTCCGCCCTGAGAACGAGCGTAAAGATAATTGAACAATGCCGTGCGCACGCCACCGATGTGCTGCAATCCTGTGGGTGACGGTGCGTATCGAACTCTAACTTCTGACATATTTTCCTCTATAATAAAATTAAATTTCTTTTTCATTATACTGAATTCCCTTTTTCTGTTCCACTGACAAAATGAAATTTGCAAGAAAATCGCCCTATTGCAGAATTCTTAAAAAATTCTTATATTATTAGTAATTCGCATTATGTGAAAACTCATTTTAAATAAGGAGAGCATATTTTGAAACTAATCAGAAAAATTGCAATTCTACCAATGCCGTTAATTTAAGCCGCCCTGTAACCGAAATAGGTGCATGATTTGGGTTTTAACTCCAATGCAAAGGAGCGACCAGGTCTTTCTGGCAGAAGATTTTTTGAAATCAAATAGATTACATTTTCTGCAGGACACAAG
>JAFUDX010000011.1 GCA_017464425.1 Treponema sp.
ACATTCCGCTCGTCGTAAAAATAATAATACCAGATTTTCTTCCCGCTTCGGAGCGTTTTCTTGAAGAGGGTATAAGGACTTCGGTAACGCATTTTTGCCCCCGAAAAAGTGTTGATTCAACTGTTTGTCCTTATAGATTTGTGGTCGTTAAGTCTTTGTGGGATAAAGACTTAACGATTTGGTATTCAATTCCTAACGCAAGCAAAAAAATCTTCCGATAATTAAAATAAATTTCACGAGGAGAAAAATTATGGGAGAAAAAGACGAAAACAATCTTTCCGCACTGGACGCGTACATCAACCGCGTTTTTAAAATCATCGTATTCATAATTCCGTTTTTCTGCCTGTGTGCGAGTTCTTCGGCAACGACTTTGTATCTTTTGGGCTATTTTCCAATTCGGCTGCCGCGACTGCTCCCGTTTTTCGATGCCTCAACGATTCTCTATTTTTTAATCGGCTTGTATTTTATGAAAACAGGCTTCGGCAAGGATGGAATCGTGCTTCCACGAAAACTCCGCGCAGCAAAATACGCGATGGCGACGCTTCTCATAATTCAATGGAACGGAATCAGCTACATTTGGCCGTTTCAGGATTTTTGGGGCTACACGGTGCTTTTTACGACAGTGTTGGCGTTCTTTTTCGATTTCCGCCTCGTTCTTTTTGAGACAATCGGAATTCTCGTATCAATGTTCATTTCTTGGATTATTGTGGGCGACGCGCTTCTTCCACCGCACGATGAACTTTTTGTTGCAAATATGGCGTACCGCTTCATCGGAATCGCGCTGATGAATTTTTCGGTCTGCGTAATCACGGCGTTCGGCGGCAAATTCCTCATTGAAGAGCTTGAAAAATACGCGAATTACGACACGCTCACGCATTTGATGAACCGAAAGAGCATGGGAAACTACTTGCAGGAGGCGCACCGCTTGGCTTCAACAGGCAAGGCTTCGTTCTGCCTTTTGATGATGGACATTGACGACTTCAAAAAAGTGAACGACACGCATGGGCACGACGCGGGCGATGAGGTCTTGCAGTTCGTGGCGAAAACCGTTTCATGCGGCGTAAAGAAGGACGATTATGTGTTCCGATGGGGCGGCGAAGAGATTCTGGTTCTGCTGAACACCGACGAAGAACGCGCAATTACCGCAGCCGAGCGAATCAGAGCCGACATTGCCAAGGATGCGGTTGTATACGGCGAAGCAAAAATCCCCGTCACAATCACAATCGGCGTTGCTCCCTACCGAAACGGCGCAAGCATAAAAGATTTGATGGACGAAGCAGACGCAAAATTATACTGGGGCAAAAAACACGGCAAAAATCAAGTCGTTTCAAAATTGGAAGCAAAATAACAGAAAATCGATTAATCTTCTCGCACGGCTTTCATCGCTTTTTTCGCTTTGTACATTTCGGCGTCGGCGCGTTTGAAAACATTGTCGTAGGCGGAATCCAAATTCGGGTCGAAAATCGCGTAGCCAATTGAAAAAATTGCTGATGAAATCATAAAAATGCAAAAACTCACACCTGGAAATTTTGATAATGTAAAATCATGCAAGTATGAAGTTCCAGATTATTGGACAATCGGTGAAGTTTATGAGCGACTGATAGAAGATATTTGCGCTGAAAATGAATACACTAGTTTTATCACAGATGTTCTCACACAAATTTACACATCCTGGATTAGCAAGGCTATTTCCAACTATAACTCAGATTTTTTTTATCAATCACGGCAGTATATTTTTGAATGCTGGAAAGAAGGTGATATAATTCAAGATGCTGGGTAAAAATTGCTTTTACCATACCTGCTGCAATCCGCTTTTCCTCACCCTTTTATCCTTCCCATCCGCTTCGTCATCAAATCAACAAACGCGTTCTTTTCTTCTTCCGTCAAAAATGACCTGTTCACCTCATCCTTAAATTTTTCATCAAACGAAAGAAGTCGCTGAATCATTTTATTCGCCGCTTGCTCCGAGATTTTGCAAGACTGGGCGAAGGTAAGAAAATCGGTTTTCTTTATGTTTGATTTTTTGCCGTTCATCGTAAGGGCAAATTCTTCTGTATCTTCTGGCATTGCAAGATTCACGGGGAGCAAATCATAAGCAGCGGAAAGCTCGTAAACCCGTGATTTTGGCTCGCTTTCAATCAACGAAAAATTCTTTAAATGCATGTCGGAATTTCCAGTTACAAAGCAGAAAACGAGCCTGTAAAAAAGTTCAGCAAGGTCTAAGCCGGGCTTTGCAGAAAACTGCGTGATTATCTTTGCGCACCGTTCATACGACGATTTGTATTTTTCTTCGGTCTGCCGTTCGGAAAGCTGGCAAAAATCTTCCATTGCAAATAATTCCGTGCCGTTTTTCGTTGCGTTTCGGTCAATTCGCTTGGTGATGTACGCAAATCCGTCATACAGTTGAACAAGCGCATTCGGAACGGTTTTTATCCCTGCGATTTTTGCAAGATTCATCACAAGGTTTTCCATTTCGGGCAGATGGCAGAATTCCTCTGTCTGAGGCTTTAAGATGAAGCCAGCTGGATAGCCGACAATCGTAAGCCTGGAATTTTTTTCTTGCGAAAGATGGAGCGAAAGTTTTTTCTGCACGCCAGCGACCGTGTAGCCCTTTGAAACCGTTTCTGTCGCTAAGGCTTCAAGCTGTTCTCTTGAGACCGAAATTTCTGGAAACTGATTCGTACCGAAAAATTTCTTGGTGCATTTTGTATGCCACAGGTTTTTTAGTTCAAGAGAATTTTCTGAATCAATTTCTTTTCCGCAGCACAGGCAGATTTTTGAAGATTCGCTCATTTTTCGCTCCTCACGGAAACATCGCCCACAGAATCCTTGCACGCCGCAAGCAAAAGACCGAATCTGTCCCGCCTGTCAATCTTCCAGTTTTTGGTAACAACATTCAAAAGCCACCCTTCGGGAATCAGCCCATCAAAAAAGGGAAAAAGCGTTTTGCTTTCAAAAACCTCGTGCTGTAGAGGCAAAGTCAGACTCACTGCCAACGGATTTTGAGAAGACAAATAATCCTTGTCGTATTCAAATTCATATCCCGAATCAGTCTCGCGGATAATTCCAGAAAAAACATCCTGCACAAAAACAAATCCCTCTCGGTACGACGATGCCATATCCTACCCCTGATTTTCTGAATTTTGCATTTTCACCACACCAAGAGTGCAGCCGAACATTGAAAGTGCCTGATTCACCTTGTCCATGCGGCAGGTTTCTTTTCCTTGCTCAAGCTCGCGCACAAAACGCAAGCCTAGCCCGCTCCGAATCGCGAAATCTTCTTGCGTGAGACCAGATTTTTTTCGTTCCGTTTTGATAAAATGAGCGATTTGATTCATAAAATTATTTTACAACCGAACGGGTATAATTTCAAGTAAAATTCGCAAAATTACACCTTATCGGGTACATCTGAGACAAGGGAATTGTCTTGTAAAAATCAGAATTCTCCATTTCACTACGCTTCACTCGAAATGGGAGCTATTTGCATTCTTCGTACAATTCTTCAAAGTCTTTCTGCTTCATAATGAAAAAATCACCCTTCTTTCCGCGCACGACATAATCGCCAGTCGTGGCGTTTTCGATTTTTTCTGTATTTTTGACTTTGAGCAGCGCGTCCAAAGAACCGTCTTTGTCCATGTCAGCGTAATCGAACATCGCAAACTGCCCTGCAAACGCCTTGATTTCCGACTGATTTTTTCCGTTCCATTGCACGGCTTCGATAATTTCTTTTCTTCGGTATTTCATCGCAACTCCCCTGACTCTCTTGTTTTCTATAAAAATACTATAAATTTTGAAAAACGGAAAGAAAAATTTTCAAACCTGTGGTATAATCTAAAAATCTCACATCGGGAACATAGAATGGAATTTTTAAAAGACACGCTCATGTACAAAATACGCGGAATCCGAAAGCAGATTCTTACGGCGGCAAAACAAAGCCTTGCGGACTCAAACCTTACGCTCGAACTCTATGTTGCGCTCCATTTTGCGTATGAAAATCAGGGGCTTTCCCAAGTAGAATGTCGAGTAGCCGACCAAATCTTCGCTCAGGTTGCAGGTGTTTGCCACGCGGCAGTTCCCGATTTGTGCGCCGATTCCGTAGAGCGTGACCATGCGCAAGCGGGCGGGAGTATTCGTTTTGAAGATGGAAGAAAAACTATCGTTCATTAGTTTGTTTTCATCAAAGAACTCATTTTCATCGTTTTCCACGATTCCTGCGACTGCAAATGCTTTTTGAATTCCTTCGTACGCGCTTGCAATGTTCACCGTGTAGTGTTCAATTCCAAGATGATTAACGACCGTTTGTGAGTCTAAAATATCTTTTTGCTCGCCGTTCGGCATCATCACACCGATAACGCGCTCTTTCCCCAATGCTTTGACCATAAGCGCGGCAACGACCGAAGAATCCTTTCCGCCCGAAATTCCGACAATAACTTTCGTTCGTTCGTTTCCGTTTTCAGAAATCCATTTTTGAATCCATGCGACAACTTCTGCCGTGATTTTTTCGACATCAAATGCGTATTCTTTTTCGCTCATATTTACCTCGAAATTTCTAAAAATAAATTGAAAACTTCCTTGTGAAATCCAAAACTTGGTGTATAATAGATAAGCGAATTTTTAATTTTCTTTCAAGGGAATTTATGAAGAGAGAAACACTTATCAAATTACGAAATACAACAATTAGTTTGAGCGCGCTTTCACTTGTTATTGCGGTTGTTTTCTTTTTGTGTTTTGTCACTACGGGAATCGAAAAACCTGCCGAAGTTCATGCTCCTGTCGAAGTTTCTCACCGAGTTTTGTTTATAAGTTCCTACAATCCGCTGTATTTCACTTATGAGTCGCAGGTTCGCGGTCTTGAAAAAAGCCTGTATCCGCACGGAATTGAGTATGATGTCGTGTACATGTATTCTGACGAGCGTGGTGAAGCCGCCATTAACATGTTCTACAATTTCTTAAAGGCAAAGCTCAGAAATTCAAAAAAATACGAGGCACTGTTGCTCGGTGACGACGCCGCCCTCAAATTTGCGCTCGCGCATCAAGACGAATTGTTCCCCAATTTGCCGATGGTCTATTTCGGTGTCAATGATTATGAACTCGCTCGTGTAGCGGCTGAACGCACGAACATGGTCGGCTTTTACGAAAATGACTACCTCGAAGAAACAATCAGCCTTGCCATGAAGTTGTTCCCAGAGCGAAAAACATTGGTCGCTCTCCATGACCAAAGCGCGGCGGGGCTTTCCGACATCGAAATTTTTTGGTCATTCCGTGACAGATACAAAGAATATGCGTTCGTTGATTTAGACGCTTCGTTGCTCACTCAGAATGATTTGATTTCTTTGCTTGAGTCTCTTCCCAAAGATTCAATTCTCTTCTACATGACTTGCTATTCTGACAAAGCGGGGAATTCGTATTCTATGCTTTCTCGCACGGGCACGGTGGTTCGTTCTGCGAATGTGCCGATTTTCCGAAATTATGTCGGTGGCGAAAACATGGGCATTTTGGGCGGAATTCACCTCGATGTTGAAGAACAGTGTGAAAAAGCGGGTGAAATTCTTGCGCAAGTTCTCAGTGGCGAAAAAATTGAAACAATTCCGTTTATTGAGCAAACACCGAGCCGAACAGCATTCGATTACGGTCTCATGAAGAAATACAATCTCGATTTTTCTTTGCTTCCGTCAGACACATTCTTCTATAATAAACCCGAATCATTCTTGGAACACTACGGAAAATTCTTGCCACCTATCGCAATGCTCATTCTCACATTGCTTTTGTTCCTTCTCGGTTCTCGGCTTGGAAAAAAGATTGCAAATGGGCTTATTTCCGCATTGCAAGAATCAAAAGACACGCTCGTTCAGCGCGAAGAAGAACTCCGCTATCAGGCAGAATATGATGAAGTTCTCGATGTTTACAATCGCCGCACGATTACAACTTGGCTTCACGACACAATGACCGAAAACGACACTTATTCAGTCATTATCATTGACATCGACAATTTCAAAATGCTCAACGAAAATTACGGGCATTCGCTCGCTGACAGCATTTTGCAGTATCTTGTGGCAATGTTCCGCGGTTTGGCAGATGAAGGAAAGTGGAAGCTTGCCCGTTTTGGCGGCGATGAATTCCTCATTGTTATTCCAAACGAAAATATCACAATGGAATGCGAAACGGTCAAAAATATTTTCGACATCGTGCGCACCCCGATTCCGCTTGGTGACGAAACGCTTGCAATCACCGCGAGTATTGGCGCGTCATGTTCCGACGGTGTTACTACTCCCGACCAGCATCTTATTAACGCCGAAGGCGCAATGTATGAAGCGAAAATGCGCGGAAAGAACGGGCTTGTCATTTACGATGAGGACATGAAGAAAAAGGCGCAGGAAGAAATTCGTATCAAAGACAAATTGCAGCACGCTTTCGACAACGACGGATTTTTCATGCTTTATCAGCCGCAAATTGATGCACAAACGAAAGCGGTTTCTGGATATGAGGCGCTCGTCCGTATGAAAGAGCCTGGCGTTTATCCTGGTCAATTTATCCCCGTTGCAGAAAAAAGCGGCTGGATTTGGCGAATCGGTCGAATCACTACGGAGCTTGTAATCAAACAGCTTGCAGAATGGCGCGCACAAGGTCAGGAATTGCACCCAGTTTCGGTGAATTTTTCTTCAAATCAGCTCAATGACCACGGCTATGTTGGATTTGTCGAAGAAATGCTCAAAAAATACGACATTCCGCCGCAGTACCTCGAAATTGAAATCACGGAAGGCTTGTTCTTGGAAAAATCTGTGCTCGCCGACGATATTTTCAAACGATTTAAAGAAATGGGAATTCGCTTGCTTATGGACGATTTCGGCACCGGATATTCTTCGCTCGGATACCTCACCTATATTCCAGTTGATGTAATCAAACTTGACAAATCTCTCGTTGACACTTACCTCGTTGACGGAAAAGATTCGTTCATCAAAAATATCATTCATCTTATGCACGACCTTGATAAAGAGATGATTATTGAGGGTGTGGAAGAGCAATGGCAGTTTGAGCGATTGCGGGAATTCGGCGCGGACACGATACAGGGGTATTACTTCTCGAAGCCGATTCCCGCAGGCGAAGCGATTACATTTCAAGTAAAGGATTAAATTATGGCACAAAAAATTAGAATTCATATTCCGACTGTGGTTGCGGTCATCTTTACGATTGCGATTTTGTTTGGCTCGTTTTTTTGGTTCTCACACAACACCGACGAAATGATTGAAGGCACGACGAAGTTTTATCTTGAAACTAACGCTCGTTCGCAAGCGGCGGCGTTCAACACGAAACTTGAAAATCAAGTTGAACTTCTGCGGACTGCCGCCCGTTCTTGGGAAAATGTCGATATGACGAGCGACGAGGCGGTTCACAAAGCAATTCTTCTCGGACAAACTTTCGGTAGTTTTTCTCGGATTTCTGTCGCAGGAACTAACGGTCGTATGTTTGACACGACTGGCAAAGACCGAGGCGATGTCACGCAAACGCTTTATTTTAAGCGGGCTTTGCGCGGAAGTGTCACTATTTCCGATACGATTATGAGCGACAGCGAGATTGGCGATTATCTTTACATTGCCGTGCCGATTCTTCAAAATCAAAAATCTTATGGCGTGCTGTACGGTCAGTTCCCGATTTCGGTTTTGAGCGATTTGATTGAGGCTGTCGGATTTCAGGAGGCAAGTACGAGCATTCTTCTTTCGAGCGACGGAATGATTCTCGCCCGCTCAGCCACTAACGAACTTGTCACAAGCAGAATCAAAAATTTCTACGATTTGGGGACAAAATGGGGGTTGCGCGGAAATCTTTCGCTCACGGACATCAAAGTTGACATAATGAGTGGCAAAACTTTCACCGTCCCGTATCAGAGCGGCACTCGCGACAGGCTTGCGATTCTAACTCCAGTCGGAATGAACAACTGGTACTACGCGATTGTAATTTCACAAGATTTGATTCGCAATCAGAGTCACGCGCTTTCAATAAATTTGCTTATCGTCGAATTCGTTTTGATTTTTGCGTTTGTCCTGCTCTTCATCACGATTTTACACTTGCTCCGAAGTATGGCGGTCGTCGAAATGGCGAATGACCGTTTCCAAATGGTCACGAGCCAAACACAGGCGATTGTTTTCGACTATGATTTTGTAAAACAGCATCTTGAACTCAACGGAAATTTGAAATTCATCAATAAAAACGCGAAAGATTCTTATTCAACCGAAGAAATTTTCAATGAGCTTGGCAAATTGCTCCACGAAAACGACAAGTCGATTCTCGATGAAATTATAGATTTGCGGAACAACGACAAGGCTTCGGTTTTGAGCGAAATGAGAATTCAGTGCGCGGACGGAAATTATTACTGGCACAGACTGACGGGAACGGTTGTTCGCGATGATGACGGACAGCCGCGCCGATTGGTCGGAAATTTCGTGAATGTTGAGGACGAAATCAACAAGCAAAAACTTCTCAAGCAAAAGGCGGAAATCGACCCGCTTTCGGGATTGCTCAACAAGGGCGCGTTCACGTCGTATGTTTCGGACTTGCTTGCCGAGTCAAACGAAGAAAATCTCTACGCTTTCTACATCATCGACCTCGACAATTTCAAAAAGGTGAACGACACGCTCGGTCACATCGTTGGCGACCATGTAATTTCTGATGTCGCGCAAAAACTCTGCACGGTTTTCAGTGAAAATGATTATGTGGGCAGAATCGGCGGCGATGAATTCGCGGCGTTCCTCAAACTTTCGGGAACGGGAATCAAACTGGGGCGAAAAATCATCGAGGCGAAGGCAAAGGCTGCCTGCTCAATTATCGATGAGATTTATTCGGACGACAAAAACGAAGTCAACATCACTTCGAGCATTGGCGTTTCGATTTATCCAAAAAATGGCAAAAAATTCGAAGATTTGTACAAAAATGCCGACAGCGTGCTTTACAAATCCAAAAACGGCGGCAAAAATCAGTACAACATCTGCGAATAAAAAGAGGTACAAAAATGAAAAAACTTTTAAAAATGGCGATTTTCGCATTAGGATTGTCGACATTCCTATCTTGCAAAAACGACAGCAAACTAACGGTCGGAAGTATTCTTTTTGACACGAGCAATGAGTGGTTCGTTGAGGCGATTGCGGGAATGCAGGACGCTTCAAAAGATTTGAACGCCAACCTTTCGGTAGTTGACATTCACTATGACGGGGACGCGGAGCGGGATTCAATTCGCGAGCAGCTAAAAAACAAGGCGGGTGCAATCGTTATTTGTCCGCTCACCGTCGAGGACACGGGAAATGCTCTCACCGAAGCGACAAAACTTGGAGTTCCAGTCGTCACTTGGAACACGGTCGTTGAGCCAAAACCGAACGCAGAAATTTTGGTTGATGCAAAAAAACTCGGAAGCGCAACAGGCGACTATCTTGTGGACTATGTTCACAAAAACGGTCTAAAAGATTTGAAAGCATTCCTTTTTATCGATAAATCTTTCTCAATCGGAATCGCGCGATGCGATGGTTTTAGGGAGTCTATAAAACCGCTTGTTGAAAGCGGAGAACTTGAAATTGTTGCCGAAAGCGAAGGTCAGCTCATTGAGGAAATAAAAGTCACGCTCAAAAAAATGCTTGCCGAGCGGGGCGACATCAATTTTATCTGGTGCTGGAATCAGATGACTCTCGTGGGAACTGTTGAAGTCTTGAAAGAACTTGGTCGTTCTGACATTCTTGTTACGGGAACTGATATGAGCCTTGAACTTGCGAAAGATATGCTCGGCGATGAAGTCAACTTGATTGCGGTCACGACCCAGCAGCCGTACAAAATGGGCTACGAAGCGGTTGCAACGGCAGCAAAACTCGCGAATGGTGTTACTGCCGAAAAAGAGATTTCAATCCCTACGCTCACCTACACGAAGGACGACAAAGCCGCGCTCGAAGAATATGTAAAAATCCACGCTAAATATGTAACAAAATAGAATAAAGACAAAGCCTCGTCTATCGTGTATAATGAAGTTATGGCTAAAACATTCGACGACAAAAAAATCATTTACACGATGGATCGCGTTTCTCGCGCGTATGGAACAAAAGTTGTCCTCAAAGACATTTCGATTTCGTATTATTATGGCGCAAAAATCGGCGTTATCGGCGAGAACGGCGCGGGAAAATCCTCGCTTTTCAAGATTTTCGCGGGAATCGACAAGGACTACACGGGCGAAACAAAGCTGCTCCCCGGCTATTCGATGGGATATTTGGAGCAAGAGCCGTACTTAGAGCCGGGAAAGACCGTGCTTGAAGTCGTAAAAGAGGGCGTAAAGCCGATTACTGATTTGCTCGCCGAATTCGACAAGGTGAACGAGGCGTTTGGTGACCCCGATGCTGATTTTGACAAGCTTTGCGCGCGCCAGGCAGAAATTCAGGAAAAACTCGATGCCGCCGACGCTTGGAACTTGGACGCAAATCTTGAACTTGCGATGGACGCGCTCCGCTGCCCGCCCGCTGACCAAGTGGTCGATGTGCTTTCGGGCGGTGAACGCCGCCGTGTCGCGCTTTGTCGGCTTTTGCTCCAGAAGCCCGACATTCTTCTCCTTGACGAGCCGACCAACCACCTTGATGCGGAAACGGTCGCCTGGCTTGAGCGGCATTTGAAGGATTATCCCGGAACGATTATCGCAATCACGCACGACCGTTACTTCCTCGACAATGTTGCGGGCTGGATTCTCGAAATGGACAGGGGCGAAGGCTATCCGTTCAAGGGAAATTACAGCGAGTGGCTTGAAGCGAAAGAAAAACGCCTTGCGCTTGAGGAAAAGCAGGCTTCCACCCGCCGCCGCGAAATGCAGGAAGAATTGGAGTGGATTCACGCGGGTGCGAAAGGACGGCAGGCGAAGCACAAGGAGCATATCACCAAGTACGAGGCACTTTTGGCGGAAGAAAGCAAGCGCGTTCAGCTCAAAGACACGCAGATTTCAATTCCAGCTGGCCCTCGATTGGGAAGCCTTGTCATCGATGCTGAAAAGCTCACGAAGTCATTTGACGAAAAGTTGCTTTTTGAAAACCTCGACTTCCACATTCCCGCGGGTAGCGTTGTGGGAATCGTTGGGCCGAACGGCGCGGGAAAAACCACGCTCTTCAAGATGATTGCAAGCGCGGCGGGACAGGAAATCGAACTCCCCGACGGCAAAGTCGGCTGGTTCTACATGGGCGAATTCCACACGGCGAAAAAAAAACGCGCCCGATTCAGAATTCCGTGGAAAAGGGCTGTGCGTGCTACCGTAAGGCACATATCAAAATCCCTTGCGTAAAAACGCAAAATCCGCAATAATAAAGCATCTTTTTGGGGGCGTAGCTCACCTGGCTAGAGCGCTACAATGGCATTGTAGAGGTAGTGGGTTCAAGTCCCATCGTCTCCAAATTCACTGTTAAAGACAATCCCAATTATGCGCCGAAGAGGCTGGAATCAACATTCCGTACAACCGCGTGGATGTGTCTGTCCTCACTGACAAAACGATTCCATCGCCTTCTTTTAAGGCGTAGGAAAAATAGATTTGTAGAAGACTACATAAATAGAAAAAAAGGATGCATCTTTATGATATGATGCATCCTTAGTAAAAGAGCAGGTTACTTTTTATTAATCATATACAGTTGCTGGCAATGAACCTGTTTTATATTTTTCACCAAAATAGAGACTCGTGCCGTCATAGAAGGCTGTTTCGTTCTCAAAATCTGAGACTTCGGTTTCAACCTTGCCCGATGAATGGACTTCCGCTGAAATCTCTTTGCCATGCGCGGTGATAACGCCATTGTCGTTCACATATACGCCCGTCATGTCATATGTTCCGCTACCAGAGGCTCCCTTCGTGTATTCGGCTACCATTGCATCATAGTAAGTCTGACCATATTGGCTGACTATCCACTCCTTTTGTTCTTCCAATTGGGCAAGCAGGACTTTTTTATATTTATCGCTAAACGAATATGAATATGAATATTTACCCGCTCCAGTGAATGTAAGGCTGCTTGTTGTGGTCATAACCATTTCTACGCTATATTTAGCCGTACCCATTGAGTATGATTTTCCACTTTCGTCTTCTGCGGTTAGGTTTTCGCTGACACTTATGCTTGATGAGAATGTTGAATCCAAGCCTTTTCCGCTTGAGCGAGTAAGTTTCATATCATAGATGTAGTAATCAGAACCGACTTTAATAAGATGATCGCTAACCCCCAACGCTGAGTCAATATCGCCTTCATCACCTTCTTCTTTGATTTCGCCCGTTTTAACATCGTACACATAGGTGTCCTTTAAATCAGCGTAAGAATAGCCTGAATACTGACGGTATTTTTTAGCGATTATATCGCCATCATCATTTTTTTCAAATTTGTAATAGGTATATATGTCTTTTTCTTCATCCAATTCGCTCTTTAAGACAAGACCGTCAATTTCCGTTGCGCTTGGGATTGTAAGCCCTGAAAAACTTACCGAGGCATCGCTTTCACCTGCACCTTCACCGACTTTGACCTGCGTTACGAGAGAGACATACGGCTTGTTTTTTTCGGTGACCTCTGCGGGAATGACCGCCGTGACTAAAACAGTGCTATCTTTGTTCGGTGTTGTCGCCGTGATTGAGAATTCAAGTTTGTATTTGGTTGAAGAAGATTTTAATGTAGCTTTGAATCCTTCAAGATCTGCATCGCCTGTTGTTGTTGTTGCAGCAGCTCTTGAAGAAGATGATGAGGCGGAAACCGAGCTTTGAACCAAATAATCTGTTATATCGACAGTTCCGCTTTTTAATGCTGCAAATGCTGCGTCTGTGAGCGGGTTACTTCCAAGTTCAATACTGCAATCTTTTGAGTAAGCTGCCCCCTTTTCCTGTGTTTCTACAGTGACTTTCGTGCTGATTGGTGTCACAGAAGAGCCACCTTCATCGTCATCATCCGAACAAGCAAAGAAACACAGCGAAAGTGCTGCCATTAAAGGCAAAATGAGTAATTTTTTCATATAAAAACTCCTTGTGCATTGTGAAAAAAAAAGGTAGGATTTTTGTTAATAACCAGATGCACGAATTATCAACATCCATATTAAAGAATATTTTAACACATCTTTTATAAAAATCAACTTTTCTATTGATAAATTAATCCTACCTTTAAATGTGATAATTTCCTTTTTTCTAATTTTCTCCCCTTTCTTCTAAAGTTTCATCTAAAAATCTGTGTAATCTGTGTTAATCTGTGGTTTTTTTTTCTTTTTTTCTATATACTTTTCTTATTATGGCAAAGATTCAGATGAAAAACGCAATCGCTGAACTTGACGGCGATGAAATGACGAGAGTTTTGTGGGCGGTTATCAAAGAAAAGCTTCTTGAGCCGTTCGTTGATTTGAAAACCGAATATTATGATTTGGGCTTGAAGCACCGCGACGACACCGACGATAAAGTCACCTACGAAAGCGCGGCGGCTATCAAACGGCTCGGCGTGGGCGTAAAATGCGCTACGATTACAAGTAACGCTGCCCGCGTCAAAGAATACAACTTAAAGCAGCTCACCCGCTCGCCGAACGGCATTATCCGAGAAGAGCTTGACGGCACGGTGTTTCGCGCTCCCATTTTCGTAAAAAACATTCAGTGCTCAGTCACGAGCTGGAAAAAGCCGATTGTGCTCGGCCGCCACGCTTATGGCGATGTCTACAAAAACTGCGAGATTAAGACTGACCAGCCAGGAACGGCGGAACTCGTGTTCACTGGAAAAGACGGCACGGTTATCCGAAAGACAATCCAAGAGATGAAAGGACCTGGCATTTTGCAGGGAATTCACAACATGGATTCTTCAATCGAAAGTTTTGCGCGATGCTGCTTCAATTACGCACTCGACCAGAACATCAGCGTGTGGCTCGGTACAAAAGACACGATTTCAAAGACCTACGACGGAAACTTCAAAGAAATTTTCCAGCGTGTGTTCGACACCGAATTCAAAGAGAAGTTTGAGAAGGCAGGGCTTGAATATTTCTACACGCTTATTGACGATGCTGTTGCCCGCGTTATGAAGAGCGAGGGCGGCTTCTTGTGGGCATGCAAAAACTACGACGGCGATGTCATGAGCGACATGATTGCCTCTGCGTGTGGCTCTTTAGCCATGATGACGAGCGTTCTCGTTTCCCCAGACGGAAAATATGAATACGAAGCAAGCCACGGCACGGTTCAAAAGCACTACTACCGCTACCAAAAAGGCGAAAAAACTTCGACAAACCCAGTCGCGCTCATTTTCGCATGGACGGGAGCATTGGCAAAACGCGCTGAACTCGACGGAACGCCCGAATTGGCAGAATTTGCGAAAAAACTCGAAAAAGCCACACTCGATGTAATTGAATCGGGCGTAATGACAGGCGATTTGGCTCGATTGGCAAACCCGCCCGCAAAAGAAGTGCTGAACTCATGGGAGTTTATTGATAGAATTGCGGAACAACTTTAAATTTCTCACAGAGCACACAGAGTTCACAGAGAAAAATTTGTATAACAAAACAAACACCCCAATCATATTTCACACTATACGCGATATGATTGAGGTGTTATTATTTATTAGTGGAAACACTCTCTGTGTGCTCTTAAACTCTGTGAGGAATTTTACAATTCTTCAATCTTTTTATTCTGATAATGCAGACTCATGGCGATGGCGTTGGCTGCTGTTATGAGCAAATCCATGTCTTTGTATTGCCAAATGCGTGCGGTGGAAGTGGAATCGGCGCGGATGTAGCCGTAAACTTCATCGTTGTAGCAGATTCTGGCATACAGGCTTGACTTTATGCCCTGTGCTTTGCACTCTTCAAGAAGTTCGTTTTGATTTATGTTTTCAAGATTGTTTGTGTCGTTGAGATAATACACGCCCATTGAGGGGCTTACATTTTCCATAAAGAACGGATTTGTAATCGACTTGAATTCCTCTGTGTTTGAAAGCGTGTGAATCTGTGAAAAATACAAATCTTTTTTTGTTTGAACCCCAAGATGATCAATCATCAAATTTGACCCCAAGAACAAAAGCAAATCCATAATGCCGTCCTGAACATGTGGGGCAGAATTCAAGAATCTGAAAATCTGCGTGTGCATTTGCATTGAACTAATCGTGGTGTCGTCAGCGGAATGAAGCTGAATATTTTTATGCTTGGACTCCAAATAAATGATAAAGCAGTTGCGGCCTTTGATTTTGCCACGATACAGAGCCTTGTCAGTGAGTTCAAAAAGAGAATCGTAATCGTCTGCATCAAGCGGAAAGCGTGAAAGACCAAATGTGCAGGTAAGATACAGATTTTGGGCACCAGGTGGAGTAACGCCATCGATAGATTTGTGAACTTCACGCAATAGTGACCATATGGCATCGTATTCGGTGATTCCTTTTATAACGACCATGAATTCATCGCCACCAAACCGACCAACTACGCCACGGTCTCCAAAAGATTCTTTAAGCCTGTTTGCCAAAAATGAGATGACATGATCGCCAATTGTATGACCATAGTTATCGTTGACATTTTTAAAATTGTCGATATCAATCAAACCGAGAGAAAATTCTGCGCCCGTATCAATTAAGTGCTTTGCGTAATCAACGATGACATCACGGGTATACAGCCCCGTAAGAAAGTCTGTTTTTAAATCTTTATTGCTGAAAAATTCATCACCCATTTGGAGTGAATTCTAATGCTTTTTCACAAAATCGTCAAATATTTTCTGCATATTGCAATAAGACTTCTCTAAGAATTCTGGAGTTTCCAAGTTCCTTTTTCGATTTCGTAGATTTTCGTCGTTGATTTTTTGTACCGTTCGTACGGCTCGCCGGGCAAAAATGTGCAGAAAAGCTGGTCGTATTCGGGGAGCAGAGTAGTGACGGACTGGCGTTTGTCGGGGTCAAGCTCCAGCATCACATCGTCCATGAGTAGAATCGGATTTTTTTCGGTGACATGCGTGTAATAAATTGACTGCGCGATTCTGAGCAAAATCGCCAAAAGCCGCCTTTGCCCCGTTGAAGCGTTCGGCACGAAATTCTTTCCGTTCCGCACGAATACGATTCTGTCTCGGTGAGGGCCGCTCATCGTCGTCTGAATCACTTTGTCCATCTCACGCTTTTGCTGCAAAATCGAAATCGCTTTTTGCACGGTGATTGCCTCGTTTTCTTCGGTTCGCCAGCTCGGAACATATTTGATTGAAACGCCGTCGATTCCCGTAATCTGCTCGTAGAGTTTCCCGAAAATCTGGTTGAATTTAAAAATCGTGTCGCTCCGTTTTTTTTGGATTTCAATTCCGTCCGTTGCAAGCTGCTGGTCAAAAATGTCGAGCATGTCGTATTTTTTTTCTTTGAGAGAAATGTTCCGGCTTTTGAGGATTTTTTTGTAGCGGCGGTTCAAGTCAATGTACAACACATCGTACATAGAAAGGCACTGGTCGATGAAAAACCGCTTTTTCTCTGGCTCGCCCGTAGCATAGTCCAAATCATCGTGACAAAAAAGCACGCACGGCATCGTGTTAATCAGCTCTTTGCGGTCTTTGATTGTCTTTCCGTTTTTTTCGATTCGCTTTTTCTGGTTCTCGTAAGTAAAAAAAAGACTCGCCGTGTTTCCGTTTTCCTCGCGGTACAAAGTCTTTACGCTGAACGATTTTTCGCCCTCTTTGACGATTTCTGCATCCGCCCGCGTTCTGAACGAATTTCCGTAGGCAGAAAAATAAATCGATTCAAGAAGATTGCTCTTTCCCTGACCGTTTTCGCCGACAAAATAGACCTCCTTTGAAAGAAGGTCTATCGTCTTGTTTTCGAGATTGCGGTAATTTACGAACGAAACAGAAAGGACTGGCATGGCTCTAGTTTATGAGGATTCCTTTTATTACTAAATCAATGCTGGCTTTGACATCAGAAACATCTTTTTTGTTGATGACGGCAATTTCAAAAATCGAAGACTCAACGAGGGAATAAAACATATTGTTCACGCTTTTTACAGGAAGTTTTTGAAATTCTCCGCGCTTCTGACCTTCAATGATAATCATGCTCAAAAGGTGCTTTACCCGAATAACACGGCGATTCACCCGTTCTTCGGCACTTGCGCCCGTTTTTTGCAAATTGATGAGATAGATAAGGAGCACATTAAATAGTGGCCGATTTTGCTCGCAGGTGTCGATAATCCAGTATAAAATCCGCCGCAAGCAGTCCTGAGCCGAAAGATTTTTGTCTTCCAGAATTTCCATAAGCGTTGCTTCAAGCTCGCTTGTCATCTGTTTGATGCTCCAAGTAAAAATTTCTTTTTTGTTCTTGAAGTAGATGTAGAGCGTAGTGCGCGTGATTCCGCAGGCATCGGCGATTTTTTGAAATGTTACATCGTCGTAGCCTTCACGGGTAAAGAGGTCAAGAGATTTTTCAAGGATTTCATGCTTTCGTTTATCGTGTTCGACGACTATCGCCATTCTTTTTTGCCTCTGTTCGAGTTGGATTTATGACGGACGGGCTTTCTCTGGGAATCGCCGTGATTCTTTGCTTTTTCTGTACCGTTATACATGTAGAATGTAGTATCGAGATTTCCCGCTTTTAAATCTTTAAGCGTAGTCGCGTAGTGACCAAAACATTCCTGAAAATGCTTGTTTGATGTGATGACACCGATTTCCCACTGTGGGAAGTCCGTAAAGAGGGAAGCCATATCGCGATAAAGTTGCTTTGCCTGCCCTTCTTCGCCAAGCCGCTCACCATACGGCGGATTGCAGATAATCAAGCCTGTTTCATACGGTGCGTGCAATTCTTTAAAATCAGCGACATCAAAATCAGGGCGTTCGATTCGCGCATCACTTCCAATCATTTGAAGCGCACGCCCCGCCATAACGCATGCGTGCTCTGCATTTGTCCGTGCCCGCTGAATCGCAGTTGGGTCGATGTCTGTTCCTGTGATTCGACATTCAACATCGGTGCGGATTTTTTCGGCTTCGGCACATTTTATTTCGTGAGCACGATTCGCATTGAAAATAGGAAGTTGTTCGAGCGCAAAACGACGGCCAAATCCCGGTGCCACATTGTGCGCATAAAGACAGGCCTCGATAGGAAGCGTGCCTGAACCGCAGAATGGGTCATGGAACGGCGTTTTTCGCCGCCACAGCATGAACTGGAGCATTGTAGATGCCGTTGTTTCGCGCAGTGGAGCAATTCCGCCATCCGTACGATAGCCGCGTTTATGCAAGGGCAAACCGCTTAAATCAAGGCAGACCTGCACTTCGTTTTCTGTGATAAAAATTCTGATGTCGCTTACTTCGCCTGATTCTGGCAAGCTTGACATTTGCCACACATCGCCGAGCTTTTTATAAATCGCTTTTTGAACGATTCCCTGAATGGCATGCTCAGAATTCAAAACAGATTTGTATGTGCGGACCTTATCAACAGTTACTTTTGAGTCTTTTTTGAAAAAATCCTGCCACGCGACCGAATACACTCCGTCAAACAGCTGGTCAAAATCTTCGGCATGATAGCGAGCCATTTCAAGATACACGCGGTCTGCGGTACGAAGGCACAAATTTGAGCGGAAAAGTGAATCATCATCACCCGTAAAAAACACCCGACCAGGAGCATTCCCGGCCAATTTGTAGCCCAAAAGCTTAATTTCGTTTCCTAATATTTTTTCGGCACCTACGGCGCACAATGCGACAAGAGTATTCATGCTTTGAGTTTACATCAAAATGACATTTTTGTCAAAAGTGTCGAAATAAAAGTGCACTATGCCAAAAAATTCTCGACTTTTGCGCGAATTTCTTCGTTTGGAATCAAACTTGCAACGCTGAGCACTTTCGCCCGTGTCATCATTTTTTTGGCTTCGCTCTCGCTGATTCCGCGACTTTGCATATAAAACAGCTCTTCCGCGCCCAAGCGACCGAGCGTAGCCCCATGCGTGCCCGAAACATCTTCTTCGTCGCAGAGAATCACGGGAATTGACTTGTTGACGGCAGTTCGGCTCATCAAAAGCGTTTCTTCCTGCTCGTCGCCTGTAGCACCGTGACAGCCGTTTTTGAAGCCAATCGTGCCGCGATAGGTTTTGACCGCGTTTCCGTCGACCACGCCTTTTACGAGCATTTTTGTGCAGGTTTCGCTCCCCGTGTGAATGACTTTGTGATTGATGTCAAAATGCTGCTCGCCCTTGCAGATAAAGGCGAGTTCGCTCTTGAATTTCGCCTTGTAGCCAGAAAGTTCCGTGCACAGCCCCGAATTGACGTGATTTCCGCCGAGCTCAATCTGCGTGAAGTGGATTTCAGAATTTTCGTGCCCCACGCTGCTTGTTTCGTCAATTTGATTTTGATTTTTTCCGAGCAACTGCACTTTAATCACATGAATTTTGGCGTTTTCTTCGGCGTAGATTTTTGTTCTGATGATTGAGTCGATTTTTGAAGAATCCTCGCCCTCATACAAGAAAATCACCGTGCCTTCGGTATTTTTTTTTGCGTAAATGATTTGAGACGCGGCAAAAGATTGCTTCTCTTCGCTCGCAAAATCGAAAGAAACCACGAGCGGAGTTTTTGCACTTTCTTCAAGAATGATGATTTGCCCGATTCCTTTAAAAACATTCTGCTCAAGATAATCAGAAAGTTCTTCGCCGATTCCTGATTTGAGCGCAGGAAATTGCTGAAGGTCGATTGCGCCCTCGCTTATCAAAGAAAAGCCTTTTGGTAGCGCATGGATTTCGCCTTCAAAAAAGGCAAGCTCTTTCATTTCCGCTGAATCGCGGTTCATTTTGAGCCAGTTCCATGTAAGCGCGGGAATTTTATTTATAGAAGTAAATTTTAAATTTTCAGTCATGTCTTGCATATCCTTTTGCGTTAGCGCACACTTCTTCTTTTCTCTTTTCTCTTTTTTTGATATTATCTTAGTTTCACTATAAAATCAATCAACTTAGAGGAACACATAATGACAGTCGTTTTGGTTATTGACTCTTTTGACGATTTGAACAACGGAACCACGGCTTCGGCTCGGCGTTTTGTCGAAAATCTGCGAAAATTGGGACATACGGTGCGCGTGCTTGCGGCGGGAGAGACAGGGAAGGATAAATTCGTGCTTGAAAAATGGCATGTGCCTGTCGTGTCGTATTTTGCCGACAAGCAAAAAATCACCTTTGCGCGGCCTGACGAGCGTGTGATTCGAGAGGCGTTTACGGGCGCGGACATCGTTCACTTTTATTTCCCGTTTCCTATGGCGCGTGTTGCAGAAAAAATCGCGCGTGAAATGCACATTCCCTGCCTTGCGGCGTTCCACATTCAGGCGGAAAACATCACTTACAACATCGGGCTTGGTCGTTTTAACGCGGCGGCTCGTTTTTTCTACAAATTTTTGTTCAAATATTTTTACAATCGCTTTGCCGACATTCACTGCCCCACGAATTTCATTGCGGGCGAGCTCAAAAAGAACGGCTATCCCGCTGATTTGCATGTGATTTCAAACGGCGTTGATGAAATGTTCGTGCCGCAGACTCCGATTCCGCACGAAAAATTCAATATTCTTATGATTGGGCGGCTTGTTCCCGAAAAACGGCAGGATTTGATTATCAAGGCGGCAAAACTTTCTAAATATGCCGACAAAATCCAACTTCATTTCGCGGGATTGGGTCCGAGCGAAAAAAAATATCGCAAAATGGCGGCAACTCTCCCGAACGAAGCAACTTTTGGCTTTTATTCGAGCAACGAGCTTTTAAAACTTATCGCGCAGACTGATTTGTATGTGCATGCTTCTGATGTTGAAATCGAGGCGATTGCGTGCATGGAAGCGTTCAGTTGCGGGCTTGTTCCCGTGATTGCAAATGCGAAGAAGAGCGCGACCGTTCAGTTTGCTTTAGACGAAAATTCGCTGTTTGAGGAAGGAAATCCAAAAAGTCTTGCTGAAAAAATCGACTACTGGATTGAGCACCCGCAGGAAAAAGCGGAACTTTCAAAGAAATATATAGAACAAGGCGAACAATATCGCGTTATCGCTTCCTGCAAAAAAATGGAAAAAGTGTACAAGTCGATTATCGAAAAACAGAAGCCACACCATTCTGAAATACAGCAGCACGATGATTTTGATTCTTCACTTCATTCTGTGCGCGTTTCGTAAAAAAGGAGAAAAAATGGGCATCAACAAAAAGATTTCGCTTGCGGTCAGTATTTTTGCACTTTTCTTTGGATTTCAGGCGTTCGGGCAGTCGATACAATATGTTTCGATGACAAATCAGATTTCGGAAGCAAAGATTGATGAAAAAAATCATACGATTTTTGTGGAATTTCCGTATTTCAAGAAAGATGTTTCGCGCGAGCTGTCAGATATTTCTAAAATTTCAGAAGAAAGCGTTTTTGACCTTTCAGATGCCACACTTTCTGCGATTCTTTTTGACTTGGATTGTTCGGCGGCGTTGCCAGAATCATTCGACATGGTACACGGTACGAGCCTCACCGTAAAAACTCCGAATGGCGATGAAGAATGGAAAATCTACGGCGGCTATCAACTCCCCGAAAGCGATTTTTCTGCATGGCACACGGAACGCTTGCCCGGATTTCTCACTTTTGGCTCAAAAGAATGCAGCGAAATGCCAGGCACTTCCCCACTCTGCTGGGATAACGGAAACCCCGCATTTTCCGCCTCTGGGAGCACAAAATGGCCGACTGCACAAGTGATGCTCAATGACGGCACAACGGCGGCAAAACTCGTCACGCGAAAAGTCATCGGCGTTATTGCGAGCGGAAATTTGTTTACAGGAAGAATCGTGCGCACGATGGGCTTAAAACAACTTTTGGGCTTTACGAGCAAGGACGGAAAACAACTCATCGAATGGGGCATTCCGTTTGAAGCACGCCCCAAAGGATTCCGCGTTAAATTTTCGTATGAAGGGCTTGGCGACGAATGTTCGCTGTACGCAACGCTTGAAAATCACACGACCGACAAAAACGGCAAAACACAGCGAAATTATGTGGCGACGGCGGCATACACGGGCATTATCGATTTTGAAAACAAAACCACCTGCACCACGCGCGTTTCTGACAAAGACTCAAACGGGCTTCGCACGCTTGAAGTCGATTTTCTGTACGGCGCATATCCCGAAAACGCAAGCCCAATGCCTGAAGGAGTGGCGCAAGTTGGCGCAGACGAAAAAATCACACATGTGAATGTGGTTTTCGCTTCAAGCGCGCATGGCGACTATTTTAAGGGCGTAAAAAATGCCACGCTCATTGTAAAAGATTTTGAGTTCGTGTATTAAATAACCATCTCGTGCGTTTTGCCTTTGTCTGCGGGCGATATTTGTGATATACTGATTATAAACTGAGGGAAAACGCATGGGAATCTATCTTAATCCGAACAACGAAAATTTTGCTCGAACGCTCAAACGACCGATTTATGTCGATAAAACGCAGATGATTGCAGTCATAAATGAGTTTATAGAAACCGACAACACCTATCTCTGCATCTCCCGGCCGCGCCGCTTCGGAAAGACGATTGCGGGCAACATGCTTTCTGCGTATTTTTCAAAGGGCACTGATTCACGCACGCTTTTTGCGCCGTACAAAATCGCCAGTGACCCGAGTTTTGAGAGCAACCTGAACAAGCTGAATGTGATTCAGATTGACATGAACAGCGAGTATCGGAACGAGAAAAACACGGACGAGTTGCTGAACCACCTGACGGATTTTGTCCTCAAAGAGATGCGGGAAACTTTCCCCGATGTGGAAATCACGGATTCCATGTCAATTGCACAGGCAATTCTCCAACTGTATGCGAAAAAGGGCGAACGGTTTGTCATCATCCTTGACGAATACGATGTGCTTGTGCGCGAGAATGTGAGTCAAAAGTTGTTCACGCAGTATCTTGATTTTCTGAACGGGCTTTTTAAAAGCGACACACTCCGCCCCGCAATTGCGCTCGCCTATTTAACAGGAATTCTGCCTGTGGTGCGAGAAAAAAGTCAGTCAGGTCTAAATAATTTTTGGGAATATACGATATTTGATGGTCGAAAGCTTGCTGAATACTTTGGTTTTACATCATCAGAAGTAAAATCTTTATGCGAGAAATACGGATGCGATTTTGAGGCTTGCCATCGTTTGTGTGGCGGATACAAACAAAAAGATGTTGAGATGTACAATCCTGAATCTGTCGTAAACTTTGTAATGAAGAAAGGCAGTCTGGATAATCTGAGCAAAACCTCGACTTACGCCGTCATTGCCGACCGAATCCAGCAGAATTTTGACGGCACGAAAGAAGATGTCATAAAAATGCTCGGTGGCGAAAATATCGATGTAAATGTCACGCGCTACATGAACACCATGACGGATTTTTCAAGCCGAAACGATGCCTTCACTTATCTGATTCACTTGGGCTACCTCGCCTACAACCGCGAGGACAAAACCTGCCGCATACCGAACAAGGAAGTCCAGCAGGAATGGTTCAACGCAATCGAGGCAAACGCCGACTACGCCGTCACGAACAAAATAATTCAAGGCTCAAAGGAACTGCTCGCCGAAACTCTGCGCTGTAACGAAGAAGCCATAGCCGCCGCCCTCGACATGAGCCACATCCATGTCACGAGCAACCGAAGCTACAACAACGAAGACGCGTTGCAGAGTGCGGTTTACCTCTCGTACATCTACGCGCTCAACAAATACACGATTGTAAAGGAAATGACGACGGGTAAGGGCTTTGCCGATGTGGTGTTCATTCCGTTTGTGCCGAATATTCCCGCCATGATAATCGAACTGAAGCGCAACGGCACGACCGAAAGCGCGCTCGCCCAAATCAAGGAGAAAAAATATTTCGCCTCGCTCGAAAACTATACGGGCGAAATTCTCCTCATCGGCGTGAACTACGACGAGAACGCCAAAACGCACGAGTGCAAGATTGAGAAGTGGGAGAAGTGAGCGGGCAGTGTTTTCATTTTATCAACCACACACAATCGCCCAATTTCTGAAAAACAGTTTGTATCCTCCAGCGTTCCATAGCGATATGAAATCTTCATAAGAATAATATCGATTGCCCTCAGTACATCTTTCATCAACAATAGTTTTTCTTGGACTTTCAGGAGATTTTTCTTGCATGGAATCGTAAAGCATAAAACCTTTTTCATCATAACCGAGAATTGTGACATAATGAAGGACATGATGCACTTTTATCAGCACAATTATCGGCTTTTCTTCCGAAACGGTCTGCTTTATCCACCGAACTTTGTCGCGGTCAGATTTTGATTTCAAAACGACTTCTTTTGTTTTTATGCCGTTATCACGAAGAAGATTTACAACGCCCTGCGGAAAAGTCAAATTTTTGTACATTCGCCAGCCCATTTTTTCAGAAAGCAGTTCGGGGTCTCTTTCTTCCGTATGCAGAATGTTGATGACCGCCATAACAGAATATGGTCCGCAGTTGTTCACAGTCTGACGGTAAAAAAGATTTTTGTTCATTTGAAGAGCGAAAGTTTCATTCAAATCCGCATCGCTGAGTTTCACACATGAAGGAATCGCCCTACCGAACCAAAGCAAGAATGCGATGATGAACAGAAAAACAATCGCTAGTGACAGAATGAGTTTTTTCATTTTTCGCCCGTGTTTATTTCTATTTGAAGGGGCTTCTGGCAAAACAGCAGAGTCGGCAA
This sequence comes from Treponema sp., assembly GCA_017464425.1. Classification (GTDB taxonomy): domain Bacteria; phylum Spirochaetota; class Spirochaetia; order Treponematales; family Treponemataceae; genus Treponema_D. Next base: position 24,589 of record JAFUDX010000011.1, read on the forward strand.
TTTTTGATACTTTTTTTGAAATCAAATGAGAAAAAATCTGAAAAAGTGTCAATTCAGCACAAAAAATGATAATAGCACAAATAATCGCATACTTTTTATTAGGAAGCAGTTTATTATAGACAAAACCAGGAAGAAAAAAGGGGATATAAACATATATGAGCAAGAGCAAAAGTGACGAAAATTTTGAGAATAAGCTTTGATTTAATAGGAATTCTAAAAAGGAAACAAAATTCTTTTTCTTTTCTTCGTCTTGCTTTTTTTTGCTTAATTCTGTTTCATTTCTTTTCATCTTTTCTTTCCGATGCGTTAGCGCTGGTAGCCCCGAAGTACCGAAGCGTAGCGTAGGTATGAGCGCAAGCGAAGGGCGAACATAGCGACCCTAGCGAGCGGCGGCTTGCCGCAAAAACTCACGAGGTGAGTTTTTAGCGAGTCTCGGGTAACGCCCATCGTTGTCGGCGTTATTTGAACGTCCATTTTCAATTTTCCGTTTTCACCTTTCCGTTTACAAGCTTCCCTTCATCTCCAGCCGTATCAAATTGTTCATCTCGACGGCGTATTCGAGCGGGAGTTCCTTGCTCACGGGGTTGGCGAAGCCTGAGACTATCATCGTGCGGGCTTCTTCCTCGCTGATTCCACGGCTCATCAGGTAAAACACCGCGTCGTTTGAGATTCTGCCGATTTTCGCTTCGTGGCCGACATCGCAGTCATCGGTGTGGATGTCCATGGCGGGAACGGTGTCGCTTCGGGAGATGTTGTCGAGCATGAGGCTTTCGCAACTGACGCTTGCCTTGCTCCCCGCCGCTTCCTTTCCGATGTAGATTGCGCTTCGGTAGGTGGAGATGCCGCCCGACTTTGAGAGCGACTTCGTGGTAATGACGCTCGTGGTGGCAGGGGCGATGTGCACCATTTTCGCGCCCGTGTCGAGGTTCTGCCCCTCGCCCGCGAAGGTGACTCCCGTAAATTCAGCCCGCGCACCGCGACCAATCAAGTCGCTCTGTGGATAGAGATAGGAAATGTGGCTTCCGAACGAGCCTGAGACCCATTCGATTGAGCCGCCCTCTTCCACTCTAGCTCTCTTGGTGTTGAGGTTGTACATATTTTTTGACCAGTTTTCCACGGTGGAATAGCGAAGGTGCGCCCCTTTTTTGACATACAGCTCAACGCAGCCCGCGTGAAGGTTGGCGACATTGTATTTTGGAGCGGAACAGCCCTCGATGAAGTGCAAGTCCGCGCCCTCGTCCACGATGATGAGCGTGTGCTCGAACTGCCCCGCGCCCTTCGCATTCAGTCGGAAGTAGGACTGCAGGGGAATCTCGACCTTGACATTTTTCGGCACATAGACGAACGACCCGCCCGACCAAACCGCCCCGTGCAGAGCGGCGAATTTGTGGTCGTTCGGCTTTACGAGCTGCATGAAATGCTCACGAACCATGTCCGCATACTCGCCCCGAAGCGAGCTTTCAAAATCCGTGTAGATGACACCCTGCTTCGCAACCTCGTCCTGCAAATTGTGATAGACAAGCTCGCTGTCGTACTGCGCACCGACCCCCGCAAGGCTCGTGCGCTCCGCCTCTGGGATTCCGAGTTTTTCAAAGGTGTCCTTGATGTCCTCAGGGACATCCTCCCACTTGCCCTGCATCTTCGTGTTCGGACGCACATAAGTCGCGATTTCATCGATGTTCAAGCCAGAAATGTCAGGTCCCCAGTCAGGAACACGAAGCTCGTTGTAGATTTTGAGCGCGTTCTGTCGGAATTCGCGCATCCAGTCGGGGTCGTTCTTGTCGTCGGAAAGTTTCGCGACGATTTCGGGAGTAAGCCCCTGCTTGTTTCGGTAAAAGCCCTTCTCCTCGTAGCGGAAATCGTAGGGAGAGTCAGCCATGCTTTTTATGTTGAATTTTTCGTGTTCCATATGTTATTCCTTATAAGCAGTTTTCGTTATTTTATATTTTCCGTCATCTGCCCCGTTTCTTTCAGCAAGAATTCTTCCAGCGTCTTTGTGTCGGGGAGTGTGAGCATGTAGGTAGAAACAAACAGTTTGTTGTCCATGCCAGCGAGCGCATATTCTACCATCTTTTTGCCTTTTTTGGTACAAAGCAAGATTCCCACATAGCTTCTGCGGATTCTTGCTGATTCCCGAACGAAAAAACAAATTCGTCGCAATTTGCCGTCTGAGTTCCTGCACGCTCCAGCAACATTTAATGCACTCGGTTTCGTAAAAGAATCGGGCTAGTTTGTCATCCACGGTCATTATTTCTCGAATGTGAGAAAAAGACAATTTTGAAATAAGTTGCTCCGCGTCTGTCTCAAATTTGAACGCATCAGCTATCGTTGCGCTTACCAACTCTGAAAAGTCCGATGCCATCGGACTTTTTTCGCTCAAAAGGTGCGATGCTGTCGCACTTTTTGAGAACAGATACCGTTGAATCTGCGGGTAGTTCAAATAAAAAGCCCTTGATGTTTTAAGCAGTGTTTCGTTCAAGCCCCTGCGGTTGATTTTTTCAGCAAGCCGTTTGATAAGCCTGTCGCCGTACTTGGCGCGGTCGCTTCCGTGTTGCTCATATTCCACGATGTAGAAGCCGATGAGATAGTTTCGCACGGTGGCAAATCGGTTTATGGCTTTGATAGCAGAAATTTGTGCAGAAGAATGCAGTTCCACAATCGCATCTGAAAGCTGGTCAAAAGAGAGGTTCGCCGCATCATTCAAGTTTTCGGGAAGATTATATGTTACCGAGATTTCGTTACTCATTGCACCCCATGCCTTTCTCCTCGTAGCGGAAATCGTAGGGAGAAGCATCTATATCAGTGATTTTTGAATCAGTCATTATAATCTCCAAGAAAAGTAGGTAATTCTAGCAAAAAACGAGAATTTATGCCACAAAGCAAAGCTGCACGCGTTTCGGCAGTTTTCGGCTATTATTGTAGGAATCTGTTTTTCATGCTATCATCGGGAATACGGAAATCGTTGGCTTTTTCCGTTTCTCGCATACATATGAAAAACCGAATCCTGATTCTTACATTTTTTTTCACTTCTTCGCTTTTTTTTGCTGAAAACAAAAGTCTTTCCGCGCAAATGAAAGCCAGTTACGCATCTGAATTTTATCCAGGTGTGGTGCGCTATGCCGAAGAAATCCTAAAAACTGAGAAAGACTCTTTGGTCGCGTTTCGGGCGGCGGTTTATGAAGGTGAAAGTCTGTTCCGCATGGGACGAATCGATGATTCAATTTCTATTCTGCAAAAATATTCACTAACTGGCGAAAGTTTGAATCCCGAATCAATTTTTCTGAATTCTGCGAGATTTTTCTGGCTTGGTCGCGGGTATTTCCAAAAAAATCAGATTTCAGCGGCACAAAGTGCTTTTTTTTCAAGCGCGGCGATTTTTAAAGAACTTCATGAATCCTACATGCCTGATTATTACGCGCTTTCCATGCTGTACGGAGGAAAGTGTTATTTTATTTCAGATGATTTTAAGAATTGTATTCCTCTCTTTGAATATGTGATTGCAAACGGTCAAAAATACAATCGCTTCGACTACGAAAATTCCGTTCTTTCGCTCGCACAAAGTTATAATACACTCGCTGACGCAAAAAATGCCGCAAAATGCGAAAAAATGGTTTCTTCTCTTGAAAACGCAGGTTTTGACGACGAAACAAAATACTCGCTTCTAATTTTTAAAGGCGAATCACAAGAAAATCAAAAAAAATTCAAGCCCGCATACGAAACCTATTGCTCGGTCATCGAAAACGCGCCGTCTCATTTGGCAGCAGTGGCTATGCAAAAAGCGTATGCCGTTTCTGCAAATCACAAGGCAGACGTAGGCAGTGAACCAGGAAAAGTACTTTTAAATGCCGAGCAGCGTCTTTCTGAATATCCAGATTTGCTTTCTGAATTCTGGACGCGGCTGGCAGCGGATTCTTTTAACGAAAAAGACTATCAAAAATCTCTTTCATATTTTAAAGAAGCCGAACATAACGCTTCCGCTTCACAAAAAGAAATCGCGGCAGTTTACAAAGCCGAAATCGCATATATAACAGCCCCGCAAAAATCCGAAGGAAGCAAAAACGCTGTTTCGATTCTTTCTGAGGCGGTCATTTCAAAACCACTTTCAAAAAGTGAAGTCATCTTGATTTCCCTCGCACGCTATTGTTCATACCTCAAAAACTGGAAAGACTGCGAAAATTACGCCTCAAAATGCCTAAAGTCAGAGAATTCTGAAATTCAAAAAAATGCGGTCTACTATTTTGCCCTTTCAAAATACGAAAACGGAAAAATTTCTGACTCGGTTGCCACAATCGAAGATTACAAAAAAACGCACGAGCTTTCAGACAGGCATATTCTTTCGCTCTATGCAAAATCACTTGCCAAACAAGGAAAGTATCACGAAGCAGATGTCATTTTCTATTCACTTGGCGAAAAAAATCAGCTTGATAACGACGGCAGGCTAGATTATTCGCGCACGCTCTTGATTGCAGGCCACTATGTTTCCACCAAAGAGCAGGCTTCAAAAGCAAAAGGCGATGAAGCAGTATACCTTGCAAGTTTGGCATCATTCAATCAAAAAAAATGGGCAGAATCGGAATCAGGATTCTCAAAAATCACGACATCAAAAACACTGGCTAAAGAGTATGTCGCATATGCATGGTTCTATCTGGGGTATGCTCAGTATCAGCAAGGTGAATACTCAAAATCAGTCGAAACGCTCAATCACTTTGTCCAAGAAAATCCCTACCATCAATTCGCATGGTCCGCACATATGACTTCGGCACGCTCGGCTGCTCTGGCAAAAAATGAAGCCAAAGCAATCGATTCTGCTCAAAAAGCTGTCGGAACGGCACGAAATGAAACTGAACGAAACGAAGCGATTATTCTGACGGCAGGAATTCTTTCTGATTCAAAAAAATATGATGAAGCACTCTCGCTCCTTTCTCCTCATCTGAACAAACGCACTGAATTTGGATATGAGTGCAAATACCGAAGCGCGGAAATTTTAGTACAAAAAGACAATTTTTCGGAAGCAGATGTCTATTTCGCAGAACTTGCCCACACCAAAGACGCAAAGGCGGGACTTTTACCAGAAGAATCATGTTACCGAAGGGCGGAAATAGCCTACGCAAACGAAGATTTTGCAACGGCGGCTGAACTTTTTGAAAAATATCGCAGGGATTTTGCTGGCGGACGCTTTTCTTTCGCGGCCACTTACTTTTCGGCGGATTCACTGGCAAAAAGTGGTGACGAAACGCGGGCTATTTTACGCTATTTGCAGATTGTTGAATCAAAAACGGAAACATCATATCGATATGGCGCAGAAAAAAATCTCGTTGACTTGTATGCAAAAATCGGTGAGGCGGAAAATGCAATTGCAATGGCAAACCGAATGATTTCAGAATACGGCGATCAGGCAAAAAAAGACGGAATTGACAAAAAAATCTCGGAAATCAAATCAAGCACGGTCTGGAACGCAAATTCTGAAAACGAAAAAATTACTTCCGCTGAAAAAGAACTTTCCAAGCACAAAAATGATAAACGGCAGGCCGAAAGCAACATGAAAAACGCGCTGTTCCTTGCCAATGCCTACCGAACCAAAGGCGAAAACAAAAAATCCGCAGAACTGTATCTGGAAGCGGCAAAATATTCTCGCATCGCAGGAAATAATCAAAATGCCGCACGAAGTTTTTATGGCGCAGTCGAATCGTTTGATGCGGCAGGGCTGTATGCTGATTCAAAAGCAACATACAACGAAATGAAAAAACTCTATCCGGATAATTCATACACGATTGACGCACAAAAAATCATCGAGCAAACAAACTGATTTTTATCAGCGCGCGCAAAAGGAAATGAACATGGTAAAAAAAATTCTAAAATGGATTCCGGCACTGTTCGTAGCAGGATGTAATTTTTATCTTTCAAGCCAAGAACATATCGAGCAGATGCCAAGTTTTTGGAATGCCGATAAAGTTGTTCATTTTTTCTGCTTTGCGGGATTTTCTTTTTGGATTGCATTCGCGTGCAACATCAACAAATTCCGATTGATTTGGATTCCAACGCTCATTATAAGCTTGTGGGCTATCACGGACGAAATTCACCAGAGTTTTACGCCTAGTCGAGAGCCTTCCGTTTTGGACTGGCTGGCTGACACATCGGGGGCAGCTGTGGGCGCACTGATTTTTGTGTGGGTAGTAACCGTACTATGGGAAAAGATTAAAAATATGCGAAGCAAAAAAGCATAGAATTTCTATCAAATTTATGAGATACTAAAATCATGCACAAATATCGAATTGAAGGCGGCATTCCGATTCGCGGAACAATCGCTGCCAGTGGAAATAAAAACGCGGCGTTGCCGTGTATCGCTGCCACGCTTTTGAGCGAAGAACCCGTCATCTTGCGGAACATTCCGCAAATCGAAGACACGGGCGTCATGCTTTTGATTTTGCAGGCTCTCGGCGCAAGCGTAGAAAAAATCGGCGAGCATGAATGGAAAATCGACGCGTCTTTGATTCGCTGCTCGGACATTCCCGCGGAACTGAGCAAAAAAATCCGTGCGTCAATCTTGTTCGCGGGGCCCTTAGTCGCTCGCACGGGCAAGGCAATTATGCCACCGCCGGGCGGAGATGTTATCGGTCGCCGCCGCGTAGATACGCACTTTCTTGCCTTGCAGGAACTCGGCGCACGCATTTCGGTAGAAGGCCCGTTCACATTCACGGCAAATAAGCTCGTGGGCGCGGACATCTTCCTTGATGAAACTTCCGTTACTGCCACAGAAAACGCTGTAATGGCGGCGGTTTTGGCAGAAGGTCACACAATCATAAACAACGCCGCAAGCGAACCGCATGTGCAGGATTTGTGCAATATGCTCGTCGCGATGGGCGCAAAAATCAGCGGAATCGGAAGCAATATCTTGCAGATTGACGGCGTTAAAAAACTGCATGGCACAGATTTTTCAATCGGACCTGACTTCATGGAAATCGGCTCGTACATCGGGCTTGCCGCCGCAACAAAAGGCTCAATCACAATCACGGGCGTAAATCCAAAAGACATGCGCCCCTTGCGCGTAGCGTTCGGAAAACTCGGCATTCGGTGGACAATCGACGGAGACGCGCTCACCGTTTCGCTCGGTCAGGAAATGAAAGTAAATACCGACTTAGGCGGCATGATTCCTAAAATCGACGATTCTCCGTGGCCGGGCTTCCCGCCAGATTTAACTTCGATTATGACGGTCGTTGCTACGCAAGTTGAAGGCACGGTCTTGATTTTTGAAAAAATGTTTGAAAGCCGCATGTTCTTCGTGGATAAGCTCATCTCAATGGGTGCGCGCATTACGCTCTGTGACCCACACCGCGCCGTTGTTTCTGGCCCGTGCACGCTCCACGGCGACAAACTCGTTTCTCCCGATGTTCGCGCGGGTATGGCAATGGTCATCGCCGCTCTTATCGCGCACGGTGAAAGCGAAATCAGCAATGTGTACCAAGTCGAACGCGGTTACGAAAATCTTGTCGAAAAATTGCGTTCTCTCGGAGCACGGATTGAGCAAGTCGAGCTAGAAGACTAAGTTATTTTCCAATCACTGGCGCACGGGGCAAAATAATCCGCACGGTTTGCACCCGCCGCTGACTTTGCTCTTCTATCTTGTAGATTACGCCGTCTTTTTTGAGAATCGCGCCGATTTCAGGAAGCTCGCCAAAATTCTCCAAAAGCCACCCGTTCACCGTGTTGAAATTCTCGCTTTCCATGTCCAAGTCAAGCAATTCATTCGCATCGTCAATTTTAATGTCGCCTGGAACGAGATATTCCGTAATCGAAACAGGGTGAATACGATTTTCGGGCGGAAGTTCATTGTGGATTGAGTTGATGCTTCGTCCGAACACCGCACGCAAAATGTCGTCCATCGTGACGATTCCCGAATTCGAGCCGTTTTCGTCCACCGCAATCGCAAATGACTGCTTTTCACTCTTGAATTTCTGCAAAAGCTCCGTCGCGTACAAAGTTTCTGGCACGAACAGCGTGGGCTTCATGTACCGCCGCGCGAATGATTTTTTTGATTTTGTCGTCTGCTTGGGTGCGTTCAAAAGCACCGTCTTATAAAACAACATTCCCTCAACCTTTGAAAAATCCCCGTCGCACACGGGAAGGCGTGAATAGCCGCTCATCGCGAAAATCCGCACGATTTCGTCATATTCTGCGTCAATCGGAATAAACTGAACCAAACTTCTGTGCCGCATAATGTCTTTGATATGCAAGTCAGTGAAGTCGAAAATCTTGTAGAGCATCTTTTTTTCACTTGATTCAAGCGTGCCTTCTTTTGCGCCCAGTTCAATCAGCGATTTGAGTTCATCTTCGGTAATCAGTTCTTTGGAATTCTTAAAGAAAACCTGCAAGAACGAAGTGATTCCGTCGGTGATTTTTGAAAAAATCCACACAATCGGGAAGAGTAGTTTTTCAAGGAAGATGAGCGAACTTGCCGAAAGCGAGGCGAATTTTACGGGATACGCCGCCGCAACCGTCTTCGGAACGATTTCGCCGAAAATAATCAAAATAAACGCCATGACGAAAGTGGCGATACTTGCACCCTTGTCGCCGAGCAAATTGATTGCAAGCGTTGCCGCCAAGCCCGAAACGAGCGAAGTGACGAAGTTGATTCCAATCAAAATAAGAGAAAGAAGCCGATTCGTATCTTTTTTGAGGAAAGTGATTTTTTTGGCAGGGGAATTTTTCTTTCCCGAAGTGTCGTTTTTTTGCAGATGGCGGAGCATGAGGCGCGTAATCGAAAGAAATGCCGTTTCGCTCCCCGCAAAAAACGCGACCACAAGCACGAGAATCACAACCGCAACGGCAGGAATGACGATGGAAGTGAGCAAGTTCAAGTTCATGCTTCATCTCCGTTTTGGTCATTGAGCCTGTGCTCTTGCGAAGCAATGTGCAAATGACCATGTTCTGTGGTTTCGACAGGCTCAACCACCTCATCTTTTTCCATAACTTGTTCTATATGCACTTTTGCGATTCGGTGTCCTTCGATTTTTTCGACCGTGAAAATGAAATTGCTTTCTTCAATGCTTTCGCCCACCATCGGGATTCGCCCGAGTTTTTCGCAGATGTAGCCCGCGATTGTTTCGTTCAGTTTGGACTCGAGTTTGATTCGCAATCGTTCTTCCAAATCAATGAGCCGTTCCGAGCCGTCAATCGTGAGCGAGATGAATTCGTCAAAATCGCTCTGTTCCTGTTGCTCTTCCTCGCTTTCGTGGTAAATGTCGTCGGCAATCGAACCGAAAATTTCCTGCTCAATGTCCTCTATTGTAAGGATTCCGTCCGTGCCCGAATATTCGTCAATGACAATCGCAAAACTCTGGTGATTTTCGTAGAGAAGTTCCTGAATCGAAGACATTTTTGTGCTTCCAGGAATAAAAAGTGGCGGACGCATAACCTTCCGCACCGAAAAATCCTCGCGCACTTCGGTAAAAAAGAGCATGTCCTTCACATAGAGCACGCCGATGATATTGTCAATGTCGTCATTTTCGTAGACGGGGAATTTTGAAATTCTCGTGCGTTCCGAAAGCTGCACCACATCGCGGTAGCTCATGTCCGGGTCAATGCACACGACCTTTAGGCGCGGAATCATGATGTCGGTCGCGTTCAAATCGCTGAACTTAAACACACGGCTCATCATGTTCTTTTCGCCCGCTTCCAAAACACCCTCTTCGCCGCCCACATCGATGAGCGTTTTGATTTCGTCTTCAGTGAACGAGACATGTTTCTTTTTCGTGTTGATTCCAAAAAGGCGCAGAATGAATCGGGAAATGAAGGTGAAAAACACAACGAGCGGTCGTAACAAATAGAAGAAAAGTTTAACGAATCCGCTCAGCGCAAAGGCACAGGTTTCGGGGTGGGTGGTCGTTACGCTTTTTGGGGTAATTTCGCCAAAAATGAGAAGCAAGACGGTAGCGATGAAAGTTGCGATTCCAAGCCCCGCCGCGCCGAACAATTTTAGGAAAATGGAAGTGAGAATAACCGAAAGCGCGACATTGACGATTTCGTTCCCAACAAGGAGCATGTTAAGCAATTCTTCCTTGCGTTCAAGAAGTTTGCCTGACCGAATCGCCTTTTTATGCCCCTTTTCGCGCAGAAAATGAACCCTCAGCTTGTTCAGACCTAAAAAAGCACTTTCACTCGCCGAAAAAAGAGAAGAAAGCGTAATACAAACGGCGGCGAGTACAAAAAGAATTATCAATTTACTGGATGGGTAGTCGTCCATAATTATAGTGTACACTATTACATGGGAAATTACAAATTTTCTGTTATTTTCAGACCTTCACCATTGCTAACCGAAGGACCTTGATATAAAATAAAGAGATATATCCGTATAAAACATGAAAATCAAGAGGTGCACATATGCGTAAAGTCCATGCAAAAACTTTTCTCGGAAAATCGCTCTTCGTATTGATGGCGACTTTTTCAATCATCTTCGTAAGTTGCTCTTCAGACGATGGCTCGATCACTACGAAAGAAAAAGATCCTCAGGAAACAACTAATCCGTCTGAAACACCAGATACACCGACAACCGAAACAGCGACAGTAACATCGGTGACACTTTCTGCCGATACGTTGACGATTGGAACAGATGAAAGTTCCACCCTTACTGCAACAGTCACGGGAATAAATCTTACAGCTGAAAATAAGAAGGTCACTTGGACGACAAGCCGAGATGATGTTGCAACGGTAAGCGATGGAAAAATCACGGCGGTAGCTGAGGGAACGGCACGAATCACCGCAACATCTACGCTAGACGCAACAAAGTCGGCATACTGCGATGTGACGGTGGAATCAAACACGACAAAAGCATCTACAAAGAATGAAATTCCTGTCGGAACTTCTGCTGCGGCATACAATTTCAGCTATTCAGGAAACGGGGCAACGATTTATGTGTACTCACAATCAAGCGGACTGAATTTTTATGGAATTAAAGTTGGTTCAAATACATGGAATCCTGCTACATTCGGGGCAACGACTTATTCATCAACAACAGAACTGACTTCAAACAATGTTACTTTTACTGCGGTATTAAATAGCACGGATACAATGTCAATTGACAGAAGTTCTGCAAAAATTGACGGAACAAGCTATACCTATCGCTTTAAAACAGGTGGTGGCGGTTCACAGACAAGCCGATGCTTAAAAATTTCGGTTGATTCTGCAACAGACTTTGTATTCTATGCAGTTTCAAGCAACAGTTCTTCAACACGCACGATGATTGTTGAAGTTGTTGAAAATGATGCGGAAACAGTCACCATTGTCCGCCCGACGGGAATCTCGCTCGACAAAACAACTGCCTCACTTGCCCGCACAGACGATGAGCCATATCCAACGACCACGCTCACGGCGACAATCACGAATGCGGATAAAGTAACTGACGGTTACGATAAAATCACTTGGACTTCAAGCAATGAGTCTGTGGCAACGGTCTCCTCTGGCACGGTCACGGCAAAAGGAAAAGGCGAAGCAACGATTACAGCAAGCACGGTGAACGGATATTCTGCAACTTGTGTGGTCACGGTTACAAGCTCGATGTCGACAAAAACAATTTCCCTCACCGACACGCCTGTTGGCTACGCAAGTCTCGGAACAAGCTATAAAACCTCGGGAACTGCGACAACGGTAACAACCCGTGCAGAATTGATTGCGGCCGTAAAGAATGGCGGAATCATCATCGTCGATGGCATGATTGATATGTCAGACGGTATGATGCCCTCAACGGCTGGTGGCTCAACGACGGCACTCGATACCTTTGTAAAAACAAAAACGACTTCTCTCAATTCGTCTAATTCATCAACATATCCACAAGTATTTGAGACCTACAAGGCTTTTGCCGATGCGTATGCAAATCTTTGCTCAAAATCAACGAACGACAAGAGTAAATCTTCAACCGCAACAGCATTGAGCCAGACTTTGTGGTCGTTGAATTCTGCGTACGGGGATGTGATGAAACTCAATCTTGTTTCAAACACAACGCTCATCGGAAAAACAGAGAACTGTGGCATAAAAGGCGGCTCGATTCAGATTAACGGCTTGTCGAATGTACAGGTGCGAAACCTCACGATTCAAGACGCGTATGACCCATTCCCCCATCACGAAGAAAATGACGGATTCAATGCCGAATGGGATTGTATCGTAGTGCAAGGTTCAAGCAAGAATATTTGGATTGACCATTGCACAATGGAAGACACCATTTGGGCGGGAACTGCCGCAAATGGCGAAAAATGGCAGACCTACGACGGTTTGTGCGACATGAAGAATGCTTCCACGAACATCACGGTTTCAAACTGTCTGTTCAAGAATCACGACAAGACCATGCTGATTGGCTCTTCTGATTCTGACGGCGACAATACCGTGCGCTTTATCACGCTGTATCAGAATTACTTCTACAACTGCGGTCAGCGATTGCCGATGGTGCGCAACACAACGCTCCATGTTCTCAACAATTATTACGATGCTTCTAGTCCGCATTATGCTCAGTCGTATGCTGTCGGTGTGCGACAAGCTGCCATCATCTACGCTGAAAACAACTACTTCGGAAGCGGAATCCAGTACAGTTTTAAGGATTCGTTCGGAAGTTTGTATTCTTCTGGCAATACGGACAATTCTTCAAAGAAATGTATCTCAACGGTTACAGGTTCAACGCTCTTTAGGGATGCTTCTATCGTAGATTCAACGGGTGCTTCCCGAAAATACACCTACACTGCCCTTACTGCAGCCCAAGCAAAGACGAACGCAGAAGAAAACTCAGGTGCCGGATATACGCTCAAATAACCAACCGCACAAGGGTTTCCCCAACTCCCTCGCATTTTTTACGAGGGAGTATTTTTTTGTGATGAAGATTGCTAGCGCGTCAATTTGCGATACACTGTCTTGTGCGGAACATTCCGAACCGAAAATCCATCCGTGGATTTTTGGATTCGTACGAGAAAATTCTGTTCACCTAAAGGCAAACAGAATTTTCTCTCTTTGCTTTCTCCCCACATCCTGTGGGGCATTATCTAGTCAGTTTCCTGTAAATTGTTTTATGTGGAATATCATCATCAACCCCAAGTACCGTCTTCTTCCACTCTACATAATCGCTCCAGCTGCCTTCAACGAAGTGCACTTCCGAATTGTTTTCAAATGCGAGAATGTGCGTGCAGATTCGGTCGAGGAAATAGCGGTCGTGGCTGATGACCATGACGACTCCCGCGAAATTGTTGATTGCCTCTTCAAGCGAACGCGTTGTGGTGATGTCCAAATCGTTCGTTGGCTCGTCGAGGAGAAGCACATTTCCCGCTTCCTTGAACATCATACCCATGTTGAGACGGTTTTTCTCACCGCCCGAAAGTACGCTGATTTTTTTGTTCTGCTCCGCGCTGTTGAAATTGAACCACGAGCAGTAAGCGTGAGCGTTGATTTCGCGGACTGCGCCGTTCACAGGTCTGCCCTTTTCGTCAACCGCGCCGAGTTTGATTAAGTCGCTTCCGCCCGAAAGCATTTCGTAAATCGTCTTGTTCGGGTCGAGTTTGCTTCGCATTTGGTCAACATACACGAGTTTTACCGTGTCGCCCACTTTAATGCTTCCCGAATCAGGAACTTCTTTTCCCATTTTGCCGTCGGGAAGTTCGATTTCCTGCCCTGCCGCACTTGCAATCATTTTGAACAAAGTGGTTTTACCCGCGCCGTTCGGTCCAACGATTCCCACAACGCTACCCGCCGGAATGTGGAAGTCGAGGTTTTCAAACAAAAGTTTTTCGTCAAATGACTTTGTGAGTTTTTCGGCATCGATGACAAGGCTTCCCAAACGCGGGCCCGCCGGAATTGAAATCTGCGTGTCTTTAAGCTGAACGCGCTTGCTCTCTTCGGCAAGAAGAGCCTCATACTTCGTGATATGCTCCTTGTGCTTTGCCTGTCTGCCTTTCGCGCCCGCGTGAATCCATTCCAATTCTTCCTGCATTTCGCGGCGGCGCGTTGAAGCCTGTTTTTCTTCGAGGGCAAGGCGTTTTTCCTTCGCTTCAAGCCATTCTGAATAATTTCCTTTGAACGGATAGCCTTCGCCCCTGTCCATTTCAAGAATCCAGCCCGCAACATTGTCCAAAAAGTAGCGGTCGTGCGTAATCGCGATAATCGTGCCGGGATAATCCTTCAAATGCCGCTCAAGCCATGCGACCGTCTCAGCATCGAGGTGGTTGGTCGGCTCGTCAAGAAGAAGAATGTCGGGCTTCTGCAAGAGAAGACGGCACAAAGCGACTCGGCGGCGCTCACCACCCGAAAGCACATCGACCACTTGGCCGGGTGGCGGGCAGCGGAGCGCGTCCATTGCAAGCTCAAGATTTGCATCCAAGTTCCATGCATCGGCGGCATCAAGTTTTTCTTGGATTTCAGCCTGTCGCGCACAGAGTTTGTCAAAATCAGCGTCAGGGTCGCCGAAAGCTTCATTCACTTTGTCAAATTCTTCAAGCAAATCAGTAATCGGCTTTACGCCCTCTTTTACGACTTCAAGAACGGTCTTTCCCGGCTCCAAGTACGGCTCCTGCTCCAAATATCCCATTGAATAGCCCGGAAGAAGCTTCGTTTCGCCCGTGTAATCCTTGTCGATTCCCGCAAAAATCTTGAAAAGCGAAGATTTACCGGCACCGTTCTCACCGATAACGCCGATTTTTGCCCCGTAATAATAAGAAATGGAAATGTCTTTTAAAACAACTTTTGTTCCATACGCGCGCGAAACGCGATCCATCGTGTAAATGATTTTTTTGTCGTCGAATGTTTTAGCCATAAAATCAGTATACAGGAGATAGAAGTTTTTGTCTTTAGATGAAAAAAGAGGAGATATGGGGAAAAGACAGTAAGCAACGGCGTTCTTTTAAGTTTGCGTCTTGCCGCTGTTTTTGCTATAATCTTCACAAATGAAAATTACTCCCGATTACACTGTCATTTACAACGATGAAGATATTGTCGTCCTCAACAAGCGAAGCGGCCTTTTGATTGCCGCTGACCGTTACGATGAGGACGCGCCTCGCCTCGATATTGAAGCCGAAAAGGAATTCGGAAAGCTCTTTGCCGTGCACCGAATCGACAAGGATACGAGCGGATGCGTCATTTATGCAAAAAATGCCGAAGCACACAAACATCTTTCAATGCAATTTGAAAACCGCGAAGTCACGAAGATTTATCACGCGCTTGTTTTGGGGCATCCAATGTGGGAGAGCAAAAAAGTCGATTCAAAATTGCTCGTTGACGGAGACGCGCGCCACCGCACCGTGCTCAATCAAAAATACGGAAAAGTCGCCATCACTGAATTCAAAAACTTGGGAAATTGCGGGCCGTACTCGTGGATTGAAGCCCGCCCTCGCACTGGTCGCACGCATCAAATCCGCGCACACTTGCAGTCACTCGGCATCTCTATCGTTTGCGACCCGCTCTATTCAGGAAATCAGCACCCCGTTCTTCTTTCAGAAATCAAAAAACGCTGGAACGGCGACGAAACGCAGGAACGCCCGCTTTTGAATCGGCTCGCGCTCCATGCCTACAAGCTCTCACTCACGCACCCCAAATCAGGCGAAAAACTCACTTTCACCGCGCCCTACCCCAAAGACATGGAAGCCACGCGCAAACAGCTGAGCAACATTTTCGGAGTTGACCCGCTTGCAGAAAACTGATTTCTTGTTATAATAGAACTATCGGTAAAGCGATATATCGTTATACCGATAGTTGGTTGTTATGGCACAAATTCGGCTCTATCACGGCTCACCACACGAAATTCCTTCTCCCCAATTTCATTTTGGAAACCCCAAAAATGATTACGGCTACGGTTTTTATTGCACCGAGAACAGCGAGCTTGCCAAAGAATGGGGCGTTTCCGAAGAAAATGACGGCTTTGCAAACGAATATCTGCTTGATTTGGATGGGCTTACCATTCTCAATCTGGCAAGCGATGAATACAATATTTTAAACTGGCTTTCCATTTTGGTAGAAAATCGCACTTTTGAGCTTTCTTCAAGCGTTGCGCGAACGGCAAAATCCTACCTGTTGCAGAATTTTTTCATTCCGTATCAGCCGTACGACATCATTAAAGGCTACCGCGCCGATGATTCTTACTTTTCGTTTGCAAACGCATTTTTGAACAACACGATTTCGCTTCAAAAACTCAACCGCGCGATGTATCTGGGAAAACTGGGCATTCAAATCGTCATAAAGTCAAAAAAAGCATTCAGCCAGCTTTCCTTTGTAAAAAGTTCCGTTGCTGAGCGAAACACTTATTATCCCAAAAAAATGCTCCGCGACACAACGGCACGAAAAACATTCTTTGAGATGCGCTCCGAATCCGAAATCACCGATTCGACCTCAATCTTCGTAATGGATTTAATCCGACAGGGGAGTTTCCCAAGAAAACCCGCCTCCTTGCAGGTTTTCTTGGGGACAGATTTTTCGCCAAGCGAAAAATCTGCGATTCGTGCCATCCGTGGCACGCCGTTACCGCGGAGGTCTATAGGAAAAAACATGGCGACCCACGCATACCAGCAATTTTATTTGACTGACGCACAGCAGAATCTTGCGGTCATGTTCGATTACGCGCTCCGCTCGCTCAAGTACGAGCCAAATCAATTTTTTCTCTATTTCATTCACTCGGGTGTAGCGGAAAAATTCGGGCATGCGAACCCAAAATACATCGTGGGCATGTCGGGAATCGATTTGTGCGAACATGTGCTTCAAAAAGTGGGGGAACACATTCCTTCTGTGCCACAGGATTTCCTTGTGGAAGAAGGCGCGGAATTTTGGCTCGGTTGGGCACTGGCGTACTATCAGTGGTATTCGGGCTTGCGTTTTGCGGATTTGCAGGAATACGGGCTTGTGCCTTCAGAAATTCTTTCGCGCTACATTCTGCACGAGGCGGACATTTCAAAATTCGTCAGCGTGGCAAACAAAATCATTCTCAAAAACAAACTTGCTTCCCCCACGCACCTGCAAACTCTGCGCAAATCTCGCGGCTTCACTCAGGCACAGCTTGCCGAGCTTTCAGGCGTTTCGCTTCGCATGATTCAGCTCTACGAACAGCGGCAGAACGACATCAACAAAGCGGCAGGCGATGTGATTAATGCGCTCTCAAAAGCCTTGTGCTGCAATTTTTACGAAGTTATGGAAATCAACTTGAACGAATAAACGATGGGTGATTTAATAGAGCAGGCTTTTCCGAATTCTGCCGATACATACTATATGAAGAAAATTTTTCTTTCGCTCGCATTTGTTTTCTTCTCAGTTTCCGCATTTTCTGCCTCAAGCAAAGATTTTTCGCTTTCCGTTGAGCCGTTGTTTGGTATGAAGTGGGGGCAGATTGACGAGTATGTGTTTTGCAATAACTGTGAATATGACGATGATAAATGGAGCGAACTAAATTGGGAAATAAAGCCTGAATTATACTATGGACTTAAAATTCGCGGGGGATGGAAAGGATTTTTTGAAGAAACGCATTTTATGGCGGGAATTCCGATGGAAACAGGCATAATGCATGATTCAGATTGGCAAAATGTTCAATATTCTGGACTAGCTGATTATCAGTACAAAACAAGTTATTCAAAAAGTGATAATTATCTTGATTATGATTTCATTTTCGGTTTTAAAGGTGGTTACGAATTCAAAATCAAAGAAATTTTTAAAATAAAACCAGCCGTTGCTTTTGACTATCAAAATATAAAATTTACAGCAAAAAATGGTATTGCCTGGTACGGAGAAAGTTCAAATGGCTATTACAAGCCATATTATACAGCAACGCCAGAAACATTCAAAAATATGCTTCAAAATTATAATGGTCAAGATATAAGCTACAAACGAGTCGCATACTATTTTTGGCTTGGAAGCAATTTTTCGGTCGATTTGCCATACCACTTCATCGTCAACACGGAATTTTTTATTTCGCCTTATCTTTACATGGAATCATTTGATTCACATCTTTTAAGGGGTACCGATTTTGCCGACAGAACACCTGGTAATTTTGCCGCATTTAAATGGAATCTTGGCGCAGAATATAAAATCACGGAACGACATTCTATTTTGCTGAACGCCCAATATTTTTATATGCGCGTTCTACGAGGCGATGATTTTATGAAAACCGCTTCATCAAAAACATATAAAAAAGCGACAGATGCTGACGGAGGAGCTGGCGCAAAATATTTTGATATTTCACTCTCCTACCGTTTCACCATCTTCTAGTATCAGGCCAATTCTCCGCGCAAAACGCGCAAATAATCGTTCGGAATAATCTTCTTGAAGCGCGGAATGTACTGTTTCCACTCGGCGAGGATTTTCTTCGCTTTTTCTGAATCGGTTGCCTGCACATGTTCTTTGAGCAGGGCACGCAAATTCGCCACATCGGGATTTTCGCCGTCGTGCACAAAGGCGGGCTTTTTCTCACCCAAAAGTGCCGTTGTCTCATCGTCCAAATCATACATCGTCACAAGCTCTTTGTTCAGCCGTTTGTACAAATCGTGCTCTTCGTCAAGAATGTAGGCAATGCCGCCCGACATGCCTGCCGCGAGATTTTTCCCCGTGCGACCGAGAATCGCGACCGTTCCGCCCGTCATGTATTCAAGCGCATGGTCGCCCGCACCTTCGCACACGACCGTCGCCCCCGAATTGCGCACGCAGAACCGCTCGCCCGCCACGCCGTTCACGAATGCCTTTCCGCTCGTTGCCCCAAAGAACGCCACATTTCCGATGATGATATTCTCTGAAGCCGCACCTGCAAATTCACGAGACGGCGTTACGATGATTTTTCCGCCGCTCAAGCCCTTTCCCACCGAGTCGTTTGCGTCGCCCGTGAGCAAAAGCGTGAGTCCTTTCGGAATAAACGCCCCGAAACTTTGCCCCGCGCCACCTTCACAGTGCACGCACACCGAGTCATCCGCGAGCGAAGAGCCAAACCGCTTCTGAATTTCACTTCCCAAAATAGTCCCAACCGTTCGGTCCGTGCATTTAATGTCACACGGATTTGATTTTGCTAACGCAAAATCTAGGACCAAAGTATTTGAAGAAATGTCGTTAGACATCTCGAATCCGTGTGACAATTTCTTAGTCTCCGCAAGCAAGGGTAATAAGTTCGTCACATCGAGTGTTTTGCTCAATTCTCGCTCATTCAAAACACTCGCCTCAAGCGCAGCAGTTTCTCCCGCAGGAGCATCGCCCGTGTAATTTTCCATTTTCAATGTTCCATTTTCAGTTCGTGAAAGAATGCGAGAAACATCTATCAGTTTTGCGCGTGAGAAGCCTTGCGTTTCTTTGAGCGTGAGCAAATCGGTTCTGCCGCAGAGCTCTTGCACCGTGTGAATGCCGAGAGCTGCCATAATTTCGCGGACTTCTTGGGCGATGTAGCGCATGAAATTCTCGACATATTCAGGCTTTCCGGGGAATTTCGCGCGGTTTTTCTCGTTTTGCGTGGCAACTCCGAACGGGCAGGTGTCCAAATTGCACACGCGGAGCATTTTACAGCCGAGCGCGATAAGCGGAGCCGTCGCAAAGCCGAATTCTTCCGCGCCGAGCAGGGCGGCAATCACCACATCGCGCCCGCTCATGAGTTTTCCGTCGGTTTCAAGCTTTACCTTTTCGCGCAAGCCGTTCTGAATCAAAGTCTGATGCGTTTCGGCAAGTCCCATTTCCCACGGTAAGCCTGCATGGTGAATCGAGCTCATCGGGGCAGCTCCCGTTCCGCCGTCGTGTCCTGAAATCAAAATGACATGAGCGCCCGCCTTTGCAACGCCCGCCGCAATCGTTCCCACGCCCGCTTCTGCAACGAGTTTTACGGAAATGCGGGCTTTTCGGTTTGCGTTTTTCAGGTCGTAAATCAGTTGAGCCAAATCTTCGATAGAATAAATGTCGTGGTGCGGCGGCGGTGAGATGAGCGAAACGCCCGGCGTTGAATAGCGCGTGGCGGCAATCCACGGATACACTTTTTTGCCCGGCAAGTGACCGCCCTCGCCCGGCTTTGCGCCCTGAGCGAGCTTAATCTGAATTTCTTGTGCCGAAAGCAAATATTCTTCCGTTACGCCGAATCTGCCAGACGCGACTTGCTTTATCGCCGAATTTGATTCCGTGCCGAGCCGTGCGGGATTTTCTCCGCCCTCGCCGGAATTGCTTTTTCCATGCAGGCGGTTCATCGCAATCGCAAGGCACGAATGCGCTTCTTCTGAAATCGAGCCGTAGCTCATCGCACCTGTCTTGAATCGCCGTACGATGCTGTCAACGCTTTCAACTTCCGAGAGCGGAATCGATTTTGTGCCTTTTTTGAAGTCAAAGAGCGCGCGAAGCGTGTGCGGATGGTGCGGGTCGTCCACAAGCGCGGTGTATTCTTTGAATTTCGCGTAATCGCCTTTTTGCGTGGCTTCCTGCAAGAGCGAAACCAATTGCGGCGTGATAAGATGGTGCTCACAGTTTTCATGGAATTTGAATTTATGATTTCCGAGCGGGTCAAGTTTTATCAAACGATTATCAACGGGGCGTTGCGGGGTGTCCCCGCTAGAAGGGGTAGCGGAAGACGCGTCAGCGGCTGGAGCGAGGGGGAGACTTCCCCCATATGCCTTTTTATGATGGAACAGCATGTCCTCTTCGATTTCGCCAAGCCCGATTCCTTCAATTCGGCTCACGGTGTTCGTAAAATACTTGTCGACGACGCTCTTTTTGATTCCGACCGCCTCAAAAATCTGCGCGGACTGGTAGGACTGAATCGTGGAGATGCCCATTTTCGCGGCGATTTTGACGATGCCGTTCATGAGCGCATTGTTATAATCGTCAATAGCGGTGTGATAGTCTTTGTCGAGCAATTTTTTGTCAATCAGCTCGGCAATGCACTCGTGCGCAAGGTAGGGGTTGATTGCACGCGCTCCGTAACCCAAGCACATCGCCGCCTGATGCACATCGCGCACTTCACCGCTTTCAAGAATCACCGAAATTTCTGTGCGCTTTTTCGTGCGGATAAGATATTGCTCCACCGCAGAAACCGCGAGCAAAGACGGAATCGCAATATGATTTTCGTCCACGCCACGGTCGGAAAGAATGATGATGTGGTAACCGTCGTTGTAAGCGTTATTTATCTGCTCAAAAAGTAAATCTAATGCAGAAGCAAGTACACTTTTTTTATTGTCACACGGATTCGGGATTCCTACGGAATCCCTTTCTTTTAATTCTGATTTTGCGTTAGCAAAATCGAATCCGTGTGACATTTTTGCATCTTCCACATCAATCAGAAGTGAAATTTTCTTTACGCGCAAGCCCGGCTTGTCAATCGCGGCGATTTTGAGCAAGTCCGTGCCCGTGAGAATCGGATTGTGGATTTCGAGCACCTGGCAGTTTTTGCCTTTCGGGTGGAGCAAATCGCCGTCTTTTCCGAGATAGACCGTGGTGTCGGTGACGATTTTTTCACGGAGACTGTCAATCGGCGGATTCGTGACCTGCGCAAAGAGCTGCTTGAAGTACGAAAAGAGCGGCGGATGTTTTTCGCTCATCACGGCAAGCGGAGTGTCCACGCCCATCGCGCCCGTCGGTTCAACGCCGTTTTTCGCCATCGGAAGAATCATTTCGTTCACATCTTCAAGCGACCAGCCAAACGCCTTGTACAATTTGTCGCGCTCGTCCTGGCTCGACACGGGAATTTTATGGTTCGGGATTTTGAGGGAAGCGAGCTGAATAAGATTTTGGCTGAGCCATTCGCCGTAGGGATGTTCTTTTGCGTAAAACTCTTTGATTTCGTCATCTGAGATGAGTTTTTTCGCCTTCGTGTCGACGAGAAGCATTTTTCCAGGCATGAGGCGGCTTTTTTTCACGATTTCACTTTCGGGGATTTCAAGGACGCCGACTTCGCTTGAAAGAATGAGCATGTTGTCCTTCGTAATGTAGTAGCGGCTCGGTCGGAGTCCGTTTCGGTCGAGCGTTGCGCCCACAATGTCGCCGTCGCTGAACAAAATCGCAGCAGGTCCGTCCCACGGTTCCATCATCGTCGCCCAGTAATGGTAAAAATCTTTTTTCTCTTCGGAAAGCGTGTCGTCATGCCGCCACACCTGCGGAATGCAGACGAGTACGGCGAGCGGAAGAGCCATGCCGTTCATCACAAAATATTCGAGCGTGTTGTCGAGCATCGCCGAGTCGCTTCCCGTCGTGTCGATTTCGCCGTTTCGGGCAATCATGCGGTCGGCATTTCCGCGAATTGTGTTGATTTCTCCGTTGTGCGCGATGAATCGGTTCGGGTGCGCCCGCTGCCAGCTCGGATTGGTGTTCGTGCTGAATCTAGAATGCACGATTCCGAGAGATGAAACATAGTCGCCCGATTGCAAGTCGCTGTAGAAAGTGCGGAGCTGTTGCACAAGGAACATGCCCTTGTAGACGATGGTGCGAGAAGAGAGGGAGCAGATGTAAGTTTTTGAGTTAGCAGTGTGCAGTGTGCAGTTAGGAGTTGATGGTTTCATTGCTAACTGCTCATTGCTAACTGCTACCTTTTCAAATGCAATTCTCGCCTTGTACAATAATTTGTCGAATTCCAAGCCTTTTTCGCAGTTTTCGGGTCGTGCGATGAAGCCTTGCCAAATCTCTGGCATGCAGTCGCGGGCTTTTTTGCCGAGCACGGCTTCGTTTACGGGAACTTTTCTCCAGCCTAAAAAATGCAAATCCTGTTCTGCGCAAGTCTTCTCGAATCTCGCTTTTTCGGACTCACACGCAGTTTCCTCGCTCGGGAAGAAGAACATGCCGATTCCGTAGTCGCGTTCTTCTTTGTCGCCCAGAAGTTCGGGAACGGCTTTTTTGAAGAACTCGTGCGAAATCTGGAGCAGAATGCCCACGCCGTCGCCTGTTTCGCCCGAAGCGTCTTTTCCCGCGCGATGTTCCAGTTTTTCAACGATAGAAAGCGCGTTTTCCACCACGCGGTGCGATTTTTTCCCGTCGATGCTCACCACCGCGCCGATTCCGCAATTGTCGTGCTCAAAACAAGGTTCATACAAGGTCATTTAGTTCTCCTATTCATAAAAAAAGGTCGTGCGTACAGAGAAAAATCCCTGCAAGCACGACCTCGTTGTCGTCTTTTTGGGGCAAAAAAAGAGACCGTAGACAAGCCCACTGAAAAATGGATTTGTCTACGGCCTCTTTGCCTTAATTGAACTAAAGTTTACTGAAACGATATGAAAGTGTCAAGAAAAAATGCCCCGCACGAGGCGAGGCATCTGTCAAATCTTGATTTGATTATTTAAGTGAAATGTTGCTGAATTCAACATCTGCACAGCGAGCTGCAAACAAGCCGACATAAATGTTGGCAGCATCGACAGAAGTTAAATCAGCTTCGAATGTTGCAGTGTCTTTGCCGTATTTGACGGTGTACACATTGCCTTTCTTTGTGATTGAAAGGTCAACAACCTGTCCTTTGTCAGGAGCCGCTTGCGCAGTTGCGGCATTTTCGGTAAGACCTGTGTTGTGGCGCAACCAGCTTGAAGTGAATCCCGCGCCCTTTGCAATTTTGAGCGCACCAGCTGCAACATAGTCAGAATTGATGGTGTTGTCGAATTTGTCGATGTAAATGTCATCACGAGCCATAAGACCAAACGCAACCTGATTGTTGTTCGCAAAGTTGATGATTTTCATTTTTGCAGAAAGAGTGAAATCTTTTGAAGCAGGAAGCTTCTGGAAGTACATTGCCAAGCCGTCTGAAGCAGAAGCGATTTTGCCTGCTGATTTTGAGCCGTCACGAGGACCTGCGTGAATTTCAACAACTCCATTTTTTTCGATGATTTCATAAATTTCCGGGTCCATGATTTTTTCAGCACCGCCACAGTCACCAAAGACCGTGCCGTACCACGGAGCCTGAGTCTGCCACAAGCCACTGGCATCTTCTTCAGGAATGAATTCTGAATATTTCGGAATGTTGTAGTCAGGATTTTTAACAAGGAGAGCCTCAGTTGGAGCCTCAGCTTTTTTGTTCACGAGTTTTGCGAATTTTTTGTCGCCGGCAGCAACCGCATTGATAACATCATACGCAACGACTGATGCACCGTATGTGTTCAAGTGCGTGTTGTCTGTTGAAGCCGCTTTGTGTGAAAGCTGAGCGTGGAATTTTGCTGTTTCAGCGTCTCCCGCCTTTTCGTAGCGGTCTTTTGTGATTTTTGTGAGGTCGACAACGAGAACGCCAGTTTCTTTGCCCAAATCGCGGATTGCCTGTGCATAGTCACCGCCTGGGAATCCAGGAACATCTTTTGTGACATGAACATATGAGCCTTCATAAGTCTTTCCTGGAGCGCGGCGAACGATTGGCGTACAGAGGATTGGCGTTGCTTTTTTGTCAAGCGCGAGTTTGATGTAGTTTGCATACAAGCTGTTTTTGAATGAGCCAGCTTCGTCTTTGTCACCATTTGGATTTGTGTAGCGAGCTTCCTCAGCCTTTTCATCGTTGTGACCAAAGCCAATGATAAGGTAGTCGCCTTTTTTGATGTTTGCAGCGAGTGTTTTGTAGTTCTTTTCGGTTAAGAAAGATTTTGATGAGCGGCCTGACATTGCGAGGTTGATGACTTCGATTTTTTTAGGAAGAAGGTAATCCTGCAATTTTGTGCCGTAGCCGTAGCGTGGGTAAAAATAAGGGTCATTGAATGAACTCAATGTTGAGTCACCGACGACAAACAATTTTGTGCCTTTTGGATTTGCAATTGATTCGACAGCCTCAACCTTTTCAACTTTTTCGTTGTTGGCGATAGCGTCTTCCAAAGCAAAGGCAGAGAATGAAAGCCCTGCCAAAAGTGCAAGACTAGCAGCCAAGAATTTTTTCATTATATTCTCCTTTTTTGGAATAAATTTGGTACTATTATATATCGCATTGAATAAAAATGAAAGAGAAAAATTCAGAAATGAAAAACTTCCCTGCAACACGGTAAAAAATTTCCTTGTGAAATTTGAAATTATGGGGGAAAATTAAGGAAAGGGGGCATTATGTCTGTTCATGTCTATTCTCTCGGCGCGGCTGAGGAAGTCACCGGATCTAAGCACATTTTTGAAATCAACGGTCGCTCGTATATGATTGACTGCGGCGCGTTTCAGGGAAAGCGAGCCGAGTCCGACGAAAAAAACCGCAATTTTGAAATTCCTGTCGATAAAATTGATTCGGTCATTCTCACGCACGCGCACTACGACCATGTGGGGCTTCTTCCCTTGCTCGTAAAAAAGGGCTACAACGGGAACATTTACGCCACGCCCGCCACGCGCGACCTCACCGACCTTGTGATGATGGACAGCGCGCGAATTCAGGCTCGTGACGCGGAATATTTACGAAAACAGGCGCAGAAAAAGGGCGAAAAATTCACTTGGGTGCCCATGTTCACCGAAAAAGACTGCCTCAAAGCGGCGAATCAGATTATCACGCTCTCGTATAACCGAAAAATGTACATTTCCCCCGAAGTGGAGCTTGAATTCTTTGACGCGGGGCACATTTTAGGCTCTTCGTTTGCCTACATTACGATAAAAGGTCAGCGCGACGAAAACGGCAAGCCGATTAAAGAAAGCGACAATAATGCCCTCAGAATTTGGAACAAGCTCTTCGGCTGGAAAAAGGACGACAAACGCGCAACTCCCGACCGCCGCAAAGCCACGCCCGAAGAACAGGCTGCATACACGGGGCCGGAACGCCGAAGCGGGCACGACCGCCGCGAAGGAAAGGACGAAATCCGCATTTTGTACACGGGTGACTTGGGGCGTAAGCAAAAGCCGATTATCCGCGACCCTTCAACGAATGTTCCCCCGCCCGATTACATTTTCATAGAAAGCACATACGGCAACCGCAAGCACGAGGACGCGGCGGTCGCAATGGACGAGCTTCGCAAAATCGTGCGCCGCGCCATCGAAAAGAAGGGCAAAATCATCATTCCGTCGTTTGCGATTGAGCGCACGCAGGAAATCGTGTACTACCTGCACATGCTCGTTGACAAAAAAAAGATTCCGCCGATTCCGATTTATGTCGATTCTCCTATGGCAATCAACGCCACCTCAATTTTCCAAGTCCATCAGGAATGTTATTCCGACGAAATTCATGAGGCATTCTTGCAGCATCACAAAAATCCATTCGGATTCGGCTCGCTCTCGTTCGTGAACAGTTTGGACGAATCAAAGAATCTCAACAAAAAAGCGGGACCAATGATTATCATAAGCGCGGACGGCATGTGTGAAAGCGGTCGAATCGTGCACCACATCGCGAACAACATTTCAGACCCGCGAAACACAATTCTTATCGTCGGCTACATGGCGGAAAACACGCTCGGCAGGCGCATTCGTGACGGCGCGAAAGTTGTAAAAATCATGGGAGATGAGTATGATGTAAAGGCAAGAGTCGAATGCATCAACGCCTTTTCTGCCCATGCCGATTACGAGGAAATGACGAAATGGCTCAAAACAATCGACACGAGCCGCCTCAAAAAGATTTTTATGGTTCACGGTGAACACGAAGCGCAGGAATTCTTCAAGGCACATCTTGAAAAGAACGGCTTCCCCAATGTGCAAATCGTAAAATACGGCGAAACATACGAAATTGAGTAGAAAATTCCTCACAGATAGGGAGCGTTAAAAAATTGCGTAGCAATTTTAGCGATTCTCCGAAGCAACTGTGTTGCGTAGGCATTAAGAGCGCACAGAGAGTTTTCTTTATGTGTAATTCCTCTGTGTGCTCTGTGAGAAATTCAAAAAGGAAAATGTATGACTGCAAAAACGAAAGTTCTCATTAAACAAATTTCACTCCCGATTGGGATTTTTCTTGGGCTGTGCGTGATTTTTATTTCGGTGGTGTTTTTTGCGCTTTTTAAGCCGAATTTTATGCGCGGAAACGGAAAGCCTACACACATGGACGAAAAGCACTTCCTCACCAAAGAAAACGAGGAGAAAAACAAGGTGGACACCGAATGGTTTTATGCGCAGAATCCAGAAGAAATCACCGTTGAGTCGTTTGACGGGCTAAAACTCGTCGCCTACAATCTTCCTGCCGAAAACGCCAAAGGCACTTGGCTTTTGATTCACGGGCATCAGTCTGCACCTTTGCGCGAGTATGCGGGGCTTGCGAAATTCTTTCACGAGCTTGGCTACAATGTCGTCCTTCCGTATCAGCGGGCGCACGGAAAAAGCGAAGGCACATACATCACTTTTGGCGTAAAAGAACGCTATGATATACGCGACTGGCTTTTAAAAATCAATGAAATTTACGGCGATACGCTTCCGCTGTACATGGAAGGCATTTCAATGGGCTGCGCCACAGTTTTAATGAGCCTCAGTTTTGACTTGCCCGCAAATTTACAATCAGTTGTCGCTGACTGTGGCTATACTTCACCTTACGACATCATGTGGAAAGTCGCCAAAAAAGACAAAAATGTGCCGCTTCCGCGCTTGGTTTTGGGCGTAGGGAATAAAATGGCGCATATTCTCGCTGATTTTGATTTTGAAGAATACGATACATTCAAAGGATTGCGCTACAACAAAGTTCCCGTGATGTTCGTTCACGGAACAGAAGACACATTCGTTCCGATTGAAATGACGATTGCGAACTACCAATACTGCACGAGCGAAAAATTCTTGTATCTAATAGAAAAAGCCCCCCACGCGATTTCATATTTTATCGATGAAGAGGGCTATCATAAGAATTTGATTGAATTCTGTAAACTACAACAATAGAAGCTGGCAAGAATGCAAGCAGATTTTATAAATCGGATTAGCCGAAAATAGCGCTTGCAAGTTTACCAATTGGGTCGAAATCAAGAAGAAGAAGATCAACCGCAAAGAAAACTGCGAAACCAATTGCAGCGATAAGCAAAAGAACGCCGATTCCAATGAGCATCTGAACTGCGATTGGGAGAGAATCGAATCCTGATGTCTTTTTTTCTACAACTGCTGTATTTGAAGCCATATATTACCTCTGTCAAAATTAAAAATATACCAATACTATATTAAAGGTAGATTTGTTTGCCGTCAAGCAAAAAAGCCGAAAAAGTGAAATTTTAGCAGAATTTGTTTAAAAACTGACACCCACTGCCGCAGCAAATTGCCAGTAATTTTTGGTCACATTGTAGGAAACGCCCATCGCAAGTGCAGGAACCGCAATTTTGGCAAGGTAGAATTTTGCACCGCCGTTTGGCCCGTGACAGAATTCATAATCACCATCGCCCGTAAGTTCAAAATCTTGGGCATACACCACTTGATAATCACTGTAGAGCGAAATCATTCCCCATCGAAATTTTGCAATCGCAACTTCAAGCCCCAAATTCCCGCCTACAATTCTTTCTGTAGAAAAATTTCCTGGCAAAATGGTGACAGAACCTGCCTCGCGGCCTTTAAAGCCCGAAATATGATTTTTGTACCCATATACCCCAGAATACCGCTGATACAATCTGAGTCGGTCAATAAAAATGGGATGCTGCTCAGTAATTAAAGCCGAAAATTCAAGCGGAAACCGATACGCTTTGTCTTCTGAATTGGTAAGACCTACCTCCGCGTTAACCGAAGCCGAATTCGTGGACATAAAAACGCCGTTCCAGTCAGATTTTGCATATGCGAATCCAATTGAAGTTGAGCCTTCCGTAATTGATTCTACCCGCTCATCTTTTGAATTGTGATATGTAAAGCCAAATCCGTTTGAAAAGATAAAATTTTCGCCAATTTTTTCTGAAAGCTTGAGCCCTACCTCAAAAGAAAACGCTTTATATTTTAAAACTTCGTCATCATCAAGATTATAATATTTTGGAGAAGTTTTTGAGACAGAAAGAAACAGGGAAACGCCCGGAACACCTTTTGTCTGCGACTGTTTTACGAATGATGCCATGCCAGTTTTTGCGGTCGATGAAAAAAATCCGCCAATCATAAACATATCTTTTCGTCCAAAGGCATTCGTATCCATCACAATACCCCCCGCCATAAATCCCGCGCTTGAATACATGGCAAACGGCAGGGGGATAAAAGTGATTTTTTCTTTTACCGAAACCGTGATTTGAGCTTCAGTTTCGCTTATCTGTTCCGTTGAGATTTGAATGTCATCAAAAAGTCCTTCCAGCTGAATCGCTGTTTCCAAGCCGTGCATGTCCGTTTCAGCGATTGAATTTCCCGTAAATTTTGCGACCTTTGAGCCAATGTAAGAGGGCCTCGTTTTTTTAAGACCGATAAAATTGATTCTTGAAACCACAAGATTCTGGTCAATTTGCTCTTCCTGGTGCGCTTCCTGACTTTCGGCAGGCTGTGAAAACGCAAACGAAGAAAAAAACAGTAAAAGAATCCCAAAGACCAATTGTCTCATATGTAAAAATTGTATTGAAATTGAAGAAGTTTCACAAGCCAAGAGATTTTTAACTTCCATATAACAAAGTGCGTTCTGCGCCTTTTAAAATCAGTATATTAAATTTCCCTTAAATTTATAAAATATCATTATTTTCAAGTAAAAAATTATTATCTCCCTGCAATTTGATTGAAAATCCCCAAAATCTGCAATAACATTTTATCAAATTATTTTTAAAATATTCGCATTATATGCAGGAGGCTGTATGGGTTCACTAATAAAACGATTTGTACGGGGGGGGGTATTACTCATGCTCCCGATTTTTTTCCTTGCAGGATGTTCTTCCGACGGGGGGAATTCGTCAGAAGATACGCCAACACTTACTGATGTTACCGTCACCGCAGGTTCAACAACAATTGCGGCAACGGGCGTAACGACGCTTACGGCATCGCCCACTACAAAAGGCAGTGTCAGCGCGAGCGATATTTCTTATTCATGGGAAATTTCCGCCGAAGATAGCACAACGCTTTCTTCTTCATCTAAAGCTCAATATGCCTCAATCACAGGAACGAAAACAAAGGCAACTCTTACTGGAAAAAACTCTTCAAGTTCTGAACATACCGTCACGGTAAAAGTTACGGCAAAATACGGCTCTACGCAAAAATCAACAACGATAAACATCACGGTTCAAGCGGCAAAAACACCTGAAACCTCTGCAATTACAGCTCTAAGCGTTACGCCAGAATCTTCTTCAATTGAAACAACGGGAAGCACAAAAATCACGGCAAAAGCCACCACAACTGGAACGGTAAATGTCGCATACTCATGGAAAATCACTTCTGGCTCTGACTATGCAACACTTTCTGCCACAAGCGGCGAAAGCGTCACTCTTACAGGTAAAAACACAACGACCGCAGAACAGACGATTGAAGTTGAGGTAACGGCAAGCGATTCAACAAGCGGAAGCACGGTAGCATCAAAAACTACGAAAACTTCTGTAAAAGTAGCGGGAAAAATTGTTCCGCCAACTGGTTCATTCACGCTTTCATATGTGAAAGGCGATTCTGACTTGTCTGTTGAATTAACTTCATCTTCGGGCGGAAACTACACATTCAAAGCGACCTTGCCTGATTCTGCAGAATATACCTTGTCGTGGTATGTCGATTTGGAGCAACAGACTTCAAACAACACCTCTTGCAGTGTTTCATCTCTTACGAGCGGAACCCATGCGATTCTTGTGACTGCGACGGACACGGCGACAGGCATTGTTTACACGGCTCAGTACGAATTGAAAGTAGAATAAGGAGAATATCATGAAAGCACTTTTCTTTAAAAATATAAAACGATTTGTTTCGGCGGTAGCCCTTCTTGCTCTGGCTTCATGCGCGAACATTACATCTAATCCAGAAGATTCAAAATCTTCTGCAAGTGGCGAAAAAATTGCCGTTACTTTTGATTTTTCATCTAAGAGCCGAACGGCTTTGCCTACGGTAAATTTGAGTGAATATAAGTATAAAATTCAGTACAAACTTCACGCTGATTCTGACTACACGACATCTTCTGCGTTTACGGGGAACAGTGGCATTTCGCTTTCGTTGACGGCAGGAACATATGATTTTATCGTGAACGCATACGATTCTTCTGACACGAGTTTTGCCACCCCGATTCTCACGGGCAGCGTGGACGAAAAGGCGATTTCTTCCTCATCAAAATCAGTTTCTGTGACCTTGAATGCAGCAACTGGCGGAACGGGAACGGTTAAAATCACCTTACAGGTTGCGGACAATCTTAGCGTTTCAACAATCAAAGCGGGATTGTATGATTCAATTTCAGATGATGCGAGTACAAGCACAGCACAAGAGATTGATTCAACGACGACTTCTGGCTATAAAACGGTCACTTACACAAATTCAGCTGTTCCTTCTGGCGTTTCAAAATATGTAATTTTCTTCTTGTATGATTCTTCTAGCAATCTCATTATGCCGTATGTTGAATCAGTATATGTGCATCCAAATGGCACTTCTTCAAGCCGACACACAATCAATACTGAAAAATTCCTTGCAACGGTTACCGTGCAGAAAAATGGCATGGATTGGACTGACAGCTGGTTTACGATTGAATTTGTAAATGCGGCAGATTCTACAGACAAGACAACGGTTGACCCGACTTCTACATCAGCAATTTACACGGCGAACCTTGATAATGACAAGACCTACAAAGTATATGCTGAAGGAAAAGACACAGAACTTACGGTAAGCAAAAATTCACCAGATGCAACATACAATTTGATTACAAACACATACTTCCCGAATTTATATGAAGAAGAGGCATATGCTGACACCTATCTTGAAATTGAATTTGACTCAGTTCCGACAATCAATCGTGCTTCTTCGGGAACGGTAAAGATTTATGAATATGTATTTGATGAAGAGACTGATAGCGAATCATGGAATTTAATTGATACAATCAAACCTGCAGCCGAAAAATTGTACGGCTACGGCGTTGGTGGAAATTCATCTTATGGCGAAATCAACGCGCAGTATCAGCTGATTCAAGTTATCGGCAATAAAGTTCGCATTATTCCACATCATGGCTCAACATATAAAACCGCAACTTTGCTTGAGAATGAAACAGGATACTCTGTAGTTGTAGACGATGGGCTTATCACGGGCACAAAGGACGGAAAGGCATTTACTGGCGTTGCACTTGAAGAATGGGAGTTTATTACAGGAGAGACTCCAAGCGTTTCAAACAACACGCTCACCGTTGGTAAAGGCAAACAATTCGTTACCGTGCAGGGTGCATTAAATTACCTGATGAAAAACTCATCGTCGGGCGATTGGACAATCAACATTGACACAGACACATACTACGAGCGACTTTTCTATAGAGGAAGCGCAAACATCACGATGAGCGGACAGGGAAGTGCTGATTACGGCACTGATGTTGAAATTCAGTGGGCGAACCAGGACGGCGGCACAAAAGATGCCAGTGGAAATGAAGTTAAGTCAACGCTGTGGAACACAGGCAGTCGCGGACGCAATGTGTTCTATTTTGCGGGCGGAAACTTGGTTCTTGAAAATCTTTCTATTATTAACACTGCTACGCGAAAATCAAATGAATATGGTGAATATGACAGTAGCGTAACGAGCGATAACGCACTCGGAAGTAATCAGGCGGAAGCGCTTCTTTTTGACTCAACGGGAAACTGTGCTGCATACAATTGTAACTTTACTTCAAAGCAGGACACCGTGTATCTTTCTCCGAGTGGCGGCAAAGCTTGGTTCTACGGCTGTAAAATCAGCGGTGATGTTGATTTTATTTGGGGATTGAGTGATGTGGCTCTGTTTGAACGCTGTAATATTATATCTGCCTATGACAGCGACAAATCTTCAAATCATGCGACCTATGTCGTGGCTTCTCACTTGCCTAACAGTTCCGCACCGTACGGAAAAGGCTTTGTATTGTATAATTCAACAATTACAACCGAAAGCGGTCAGACGACCTACCTTGCGCGAAGTCCGTGGAGAAGTGAAGGAAATGTTGCACAGGTTGCGATTATCGATACTGCCGTAACAGGCGGTTTGGCTTCTTCTCCGTGGTTTGGAAACCATGTTGGTGGAAGTAACGAAACTGTTCTCGGCTGGAAATGGTACGGCGTAACTTCTGACGGAAGCGCAATCGCAGACACATACAAGATTTCTCAAAGCCAGTATGAGGCTGAATTTGCTGGCAGACGCAATATCATCAACAGAACTTATGACGGAAGCGCGTTCAGCAAGGCAGCCTCAACATGGGATGTAAACACACTTGCAAGCACAAGAAACTGGAATGTTGTCGCCGACAATTCAAAGGCAACACTTGACGGGGAAACAGAGACGACAACAATTATCTATGATTTTAGAAAACTTTCTGGATATGAAGATTGGGCATCATTTACTTCAATGTCACCAACAACGGGCACAGCCGATAATATTACTTTGAGCGGCTTCCGTTATCATGGAACGCAATATGGGGCGAATACAGGCTCGGCAAATGCGACCATTACAATCCCTGTACGAGGGGCATGTACGGTCACTGTATATAATTCGTATACAAATCAAGATACTGCGGTTTCTTTGAGTGCAAATGACTCAACGGTAGATTCTGGAACGGCAAAAGCACAGGACAGTTGTGAACTTTCTTATACAGGAACTTCTGCAACAAATCTTGTTTTAACTATCGCTACAGCAGGAACTTATATCTCTCATATTGAAGTTACATATTTAGGCACGGGCGGTAATGGTAGTACTGGCACCCCTGATACTGCCGAAGCAAAGACATATAACTTCGTGGGATTGTCATTCTCTGATTTCCCTGAAAATTCTCTTTTTTCTAGAAGCACAGAAAAAAATTCATCGGGTGCTTACGACTATTATTCTACTACAGCCTATAGTGGCGTGGAAACATTTATAGGAACTGGCACTTGGACTGTTTCAGATGCAACCGTTTATAGTGGAAATTACGGAAATATGAAGGTTTACACCAATGGTACAGATGCTTCTTTGTCTTTACAGTATAATGGTGAATCTGCAAATTTTAGTCCAACGGTTTCGTCTTTAACCATTTCAAATTTATCTCGTTATGTCAGTGTTCCTAATTCAGGAAATGGCACGATAACTGTCGAATATGAGGTTGTTAAATCTAGTAGTGCTTCTGGCGATACAGGTGTGCTTGCCCTCCTTGATCAAAATGGAAATGTTTTAAAAGTTGTTTCAGGACTTGCGGTTAAAAATGGTTCTTCTTCTACTACAACTTCTATTGATGTTACTTCTTCCACAACACAAGTCTATGTTGCTTTCAGTCGAAACGGTGCTGGCGGTGGTAGTCTTCGAGTAACTAAAATTGTATTCACTCCATCTTCAACAGGAGCATCTACTGTAAGTTCCGTAACAATCACTGGAAGTTCAAGCGTGACTGTCGGAAACAGCATTGAGCTCACGGCAGTACCAGATGAGACACCATCGGGTGCATACACTTGGACGGTCACAAATGGAACTGGCTCGGTTACTTATGATACTTCTACAACAAATACTCTTGCACTTACTGGTGAAAGCGCAGGTTCTGTCACAGTAACGGTAAGCGTTGACGGCGTTACAAGCGAGGCATATCCGGTAACGGTAAATCCAGTGGACAACTCAAAGAAAATCAAGTTGACTGACACGCCAACGGGATTTGCGGGTAGCGGTTACACAACTTCGTCGTATTATACAGGTAGCAATGTTGTAACAATTGATGCTTCAAGTGGAACAACGAATGAACTCATAACTCAGTTGAAAAATGCCGCAAGTGCGGGAAATACAGTCATTTACATCAAAGGTATGATTGATATGACCTATAACAGCACTTATGGTGGCTCTATGTTGCCAACTGCATGGAATGATGATAATGCGGCACTTGGAGCTTTCATTACTGCAAAATATAACTCAACTACAATGACAGGGGTTGCCTCAGCGTATACTTCATGGTCTGCATGGAGAAAGGCGTATGCAGCTCACTGTACACTAACTGGTAATGATAGTGATTTTGATTCAAGCTCTGCAAAGGTTGATACAGATATTGACCGTTATCAATACGAATTGTATAACGCATGGAAGAATCAGATTAGAATTACGCTTGCTTCAAATACAACAATTATTGGTCTTACAGATGATAGTGGTATAAAAGGAGGAAATATCTATATTTCTGGCTGCTCAAATATTATGATTCGTAATCTTCATTTGAAAGATGCCTTTGACCCATTTCCTCATCATGAAACTTCTGGAAGTTCAACTATAAAATCTGATGGTTGGAACGCCGAATATGATTGTATCACTATTCAAGACACAAACGACCATATTTGGATTGACCATTGTACTTTTGAAGATAGTGTCAGCGTGGGTTGGAAAAATTTTGCAGGTGTAAAAACTGGTGATTCTACCGCAGATGTTATTGCTTATCCATGTAATGATTCTGGAACTGCAACAACCACCGGCTATGAAATGTGGCAGACTTATGACGGCTTGTGTGACATCAAAGGAAAAACAACTTATGTCACCGTTTCTTACTGTGTATTCAAAAACCACGATAAGACTATGCTTCTTGGTGCTGATGATAATGAGAAAATTGGCAGTACAGTTCTTGATGACACTGCAAAAACAATAACCTTGTCTCATAACTACTTTGACAGTTGTGTTCAGCGCCTTCCGTTCGTACGCACGGCACATATCCATATCTACAACAATTATTTTGGATATACTAATAATGGATATGACCAAAAGGCTTCTATCCAAATTCGTGCGAAAGCATGGGTTCTTTCTGAATATAATTATTTTGGAACTGGAATCTCATATCGTTACAAAGGTGATTCTGCAACGGACAGCAAAGGCTATACATCAAACACAAAACTGTACGATGCTTCAACAAATGCCGGTGTTTCTTCAACAAGCAATACCTATTGGACGGCTGTCACATCTGCTCCGTTTACACTGCCGTATACGCCTGAGTACACGGCAACGGATTCATTGGAATCAACTCTTAAATCCAATGCCGGTGCGGGTGCATGGACTGTAGAGCAATAAGCCCTGCCTCTCCCGCCGTTTTGGAAGAATAGGGATTGAAAGGGGAAAGCAACCTTTTACAAAAAGGTGGCGTTCCCCTTTTTTGTTGCTTTTTGTCCTATTCGGCTTCCATCATGTCGTTTTTGAGCTTGTCCAAAATGGCACGCAGGTTTTCGGGCATTTCGGGCTTGGGAGAGCTTGCTTTTGCGGTGGGGGCGGCGGTTTTGTCGAATTCGCTCAGGACTTTTTCTTCTTTGTCCAGTTTTTCTTGAAGTTCCTGCTTAAGCTTTTCGTCTGAAATCTGGGGATGAAGTTCTGCATTTGTGCCACGAAGTTTAAATGCGAGCGATGAGATTTTTGCTTCGGGAACGCCCCGTTTTAATCCAGTAAGAATGTATGTCTGATACAGGCGAAGGGTCTGAATCCAGCCGGGATGGTCACATTCAACGAGAAGAATTCCGTTTTTTAAATCGATGACGCGGGAATGTGCGTACAGGTTTGCGCCCAAGTTTTCGCCATTGATTCCACTTGATTTTATAGAAGAGACGACGAATTTCCATGATTTGAGCAATTTGTTGTTTTTTTCGAGCTCTGCCTTTTCAATATTGTCGCAAACAAGGCTGAGCATTTCATTTATAGAAATGATGTTTTCATTCTGCATAGGACTGGAAATTTATACTAGTTCAAAACCAAGATTTTAGCAACACACGCTCACCAGAGAAAAATCCGTATGAAGTTGAGTTGCGACCCGCTTTTGATTATACTTTAGCGCATGGAAAATGGATTTTCTTTTGACGATATGGCTCCTGTGGGAGAAAAAATAATCGTATATACGGACGGCGGCTGCTGGGGAAATCCTGGCGTTGGCGGCTGGGCATGCGTCGTGATTGCGGACGGCGAGGCGCGGGAACTGAGCGGCGGCGAAAAACTCACGACAAACAATCGCATGGAACTTACGGCGGCAATTTCTGCGTTGACGGCGATTTACAATACCGAGCGTTTTAAGAATCGGCCTGTGCAGCTGAACAGCGACAGTCAGTATGTTAAAAACGGGATTACGGCATGGATTCACAACTGGAAAAAAAACGGGTGGCGCACGGCGGCAAAAAAGCCTGTCCTTAACCAAGAATTATGGCAAAAACTTGACGCGCTCAACACCAGTCTCCATGTGGAATGGAATTGGGTAAAAGGCCATGCGGGAGTTGAATTTAACGAACGCTGTGACCAACTGTGCCAGATTGAAATGGGGAAATTAAAATGATTAAGGCTCAAATTACAGATTCTGATTTGCTCGCTCACTTGGGCAAAATCCACAAAGATGAAATGACGATGTTCGTGATGGCGGATGGGCAATTTCGGGGCGCATTTTTTAATGGCACACAGCTCGTAAATCAAATGCGTGCCCAAATGAATCTTGGGATTTTGGAAACGCTTGTTTTAGGGCAGGCAATGCTTTGTGCCGCCCTGCTGATTCCCACAATGAAAGGCAGGGAACATCTCACTTTCCGCTACGACACGAACGGTCCTGCGGCGGGATTTTCTGTCGAGGCTGATTCAAGCGGATATGTGCGCGGTTTTTTGCTCCAAGACAAAATTCCCGTCGAAAAACCCCTTGAAAGCTGGGATTTGACTCCCTTTTTGGGCGACGGAACGCTTACGATTTCCCGAATCGGCGAAGGAATGAAAGAAGCCCAAGTCGGAACGGTTGAAATCATGTACAAAAATATTGCAAAAGATCTTGCCTGGTATTTTGCGCAAAGCGAGCAGATTCATACGGCTTTCAATACAAGCATTCAGTTTGACGAAAAGGGACGTGTTATCGGTGCGGGCGGCATGTTCCTGCAAAAAATGCCGTCGTTTGGTGGCAAAAAATCTTCTTCACCGTCACCATTTTCAAAAATGAACGATGACGAATTGATTCAAAAAGTTGAGAATGCATTCAGAGCCATGCCGTCAATCGGAAAGTGGTTTGCAGACGGCGGCGACATGGAAGATGTGATTTACGGCTTGTTTCGGGAATTTGCCCCGCAAGCTGTTTTAAACCGCGATATTATTTTTGACTGCCCGTGCAGCAGAGAAACATTCGGCAATCATATCAAGCATTTGCCAAAGTCAGAATTAGACGACATTATTGCCCACGACAACGAACCGATTGAAGTGGTATGCCATTGCTGCGGAAGCAAATATGCCATTTACAAGGACATGCTTTTATCAGCTGACTAAAACCGAGCCCACAAAATTTCGCGCTCCGTTTATGAACGACTTGTAATCCATCGCCTTTTTTTTCTCCAGTTGAAGCTCCGTTACAACGAGAACGCTGCCTTCACCGCATGCAATTTCAATTCCGACTGATTTTTGATACGGCAAAACGGTTCCTGGCGTTTCGCTTGTCTTTGAATCGCTCGGCTTTGCTTTTAAAATCGTGAGCCGCAATCCGTCAAAAGTCGTTGAGCAGAGCGGGAACGGCGTGTATGCCCGAATTTTCCGCTCGATTTGGGCGGCAGTGCAGTTCCAGTCGATAATTCCGTCTTCTTTTTTGAGAAAGGGCGTGTAGCTTGCTTCACCAGATTGTTTTTTACCAGTCAGTTCTGAATCAGATTCTGCTGCCGATTTTAACACCATTTTGAGCATTTTTGCGCCTATTTCCGTTACGAGGCTTGTATTTCCGTCTCCGTCCATGAGCGACGATGTTGTTTCGCTTCCCGTAAGCGGCACATTTTCTTGTGCAAGAATGTCACCTTCGTCCATTTTGAGGGCAAGTTTTTGGACAGTAATTCCAATCGATGCATCTCCATTCAAAATCGCCGCAGGAACGGGCGTGCATCCGCGATATTTGGGCAATGCGCTTGGATGCAGGTTGATTCCTCCGAGCGGAAAAAGTGAAAGAAATTTTGCCCCGAAAATACGGCCGTAATCAAAAGAAACAAGCAAATCGGCACCCAACAGCGAAATAGCTTCTCTTGCTTCTGCAAGCAAATGCTCGAACTCAAATACAGGAATATTGTTTTCTCTGGCAGTTTGCGCAACTTCAGTAGGAATCAAATCAGAATGGCGACCGCGTGTTGACGGAGGATTTGTAAGAACGCCCACGATTTTAAAATTACATTCGCTCTGCGCAGAAATAAGATTTTTAAGCACAAACCGTGAAGCCAACGGACTTCCTGCATACACAATGTTTATTGTTTTCATATCACAGCCTCCTTTTGCACAACGCGCGTTATGTAAGTATCCCAACAGTTAAAAGAAAATCAGCCCGCAGATTCCGAGCGGAATCAAATAGCACGCAAACCATTCCAGTTTTCCGCGCCGAATGAGTTTCATCAAAAGTGAAAGTGAAAGATAGCCCCACGCAAATGCCGCAAGACAGCCACACGCAACGGGAAGCGCACCAATTTGGGAACCGACTTCACCCAAATCTTTTGCCTCAAGGATAAATGCCCCCAAAATCGCAGGAATCGAAACCAAAAAAGAAAATTCTCCTGCCGCCGCTCGGTTTACGCCTGCCAGTTGTGCCCCCGCAATCGTTGAACCAGAACGGCTGATTCCAGGCAACGTTCCCACACCCTGCATAAAGCCGATAAAAAGCGACTGCAGAATGGAAATACCGTGAGATACTGAAATAAATTCAGCATGACGGGTATCTGCCGAAGTGTCATTCTGAGCTTGTCTCAGAATCTTTTCGTGTCGTTTTTCCCATAGTGAGCTAAAAATAAGCAAGGCTGCCGTACACAAAAATCCTACGCAAGTGACTTGAATCGGCAAATCGGGAATCAGTTTGCTCGTAAACACGCCGATTATGCCCGTCACGATTGTCGCAAAAATGAGCGCAAGAATTGTTTTTCGACCAAGCGCATCGGTGCCCGTGAGCATATCAATTTCTGCGTCAGGGGGTGTTGCGGGTGAGACTTCCTCCTTTTTGTTCGGTACAATCCAGCGAAACAAAATCACGACCAAGCGCACAATTTTCTTCCGAAAATACAAAATCACTGCCGCAAGCGTAGCAAGATGCAGCATCACATCAAACAAGAGCGGAACTTCTTCTAGCCCGAACAGTTTTTGTGCCACCGCCAAATGCCCGCTTGAAGAAATCGGCAAGAATTCAGCGATTCCCTGCAACACACCAAGAATAATTGATTGAAAAACCGACATATTACACTCCTACAAACCAGTTTTTAAAAAGTTCCGGCCAGACTTCACATTCTTTTTCTGAATTCGTGCCATCAGGATTCGCACTTTCGGCATTTGCGAGTGCCAATGCATGCTTTCCCCTGTTAAAAAGATGATATTCGCAATCAATTCCCTGTTCATACAATTCATTTACGAGCAAAAGCGTATTTTTGGCTGGAACCGCTTTGTCTTGAACCGTATGCCAGATAAATGAAGGCGGAAAATCACCAGTGATGTTTTTTTCGATTGAAACGACATCCCGAATGGAATTTTTTTTGAGCGAAGCACAGATTTTTTGCGCTTCGGACTCATCAATCGAACCGATGACATTTTGAATTGAACCTGCATGGCAATATGCTTCGTCGCTCGTAACAACAGGATAGCACAGCAAAAGATAATTCGGACGAATCTGCTCAGGCTTATACTCAACATAGTCTTGCAAAAACGAAGAATTCCAAAAGCAGCCCAAGCTTGCCGCCAGATGCCCGCCCGCTGAAAATCCGCAGAGAATGATTTTTGAAGCATCAACTGCCCAGTCTTTGGCATTTTCCCGAATCAGCGCGACAGAATTTGCGACATCACAAAGCGCGTCAGGAAACTTCATGGGAGCGAGCGAATAATGCAGAATCGCGGCATGAAACCCAAGCGAATTCATGCGAATCGCAACGCTTTCCTGCTCCCGCTGGCCAAAATGCCCGTATCCGCCACCAGGAACAATCAAAACCAAAGGTCGCAGCCGTTCTGGATTGAACGAAGTTTTTTCGATTATGTATGTTTTTAGAAATACCGAAGAATTTTCGCGATTCGGCAAATCATACATTTTATAAATCATAAAAGTAGTATAGAATAATTTGTATTTAAAAAAAAGAACCCCCGCTTAAAGGAGGAGAAACGGCGGGGGATCGGGTGGGCAACATCCAACGGAAGTTGCTTGTTTTTCTTGCTGCTGAGTATATATTAGAGTTTTTAGAGATTTTTTGCAAGCGGTTTTTATGAAAATTATTGAAAATTCTGCATTTTTTTGCGAAAATAACAGAAAATTATGCAGAATTTCGCAAGGAGCAACATAAAATGAAAAAAATTGGAATTATTGGTGCTATGGAAGTAGAAGTAAACTTCCTTCGCAATCTCATGGGAAACGATGTTAAAAAAACAGAAGCCGGTTCAATACTCTTTGAGGAAGGAATCATTCACGGAGTCGCGGTTGTGCTTTCGCGCTCTGGAGTAGGCAAAGTGAACGCTGCCCTGTGCGCACAGCGGCTTATTTTGCAATTTGGCTGTACGCATGTAATCAACACGGGAATTGCGGGCGCAATGGCTCACGGGCTTGGCGTCATGGATTTTGTTGTCTCAACGGATGCCGTTTATCACGATATGGATGCCACAGGCTTTGGCTACAAAAAAGGCCAGATTCCGCAGCTGAATGTATTTTCTTTTGAAGCCGAAAAATCCATGATTGAGGCGGCAAAAAATGCCTTTTCTGGTCTGGAGCTTTCTAAGAATCACAAAATGATTGAAGGCCGAATTGCGACAGGCGATCAATTCATCAGCGAAAAGACCGTAAAATCTCAAATCGCCCACAATTTTGCGCCTGCGTGC
The DNA here is from genome assembly GCA_017464425.1 of Treponema sp. Classification (GTDB taxonomy): domain Bacteria; phylum Spirochaetota; class Spirochaetia; order Treponematales; family Treponemataceae; genus Treponema_D. The sequence continues at coordinate 66,190 of JAFUDX010000011.1, forward strand.
GTCGAGATGGAAGGCGCGGCAATCGCCCATGCGTGTTTTTTAAACAAAGTTCCGTTCGTCATTTTGCGCTGCATGAGCGACATGGCAGATGATTTAAGCTCTAACGGCTACGATTTTAATGAGCCAGTCGCTGCCGAAATGAGCGCACGGGTCGTCGAAAAAATGATTGAACTTGTATAAACAAAGTTTCGTGTGCTATAATCGGTGGATATGGAAGTCATTCAAAGTTTTACAATTGACCACACTCATTTAAAGCCAGGAATTTATGTCTCACGCGAAGACAAAGGATTCACCACTTTTGACCTGCGTATCACAGAGCCAAACAAAGAACCGGCCGTAGCTCCGAGTGCCATGCACAGCTTGGAGCATCTTATGGCAACCTGGTTCCGCAATTCAAAGGCAAAAGAAGATGTGGTCTATGTAGGACCAATGGGCTGTCTTACCGGCATGTACATCATCATGCTGGGGAATTACACCGTTCAGGATATGCGTAGCCTTACAATCGAGTGCTTGGAATGGATTTTAACGCAAAACGAAGTTCCAGCCACTCGCCCAGAGGCATGCGGGAATTACCTTCTGCACGATTTACCCATGTGCAAGTGGGAAAGCGTACGCTACCTCAACCGCCTCAAAAATGATTTTCACAGCGAATACACCAAACTTCAAATCACTCTTGACGATGGCAAAGTCTTTGCGGATGCATAAAATGCATTGGTTTCATTGTCCAAAGTCAAAAAATTCGGTATATTCATTTTATGGCTAATTTACTAGAAGTTCAAAATCTCAGTGTCAATATAGAAAAAAAATCCGTTCTCAATGGCGTAAACCTGTGCGTAAATGCCGGCGAAACGCATGTCTTGATGGGGCCAAACGGTGCGGGCAAGTCTACGCTCGGCTACACAATTATGGGCAATCCGCGTTACACCGTCTCTGATGGCAAGATTTTTTTTGATGGCGAAGACATAACGGAACTGGGCGCAGATAAACGCTCTGCCAAAGGCATTTTCTTGAGTTTCCAGAATCCGCTTGAAGTTCCTGGCGTTTCGTTGGATTCATTCATTCGCACTGCCCTTCAGCAGCGAACGGGCGAGCGTGTCAAACTTTTTCAATTCCAAAAGCAGCTCAAAGAAATGATGAGCCTTTTGCACATGGACGAAAGCTATGCGTCTCGTGATTTGAATGTCGGCTTTTCTGGCGGCGAAAAGAAAAAAAGCGAAATCTTGCAGCTTCTTATGCTCAATCCCAAGCTCGCTATTCTTGACGAAACAGACAGCGGTCTTGATGTCGATGCAGTCCGCACGGTCTCAAAGGGAATCGAAGAGTACCAAAAGCGCATGAACGGCGCACTGATTATCATCACCCACTCTACCAAGATTCTTGAAAGCCTTCATGTTGACAAAACACACATCCTTGTAAAAGGCAAAATCATTAAAGAAGGCGACGGAAGCCTTGTTGAGCAAATCAATAAAAACGGATTTGAAGAAATCGTTCGGAACGCATAATAAAAGCAAAATGAGCATAAAAAATCCCGCCCAAAATTGAGCGGGATTTGCTTTCTACCAGCGGTAGTGTGCAAAAGCTTTGTTTGCTTCTGCCATTTTGTGTGTATCTTCCTTCTTTTTGTAAGCAGAACCAGTGTTGTTGAATGCGTCGAGCAATTCAGCAGCAAGTGTGTCTGCCATACCGTGACCGCTTCGTGAGCGAGCAGCAGCGATAAGCCATCGCATAGCCAATGCTTCTTTGCGAGCGTCGCGGATTTCACACGGAACCTGATATGTTGCACCACCAACGCGGCGAGATTTAACTTCGACTGCTGGTTTTACATTATCAAGAGCCTTGAGGAATACTTCAAGCGGATCTTTGTCAGTTTTTGCTTTGAGCTGATCCATTGCCTGATAGACGATTTTCGTACAAATGTCTTTTTTTCCGTCCAGCATCATGCGTGAGACGAATTTTGTGACAACCGGGCTGTTGTATTTTACATCAGGTACAATAGGTCGGTTTACAGTATGCTTATGTCTTCCCATAGTAATCTCCTATTATGCCTTTGGTTTTTTAGCACCGTACTTAGAGCGAGCGCGTTTGCGTCCGTCAACACCCAAAGTATCTTTTGTACCACGGATGATATGGTAACGAACACCAGGAAGATCCTTTACACGACCACCACGAATGAGAACAACTGAGTGTTCCTGCAAGTTATGTCCAATACCTGGAATGTATGCAGTAACTTCAATTCCATTTGACAAGCGAACACGAGCGACTTTACGAAGTGCCGAGTTCGGTTTTTTAGGGGTGACAGTCATAACACGAGTGCAAACGCCGCGTTTCTGCGGACAAGACTCAAGCGCGGGAGCTTTAGTCGAGTTTGCAAGTGACTTTCGACCCTTACGAACAAGTTGATTGATTGTAGGCATTGCCTTCTCCTATTAGTTTGCCGGTCAGCACTCCGGACAAAGTTCTCGCATTAAAACCCAAAATGCGATAGGTCTAAATAGTGTATAGAATTCAGAAAATGAATTCAAGTGAATTCCCAAGATTTTTTATGGAATTTTTTTTGAGTTCGTGCTATACTTTTTAAATCATTTTGCTAAAAAAGGAGTAAATCATGGCAAAAAAGTCTAACCTTCCGCTGTACCTTATCGGTATGGCACTCGTTGTAATCGGCTGTTTTCTTCCGCTCACTGCAAGCAAATTCTTTGGCGGTGGTTCAAGTGCGTTCCACGCAATCACTGACGGCTCTGGCGATCTCAAAGTTGGCGCAATCCTCGCATTAGGCGGCGCAATCGCAGGAATCGTGTTCTGCTTCTTTTCTCTCAAAGCAAAGCTTCCTGTCAAACTCATTTCGCTCATCGTTTCTGTTGCTGGCGGAATCTATATTCTCCTCAACTACCTTAATCTCGCTCCGTGGGCACGAAAAGCCGTCAGCTTGCTTAACAAAGGCACGGGCACACACATTGGCATTGGTCTCATCGTAATCATAATCGGCTGGGTCATTGCTTGTGTCGGCTGGCTCCAGACACGAGACTAATTTTTCTGAATGTCTGAATGCGGTGATTTTGATGTTTCGGTCTGCCTGGCAGCCAAACTCATTTCTCCGCATTTTTTTAGAATCGCCTTAAAATCAAAATAAAGCGTGCGAAGCGAGACAGGCAGCACAACCAAAGCCGTAATGACCGGGAACTGCTTTTCTGCAATCACCACGCCAATCACATACATCACCGAAAAAGCTGAAGTCGCCGACCAATACACAATCTGTATTTTATTCGGAATAAATTCTTTAAACACCAAGAATGCCGCGACCAAATGAAGCGGACACAAGAACAAAAACTGAAAATTATTTCTGAGTATGCTCTGATTCGAGAAAAAATCCTGAAAAATAATCACGATGCCAGAAAATCCCGCCATAAAAAGAATCATAAAATCAAAAATCTGAACGCTTTTGTACACCGACATGCTATAAATCCGCTCAAAAAAGCAACTTACGACTTGATAAGCCGTGAGCAAAAAAACTATTCCTGAGAGAATGCACAAAATAGCAGTAAGCATTGTATGCTCTTCATGAAAGCGTTGACTCGAATTCTGATTGAGGAAAGTCAAATCTTCTTTTTGGGAAGTAAGAACGAAACTGTCATTGATTTTTTTATAGCCCAGATTATGTCTGACGATGTTTGAAAAATAATACTGCGCCGACTCTTCTTCGCCACCCGCCATTCGGTAGCAATCATGCAAAATCTGGGAAATGTGAGTCTCGGAATTGTTGTTTATGATGTCAAAATCGTAGTGATAATCGGGAAGTGCCGTATGAACTGTTTTTATGAATGAATAAATGTAATTGACTTCGTTTGGATTGAGCTGCAAATTTGATTCGGTAAGACTTGTACGTTTTTTGTGTGACTCCCGCAGAAAATATACGAAAAAATCTTCTATTGTTATGGCAGCCTTTTTGTTTTTTAGGAAAAATTTTAATCCGAAAAAATCATCGTCAAAGTTTTCAAAGGAAGCAAAATCGATAATTTTATCGAATCCTGTTTCCTTATCATAAATCCGCAGGCAGCTTTTTGAAAAAAGTGAGTGAGAAATGTCGCTGTAGTCTATCGAAACGACCGAAATTTTTGCCTGTTCTGAAAGTTTTCTAGGAAAATCAGTCGCATGCAGTGAAATCACAAGGAACCATGTGAAACAAAAGACGGCATACCATTTTTTCATAGAAAACATTCTAGCACAGATTTCTCATTTTCTAAAGCACAGGAATCAATTGATCGTCTGGATTTTCCAGAATAATGTTTAAATTGCCGTTCCGTGTGCGAAGCTCGTCAATGAATTTTTTGGTGTCGCAGTCTTTCTTTGGCTGAACCCAGTATGAAATCGTAAAAAGCGTGCCCATATTGCTCGTTTTTACATTCTTAACGCCCCATTTTACGAGATATGCTGTGAACAAATCATCAAACACATCTTTGTAGTTCATGTCTTCTGGAATCGTGATTTTAAGAATCTGCTTGTCCTCAACCTTCCAGAATTTTGTAACGAGAACAAAGAGTATGCTCACAAAAACCACGAGTACGAATCCGATGAAGTAGCTTCCCAAACCGATTACAAGCCCTACTGCCGCCGCAAAGAATGTGTAGAGAATGTCTTTTGAGTCGCCCGGAATGCTTCGGAACCGAACAAGCGCAAAAACGCCGGCAAGCGAAAGCGTCTTTTTTAAGTCCGTTGCAATAAACGGAATGATAATTGCCATAATCACCGGCAAAAGCAAAACCGTAATCACAAAATTCTTGGAATATTTTTTGCCCTGATTCGCAATCACATATCCCGCCGCAATCACGATGCCCGCAATCAATCCCATGAGCATGCTGAAAAGAATCGTCATGGTCTCGCCGTTAATAATAAATCCTGATAAAATGTCCATAGTGTACTCCTTTTTTAGTCAGACTGTGCAGTTTTAGTATTCAAACTTTTAACTGCTATTTGCTACATGCTAACGCATAATTTTTATATTCGGTGCCATATTTCGAGAACGAAGTTTGAAAAAGCTTGCGTTCAGAAAGGAATCGCACGAACCACAATGGAAAGGCTTTGAATGCCTTTGCTTCCATAAGCCATTGCCCGCTCTGCAAAAGCTGCGTGCCGTATGCAGGCGAATCAAGCCGCAAGTCAGTTCGTCTCGTCTGGATATTCGTATCAATCGTGAGCCGAAAATCTGAATTGCCCTTTTCAAAAAAAGCCCAACGGTCATATGAAATAAAAACTTTGGGCTTTAGCGCATAAAAATGCATAATGTAGTCAATTTCCTTCATTACCTGAGCGTTCATTTTAACGGGCTTTCCTTCCGCCGTAACAGGATTTTGCGGAATGGTGCCGTCCTCAAAGTATTTGTATGCATCGCCCAGAAGAAAATTGGTACGCCGCTTGTTTACGACTCCGTTATATTTCTTTTTGCTCTCAAGAAAAACTTTATCGTTCAAGCCCACCTGTCCGTAACTTCGCAACCTGATTTTTTCTTTGAACTTGGGCTTTTCAAGCGATTTTCGAATAAGCTCATCGCTCTCGGTGTCCAAGTACAAGTTGCAGATTGAATAGGTTTTGCCATCTTTATTGAATGGGTCGGAATCCATATACTGATCGATGATTGAAAGCAACGCCGCTTTGTCGTCATCACTGAGCATATATTTGATTTCGCGCCTGTTAAAGACTTCTATTGCCATTGTTTGCTCCGTTATTCAAGATTATAATTCATTCGCCCGAAAATTCAGCATTTATTCAATAAGATTACATTAAGAAAACGCTTAGAGCAGAAAAACCGAGCTAAAAACATCTCCCACTTTTTACTTTTTATTCTTTTCTATATAATTTCTACATGGCACAAAATACAATCGGAACAATTTTTAAAGTAACGACATTCGGCGAAAGTCACGGCGCAGGATTGGGCTGCATTGTTGACGGCGTTCCTGCAGGAATCAAGATTGACGAAGCTCGCATCCAAACGGCATTGGACAGACGAAAGCCCGGCCAGAGTTTTGGCGGAAAGAACAACGCGTCCGTCACTGCCCGAAAAGAGAGCGATAAAGCCGAAATTTTAAGCGGTATTTTTGAAGGAAAAAGCGAAGGCACTCCGATTGGAATCATAATCAGAAACGAAAATCAGCACTCAAAAGATTATGGAAATTTAGCCTACACATTCAGGCCAGGCCATGCTGATTTTGCATTTTACGAAAAGTACGGCTTCCGTGATTATCGGGGCGGCGGCAGATCAAGCGGAAGGGAAACATCAGCGCGGGTCGCGGCGGGGGCTATTGCCCTTCAAGTGCTTGAACATCTGTGCGATGTAAAAATCACCGCGTACACCGAACGGGCAGCTGGAATTTCCATCTCAAAAGTTGATTTTAGCCAGATTGAGCAGAATGCGCTCCGTGCCCCCGACAATGAAGCGGCTGCCAAAATGAATGAAAAAATCGAAGAAATCAGAAAAAATTCTGACAGTGCAGGCGGAATTGTTGCGTGCAGGATAACAGGAATTCCGGCAGGGCTTGGCGAGCCTGTGTTTGGAAAACTCGACGCAGAACTTGCCAAAGCAATTTTAAGCGTGGGTGCGGTAAAAGGAATTGAATTTGGAGCAGGATTTGCAGCCAGCGATTTAACAGGAAGCCAAAACAATGACACCATGCGCGTGGACACCGATGGTAAAGTGAAGTTTGAAAGCAACAACGCAGGCGGAATCACGGGCGGAATCTCAAACGGAAATGAGATTTTCTTTAGGGTGGCCGTAAAACCCGTTCCGAGCATTTTCCAAAGCCAAAAAACAATCTCCGTAAACGAAGCAGGAAACTACACGGACAGCGACCTTGTAATTGAAGGCCGCCATGATGTATGCCTGTGCCCGCGCATTGTTCCCGTAATCGAAGCAATGACCGCGATTGTGCTTACGGACTTAATTTTGCAAAACAGAGCTGCTCGGATTTAACGCTAGCCCCACCAGTCTTCCACTTTGAGCATGGAATTTTCTTTGAGTGCCTCAAAATCCTGCACATTGTGCGTGATTAACACCATGCCGTTCGCGATTGCCGTTGCCGCGATTTGGGAGTCGTATCGGGGAATCGGTTTGCCTTTTTTTTCACACTTTGCCTGAATCTCCCCGCAAATCTGAGCCGCAAAATTATCGTAGGGAATGATTTCGTATGTTTCACGGATTTTTTCAATACAAACGCCTATTTTATCTTTTCGCTTTCCGTCTGGAAGAAGTTCACACCCACGCACAAGCTCCTGCCAAACGGTCGAACAGATGGCACACATTTCCTCATGCTCTTTTATCCGTGCAAGCAATGATTCATTCGGCCTTGGTTTTGAAAACTCAGAAACTGCATTCGTGTCTAATAAATAAAGTGGCATCATACTTCTTCCCCCCATATATTTCTTATTCTTTCAGCATATGCTTCGTCCAAATATTCATCTTTAGGAATTGGAATCCCCTCAAAGCCTTCAAAAACATCGGCATTTTCTTTTTTGAATTTTGTTACCCAGTCAATAAAACTCTTTTTTGGTTTGCGCTCTTCGTACTCCTTGTAACTGATGATGACCGCAACCGGCTTGTCGTGACGGGTAAGCTCAACAGGCTCGCCCGCCTCCGCCTTTTTTACCAAAGCTGAAAAATTGTTCCTCGCATCATAAATCGTCGCCCTGCACATACGCACCTCCAAAACATCCACTATTCCGAATACATTTTATGCAATTTATTATCTTAAGCACATTTTTTACAATTCATCTTGAACATAGTTTATGTAACTCGTCATTCTGAATTTATTTTATAATCTATCATACAAGTTTTTGGCTAGAAGTCAAGTATTTTGGCTAATTATTTCAAGAAATTTTTATCGACAATTTCTTCTTTAAATTATAGAATGAAAAAGTAAGAAAAATACAAAAGAGGAAAAATTTATGAAAAAATCGATTAAATTTGCAAGCATTTTAACGGCACTTGTGCTTATGTTCGGCGTAGCGGGCTGTTCGGATGATAGTTCTGGGGGTGGGGAACCAAAAGGTTCTGAGAAAGACACTGATAAAAGCGGATTGACCACGCTCAAAATTCAGGAAGATGCGACCGGCTTTGTCAGTTCAACCTTTACAAAAGTAACAGACTTCCCATGTTATACAGGAACTGGGTATCTTGACGGCGGAACATCAGAAAATGGCAACATCGTTTACACAGTGTCTGCGGAAGAAGATATTACCGATGCAAAAATTGCAATCCACTATTTGGCTACAGAAGTTACTCGTGTGAGAGCGGCATTGGTTTCTGTGAACGGAACCGTTATAAATGCAGACAAGCCTCTTGCAATGGCAACCGATGTTAAAGTCAAAAAGAACAAATGCACTTCCGAAAATTGGAAAGATACGGCATATCTTGAAGGTGTTTCTCTCCAAAAAGGTTCAAACTCAATCATCGTTACCGGTGCGCCTGATGGAGCGTACACAGCAGCAGACGGAACTTCAATAACAATCGATGGACAAAAGAAATACCTTAACTATGTTGACTATCTCATCGTTATCGGCAAAGGAATAGATTACGGAACGGACACAACGAAATTTGTTTCACTTTCGACAGTTTCTGAAAATTCGACTGCTGGCTCTGCGACAAGCGACGCAAAAGGCTCAAATGTCGCAGAAAATTCAGAAATCACTTTCACGGCAACACCGAACTCTGGTTGGAAATTCGAATGTTGGTCAGATGGCTCAAAAGAAAATCCACACAAGGTTACTGTTTCAACCAACACAATTATGTTCGCACACTTCATTCCAGAAAATTACACAGCTCCAACAGACTTGGTTGGATACGCAACGGTCACAACCGATTCGGGCGCGAACTACACTATCACTGGCGGTGCGGGGGCTTCAGATGAATACAAAATTACAATTTCTTCATACTCTGACCTAACTGCCAAAAAAGACATACTTTCATTAGATGTGCCAAAAATCATCACAATCAGCGGAACAATCTCAACGGCTGCAAACGAAAATCCGCTTTTGAGCGAAAAATACACGATTGGCTCTAACTCAACAATCTACGGCGACACGACAAATCAGGGACGCTTGAAGAACATCGAATTCATTGTTGAGGGTGAGAATGTCATCATTCGCAACATGATGTTCGGCGAAGTCATCAGTTGGGACGGCTATGCAAAGAGTGGTGCAGACGATGCGCTTTCTCTGAACGGAGCGACACATGTGTGGGTCGATCACTGCGAATTCCAGTCTCATCTTACGCCGCAGGATTTGGACGGAAATACAATTACAGAAGGTCATAATTATTATTCAACAAATGAGAAATGGAAGAAAGACTTCTATGACGGTTTGCTCGACATCAAAAATGGCTCAACATGGATTACGATTTCAAACTGCTACTTCCACGACCATTATAAAGCCAGCCTTTGTTCTTCTGGAGATAGCAAAGCCGATAAAAACACAACAACTGGTGCAACAGATAGCGACATGCGAATTACTTTCTACAACAACTACTGGAAAAACATCAATGCGCGACAGCCATTGTTCAGATGGGGTAAAGCACATATTTTCAACAGTTATTTCGTTTCTGAGACAAGCTGCGCCGAAATGTACAACGGTAGCTCAAATGTTCAGTCAACGGGTATCAACTGCCGAGCAGGAAGTGAAATTTACATCGACAATAACACTTTTGAAAATCTCAAAACTCCAATCGGCTATTACAACAACGACGATGCGACAAGTACCGGATATTGGGTAAATAAAGACAATGAATTTCTTAATTGCACGAATTCAGTTGCTTCATCTTCAACCTCATATAAACCACCATATACATGGAGTCCAAAATCTGCGTCAGAAGCAAAAACGTATGTCCAGTCAAATGCTGGTGTCGGAAAACTGAGCGCAAGCGATTTAAACTAAATCAAGGTTCGCATTATGGCATGCCCTTGCTACAGCGAAGATGACCACGCGGGTGAAGACCTCATCCGCGACATCAAGGCTCTGCTAAAAAAACTACGACTGCTCTTTAAGAAGCACGAAGTCTCCGCCACTTCACCACAAGGAGCGGAACTTCAAAAATCATCATAATGAGCCAGCCGATTCCACAGGCGTAGGCTACTCCGGCGATTCCAAAATGAGGGGCGAGGATGAGCGAAAAGCCCGCCCGCCCTATCATTTGGAATGTGGTCGCCGCTACGGTGATTTTCATGTTGCCGCAGCCCCGGAAAAATCCCTGAATTCCGTTGGTGAGCGCGGGCATGGTGTACAAGCACGCCATTATCAACAAATACTGCCTGCCAAGTCGCAAAACTTCTGCTTCATCATCGCCAGCAAAAAGCCACATCAACTGATTTCTGAACACAATAACCGCAAGTCCGATGAGAATTCCGTACACAAATTCGATTGCCAAGCCTTTTCGTAGGCCAAGCCGCATTCGCTTTGTATTGCCAGCCCCGTGATTCTGCGCAATAAGCGTTGTCATCGCTTGCCCAATGCTCTGCTCTGGCTGATAGCAGAAGTCGTCGATTTTTGTGCCCGCATTAAAAGTTGCGATTGCATCAACACCGAGCGGATTCACTGCGCTTTGCACGAGCAATTTTCCCACATAGAGCACGGTTTGCTGCATGGCGGTGGCAAGGCTATAGCTCACGGTCTTGTGCATAAGTTTTCGGTCGACTTTGAATTCTCGCGGTTTTACGGCAATCAGCGGTTCTTTGAGATACACATAGCTCATACAGAGAATGCAGGAAATCGCCTGTGATGCGACGGTCGCAAGCGCAGCTCCAGTCATGCCGAGTTTGCAGAGCGCCACCAAGATGAAGTCCAGAATTCCGTTAAAAACCGCGCTGATTGCAACGCAGATAATCGGCGTTTTTGAATCTCCGACGGCACGCAATGTCGCAGCGAACATATTGTAGAAAAAAGTGAAAATCAATCCGCAGAACACGATTCGCAAGTAATGGGCACTCGGCGCAATCAATTCTTCGGGAGAGCGAACGAGATGCAAAATCGGAACGGCGAACACAAAACAAACAATGCTCACAAAAAGCGTAAAAATGAATCCGATGACGATTGTCGTGCTGATTTCATGCTTGAGTTTTTCAAAATTCTTCGCGCCGTAAAATTCGCTGATTAAAACTCCTGCACCCCAACTGATTCCGACGATGAAAAAAATCATGATGTTCATAATCGGATTGGCGATTCCTGCGGCGGCAAGACAGGCTTTTCCTGCAAAGCGCCCGAGAATGATTGAATCGACGGCATTGTAGGTGAGCTGAAAAAAATTTCCTAAAATCAGTGGCACAGCAAAACTAATTAAATGCTTTGAAATGCTGCCAGAAGTCATGTCTTTCATATGCAGAAATTATACTGAATTTTTCACTCAGTTGTAATTCCCTTCAAATTTCAATAAAATATCTTCTATATGAAAGCATCACAATTCTATATTTCAACGCTCCGCGAGGCTCCGAGCGAGGCAGTCATCGCGAGCCACAAACTCATGCTCAGGGCAGGAATCACACGCAAACTGGGAAACGGTCTTTACACATATCTTCCGCTGGGTGTGCGCTCTCTTTATAAACTTGAAAATATTATCCGCGAGGAGCTTGACGCTTCTGGCGCGCTTGAATTCAAATCAACGGTCATCGTTCCGGGCGAAATCTGGAAGGAAAGCGGCCGCTGGGAAACAATGGGGCCGCAAATGCTCAAAGCGAAAAACCGCGCCGAGCAGGACATGGTTGTCTCGCCCACTGCCGAAGAAGCCTACACCGCCATCGTACGCGACGCGCTTGACTCATACAAGCAGCTTCCCGTAAACCTCTATCAAATCAACACCAAATACCGCGACGAAATCCGTCCTCGATACGGCGTAATGCGCGGGCGCGAATTCATTATGATGGACGCGTACACGATGAACGCCGATGACGAATCTTTGGACGAATCATACAAAGCCTACGAAAAAGCATATTTCCGCATCTTCAAGCGATTGGGCTTAAAAATCATTCCTGTAAAGGCTGATTCTGGCGCAATGGGCGGAAGCGGCTCTGAGGAATTCATGGTCGAATCGCCGATTGGAGATGACACGCTCATTATCTGCCCGAACGAAAAATGCGGTTACGCCGCAAATGTCGAAAAGGCTGAGTGCGCCGCTGATGATTCAACGAACAAAAAGGGCGAAAAGGTTTCCGCTACAGACAAAGCCCTTGAAATGGTCGAAACGCCGAACGTGTTCTCAATCGAGGACATGGAAAACTTCTTCGACGAGTCGTCGAAAATGTTCATCAAGTGCCTCATTTACCGTGTCATCAATTCTTCTTTGGATTTTGAAGGTGCCGAAGCCGCTAAAAAATGGAAGCGCGTCAAAGAAAGCGCGGGCGATTACTTCCCGGTCAGCTATGCGTGCGTTTGTATCCGCTCTGATTTGGACATAAACGAAGCAAAACTTGCCGCCACGCTCAAAGCAAGCGAAGTCGTTCTTGCAGAAGACGAAGAAATTGTCGAATGGGCGCAGGCAGGTCACGGATTCGTCGGTCCGATGACCTCCCTTTGCCCGCTCGTCGTTGATTATTCTGTCGTAAAAGACGGTGTTGCCCAAATGCACGACGCAATCACTGGCGCGGGAAAAGACGGCTACCATGTAAAGCATGTTGAGCCGCTCCGAGATTTTACGCCGTACATCAACGCGGACGTGCGCACGGTCAAAGAAGGCGACAAATGCGCGTGCTGTGGCGGAGTCTTCTATCAGAAAAAGGGTAACGAACTCGGTCACATCTTCAAACTCGGTCACAAATACACCAAATCAATGCATGTCACTTTCCTCGGTCAGAACGGAAAGCCGACTGAGCCAACGATGGGCTGCTATGGAATCGGCGTTGACCGCACGCTTGCCTCAATCATTGAAAAGAACAACGACGAAAAAGGCATTATCTGGCCGATGACGGTCGCTCCGTTCCAAGTCTGCATCGTGCCAATCAAATACGAGGGCGCAATGAAGGAAGAAGCCGACAAAATCTACGACGCGCTCAAAAAAGCAGGAATCGAAGTGCTTCTTGACGACCGCGCCGAGCGACCAGGCGTTAAATTCGCCGACATGGAGCTTATGGGAATCCCGCTTCGAATCACCGTTGGCGACAAAAATCTCCCGAACGTGGAATTCAAGCCCCGCAGCGCGAGCGAAGCCGAACTTGTTCCCGCAACAGAAGCGGCGGCAAAGGCAGAAAAATTCGTCCGTGACGCACTTGCGGAACTGAATGCATAAAAAAGCCCGATGAATCGAGCAAAAATGACTGATGGGGATGTCCGTCACGCTGAACTTGTTTCAGCATGACATAAGGCTTCAAACTTTTTGGACAGCCCCTTTTTTATGCTAAAAGTTCATCGGCGAGTTTTTCAAGTTGTGCCACAGTGTCGGACGTTTCTGCAATCTTTACGGTCACTTTGTTTTCGCAAATCGTGATATTCTTGCTCTGCTCGAACATCGCCGCCATGCCTTTGATTGCCATCGGTGCCCAGCTGCCGTTTTCGATGAAAGCGATTTTTCGATTCTGATAATTGCGTTCCGTCAGATGCTCGATGAATTCACGCATGGTGGGGAACACGCCGCCGTTGTAAGTGGTTGTGGCAAGCACGAGTTTTCCGTAGCGGAACGCGTCTTCCACGCACTCGTAGGTGTCTTCGCGGGCAAGGTCGGAGATTGCCACTTTGGGGCAGCCTTTTGCCTTTAAGATGTCGGCAAGTTTTTCTGCGACGCGCTTTGTGTTTCCGTAAACCGAAGTGTACAAAACGCACACGCCCTCGCTTTCAACGCCGTAGCTTGACCAAATATCATACAATCGGAGCGATTCTTTTGCCTCGTCGCCCGTGAGCACGGGACCGTGGAGCGGGGCAATCGTATTGATTTCGAGATTTGCCGCTTTCTTTAGAACTACCTGTACATTCGCGCCGAATTTTCCGACGATTCCGAAATAGTAACGGCGAGCCTCACAAGCCCAGCCTTCGGGGTCATCGTAGTCGTTTGCGCCGAATTTTCCGAATCCGTCCGCGCTAAACAGAACTTTGTCAGTTGAATCATAAGTGAACAACACTTCCGGCCAGTGGACATTCGGGGCGGCAATGAAATTCAACACATGCTTTCCAAGCTCCAGTTTGCTTCCCTCAGCCACCACGATCTGCTTGTCCGCAAAATCCGAACCGAAGTAGCTTTTCATCATCACGAATGCCATTTTTGACGAGACGATTTTTGCGTTCGGGTAGGTTTCAACGAATTTTTTGATGTTCGCCGAATGATCCATCTCCATGTGCTGAACCACGAGATAGTCAGGCGATTTTCCGCCCGTCGCGTTTTTGATATTCGCGAGCCATTCATCGCCGAAGTGCGCGTCTACGCTGTCCATAATCGCAATTTTTTCGTCAAGAATCGCATACGAGTTGTACGCCATGCCGTTCGGCACTTCAAACTGACCTTCAAAAAGGTCAATTTCGTGATCGTCAACGCCAACATATTTGATTGAATCGGTAATCTGCATAAAAATCCCCCAAAATGAGTGAAAATAAATAATAGAAGAATTATATCATATTCTGAAGAAAATGGTGTTAAAAATTTTAAATTACAAGCAGTTTACCATGCATTTTCCCTTTTCTTTTTGCGAAAATTTGATTATCTTTATTAACAGGAGTATAGTATGACAAAAGAACAAGAAGCAACCGTTTTGGAAGCAATTGATATGTTCCGACCTCAGTTACAGGCGGATGGCGGTGATATGGAATTCGTTTCTATCGATGAACAAAACCGCGTTCATTTACGATTGACTGGTGCATGCGGAAGCTGCCCAATGGCTCTTATGACGCTCAAAATGGGCGTAGAACGATATTTAAAAGACGCATGTCCAGAAGTAACCGAAGTCGTGCAAGAAATGTAAGACTGCAATCGCACTTGTATATAAAAAATGCCCGATGAATTCACCGGGCAAAAAGATTTACTTCAATTTTTTGTAACCGTACACAGCCGTGTCACCAAGCTCTTCTTCGATTCGGATGAGCTGGTTGTACTTCGCCATGCGGTCGGTGCGGCTCATTGAGCCAGTCTTAATCTGACCTGAGTTTGTAGCGACTGCAATGTCTGCAATCGTGGTGTCCTCAGTTTCGCCTGAGCGGTGGCTAGTTACCGTGGTGTAGCCGTGGCGGTGCGCCATTTCGATTGCTTCGAGTGTCTCGGTAAGCGAGCCAATCTGATTTACTTTGATGAGGATTGCGTTTCCCGCCCCTTCTTTGATTCCCTTCTCCAAGAATTTGACATTCGTAACGAAGAGGTCGTCGCCAACGAGCTGGCAGCGGTCGCCGATTTTTGCGGTGAGTTTTTTCCAGCCTTCCCAGTCGTTTTCGTCAAGACCGTCTTCGATTGAGTCAATCGGATATTTTGTAATCAGCTCTTCGAGGTAGGCAATCTGCTCGTCATCGCTCAAGCATTTTCCGTTCGGGTCTTTCGGTGTGCCATTTGAAAGCTCCTTGTAATTATAGAAGAATTTGCCGTCTTTTTCCACGCTGAATTCACTAGCCGCACAGTCCATTGCGATTTTTACATCATCGCCCGGTTTGTAGCCTGCGTCTTTGATTGCCTGAACGATTGAGTCAAGCGCATCGTTGATTCCGTCGAATTTGGGAGCGAAACCGCCCTCGTCACCGACAGCCGTTGAAAGTCCGCGTTTTTTGAGCAATTTTGCGAGCGCGTGGAACACTTCTGCTCCCATGCGAATTGCTTCTTTTTCTGTTTTTGCACCGACCGGGCGAATCATGAATTCCTGGAACGCAATCGGAGCGTCTGAGTGAGCACCACCGTTAATAATGTTCATCATCGGAACTGGGAGTACATGCGCATTTGCTCCGCCGATGTAGCGGTAGAGCGGAATGTTGAGTGCCTTTGCAGCTGCCTGAGCCGTTGCAAGAGAAACGCCGAGAATTGCGTTTGCGCCGAGCTTTGATTTTGTGGGTGTGCCGTCGAGCGCGAGCATTTTAAGGTCAATCGCGCGCTGCTCAAACACATTGTCGCCTTTGAGCGCGGGCGCGATGATTTTGTTCACATTTTCGACCGCTTTGAGAACGCCCTTTCCACCGTAGCGGTTTTTGTCGCCGTCACGAAGTTCAAGAGCCTCGTTTTCGCCCGTTGAAGCTCCAGACGGAACTGCCGCGCGACCGAGCACGCCGTTTTCAAGAATGACATCAACTTCAACAGTAGGATTTCCTCGTGAATCGATGATTTCACGACCAATGACATTTTCGATTTTTACTGAATTAAGCATAGTGCCTCCAAAAAAATAGGAAGACTTACGCGGGCAGAGGTAAAGGAGGATGTCCATTAAGCCCGCGCAGAGTCTTCACAGAAATGACTAATTGTGGCTAATGAGTCAATGTTAGAATATTCTAACAGAAGTTAGTGTACAGTTTTAACAAAAGAATGTCAAATAAAATTGTTAGTGACCGATAGGTTTCTTCTATACTATTTTTCCGCAATCACGGCGAACCACGGCTTTTTTTCGTGGCGGTGTACGGTGACTTTTGAAAATCCCGTCGACTTCAGCATTTCTTCCACTTGTGACGGCGTGTAGACCTTCATGCCTTCAATCCGCTTTTCCCAGAATTCGCCCGCGGAATCCTCGCCGTTGCACTCGTTCACAATCATAAACCGCCCGCCCGTTTTGAGGACGCACGCCACGCCTGCAAAGCACTTTTCTAGCTGTGGCCAAAAATAAATCGTCTCAAAGGCGGTCGCAAGGTCGAACGACTGTTCCGCAAAGTCAAGGTGTGAGGCGTCGCCCTGCTTTACCGTGCATCGCCCCGCCTCAATCGCCTTTTTGTTGAACTCCGCCGCCTTTGCAACCGAAAGCGGCGAATAGTCGATTGCAGAAACAAAAGCCGACGGATATTTTTTGAGCAGCGCGCCCGCATTCCGCCCGCCGCCACAGCCGATTTCAAGCGCGCTCAAAACGCCCTCAGCAGGCAAAAACGAAATCGCCCAATCCGCCATCTTCGCGTGTCCTGAGTTCATGTTGTTTATCATCATCTTGCCCAAAAATCCTTCGGGCTTCTGTGTCTGCGAAATAAACTTGTTGAAAAGACCCATACATTGCTCCGTGTTGCTGTAGATAAATTTTAGTTAGCACTGACTAACTTTATATTACAAAGATGTTATCTCTCTGTCAAGAAACGGAAAATTTTTGCAGAAATATTGTCAAAATGCTTTTTTTGTATAGTCTTAAAGACCAATATCATTAACTTAAGCACTATTTAAATTTTCTATTTTCCTGTAGAATTCCATAAGGGTGGAAAAAATATGGGAAATGTAGAAAATGTAAATATGATCAAAGAAGCTTTAACTGAAGCGATAAACGAAGTCTGTAAAGAAAAAGAAAAGTACAGCATAGTAGAAAATGCCTTTATCAGAAACAGAGAATTACCTCTTCCAAAACTGATAGAAGATATCCT
>JAFUDX010000012.1 GCA_017464425.1 Treponema sp.
CGGCTCAGACGGGTGGCACGCTTTCTGTTTTTTCTGAACCAGGCCTTGGCACAAGGATTCTGCTTTTTATTCCCATTGGAGTTTTTGAAAAATGAACAAGACTTTCTATGTTGTAGAAGACCACAGCCTCATGAGGCAGGGCATTACAGGCTTCCTTTCAGAACATTCTGATTTTGAATGTATCGGTTACTCTTCAAATGCAAGGGATTTTTTTGATGCCATGCGCTCTCAGGGCGAAAGTAAACTTCCTGCCGTTTTGATTACTGATTTGAATATCGAAGGCAGCGTAGAAAACGGTCTTTCCTTGATTAAAAATTGCCGATCCGCCTTTCCGTCTGTAAGGATTGTGGTCTATTCCATGCATTCAGCCGGCAGCATTGTGAGCGGAGCCTTGGAAGCAGGCTGTGACGGCTTTGTTTCCAAAATGAGCGACGAAGCGGAACTCAAAAACGCCCTGGAAAATGCCGTTCTGGGAAAGCGTTATGTTGATCCGGAAATTGCCCCGAATCTTGTTACTTTTGAAAAAACCCTCTCCCAGTTCACTCAGCGCGAAAACGAGATTCTCCGCCTGATTTTGCAGAATAAATCCAACGTTCAGATTGCAGAAGAGCTTGGAATTAACAAGCGCACCGTCGAAAATTGCATCAGCCGCATTTACAACAAGACAGGCTTTTCAACCCACAAGGAGCTGATTGCAAGTTTCGGAAGCAGAGATTTTTAGCATTTGGGCGCTACGGCTTCGCCGTCGGGTGTTCCGCACTTCCGCCTCTGCCACATTGAGCAAATCATTTTTTGAAGTCGGTCTTGTCATCACTCCCGCGTCATCTTGTAGCCGCGTCCCCTACCTATACACAATCCCGTCGCGTTCGGACACGCACAGGAGGATTGCCGCGAGGAGCAGCACGACGCACTCGGAGATGCCGAATGTGAACCACACGATTGCGCCGCCGAAAAAGAGCGAAGGTATTGGAGTTTCACATTGTCCTTGAAAGTATCCATGAATTTTTGAAGCTCAAGGTATTTCGGAGATTTTTCGCCTGTCTTAATGCAATTTGCAAGGTCGTCGGTATCAATCTGGCTCTGCACAAAGGTGAGAAGGTCACGAATATGCTCTTCATAGCGGGCATAAAGCCCTCGCTTATAAGTCGCCTGATTCACGAGGCTTAAGACAAGGCAGAGAAGCGCGACAAAGACAATACAACCTGTAGAAATGCTCCGTCCGAGCGGCTTTTTGTAACTGTGTGGCGGCATGGCTTTATTCTCCTTTTTGGCTAGTTGGGAATTAAGGCGCGCGAAGCACGAAAAACTGCTAACTGCTCCCTGCTAACTTCTCACTTCTCAATATCCTCAACAATGTAGCCGTCTTCGGCTGACCAGGAGATGTACACGGTGTCCTTCCATTGGATTTCGGGACCGTCGTCAAGATAATTCTGATGCTGCTTGAAGACTTTGACGATGGTGCCTGTTTTTTCGAGCTTTACATAGAATTTTGACTGGAAGCCCGTGTAGACCGGCTCTTCGACGATTCCCTTGAACACATTGATGTCTTTGCGGCCGTTCACATTTGGCTCTTCGAGCGTAATTCGGATTTTTTCGGGGCGCACGGTGAACGCGACGCGCTGCCCCTCGTCGGTGTGCTCGTAGTCGGTGACGAGAATGTTTTTGTCTTCTTCTTTGGTTGCCTGTGTGTCGCCCGTGAGCTGAGCCTGCAATCCGAGAGCGGGAACATTGAGCGTAACCAGATGCTCGATGTCGGCTTTGCCCGGCACTTTGTAGCTTTCGCAGTTTACGACAGTGGCTTCAAACAAGTTCGTTTCGCCGATGAACTGCGCGACAAACTGCGTGGCGGGGCTTTCGTAGATTTCGTAGGGAGTGCCGACCTGCAAAACATGCCCGTGATTCATGACGGCGATTCGGTCTGAAACGGCAAGGGCTTCGCTCTGGTCGTGCGTGACGAAAATGAAAGTGATGCCGATTTTGTCATGCAGACGGTCAAGTTCCACCAGAAGATTTGAGCGCAACTTTGCGTCAAGAGCGGAAAGCGGCTCGTCCAAAAGCAAAACTTTCGGCTCGTTAATCAGCGCGCGAGCGATCGCAACTCGCTGCCGCTGCCCGCCTGAAAGCTGGTTCGGCTTTTTGTGGATATGCTCGTCAAGTTCCACCAAATGCACATATTTTCGCACTTTTTCGTCGATTTCGTTTTTGGGAAGTTTTTGCAATCGCAACGAGAACGCGACATTTTCATAAACTGAAAGATGAGGGAACAACGCGTAATTCTGGAACACGGTATTTGAAAATCGCTTGTTCGGCGGCAAGTCGGTGACATCAAAATCGTCAAACAGAATTGCGCCCTCATCGGGAAATTCAAAGCCCGCGAGAATGCGGAGAAGTGTGGTTTTTCCGCAGCCAGAAGGTCCCAAGAGCGTGAAGAATTCGCCCTGTTTAATAGTAAAATCAATCTTGTCGAGCGCGACGAAATCCCCGAACTGTTTGTGAACGCCCTTAATGCTAACCTGACTGCCTTTCATATAGATAAAATAATTTTTAATCACAAACTTTTCAATATCTTTTGCGAAATAAATGGAAAGAATTTTTTACCATTGAGAATTTTCCACTTTAGTGGTACATTTGAAGTGATATGCTTGATTCGTCAAATTTCAGAAGAGCGGTCAAACTCACCACGCCCGTGTTTTTCGGTTACATTGCAATCGGAATTCCGTTCGGGCTTATGGTTGTGAACGCGGGCTTTCCGTGGTGGCTCGCCGTGCTGATGAGCCTTCTCATTTATTCTGGTACGGGGCAGTACATCGGCATCGCGCTTTTTTCTTCTGGAATCGTAAACGCATCGTCTTTTTGGTCATCGCTTGCCACATTCGCCGGAATTGAATTCTTCATCGGGCTCAGACACATTTTTTATTCGCTTTCACTGATTGAACTTTACCGCGACACAGGTCGGTGGAAGTTCCCGCTCATTTTTACCGTCACAGATGAAACATTCGCGCTCATTTCGTCTTGCAACATTCCGCGAGATGCCGAAAAGGGCGCGTATCTCGGCGTTATTTCGATTTTTGACTATTCATATTGGACTTTGGGCACGCTGATTGGCGCAATCGTGGGCAATTTTATTCCCGAAGGCTACTTGAGCGGCGTTGATTTTGCGCTCACGGCTCTTTTTATCGTTTTGATGATAAACCAAATCAGAGCGAGCAAGGATATTGTGCCTTCTCTGGTCGGGGTGCTCACTACGGCGTTTGCAACGGCACTTTCGTACATCACGGTTAACGGCACGCCGATTTTGCCAAGCCAGCATCTCATTCTTACGGGGCTGTGTCTTGGAATCGCCGTAATGATTTTGTTAAGGGGGCGTACTCATGAAACTCACCGCGACTGAAGCCTGTATCGCCACGCTTGCCATCGGAATTATGATGTTTCTTCTGCGAGTGTTGCCGTTCGTGATTTTTGCCAAGCGCAAGACTCCCGCATTTTTCTCCTTTGCCGAAAAATTTATTCCCGCAGTCTCAATCGCTGTGCTGTTTGCGGTCTGCCTCAAAGAGCGCACAACGGATTTGATTTTTAAAAGTCTTTCTCCCATGTCGGAACTTCCTTCCATTATATCCGCTGTGGCGGCGAGCATTCTCACCGTCATTCTGCATCTCTGGAAAAACAATGCAATGGTCAGCATTTTTGGTGGCACGATTCTCTATATGGTACTGAATTATGTGTTCTAATTTGTGATTTCTTAACATTTGTTGACATTTATTTTTGTTTTTTGTAAATTTTTACCATGTTAAAGAATATAGATGTTTTTGAAAAAGACCCAGTTCCTGTGGCGGTTTTAAAATTGGCTCTTCCCACCGTTTTGAGCATGATTGTGACGGTTTTTTACAACATGGTGGACACATTCTTCGTAGGCATGACAAACGATGCCAATCAGGTGGCGGCGGTCAGTGTTGCGACTCCCGTATTTTTGTTTTTTATGGCGGCGGGCAACATTTTTGGCGTGGGTGGTTCTTCGTTTTTAAGCCGTGCGTTGGGCGAAAAAAAGTATGGCAAAGCAAAACACATCAGCTCATTCTGCTTGTATGCGGGAATTTTCGTAGGCATTGTGGGCGCGGTTTTGATGCTCACCTTTATGAAGCAGATTCTGAATGCCGTGGGCACGAGCGAAAACACATTCGGCTTTGCAAAAGATTATCTTTCATGGATTGCATACGGAGGACCTGCAATCGTGGTTTCAACCGCATTCACAAACCTGATTCGAGGCGAAGGGGCGGCGCAGAGTTCCATGAAAGGCATGATGGCAGGAACGGTCGCCAACATCATCTTAGACCCGATTTTTATTCTTGACTCATTTTTGGGAATCCCCTGCTTGGGGCTTGGCGTGGCTGGCGCGGCAATCGCAACCGTTTTGGGCAACATCGTCTCAATCGTAATTTTCTTCTTTCATGTCGCAAAACCAAGTTCTGTGCTCACCTTAAGCCCCACATATTTTCAGATTCGGAACGGAATCTTACGCGGTGTGCTTTTAATCGGACTTCCTGCCTCTCTCACCAATATTTTAATGAGTTTGAGCAATATCGTGATGAATAAATTTTTGGTCACCTACGGAGATGTCGCTGTGGCGGGCATGGGAATTGCGATGAAGGCGAATATGCTCGTGATTTTTGTGCAGCTCGGCCTTGGTATGGGAATTCAGCCGCTCGTTGGTTATAATTTTGGCGCAAAAAATTACCGTCGTATGAAAGATGTGATGAAATTTTCCGTTTTGTGCACGACTATTGCAGGCATTTCTCTCACTGCGATTTATTTTATCTTCACGCGGCAGATTATCAGCATCTTTATCAAAAATGAAGCCGTCATCGGAATGGGAATCAGAATGTTACGCGCACTTATGGTTTCAAGCCCTGTGATTGGGCTTCAGTTCGTTTTGAATTTTTCGTTTCAGGCGATGGGAAAGGCAAAAGAGTCTCTTACGCTCGCCGTCAGCCGGCAGGGATTCATCTTCTTGCCCGCAATCATCATTTTTGACATGCTTTTCCAACTTAACGGGCTTATTTTTGCGCAGCCAGTCGCCGATTTGTGCTCAATCACGCTCGCGCTCATTATGTTCGCGGTTATGAACAAAGAATTCCGCAAGAACGAGCAGGCATAGGTTGTAAAATCCGCTGCTTAAAGTTTCCGTTTTTTTCCACCGATAATGATAAATGGAAAAATGTGTTCTTGAAATTTCTTGAAAATGCGTTACAGTTTTAGTGCGTGTTTTTTTAAGCAGAATGTGTATGAACGCGTTTGGAGTGTTGAAGGCAAGTGCGAAAATTTTTTTGTGCTTTTTTTATACTGTTTTGTTTTTCTCTTTTTGCGCAAGAAGGTGATTCTGCCGATTCTGCTTTAAATCCCGGATTAACCGAAGGCTACGATAATTACGGCAATTTTGAAGAGTCACTTCCAGAAAATCAACAAAAAGAAGAAAAAGATGTGAGCCAGGATTATCTTGCAAAATCTTCCACTGCGGTAAATGCCGTTGCATGGACGCATGACGGCAAATATTTTGCGACGAGCTGGAACAATTCAATCATTTTGTGGAGTGCCGCCTCAAACACTATCGAAGCAATTTATTCAAATTCTGTTTCTGGAAATTCTGAATCACATAAGG
Organism: Treponema sp.; assembly: GCA_017464425.1. Lineage (GTDB taxonomy): Bacteria > Spirochaetota > Spirochaetia > Treponematales > Treponemataceae > Treponema_D. The sequence goes on from JAFUDX010000012.1 coordinate 5,654, forward strand.
ACGCATCGGGGAAAAATTTAGTTTCCATTGCGGATGCATCATCTATTGAATTTACAAGCGACGGGAGGTATATGCTTTCCGTTCGTGATGACAACACTGCTTTGATTCATGCGGTCGGCTCTGCTTCTGATGCCACATTAATCAGCGGTACCGGCTCTTCGATTCCTGCTGCGGTGTATGCGAGTGACTATAAAATCATCATTGCTCTGGACGGTCAGAATCTATACGAAAGCTACCGAATGGGCAATCAGCACATAATCGAAGAAAAACTTGACCTTGCTGACGGCGTGTGGGCAGTGAGCTCAAATCCTACGGGCAAGCGAATCCTTGTCACGAGTGAGTCTGGCGCGATTCGGCTCATTGATACAACATCGTGGTCGGTTGTTTCTGAATTTGAATGTTATACGCTCACGAGAATCAAGCCGCGTTTGGCAAAAGATGGCGTTCATTTTGTGTCTGCAAAAGACCAGAATACGCTCACTGTCACTTCTGTTTCTGATGAATCTGATTTTTACATGCTTGAAGATCCTGCCGGATTCTCCAATGTCGCGGAATTTTCTGTGGACGGCTCAAAAATCGTCGTCGGTATAAACACGGGGCTTGTCAAGATTTTTGACATTAACAGTGGCTTTGAAGAAAATTCGTTCCAGCTTATGTACGGCGACAGCGCAAAAAGCCTTGCGTTCAGTCCTGATGGTGAATATGTTATCATCGGTACGGAACAGGGATACATCTATCGCTGGGTTTTGAACGGCGAAGAATTTGTTCCCGAAAGCCAGAGAAGTGCTTTGCAGAATGCCCTCGTGTTAAGTCTTGGCTATAGTCGGCTCAATTCTGATTATTACATGGGCAGCGCGATTTTTGATGTCGGGTATAAAAATTATTTCAGACCGCCGTTCTTCTGGGGATTGAATGCGAATATCGGTGTTGGTTCGCCAGGAAGTGAATTCCCGTTCACCTATTATGAAGGCGGTGAGTCGCTGAGTTCTCCGTTTGTCTATTCTCATTCAATTGGCGGTATGTTCGGGCTTGTCTACTACAACAAAAAACTTGACCTGCATGTGTTCAGTGAGGCCGGACTTGGAGCTACGGTTCGGATTCTCTACAACAATAGCTTCCGCTATGCTCATGCGAGTAAGCCGTATTTTAGTGGGTACGGGGAATTGCTCGTTGGTGCGCAGTGGAAGTGGGCGCGATTATGGGGTGGCGTTCAGTTTGACACGAACTTGCATTGGCTCGGAAAGGTTCATGTGGGTGTTGCCATGCCTACCAGAACATTCAGAAAACAAGGCAAAACGGAATAATATCCTATGAAAAAAAAACTCAAAGTTACATACAATGCTCCCGTCACGCTCACTTTTGCGATTTTGTGTGTCGTAATCCTTTTGATGAATGATTTTCTGCTCGGAAAACACTTGATTCCCGCACTGTTTACCGCTCCTGCCCGAATCGGAACGAAAGGTACGGTGGGAGAGATAATAAAAGATGTTGGCTTCAATTACAAAAGCGTGCTTGATTATTTCCGCCTGTTTTTGCATATTTTCGGTCACACGGATTGGAATCACTTGCTGGGGAATTTTTCGTTTATTCTGCTCTTAGGCCCGCTCATGGAAGAACGCTACGGCTCAAAGATGGTCGCGCTCATGTTCGTGGTGACGGCTTTTGTGACAGGTGTGATAAATGTGTGCCTTATCCCACATCCGTTACTCGGAGCAAGCGGAATCGTCTTTATGCTGATTGTGCTTGCCTCAATTACCACGCTCGACAAAAATGTGATTCCGCTTTCCTTTATTTTTGTGGTGGCGATTTATCTCGGTCGCGAATTGATTAATGCCCCAAAATCAGAAAATATTGCCACCGTCGCCCACATTGCAGGCGGTTTGTGTGGCTCGCTCTTTGGCTTTATGGTCGCGCCCAAAGCCAAGCGCACTGTCAAAAAAGAAGAAAAACAGCCTGAGCGCGAAGAGAAAAAAGCGCGACCGTCGTTCTTCAGAAGGGGAGTTGAGCCACAAGATGAAGATACAACGGTCGTTGGAACATTGGAAATTTAGTTTCTTTCCTACACATTAAATTTGAAGAACATGCAATCTCCGTCCTGAACGACATATTCCTTGCCTTCCTGACGGTATTTGCCGTGCGCCTTGATTTCGGCTTCGCTTCCGTACTGGCGCAAATCTTCTACGGAATAGACTTCTGCCTTGATAAAGCCTTTCTCAAAATCGGTGTGGATAACGCCTGCGGCTTTTGGTGCGGTGTCGCCCTCGCGGATTGTCCAGGCTCGGCACTCATCGGGACCGCCCGTAAAGAAGGTGCGCAAGCCCATAAGGTGATACGCGGCTTTTGCAAGAACTGAAAGACCGCTTTCTTTTAAGCCAACGCTGTCCATGAATTCTTTGCGGTCGGCTTCTTCTGTGATGTCAGCCAAGTCCGCCTCGAATTTTCCGCAAATCACAATGACTTCGGATTTTTCTTCTTCAGCGATTTTTTTGACTTGCTCCACATATTTGTTCGTGCCCTCGGCAATCGTGTCTTCGTCGATGTTGCACACAAAGAGCTGCGGCTTAATCGTGAGCAAATGCAGGTCGTAGATTCCTTCCATTTCTTCTTCGGTCAAATCTGCCTGTCGCGCGCATTTTCCGTCCTGCAAGAGCGGCAAGATTTTGTCGACCGCGCTTCGGTAGCCGGCGAATTTCTTTTCTTCGGCTTTTCCCATCGCTCGGATTTGGCGCGTCACTTTGTCCTCGCGCTTGGTGATTGTGTCGATGTCCGCCTGGCAGAGTTCGTAATTAATCGTAAGAATATCGCTTTCGGGGTCGATTGCGGCGTCAGTTTTGGCATCTTCGCGCACATGCTGAATGTCGGGATTGTCAAAGCAGCGGACGACATGCGCAATAACGCTCGTCTCGCGGATATTTGCCAAAAACTGGTTTCCCAAGCCTTCGCCCTTGCTCGCACCTTTTATGAGACCCGCAATGTCAACAAAGTCAACGGTGGCGGCGATTTTTTTCTTCGGCTGAAACACGCTCGCCATAAAGTCAAGGCGTTCGTCGGGAAGCTCCACCACGCCCACATTCGGGTCAATCGTACAGAACGGATAATTTTCGGCAGGAGCCGGAGATTTAGTCAAAGCAGAAAAAATAGTAGACTTACCCACATTCGGCAAGCCCACGATACCACAAGTCAATTTCATTTTTATTCCTCAAAAAAATAATGAAAATCAGTGTAGCACAAATTAAAATCTGATACAATGCGGAAAAAAACTCATTTTTTCTCTGTGCGAGCGGATATAACAGAATTTAATAATTTTCTTATAGTTTTTTCTATCTATATTTAAGGGAAGTGGTGTATAATGCATTATAAGTAAAAATTGTATCTTGGTGAAGTGTGTGGGGGCAACTTTTCATTATTTTACCTATACTTTTGCCCCCCCCCACTTAACAAAATGGGGGATATATGAAAAAGTTTTCCAAAATTGCCTGTTTTTTATTTTTTACCCTTTTTACCGTTCTTATTATTTCTTGTGGAGAAGATGCAGGCTTGGGTGCGTCTGTAGATACAAAGGCACCGACGCTTGAAATTCTGTGTCCTCCTTCAAATGCCACTATACGGGGCACATTTGTGTTCGGCGGAAAGTGCGCCGATGATAAAGGCATTAAGTCTGTCCTGGTTTCTGTCTCAAAAATCCTTCCTGACGATAAAACTGAACCGCTCATTACCGATGAGCCTGCAACGCTTTCTTCTGACGGCACCTGGCAGATTTCCCTCAATTCATTTAAAGAAGAAAATGCCTACAATGGCTACGAATTTGCGGACGGTTCATATATCGTGTCGGTAAATGCGTATGATAAGGCAGGTCATGAGTCAGGAGTCGCTTCACGCGCATTCAATATTGACAATACCGCTCCCGTCCTTGTTATCAGCAAGCCTACAAGCATTGGCACGCAAACGCCCAGAGCATACGGCCGCACGGTTCTTCTTGAAGGCAATTTTGCAGAAAACTGTTCTACGGGCATAAAAAAACTTACGGTCAGCTTTTACAACGAAAATGGCACGGGCCTTTTTGATGCCGATTTTGAAAATATTACGGATATGTCTAACGCAAATCCCCTTCGTCTTGCGCAGTATTATGATGAGCCCGACACTCTTGAAAGTGAGGATGATAAAATTCGATGGGAGCATTACCTTAAACTCTATGGCGAAAACAATGTGCAGGCGTACAAAAATGGCACATCTCATTCCGAAACGATTTATTTTACGGTTACGGCAAGCGATGATGCAAAAATGTACGCTGAATTTTCTGCTACGGGCGAGCCGTCTGACTCAACGGGCAACAAAACGACTGAATTCTATCGCTCTACATCAGAAATGAGCCGCCTTATCACATCAAACGATGCGAATTTCCCTGAATTCACATTGCTTTCTTTGCGTAACTATTTAAACAAAACCGATTCAACCTATGCAGACAATACTGAACTGCAAGACATTTTAAAAACATCAGTGAGTGCGTGCGCGACGGTCGAAGAAACGCCATCAATCGCTTCTTCTGATTTTGCAAATACGAGCACTGCTTCAGGTCCCGTCTATTTAAATTTCTCAATCAATCCTGACAACAACCCGAACTACACGGTCAATGGGTATGCAATCAACGATTCTGATTCCGAAATCGAAAATTATTACGAAGGATATTTCTATTACTATGCCGGCTCAAACATCAATGTCTCATTCTCGTATGGCTCTGACATGGTTCCGCTCAAAACCAGTTCAATTTCTATCTACTACGCGCCTGTTTTGAACAACGATGACGGCTCAACGAGCGTGGACACTGCAAACAAACAGCTTTTCTGGACATACAGTGAAGCTGTTGCCGTTGCATACGCAGAAAAAGCAGGCAAAACAAAGACCGATGTGCTTGCAAATCCAAATTCATACCGCTACACCATTACGGATGAAAGCGAAAATACCGATTCTCTCTCAATCGGAAGCAATTTGTCATCTGACGAGGCAGTTGCGGGCACAAAATACAAATTCATCGTTGAAGGAAATGATATTGACGGTCGAATAATTATGCCTGCTGAGTCATCGGGCTTTGGTCTGTTTGCAAAAACGAGCACACCAGTCCCATCGATTGTTCTTGACGGGCAAGATGCCCACTCATACAAAAACCTTGAAACGATGAGTGCATTCGGTGAGTCAGTTCTTGTTGAAAACAAACTTTCATTCAGCGGTCGGGTACGAACAAAAGAAGAATTCAACGACCTTGAAAAAGCAATGTCATATGTGTTGATTCTTACTGATGCGGCAGTTCCTGCAAACACAACGACGGTCAAAGATTCCTTTACGGTTACAAAAGATGAATCTGTCGTTCCTAATCTTGAAGATGAAAGCACTGCAAACGATTATTACGAATACACTTGGTCATTCACGGTAACAGGCAATGGAGACGATATTGCAGAAATTATCAACGAATCAACGAGCGGCTTGTTTACCGCTGCGGTCACTATTTACGCAAAGAATGGTGGTGGCACGGCAAAGAAAGACTTCACCTATTATCTCGATATTCAGTCTTCTGAAATTATCAATGTAACGCTGAGCGCAGAAGAAAAAGGATATTCTGCATACGAAAAATCAACAGGTTTCTACTATATAAATAATACTGTGGGCACATTCACGCTTTCTGGCACTACCACCGATAATTACAAAATCGGAAGCACTTCGTACGCAATCACGGGCGTTAAGTCAGACGGAACAAAAGAAACGATTTCTGGCTCAGCAGTATCTTCTTTGAGCTGGAGTTTTGAAGGCATTGATTTCTCTGACTTCACTTCAACTTCGGGCGAAGCAGATGCGACAATCACTATCAGCACCACTGATTTGGCAGGAAATTCTTCTTCTGAAAAGCTTAAAGTTAAATTCGATACGGCGAATCCTTCTTGGAAACAATACTGGCGCGAAAAGGGTGCAGACTCTGATACTTCATTCCAAGTTGGTGGCAAAGCATACAGTTTCGATGCAAATGAGCTCACTTATGGAGAAAAACTTTGGTTTAAAGACACAAGCCTTCCTGTTCACGCGTGCTTTGCAGAAGAAGGCGCTGGCGTGGCGGCAGTATATTATTGGGTCGTTCAGCCGGGAGAATCTGCTCCAGCAGCGAGCGATTTAAGCACTGCAAAAGGTTCATTCTCAAATCTCACGAGTGCAGAAGGAATCGCGTACTTTACGAATACGCTTGGCTCATTCGAAGCAAACGATACTGAAAAATCACCTGCCTATAATACGCTCTATCTCGTGGCACTTGATAATGTTGGAAACGCAAGTGCTGTTCAATCGGTTAATCTTAATCTTGATATGGAAAGCCCGTCACTCCTTGCAACTACGAGCGGAAACGAATACACGAACAAAATTACTGACCTCACGCTTTCCGGCACATACACTGACAACGCTTCGGGAGTCGCCTCTGTCGTGATTACGGTGAACGGTAAAACGCAAGCTGCCGAATGCACGCACACAGACGGCACGGACGGAAAATCAGGCTTATGGACGATAACGCTTTCTGCTTCTGGCGACATTTTAAAGAGCCTGGCAGATACAGGCTCATACCCCGTCGAAGCCACAATTACGGATAACGCGGGCATGTCAAGCTCAAGCACAATCCTCACATTGAATATTGATATGTCTGCTCCCAAAATCACTATCGAAACGCCACTTCCAAATACAGACGCTTCTGTGCATAAAATAAACGGTACTGTTACATTTACAGGAAAAGGCAACTACGAAGAATCTCCGCAAAATTCACTCCAGCTCTACTATTCAACAACGGCTCCCACTGCAAGCACAACAATTGAAAGCCTTGCTTCTCAAAAAATAGGAAGCAGATTTAATGATTCTGTCTCAATTTCTAGCTGGACTGTTTCAGGTGTTGATGTCAAAAAACTTTCTGGTCTCACAGAATCCGCTCCTTCAAAACCGCTGTACATCATTCCTGTCATAACAGACACAGCGGGTAACTGCAATGTGTACACGCAGAAAATCGAAAATGGCGAAGTCAAGACAACTTATGCCTACAAAGAAAACGAAAATTACTTTGTCTATACGGTTGACCAAAATACTGACCGACCTGTCATTCAGATTACGAATGTTTCTCGGCCGTCAGATGCAGATACATGGCTTAAGAGCAATGTTCTTTCAGGCACCATTTCTGATGATGACGGAATTTCTGCATTCTTTATTGCAGAAACGAGTGAGCCTCCTGCCGAAGATAGTTCTGATTGGAAGCTTGTCTCGCTGTCTAACTCTAACACATCGTGGTCATATACGCTTACATCAGTAAACGAGGGTAATGGCGTTGTGTGCTTTAAGGTCGTGGATACAGAAGGAACAACATTCATTACAACGAGCGATGATTCCAAACGCTTTGAACGCCCGTATTACCTCTATTCTGGCATGAAGGCGAGCGACAGTAGTGTTGTTGGGCAGAACAGCGGATTTGAGGATTACGGTTTGGATAGTACGGCAGTTCTCAGCTTGCGCGTTGATACAGCAGCCCCGCTTATCCACACTGTCGGAATTGACAGAAATTCTGCTTCTGCTGCCCTTGCCTCTGCGGAAGCCGTAAAACCTGATTCCAGCACATATGTGCCGAAGTCAACGCTGTATGCGGGTGGCGATTATACATACATCAAATTCTTTGTTCCTGTGTACGATGATGCCATGATTGACAGCGTTACAATCAAAATCTTAAACGCTTCTACGAGCGAAGACGAAACTGCGTCTTTCACATACCTTGATGATACAACCGAAACGGCAATTACTTCGTCAATCGAATTGAAAGCTACGGATGTTACAATAACGGACGGTGACAAAGAATACACCTACTATCAGAGTGCACCGATTGTCGTTTCTGAGGCTGCAACGGGCAAAAAGACAATCTCTGTGAGCGTTACCGACAAGGCAGAAAACACCACTTCTAAAAATGAAACATTCTCGGTTGATAATTCTGGTCCCAAAAATGTAAATATATCAAGTCCGTCTTCAATAACACCTCAGACGGGTACAGTCCGCGTGCTTGGTTCGGCATCTGACAGCGCGGGCGAAAGCGGCCTTGCGCTTACCGAAGTTTTGATTCCAGATGCTGATTACGAATACCAAATTACGGACAGCAAACTTACTGATACCTATGAAGTCAAAGATTTTGAAACTCAATTCGGAGAATGGAATACCGATTTGAATATAGGAACATCTTCTTCATTCAGATTTACATTTACATCTGGCTCTGTAAATGATTTGACAACCTATGAAAGCCTGGATGCTTCTAACAATTACAAGTTCGCGGTAAAAAAACAGGAAGATGGTACATTTATCATTCCAATCCTTGTGCGAACAACAGATATCGTTGGAAACAAACACATCGAGCGATTCTATGTCACGCATGACCCAGACGGCGACCGCCCGGTAACTGCCCTTGTGTACCCAACCGAAAGCAATTACGACAAAGACGAAAAGAACAACACACTCGGCTACATTACGCTTGCCGGTGTTATCCGTATGAACGGTACGGTCAAAGTTCCGTCAAATACCTGTGATGTCGGTGCGGTGTACATTCAGATTGGCTCTGTCGGCGAAAGCGGAATCACATGGTCAAGCACGAATGCAGAATTTAGTGGTGCAGAAGGTGAATTTACAAGTCTTGGCGGAGTTGTTACGGCACAAGAACTCAAAACTTCTTACAATACAACGTCTTATGTTGACAATGATTGGTGGGGCTTGGAAGCGACCACAAAATCAAAGACATGGAACATTTCTCTTAACAAAGATGGATTCCTCAATAAAGAAGGCGACACTCGAAACATCGCCGTACGCGCCTGCGCAATCAATGCAGAAGGTAAAATGGGCATTTGGACTGACCCAGTTATTATCCATGTGGATTCTGATGCGCCAACTCAAACCGCTGAAGTCAGAAAATACAACTCATTCGTTGAATCATCGCCAGACGAAAATGTGCTTTCAAGCAAAGAATTTGAAGCCGAAATGTACCTTAAAGGCACGCAGTATTTGGTCGTTGCGCTCCATGATAACAATGAGTTGAATGATGTCGAAGTCCAACAGAATGGAAAAACGATTACGAACTACACAAAAGATTCAACAGTGTACACATACAGCGATGGCACTACAGCGACTACACGAGCGGACGACACCGATACAAAATATGTTACTTCTGCTGATACCACGCTGTACATTCCAATTGATACAATTGAAATTTCATACACTTCGGTTACCTTTACGGTCTCTGTTTCTGACGGCAAGTATTCAAGTTTGGGTACATACACATTCAAAATTGATAACGAAGCCCCCGTCATTTCTGGTGAATACGATAACGGAACTGAAACGGAAACATCTCTGCTTTCAACGGCGGTAACAACTGATAATCCGTTGGTCATCACAAATTCAAACTACACATATTCGATTAACGGCACGATTAAAGAAACTGGCTCAGGATTCTCAAAACTCTTCTTCTATTTTATGCGCGATAAAGAGCTGTGCAGTGACGGCAGAGCGACTTCAACCTTGTTCGACCCCGCGTTGACTGGCGATACTGTTTCAATCACGATGGATTCGTCTTTGGATACCTTCACGGTCGCACAGAACACGAGCACCTACACGATGTACGGAAAGAATTACACAGGCTTACTTGACGATTCTCGCACCACATTCTCGTCTTCGGGCATTTCAAGCGACGCACATATCCGAGCGGGTGGCTTACTTTATATCGGAGGAGAATATCAGGTAATCAAAACAAAATCTGGAGACGCCGTTACATTCGCAGACGCAATTTCTGAAACCCTCGTTGGCACGGACGGCGCAATCACGGCGGGCTTCCCGTATGGTCAGCTCATCGACAGCACGGCTGAAATTATGGGTGCTACACTGGATTCTGATTATACCTATTCTGTTACAAATGATGACGGTGACGGTATGCCAGAGAGCGTTAAGGAAGAAACGGGAAGCAACTGGTCAATTTCGGGCGTACTCTACTCAGACCGAATTTCAGACGGACCTGTTACCTTCGTGTGTATCGCATTTGATGAAGCGGGCAATGTCGCAGGCAAAGAGGTTGTTACGCAGATTCAGAACAACGCTCCTCGTATCGCAAAACTGTATCTCGGCACCGATTTGACAGGTGACGGAAACTACGAAAAGAGTGAATTCAACGAATACTCATTCGCAAAACCTGATGCAAACGGCTACCTCACCGCAGCTCAGTATGTGCAGACAAAAGAACTCGCCACTGCAGATTCTGCTTACGGCTATAAAAAAGCATTCAAAATCCGAAGCGGACTTGTCGTAGTTCCTGAAATCACGGGCGGAAACGGCGATATTAAGATGGCATGGCTCAAAGACGCTTCAAGTGCGGAAGGGTATCAAAAATCATCTGTGGTCGCTTCTAACGGTGCGTTCTATTCAGTTGATTCTTCGGGCAACGTTACGACAACATTCGCCGTGTCAAAGAATACGGGTACAAAGAAAGTCAATGGTGATTACCAAGAAGACACCACGCCGATTTTCGTCATTCCAGATTCTGCGCTTCCAACTGGTGAAAACGCTACAAGCAAAGCAATGTCATTCACCTTCTGGGATTCAACGGACGGTACGACAATCGGAGAAAACTCACAGTACTGTTTTGTGCGCGTAACTGACTTTACCGTAGACCGCGCCGACACCACAAAACCAACGAGCGTGTTCAGTCCGTTCTATTGGAATTCTTCTTCGGACAACAGCGTGTACAAAAACAGTTCGTCTAACGGGCATGTCGAACTTGAAAAGGACTGGCTCACAGCAAGCGGCTACACTGGTGGAAGCGGAACTGCTGACGGCGACCCGAAAGTTTCTGGCAAAATCACGATGAAGGGCTACGCATACGACAACCAGCGATTGAGCTCAATTTGGGTCGCGTTCGATGGATTTACGGTTGCAAATTATCTCACGACTGGCGGAGACATAAGTAAGGCTGCCAATGGAGCATACTCATACAGTGATGCAGATTACTATCAGGCGGCGTACTACTCAACGGACGGCACTTGGAAATCTGCAAGCGCAACAATGGATTCAAATGGCTGGGAATTCAGCGTGGACAAAACGGGCACTACGGCAAATCCTGCCTATCTGAACCAGGACGGACACAAAGTGTTCTACACGCTCTCAATCGATACCGAACGAATCTCTGGCACTGCGGGCACGGACAAAAAAGCGCGAATCATCGCGTTCGACCACAACGGAAATGTGGTAAGCGTAGCTAGTAGCGATATAAAAACACCGTACGAGGTGAGCAAACAGACGACAAAAACTGACAGAACAGACAATGCGCCATACTATCAGATGGATGTTGTGCCATACATCACCACCGTCAAAACGACTCTTTCAAACGCAAATCAGAATAACCCTTCTGTGTATGCACGCACGGCGTTGGGACACTATCCAGTGTATGTTACTTTTGCAGGCGGAACATCAACGGGCGCGACCGCAACTGCTTACAATAACGCAACATACGAAACCGTCAAAATCGCGGGCTTCAACTTAAAAACTGGTGCAACAGTCACACTGGAAGGAACTAGCGATAACACAACGACTTTAAGCACAGACTTCACCTTCACAATTCCAAGCGGGGCAAAATCAGGCGAACTCTCTGTAACCGTAAGCAGCGTGGAATCTTTGAACAACAAGAACAACAACGCTTCTAAAGGCGATTACGACAAAACGCCGAGCGGAGCACAGGGCGACTACACAATCTACTCGAACTACTACAACCGTCAGCCGAACGACGAGAACAACAATAACCTCACCGATGATGTTGTCCTCGACATCTGGGATTTCAACACGCAGGCGGCGTTGGCATATAACAGCGGTAAAGTCGATAACCTTGAAATGAAGATTAACCCCGCAAACGGCATGATTGGATTTGCGTTCTCGAACGGAACATTGCGATTCAGTATGCCAAACTATAAAGGTGGTACTGCTTCGTCTTATCAAGATTGGAATGAGAGCTGGGATTACATGAGCCATAATGCGCTTGCATTTGATTCTCTTGGCTATTCGTATGCGGTTTCAGTCGGTGGCGATATAAACGCACAGAATGCTGCTGACCAATACTCATTTATGACAAGTCGCTGGGGAATTGTTGGAACGAACAGTCAATCTTTGAATCAAGGTGGTGGTAATAACGATGGTGATAGTAATCCAAAAAATCACCTTCGAATGGATACAATTGGTCAATGGGGTGACAAAAATAATCAGGATACAGGAACGCTCTTGCGAAACAAATCTCGTTTTCAAAATCAAAGTATAGCAACTCATATAAATGTAAGTAATTCAGACTATACGGATGTCTATTTGGCTTACTACGATTTGCTGAATAGCGAAATTCGTTTTAAAGCTGGTACTTTCTCTGATACAACAGAGGGTGGTAAAAAAAGAACTAGAGTTGGTAATTTCTATGATTTAAATTTTGCTGCTACGCAACATGATACTAATGCCGCTTATTGCCAAATCATCGCAAATGGTGATGAAGACACCACGCTTGGCACGGCGGGGCAGTATGTGAGCGTTGGCGTTACTTCTGACAACATTGTCGTACTCGTGTGGTATGACGGCGCGAATTTGCAGTTTGCGTATAATACCAAACCGCTTGATCTTGCCGACACAAATACCGCGCCTATATACGCTAAAAATGCAAAAGTAAATAATACTCGTGTTTGGTCAGATGCAACGCAGCTTCTTACCAATGCGGGCGAGTTCTGCCAGCTCGTCGTTGCAAAGGACGACTCAATCCACATTGCCGCATACGACAGCATGAACGCAAACTTAAAGTACATTTACATTCCGCCAACAAGTGCTTCAAACGGTACGCCAAACCTGTCGGGAAAAATCGAATCTACCGTAGATTCTTACCTTGATGTGGGCGAACAGCTTACGATTGATGTCGCGATGAATGGCACGGGCACAGGCGCAAAACCAATTCCGTACATCGGATACCGTGGCACATACCCAGAAAAACCGCGTTATGCTTACCTTGCAGATCCTGCAACATTCTACGCAGAAACAACAACAGAAGGCTCTGTAAGCGACACCTACACCGGCGTGTGGGAATGTACGATCGTGCCAACGCAGAGCAGCGTCCAGGCCGAGCGCAAAATGAGCGTTGGCGTATGGAAGTCAGAGGGAGTGTTGGCTGCCTCAACGGTAAATGGAACGAATATGTATACTTCTTCTGTTGCCACAACTACTTCTGGTACTTGCTATGGCAATGGTACAAACAACGGTGTTATGGCGTATGTAGTCGCGCCTTCTAGTAGCCAGTTCTGCGCAGAAACGGCACAGAAGCGATAAGGGGAGGTGAGAATATGAAAAACGAGATTCTTCGCTACGCTCAGAATGACATGGTAGGTAATAAAATGACTAAGATTAAAACTAAAGCACTTTCTCTTTTGGCACTTTTGGGCTTTTCGGTCTTTACCGTCATTTCCTGTGGTGAAAATGCCGGGCTTGGCTCTTCTGTCGATACGGAAGCCCCCAAAATTTCGATTCTCTATCCGCCTGAAGGCGCGATTATCCGCGAGAATTTTGAATTCAGTGGTACATGGACTGATGATAAAACCGTTACTAAAATCACGGTGACGGTTTCAGAAGTCATTTCGGATTCACAAAAAGAAGTCACATATACCGAAGAAATTATTCCAGAAAAAGACGGCTCATGGAAAACAACGCTCAATACTTTTGACAAAGAAAGTAATGCATGGCAGTTCTCTGATGGCAATTATGAAATTTCGGCGGTGGCACTTGACGGCGCGGGCAATTATTCGGGCACGGCTTCGCACAGCTATGCAATCGATAATACGGCACCTGTTTTGGTTCTGACCAAGCCCACGAGCATCGGGGCAAATACGCCCAAAACATATGGTCGAACGGTTCAGCTTGAAGGCACATTCTCGGAAGCCTGTTCGTCTGGCATCTCAAAATTGACGGTCAGCTTCTTCGATGAAAACGGAAACGGCATTTGTGACAGCGAATTTGAAAATATCACGGATATGTCAAACGCAAATCCGCTCGTTATCGCACAATTCTTTGATAAAACCTCACGCGATGACCTGAGCGAAGAAAATCAAAAACGCTGGGAAAACTACAAGGCGATTTACACAGACACAAACATCGCGCGCTACGATGCCCTTGCAGAAGGCGAAAAGGCAGATGACCTCACTCAAAAACTTTTCTTTACGGTAACGGCAACAGACGCGGCAAAAATCTATCGTGATTCTGCGAGTGGCAGTGCAAGCGACAATACAGGAAATGCAACGGCTTCTTTCTATAGAAATACCGATGACATGAGTACGCTCATAAATTCAAAAAACACGAATTATCCTAACTTCACGGTGCTTTCCTTGCGGAATTATCTGAATGGCACTGATAAAACATATGCCGAAGACGAAAATCTTGCACAGATTTTAAAAGATGCAGTAAGTGCTTCGGTACAATCAAAAACGGATGACGGCTCTTCTGTTTCAGTTGCAGAATCAGCGGCCACCACTTTGAATTTCAGCATAAATCCGCAGAACAACCCGACATTCTCTGTGAGCGGTCTTGTTCGTGACAAATCTGGCGATGCCGCTGAATACGAAGACAGTTTCCGTCACTATTTTGCAGGCTCTGCAATCAATGTCTCAATTGCGGAAGGTCTTGACGGAACAAAACTTGACACAAGCACAATCTCCATTTACTACAGAAAAGTCGATTCTGTTTCAGGCAATACAATCACCTATGCAGAAGATGAAGAGCAGCAGTTGTTGTGGACATGGAACAAAGAAGTCGCGCTTGCTTATGCGATAAAAGCTCTTAAAAAAGAAGATCCGTCGTTGCTGGATTCAGAAGCAAAATCAAAGGCGGAAGAGCTTCTGACGGTAAGCGTGGCATCGGCCAAAAAGTATCGCTACACAATCACTGCAGAGGGCGAAAATTCGGACGCGCTTGTCGTTTCTACCTCTTTGACAACTACAGAAGTCATGACGGGGTGCAAATATCTGTTCTCGATTGTAGGAAAAGACATCAACAAGCAGGACATCATAGATTCGGCAACAATCGGCTACGGTTTTTTTGCTCAGTCAAATTCAAGTGTGCCTGAAATTTACCCTGATTCATACGATTCAGAAAAACCGAACGCCAACAAAGTAACGCTCACTGCATTTACTGAGTCTGATTTTGTAACAGAAAAACTGTCATACAGTGGCTATATTACATCAAACGACATGTTTACAGAAGATTCGCAAGTGTATTACTTGGTTACGGTCACTGACTCAAAAGATTCTTCAAAATCAAAGGAGCTAAAAGGTCTGGGTACAATCGCAGAAAATTCAACGGGTGCCATGAAGATCGATTTGCGTGAAAATACTGGCTACATCTACGACTTCTCATTTACCATTACACCAGATTCTGATGTGACAACTCTTATTTTAGGAGGAAGCGGCCTGTATACGGTGGATGTGGTGATTTCTGCAACCAATGCCGGCGGAGAATCAAATGTAACTCGTACATACTATCTTGATACGAAAAAATCTGATTTCTCAAATGTCTCGCTTTCTGTAGAAGACTCTGCAAGCGGCATGAAGACCTATCTTTCAGATTCAGACGATACAAACCTTACAAAAACATATTATGTCAATAACGAATCAGGCACTTTCAAACTCGCAGGAACGGTTACTGACAACTACAAAATCGGTACGACGTCATACAAAATTACGGGTAAAGATGCAAGCGGAGCGGAAAAAACGCTCGAAGCTCCCGCCCCGTCCGACATCATGCAGTGGACATTCGGAAAAATCACTCTGAGTGACTTTGCTCCCCAAACTGAATTACCTGATGCGCTCATCACAATTACAACGACCGATAACGCAGGAAACGAAGAAACCTACACCATCAATCTTGAATTCGACACAACGCTTCCATCTTGGAATCCAACGGAAGCGCATTCGTACATGATAAACAAGGCGGCTTTCTCGGACGAAACAGCAAGCACGACATGGTTTAAAGACTCAAGTCTGCCTGTTTCTGGCTGCTACGCCGAAGCGGGTAGTGGGGTGAGCGATATTTATTATTGGGTCACGAATCCTGCTGGCTCTGCTCCTGCTACAAAAGAGCTAAGCACGGCAAAAGGTTCATTCAAAGCAACGAACGAGAGCGGAATCGCTTATTTTGATGCCACATTGGGCACATTTGAAGCAAATGACAGCGAAAAAATGCCTGCATATAACACGCTCTACCTTGTCGCCGTTGACAATGTTGGCAACCGAAGCCAGACAAAAGAAATCCAAATCAACCTCGATACGCAAAGCCCGACTTTGAGTGCAAGCAAGAGCGGTATCGTCTACACGAACAAAGTCAGTGATGTTATCGTTGGTGGTACATGCGATGATAATGCTTCTGGTGTCGCTGCAATCACGCTCAAAGCAAATGACTATGAGGTAGGAGCCACACTCGGCGAAAAGAATTCCGAAGGAAAAGTCATCTGGACGGCAACACTCAAAGCCTCAGAGGATATTGTCTCAAAACTCGGCACTGACTCATACAATGTGAACGCCATCATTCAGGACAATGCGGGCAACAAAGCTTCTTCAACGCTCTTTATCCTCAAAGTGGACACCATAGCTCCGCCTGTCAGTATTTCTGTTCCAGCCCCAAGTAGCATAATCAATTCAAGCGTAAAAATGCAAGGCTCGGTTTCTTCTGACGGCGCAAATCCAACGCGTTTGAAGTTGTATTATGCAACGAGTGCACCAATGAGCGCGACAACACTCGAAAATCTCACCCCAATCGAAAACGGTGAATTTACGGGAAGTGCAATCTACGGCTGGAGCATTGACAGCGTAAATGTTCAAAGCCTTTCTGGAGTTACGGTAACTTCTCCTTCAAAACTGCTCTACATTATTCCTGTCGTCTATGATGAGGCGGGCAACTGCAATATTTATACCGAAACGGTTGGAAGCGAAGTAAAAACATATTCATACACAGCAAACAAAAATTACTTTGTCTACAAGGTTGACCAAAACAAAGACCGCCCGGTTATCACGCTTTCAAATATTGCCGCAGAAGGCGCATGGGTTAAGACAAATATGGTGCAAGGTCTTATTTCTGATGATGACGGAACGATTTCTTCTCTCAAAATCGGCGTAAAAGGCAAAAATAAAACAGATTACACCTATCCTACGGTCACCGTTTCAAACGGAAGCTGGACGCTCGATCTTTCTGGAATTGAAGATTACAACGACATAAAATTGAGCTTTGAAGTGATCGATGCAGCGGGAACGACATTCTCTTCAAGTGGCGAAACGATTTTTGACCGTCCGTACTATTTGTATTCAGAAACGGTGGAAGAAAATTATCAGAGCAAAAACGCTTGGTATGATTATGGAATTGATTTTGATACAACTACTGACTCAGGTTCTCTTTCAATCAAACTCGATACGAAAGCACCTTCTGTCCTGACTGTCTGCTTGGATTCACGAAAAGAAGCAGGCTCGTTCGCATCGGCGCAAACCGTTTTTGAAAATGAAACGAAATACAAAGCGGGTATGAATTCATTTGTCGGTGGTGATTTTAAATATGTCAAATTCTATGTGCCGATTTATGACGCAAACAGCGTTACCCCTGTTTTAAAAATCACCAGTGCAGATGGAACGGAATTTGAAAAAGCAGCGAATGAAGCTGACTTTACGCCTTCTCAAACAGTGAAAAGTAGCGGAATCACTTACACCTATTATGAATCTCGCGAAATCGATGTTTCTTCTATAGAATCTAGCAAATCTGGTGCCCGCACGGTCTCTATTACGGTGACTGACGAGTCTGGAAATGCAACGGTCGTGGACAGTGCATTTACGATTGATAACTTGGGACCTGACACAATCGAAGTCACGAGCCCTTCTTCAACAGAATCGCTCACGGGTGATGTCGAAATTTTTGGTGCGGTAAGCGACAACGGGGTGGGTACGGTTGACAGCATTGAATGGGCTATTCCATTAAAAGGTGTAACAGACCCCAAAAATGTTACCGATTGGATTTCAAATGATGCTTCTGACTCTGACTTGGGCTTTAACTTTAAGTTTACGACGGGCGACCCCACGACAGACCTCACGCTTTTTGATGATGCCGATACATACAATGTCACTAAAAACACCGATGACACATACACAATTCCTATCTACTTCCGTGCAAAAGATACATTGGGCAATGTCTTCTACAAAACAGATTATTTCATCACGCATAACCCAGACGGCGACCGACCAGTCACAGAATTGAGCTACCCAGTCGAAAGAGATTATGACATTGACAAAGTAACGACAAGCGATACATACAATCAGAGTCTTGGATATGTCACTCTCTCTGGCAAAATTCAAGTGACTGGTTCCGTAGAGATTCCTTCCCTCACATGTGAGCCAGGCGTGGTTTACTTGCAGATTGGAAAAGTTACTGGTTCTGACATTAGTTGGGCTGTTTCAAATTTCTCTAGCGAAATTACGGCTTTGGGTGGAAGCAAATCACTTTCTGATTTGAGAAATGCATATGCAAGTGGTACAACTAGCAAAGATTCTGAACTTCACTACAAAGATTCTTCTTGGTGGGGAATTCCTTGTACGCTCACCAATTCTTCTTGGAGTATAATCTTGAATAATGCGGGCAATTTGAACCCGACAGAGAAGGATTCTGACGATAAGTATATACCGACCGAAATCGCAATTCGAGCGTGCGCAGTCAACGATTACGGCAAACTCGGTATTTGGACGGCTCCGATTTACATTCATGTCGATAGCGATGCTCCGACACAGAGCGCGGAATTGAGGCAGTACTCTTCATTTGATACTACGAACGATACAACGCTTGAACAGAATGTCACGACCGCTAAAAACTATGCTTCTGGAATGTATCTCAGAAAGACATGGTATTTGGTTTCTACAATCGATGATAATGACTCAATCGACAAATCATCTCTCAATATTAAACGAGGTTCTACGCGACTTACGGAAAATACCGATTATTATACTTCTGCAATAACGGGTTCTGGCGCAAAGCAGATGAAGGTTTACATACCGATTGAGACAGCTTCGTTCAGCACGAATTCTGTTTCTTACACGCTGTATGTGACCGATAATTCTGGGCACGCAAGCTCAATGACCTATTCATTCTACATTGATAATGACGCGCCAACATTTGACCTTAAAGGCGACAAGGGAGCTACGAGCGTAAGTTTGCTTAAAGAAGATGTACCTCCAATTCAGAACTACGACTATCACTACACTATTTCAAGCGTGCTGAGCGAGCCTGGCTCTGGATTCGATAAATTCTTCTTCTACTTCCTGCGCGAAAACACTTATGAAACGAGTGGCAGTAAAAATCCGCGCATTCTCGATACATTGATTGATGTTTCTTCTGATTCAACAAACGCTTCAGCTCTCACAAGCACGCTTGCTTCGCATAAAGTTGAGGTGAATGACGGAACTGCAGTCAATTTGTACGGAAAGACATATGCTGGTATGCTCGATACTGCTCGCACAAAATTCACGGCTACAGCTACAAGTTCAATTGACACAATGCATATCCGAATAGGCGGTTTGATTTGCATTGGTGGCGACTATCAGGTTATCAAAGATATTTCTGGAACCGATGTTTCATTTACAACTGCCATTCCAGAAAGCGTTACCGTTTCAGAGGCTTTCTTCCCGTATGGCTATGTCGTTGACAGCATGACAGAAAACACATCGTACAGCGATGATTTGTACGCGAGTGGCGATAAAGACGGTCTTTGTGAAAGCATCAAAAAGAGCGGCACAAATTATACTTTAACCACTGCAATCCGCTCTGACTACATGAGTGATGGCCCTGTCGAACTCGTCTGCCTTGCCTTTGATAAGGCGGGAAATATTTCTGCGGTTACGGTTTCAACGAATGTTCAGAACAATGCGCCGCGCCTTGCAAAACTCCATCTCGGCACAGACTTAAACGGTGACGGAACATATTCGGACGCTGAATTCAACACATACACATTCATTAAATCAGACGGCACAAGCACAACTGTTGCCGAAAGTAACTACTTGCAGAGCGTTACCCTTGCCACAAGCGGAACTGATTATGCCACCTACAAAAAATCATTCACCATTAAGGACGGTCTTGCAGTCCTTCCTGAAATTACGGGCGGAAACGGCACGATTATGATGAAATATCTGAATGATGCTTCAGAAGCAAGTGAAAATCAGCAGAAATCTGGTGATTCCGATTCTTCATTCTACGAAGAAGTCGAAAATGAAATCGTGACGGCAGACTTTACAAGCGGATTGTTCACGAACGCGACAAAGAAACGAAGTAATGGCTCATTGGTAGAAACACCCGACTTAATTAAAGCGTTCGTGCTTACGGGCGAATCTGGCACAAAAGACACAAATCTTTACTCTGTTTCAGACGGAACTGACAAAGCAATGTCGTTCACATTCTGGGATTCAACGGACGGCACGGTTTGTGGAACGGATTCTAACTGGTGTTTTGTTCGCGTAACAGACTTTACTGTTGACTTGAAAGATGAGATTGCGCCAAAAATGGTAATTGATCCGTTCTATTGGAATAGTCTTACCGATAACTCAATCTACGGCTCAAGTTCAGCGACCCGTTACGACAAGTTGCAGGGACATATTGAACTTGAAGCGGATTGGAAGAATGCAAGCGATTACAGCTCATCAGCCAAAAATGGTGAATATGACGGTGACCCGAAAGTCTCTGGAAAAATCACGTTCAAGGGCTACGCGTATGATGATCAACGACTGACAAGCCTGTGGGTTTCTTTCGATGGCTTTACGCCAACGAATTATCTTGATTCTGAAACAAAAACAGTTGATGGAAAAACCTACTATAAAGCCGCCAGCTACAGTGCGGGCGCATGGACTGTGGCAAGTGCGACAATGGCAGGTAATGGCTGGTGCTTTGCTGTTGACCCAACGGGAAGTGATGACGCTCCTGCATATTTGAGTCAGAGCGGACACAAAGTATTCTGGACGCTCTCAATCGATACTTCAAAAATCAGCACAGTCGCCGCAACAGATGTAAATGTGCGTGTCGTTGCCCAAGACCGCAATCCGAACACCACAAGCACCTCAAAAGAGGAATCTTCAAAAACGGATGAAGCATGGAATGTGCCGTATTATCAGATGGATGTCGTTCCGTACATTACGGGCGTAGCAACGAGCCTTTCTTCTATGAATGAAAACAACCCCACGACGTTCAGCCGAACAACGAACGGTCATTACCCAGTGTATATGATTGTAAACGATAAGAATGTCACTACTATAGCAAAGAATCTTGAATCGATGAAACTCACGGGATTCAATTTGGCTGGTGGTACGGTCACTTTTGAAATTTGGGATAGTACGATTACGGATACGAACACTGCTTCTGTTACTCGTGATGGAACGAGCGATTCATACTCATTCACTCTGCCACCGAATGTAAAATCTGGTGCGATAAAGCTGACGGTACATTCTATCGATACGCTCAACAACACGAACAACAACGAAGCGCATGGCTCGTATGAGTGTAGCGATGCAACGGTAACCTCGCTTGGCGCGATCGGCAGTGCGGGTGACAACACGACATACAAGAATTTCTACAACCGCCAGCCAAACGGTGCCAACAACAATCGTCTCACCGATGATGTGTACATTGATGTGTGGCAGTTCAACAGCGAAGCGGTACAGCCGACGAACAACTCTGCATTGGATATTATGATGAAGATAAATCCATCGAATGGCTTGATTGGATTTGCATTCTGCAATGGTGATTTGTATTGGAGTATGGCGAATGGAACTTCCTCTTCTTATACGACTTGGGCAGCGGCCGCTGACTTTATTCAGTGTACAAGTTTCACCTTTGCGCCAAGTGGTGTTTCATATGGTGCTGCAGCAGGTGGACAAAGTTCTGATAACTTAGGGGATTGTTACAAATTTGTTTCAAGTAAATGGGGCGATGGAGGAACTGATAATACAGCAGATGAAACAAAAGGTCGAAGAATTGGTTTTACCGCTGTAGACAATTATGGTAATATGGCGAAAGACCGCTTTAAGAGTCCAAGTATTGTGTCTGATGGAACATATGTTTACATTGCATATTATGATCTTCTCACTGGTGAAATTCGTTTTATGGGTGGAAATGATTCTACAACAACTACTGTCGCCGATGTTGGAACAATTAAAGATAATTTTAAAGGAACTAGTGCACTCAAGGCACTTAATGACGAGCATGGCCTTATTCAAGTTCTCGCTGATGGTTCAGGTAATTCACTCGGTTACTCAGGTGAATATGTCTCAATCGGCATTGCTTCAAATCGTGTCGTAATGGTGTGGTACGATTCAAAGAACAACAACCTTATGTATGCATATTCTAGTGAAAACTTCAATCCTGGCACTGGTGTAAACTCTACTGGCTGGACAAAGGTTGGCACTATCCTTTCAGGCGCGGGTAAATACTGTCAGCTTGCCGTTGATTCAGACAATCACATCCACATCGCTTGCTATGACAGTGCAAACGGCGATTTGAAGTATGTATACCTTGAAGATTACAAGGGCGCGACAAAGAAAGCCTGTACCGTTGACTCATATTTGAGCGTCGGTAAGGAACTTACGATTGATGTTGCAAAATCTGGTGGCTATCAGATTCCGTACATCGGCTACTATGGCTCAACGCCCAAAAAACCGCGCTACGCATACCTTGCCGAGCCTGAAACATTCAAAAACGCAACAACTGAAGAGGCTCGCAGTGGCGTACAGAAAGATATGTACACGGGCGTGTGGGAGTGTAGCGTTGTGCCTTCTAACAGCACGATTACTGTGGATGCAACGCGCCGAATCAATGTCGGTGTCTGGAAAAATGGCGGCAGTCTCACCACTTCTAGTACAGGCACTTCTTCTTCAAGCGCGGGTTCTGGCACGGTCTACGGTAACGGTACGAGCAACGCTGTTCTTGGCTACGGCGTGCGCCATTCAAGTTCTCAAGACTACGGTGAAACCGCACAAAAGAGATAGCGCATGGGGCGAGGGGCGTATAGACAGCGTTTTTGTCGCTCGCACTCGCTCCTTAGCCCTTTGTGCTGTCAAAAAACTGCGACAGAATGTGCACGCAATCGTCTTCGGTGGAAAGCATAAGTGGATGCGCTCTGTGCTTTGTGCATGCGTCTTTCCATGCTTGACTCCGCTTGTGCTCCGCTTCTTCCCATTTTTGCGCAAAATCTTTTGAAAGCGTGGGAAAAATGTGTTTTTTGTGCGTCTCTGTGTCGAAGAAGGATGCTGTTCCCATTTTGGGAAGTTTTTTATCGTAGGAATCGGTTATTCGTATTGAAACAACATCGTTTTTTTGAGAAAGCCGCGCCATGTGCTCTTCCCATCCTGTCGTTCTGAAGTCTGAAATCACAAAAACGAGCGAGCGTTTTTTTAAAATCTTTGCCGCGCCTTTTAGCGCAGCCGTAAGTGCCGAACCGTTTGCTCGTTCACTTCCTTCTGTTACCGAAGCGTGTGAATTTGAATCAAGCGTGTCGAATTTTGAAAGAAGCATCATGGAATTTTCGCGACCTGACTTTGGTGGACAGGAAAACTGAATCTTTCCGTCAAAAAACACCGCGCCGATCGCCCCGTCATTTTGCTCGCAGGCAAGTAAAAGCAGGGCTGCGGTTTCTATGGCGCAACTGAGTTTTGATTTATTCTGAATCGGAAGGTACATGGACGGCGAGCAGTCAAGGAGAATGAGAACCGAAAGTTCCCTGTCTTCGTTGTATTGCTTGATAAACGCACGCCCCATTCGTGCCGTTACATTCCAGTCAATCAGCCGCACATTGTCTCCGGGCAAATACTCGCGAACATCTTGAAATTCAATGCCCTGCCCGCGATAGAGTGACTTAAAATTGCCGCTTCTCATGTTTTGGGCAAGCTTTAGTGCCGAAAGGTGCAGAAGAGACGCTCGTTTTGAGAGCCGTGTAGAAGACAAACTCATAATTCTTGCGCATTATAGCATTTTTTGGCGCGAATTGATATACTGTCTTATTGCCATTTTTGAATTTATAGTGAGCCTTAGGAGAATAATATGTCAGAAGATACAGAATTGAGAGAAAAAATTGACCCGCGCGTTGATTCGTACCATTGGTCGGATGTGCTTGTGCAGGCATTGCCTTATTTCCGGCATTGGGTTGGTAAGACGGTCGTTGTAAAGTACGGCGGAAATGCCATGCTCAATGAAGAGCTTAAAGCTGCCGTCATGAAGGATATTGTTTTGCTCAGCACAATCGGAATCAAAGTCGTGCTTGTGCATGGTGGCGGACCCGAAATCAATCATATGCTTGACCGAGTAGGCAAGGAGTCAAAATTCATCAATGGGCTTCGCTACACAGATGCCGAAACAATGGAAATCGTGCAGATGGTTCTTACGGGCAAACTGAATAAAGACATCGTTGGCATTTTGCTTCAGGAAGGTGGCAAGGCTGTTGGACTTTCTGGAGTTGATTCAGGGCTTTTGCGCGCCAAAAAAATCGACAAAGATGGAACAGATTTGGGCTTTGTCGGAGAAGTCACCGAAGTTCATCCGGAAATCATACAATCGCTTTTGGACAAAGGCTTTATTCCTGTTGTCTCAACTGTTGCGTTGGGCGAGCAGGGGGATATGGCACGCTACAACATCAATGCCGATACCGCTGCCGCAAAAATCGCCATTGCATTGGGGGCAGAAAAATTTGTCCAGCTTACAAATGTTGCCGGTGTTTTAAAAGATGTGAACGATCCCAAGTCTCTGATTCAGCGTATCCACATTGAAGATGTCCAAAAATACTTTGATGACGGCACAATCTCTGGCGGTATGATTCCAAAAATCGAATGTTGCATGATGGCTCGAAAGGGTGGCGTTCCGCGTACCCACATTATCGATGGCCGTGTTCCTCATTCGCTGCTCATCGAAATGTTTTCCGATCGGGGAATCGGAACCATGATTTATTAAAAAATGCCATAGAATTTAGCGCAGAAATTAAAAAAAATAATTCGCTTTATTCAAATTTCTGCGTTATAATTAATTCTATGAACAACATCATTTTAACTTTTTCTGATAATAAAAAAATCGAAGTTTCAGCCCGTGTCAAGGGCAAAGATATTTTAAATCACCTTCCGCCGCACGAAGGCACGCTTATTGCGCTCAAAGTGAACAACAAGGTCGTCTCTCTCTGCCGCCCGATTCGTGTTTCAAGCCGTATCGAAGGCGTGTACCTTGCTTCAAAAGAAGGCGCGTATGTCTACCGCCGCTCGCTTTCGTTCATTCTTGCCGCAGCCGCGCACAAACTCTTCCCGAAAGACCGTCTTCTTATCGGGCACAGCTTGGGCTACAGCTATTATTACACGCTTGATCGCGAAAAGCCTATTACAACCGAAGAAATTGCCGCGCTCAAAGCGGAAATGCTCAGCATCGTCAAAAAAGACATTCAAATCACCACGCATCATATTTCCTACGAAGAAGCCGTTGAGTCATTCCAAAAACTCAATATGCCGGAAACAGCCAAGCAATTGCAATATCGTTGCCGTGATTGTATTCTTGTAAACTCTTTTGAAGACAACACGAACGCGTTCTGCGACATTTACTTCGGCTCTCTCGTTGATTCAACGGGAATTCTCAAAGTGTTCGATTTGCAGCAGTACGACGAGGGCTTTTTGCTCCGATTCCCCACTGCCGAAAAACCAGAGGAAGTCGCGCCGTTTGAGGATTTGCCCAAGATTTTCGAGATTTTCAAACGCTACAAAAAATGGGGCAAACTCGTCAATGTCACTTCTGCCGCTTCACTCAACGAAATCGTCTCGCGCAAAAAAATCAATGACTTCATCGACATCTGCGAAACCTACCAAATGCAGAATTATGCTTCGGTCGCAAAGCAGATTCACGATCGAGGGAATGTCAAAGTCGTTTTGATTGCAGGGCCGTCATCTTCGGGCAAAACCACTTCCGCGTTCAAAATGGCGCTTCACCTGCGCTCAATCGGCTACACGCCCAAAACAATCAGCTTGGATTCCTACTATGTTGGGCGCGACAAAAATCCAAAGGACGAAAACGGCAATTACGACTATGAATGTTTGGAAGCCTTAGATGTCGAA
Organism: Treponema sp.; assembly: GCA_017464425.1. Taxonomy (GTDB): domain Bacteria; phylum Spirochaetota; class Spirochaetia; order Treponematales; family Treponemataceae; genus Treponema_D. Next base: position 31,840 of record JAFUDX010000012.1, read on the forward strand.
CTTTTGAATCAGAATTTAATCGATTTGTTCGCAGAAAAAGAAGTTGAAATTCCGTGCTACAACTTTGATTTGGGACAGCGGTACTACACGGGCGAAAACAAAATGAAGCTTGCCGCCACCGACATTCTCATTATCGAAGGAATTCACGGGCTTAACGACAAGCTCACGCCGCTCATTAAACCCGAATACAAGTTCAAAATCTATCTTTCGGCTCTCACCCAGCTCAATTTTGACGACCACAACCGCGTTCCCACGAGCGATAACCGCCTTATCCGCCGAATCGTGCGCGACGCAAACTTCCGAGGAAAGAGCGCGGCAGGAACAATCGGCATGTGGGATTCTGTTCAGCGTGGCGAGCGGCTTCACATCTTCCCGTTTCAGAACTCTGCGGATGCGGTTTTGAACACGGCGTTGGACTATGAGCTTCCCGTTTTAAAGATTTACGCTGAGCCAAAGCTTCGCGCGGTAAAACCGACCGAGCCTGAATATACCGAAGCGTGCCGCCTTTTGAATTTCCTCTCGCACTTCAACGCGATTTCTTCGGACTATGTTCCCAAGCAGTCGCTCGTGCGTGAGTTTATAGGTGGAAGCAGTTTCAAGTACTAGCACAAACGGGGCAGGGTAAGAATCGTTTTATCATTGAAACATCGATAGCTTTTCATTACAATAACAGATTATGAAAACAGAACTTATCAAAGATATTCTTACTTCTGCCCCCGACGGTCGCACCGTTACCGTCTGCGGATGGGTTCGCACGCTCCGCGACTCAAAAAATCTCGTCTTCATTCAGGTGAACGACGGCTCATGCTTTGCAAATATCCAGCTCACTTTTGACCGACAAAATCCTTCAAATACAAACACCGCCTCAGCAATCGAAGAGGCAATCTCAAATCTTTCAACGGGCGCGTCTCTCAAAGCCACGGGAAAGCTCATCGAATCTCCCGCTTCGGGTCAGGCAGTCGAAGTCAACCTTGAAACGCTCGAAGTTTTGGGAACATGCCCGAGCGACTATCCGATTCAGAAAAAGGCCGCGACAATGGAATTCTTGCGCGAAAACGCACATCTCCGCGCACGCACAAACACATTCGGGGCGGTGTTCCGAATGAGAAGCCAAATGGCGTTTGCCCTGCACTCATTCTTCCAAGAGCGCGGTTTCTACTATATCAACACGCCAGAAATCACGTGCTCTGACTGCGAGGGCGCAGGCGAAATGTTCCAAATTACAACGCTTTCGCTCGAAAAACTCGCCGAACTTGCCGTCGAAAAAGGCGCGGCGGGTATGAAAAAGGAAGACGCGGCAAAACTCGTGAACTACAACAAGGACTTCTTCGGAAAACAGGCTTCGCTCACCGTCTCAGGTCAGCTTGAAGCCGAAACGCTTGCCACCGCCCTCGGTCGCGTGTACACCTTCGGGCCGACGTTCCGCGCCGAAAACTCAAACACCACGCGCCACTTGGCGGAATTCTGGATGTGCGAGCCTGAAATGGCATTCTTCGACTTAAACGATGACATGGACATTCAGGAAGAATTCATCAAATATCTCTTGAACTGGGCACTCACAAAATGTGCCGACGACATGGAATTTTTCAACAAACGCATTCAGCCGGGCGTTATCGATACGCTCCGCCATGTCGTTGAAACTCCGTTCAAGCGCGTTTCATACACAGAGGCTGTCGCCGAGCTTGAAAAACACGCCGACGAATTTGAGTTCAAGCCGTACTGGGGCTGCGATTTGGCGACCGAGCACGAGCGATACTTGACCGAAAAAATCTACAAATGCCCGGTCATGGTCTACAACTATCCAAAAGAAATCAAAGCCTTCTACATGAAGCTCAATGACGACGGAAAGACCGTCAAGGCAGTCGATGTCTTGGTTCCAGGCTTGGGCGAAATCATCGGCGGAAGCGAGCGCGAAGAAAGCTACGACAAACTTTTGGGCAGAATCAAAGAACTCGGCTTAAAGCCAGAGGACTACGACTGGTACTTGGATTTGCGCAAATTCGGCACCGTTCCGCACTCAGGCTTCGGCTTGGGCTTTGAGCGATTGCTGTTGTATGTCACGGGAATGCAGAACATCCGCGATGTAATCCCGTACCCACGCGCACCAAAACTGGCAGACTTCTAAAAATGAGACGCGGATGAACGCGGATATAATTTTATCAGTGTGTATCTGCGTTTATCCGCGTCAAAATTTCTATGAGCAAACGAAACCCGCATAAACTCACATTTGTTACATTCTCGCAAAGCATTTTTCTGACGACAAAATATTTTCTTCAGAATCGGCTTCTGTCGTTTGCGGGGTCGTGCGCGTTCAGTTTTCTTTTTTCGGTGATTCCGCTCTTTATGATGGTCGTGATGGTGTTGGTTCGCTTTTTGCATGCTTCGCCTGCGACAATCAACGCGATTATCTCTGCAATCCCCGAACTCGAAAAATATTTCAATTCGGATTCGGTGATTCAGTCTGTTCAGTCGATTCGTACGGTCAGTACCTTTGAAATCGTCGCGCTCCTCTTCATTTTGTGGATGGCACGCCGATTTTTCGCCTCGATTTTCGACTCAATGCAGAATATTTTCCACACGCAAACCATGCGCAAGGCATTTTTGAATCAGATTCTCACCTTCGTTACGGAACTGGCGATTGTATTGGTCGCGTCTTCGGTCATTTTTGCCTACATTTCGCTCCAAACGATTACTTCTCTCGATTTTTTCAAAACGATTCCGCAGTTTTCCATTCTTTACGATGGTATTCTTTCTGGCTCTCTCATCAAAATCCTGCCGAACTTTTTGATTTTCATCGTTGTTATCATACTTTTTAAATCGGCATCGGGAACAAAACCCGCGCTCTGGCTCTGCTTCTTTTCAAGTCTGCTCTGCACTGGTTCGTTTTGGGCGTTCCGCTTCCTCATGCACTTTTTCTTGAATGTGAGCCGCTACAACATGATTTACGGCGTGCTTGGCCACATGATTATTCTGTTCATGGATATTTTCTTCTTCTTCGTGTTCTTTTTGGTGTTCGCGCAGTTTATTTATGTCGTTCAGTTTTTTGATGAATTGTTGCTTGGAGAGTTGTATTTGCTCCCAAAAATAGAGCAGGGCGGATTCGCTACGGGGCTTAAGCGGGCGTTTTTTATTCGACCGGACTTTTTGATTGCCAAAAATAAAGACAATGTTTTTTCATTTCGACCCGGCGATGTCATTTTTAATAAAGATGATGCCGAAGATTGTGCCTATTATATTATCAAAGGAAGCGTAAAATTAGTTCCTGATGTGCAAAAGGCTGATGAAAATACGCTTGCTCATCGCGGTGAGTTTTTTGGCGAGACTTCGTGCATTTTGGAGCAGAAACGTACTTTTACCGCAATCGCCGTTATTTCTACTCGAATCATAAAAATTGAAAGCGAGCGGTTCAGATTCGTGGTGCATCAAAATCCCGAAGCCGCAAAGAAAATCTTAAAACAGATAAGCCCGTTCTTTTAATAAACGCAGAAATTTGATAAAATAAAGAAACTTTTTGGAGAAATTATGAATCGTTCTAAAATCGTTGTTCTTGACTTTGGCTCGCAATACGCGCATTTGATTGCGAAAAGATTCCGCGCGATGGGCTACTATTCAGAAATTGCACTTCCGAGTGCGGATTTGAGCGTGTTTGAAGGCACAAAAGGCGTTGTATTTTCGGGCGGGCCTTCGAGCGTGTACGAAAAAGATGTGCCTGAGTTCAACGAAGCGATTTTAAACCTCAATGTGCCGATTTTGGGCTTGTGCTACGGGCATCAGCTCATGGCAAAAAGCTACGGCGGTTCTGTCGGCAAGGCTGAAGTCGGCGAATTCGGTTTTGCGGAGTTGAATGTAAACGAGGCGGGAAAGAAATCTCCGCTTTTTAAAGATGTTTCGCCTGTCACGCAGGTGTGGATGAGCCATCAGGACGGCGTTTTGTCGCTCGGCGAAGGCTTTGAAGTGATAGGAACGACAAAAGACTGTCCTTTTGCCGCCGTTCAGAACCTTTCCAAAAAGCGATTCAGCCTGCAATGCCACTGCGAAGTGAAAGATACTCCAGAGGGCAACAAAATCTTCAAGAATTTCGCGGACATCTGTGGCATGGAAGTGAACTGGGACGAAGACACGGTTTTGGCTCACATTTTGGAGACGATTAAAACCGATGCAAAAGACAAGAATGTGCTTCTCTTTTTGAGCGGCGGAGTTGATTCCACGGTGGCATTCGCGCTTCTCAACAAGGCGTTGGGGCAGGAGCGCGTGCTCGGTCTTCACATCGACAACGGCTTCATGCGCAAAAACGAAAGCAAAAATGTCGCAGATTCATACCACAAATTCGGCTTCAATAATTTCATCGTTGAAGATGCAAGCGAAAGTTTTCTTTCTGCAATCAAAGGGCTTACCGACCCGCAGAAAAAGCGCATGGCGGTAGGCGAAAACTTCATCACCGTGCGAGACAGCGTTGTTGCGGCGCAAAAATTGAATGAAGACGACTGGATGCTCGCGCAGGGAACGCTCTACCCCGACATTATCGAGTCGGGCGGCACGAAAAATTCCCACACAATCAAAACGCACCACAACCGCGTCGACGGAATCCAAAAACTCATTGCAAAGGGCTTGATTATCGAACCGCTCAAAGATTTGTACAAAGATGAAGTTCGCGCAATGGGAAAAAAATTGGGCTTAGATGATAAACTCGTCATGCGCCACCCATTTCCAGGACCAGGACTTTCAATCAATGTGCTCTGCTCAAACGGCATTTTGAGCGATGAGGACAAAAAAGAACTCGAAGCCGCGCAAAAAGAACTCGACTCAATCAAAATCACGCACTTCTGCGAGCATTGCACGGCGACCATGCAAAAATATGTGCTTCCCGTAAAATCCGTGGGCGTTCAGGGCGACTTCCGCACCTACCGCTTCCCGGCAGTTCTCCGCTTCAAAAAAGACGAAGAAAACGGCTTCTGCCACTTCCCAAAACACTGGAAGAAAATCGAGGACGAATCAAGTGCCATCACGAATTCGGCAAAGCTCTTGAACCGATGCGTTATCGCCCTGTGGCAAAACCCCGCCCTCAGCGACAGCGACTTGAAATTGCAGGAAGGCTACTGTGACCGCCGACGGCTCGACCAACTCCGCGAAGTTGACAACATAGTGCTTACGAATCTGCACGAATCAGGCTGGTACGACAAAATCTTCCAGCACTTGACGATTGACCTGCCGTATGCGTCTAGCCCTGAGCGAGCAAGCTTCGTGCTTCGCCCCGTCTGCTCGGAAGATGTCATGACGGCGCGTTTTGCCCAGCTTGACCGCGATTTACTCAACAAAATCGTTTCCGAAATCGCCGTGCTTCCCTTCGTTGACGCGCTCTATTTTGACGCCACGAACAAACCGCCGGCAACTTTCGGCTGGGAATAATTTTTTGTTGTCTAAATACTAATTTAAGTATATAATTAGTATGTATTTGACTGTACTCCGCTCTTCCAATAGAATATGCAAAATTTCTGTATAGTAGGGGGGGGGACATAATAGGAGTATTTTTATGGCAGACGCAGACAAATCGATTTATGGTCGCAAGGTTTTCTTCATCAATCCGAGCGTCTCTTTTGAACAGCAGGTCATCGAACGATTGCGCCTTATGGAATACGAAGTGTACGCAATCGACGACTACCGCAAGGCAAAACCGCTTCTCCGCAAAAACGCAGATTCAATCTGTTTCTGCATCGTTGAATCTCAGCTTACGCTCAAAGGCTGGCACAATTTCATCAAGTCTTTTGAAGATGAAAATGTGTTTGCACCGCTTGACATAGGTGTCCTTATGCCTCCGCTCCCCGACGAAAAAAAGGCGAATTTCATAGCGGGCATACAGCTTGACGCGGGCATTCTCTCTCTGGGGCAGGATTCAGAAACATTGTTCCATGAAATCGTAAAGGCTCTTGACGCAAAAGAAGCAAAAGGCTTACGAAAATATGTTCGTGCGGACTGTTTGAGCGAACCGCAGGCGGATTTGCTTTGGCTCAAAGACAACCGCATGTTCAAACTCAAGATTATCGATATTTCTTCTGTTGGAATTGCGGCAAAACTTTCGCCCGGACAGGCAAATGCCGTCTTTATCAATCAGATTATCGAAGGTGTTACGCTCAACCTCAAAAGCACGCAGGTTGGTGTCGATATAAAAATTACGGCTATCAAATCAGCAGGCGATTTCTTGCTCGTTGTCATCATGTTTAACACATCAACAACGCCAGACGCAATCAATAAAATCCGCGGTTACATCGCCGAAAATCTGCAAGAAAAATTGCGCTCTTCATTGCGCAACTCAGACTTGGATCGAACTGATTACGAGCATATTGATTCTTAAGTCGCTACGCTTGCTACGCCAAAACTGAGCGTCATCATAATTGCTCCTGCCAAAAGAACGCCTGACATAACGGCAATGCTTGTTTTTTTCCAATCCATATCAAGCAGGCTTGCCGCTAATGTTCCCGTCCATGCGCCTGTTCCTGGAAGCGGAATGCCCACAAATAAAAAGAGAGCAAAATATAAGCCGTGTCCTGCTTTTTCTTGTAGTTTCTGACCGCCTTTGTGGCCTTTTTCAAGAAAAAACGAGCAAATTCTGCCAATAAATTTTTTATTTTGTCCCCATTCCAGGAATTTTCGTGCAAATAAAAAAATGAACGGAACGGGAATCATGTTGCCAATCATACAGGTTGCGAACAGAATGACAAGTCGTACTGGTGTAAGCTCAATCTGATTTGTGGTAAAAAGAATGATGCCAGAGGGAATCGCTCCTCGTAATTCAATCAGTGGAACCATAGCAATCAAAAAACAGTAAAAAAGAATCTTCGTCATAATAGAAAAATTATAATAGGGTAAAATCTGACTTTCATCAATAAAACAGCAATAAAATAAGTGCGGAATTGTACTTTTTTATGCATATACATTCTCATTTTATTGAAAAAAATCTTGTTATATAGTAAAATTCAGCAATATTTTTTCGAGAGGTATTAAAATGATGAAAAAAATTGCTGTAATCTCTGCTGCATTGGCTCTGATTCTTGGTGTTACTGGTTGTAACGAAAAAAAGAACTACATTCTTGCTACAGGCGGTACTTCTGGTACATATTATCCATTCGGTGGTGCAATCGCCAACATCTGGAACACAAAAATCGAGAATATGAATGTCACGGCACAGGCAACAGGTGCTTCTGCCGAGAACTTGCGCCTTATTTCAAACGGTGATGCGGAATTCGCAACGGTTCAGAACGATGTTATGGATTACGCATACCGCGGCTCGGACATGTTCGCAGGTCAGAAATTGCCAAACCTGGCTTCAATCGGTACTTTGTATCCAGAAGTCGTTCAGATTGCGGCTTCAAAATCAAGCGGAATTACCACTGTCGCTGATTTGCACGGAAAGCGCGTTTCTGTCGGTGACGCAGGCTCTGGCGTAGAATTCAACGCAAAACAGATTCTTGAAGGATATGGGATCACATTCGATGACATCAGCAAGAACAATCTTTCTTTCAAAGAATCTGCAGAAGGCTTGCAAAATGGAACTTTGGACGCTTGCTTTATCACGGCGGGCGTTCCGAACTCGGCTTTGCAGGAACTTGCGTTCACGGCGGGTCTCGTTCTTATTCCTGTAAATGGAGCTGAGGCAGATTCAATCTGCAACAAGTATTCATTCTATACAAAGACAATTATTCCTGCTGGCACATACAAAGGCACTGATGTCGATACCGAAGCGCTTGCAATCAAAGCAACTTTGGCAGTAAACGCAAATCTTGATGAAAATACCGTTTACGATATGACAAAAGCCTTGTTTGAGAACCTTGAAGAACTTGGCACGGCTCATGCAAAAGGAAAGGAAGTAAGCGCAGAATCAGCAGTTACTGGTATTTCTGTTCCGTTCCATCCCGGTGCCGCAAAATACTTCAAAGAAATCGGCGTGTTGAATTAAATTTTTTTAATGTCACACGGATTCGATTTTGCTACGCAAAATCATAAAATTATATTTTAAAGAGATTCCGTAGGAATCTCGAATCCGTGTGGCTATATCTATAATGAAGAAAATTGTTTTTTTGACGGTGCTGATTATCTTGCTCGGCATGAATTTGCCTGTGGTGCGGGTGCTGTCAATTTCTAATCGCAAGAATCGTTCAGAAAGAATTTATTCTCGCTCTGCTTTTGCGCAGGGCTTTGCAATCAGTTATACCCATTCGGTGAACAAGGGGCGGGTGCATGATTTTTATGTGCCTACCGCATCGGGCGAGCTGGAGCTCTTTATGACGGAGTTCGTTTCGTACGGAGCGGGAATTCCAGAAGCGAGCGAAACCGAAGGCGCGCATTTCCGCGTGACAAAAAACGGCTATGTAATAGAAGATTTGCACCGAGTGTTGCCACGGCTTTTAATGGCGGTGGGTGTGGTGGCAGAGCATTCCGTTACGCTCACGAATGCCACTTCACCGCTTGAAACTGATTTTAGCACAGAGTTTTTTCTGAAAGATTTTTTCAAACCGCAGACGAGCCTTGTTTTTGAGGTAAAACGGGTTTCAGTGATAAACTATTTTATGGCGAAGAAAATATAAATTTCTCACAGAGACCACAGAGAATAGTTCATATATAAGATTCTCTCTGTGAACTCTTTAGCTCTGTGAGGGGGTAGAAGGAGACCGTGATGAGTGACGAGATTGACGACACAAAAGAAAGCCCTTTGGTGGAGAGTTTGCTTCCGACTACGAATGAAGACGAGATGAAGGCTCTCATGAAGGACTTGGACAGGGAGCAGGCGTATCGCGAGCATAAGTGCTGGCGGCAGTCGGTTACGGTCATCGTTTCGATTGCGTTCTGCGTTTTCCAGCTCTATGCTACTTTGAGCGGGCGAATCCCTGCCCAGCTCGTTCGGGCGAGCCACCTTGCTTTCGTGCAGTTCCTTGCGTTCTTGCTGTTCCCCGCTCTTAAGCGGCTTCCGAAGAATACGCTTCCGCTCTACGATGTCGTTTTGGCGTTCATCGGGGCGGGCTGCTGGGGCTATTATATCATCAATTTCCGTGAGATTGTCGTTCGTGCAGGCGCGTATACTCCGCTTGACATTGCGGTCGGAATCGTGGGAATCATCGTGCTGTTTGAGAGTTGCCGCCGAATTGTTGGCTTACCGATTATGATTATCGCGGGTTGCTTTATCCTTTACGCGTTTATCGGAAAGTATCTTCCCGGATTTTTGAATCACCGTGGCTACAAACTCACGCGCGTGGTGAGCCATTTGTATTACACAACCGAGGGAATTATGGGAACGCCGATTGGCGCGTGCTCCACCTTCATTTTCTTGTTCATTCTGTTCGGTGCGTTCCTTGAAAAAACGGGAATCGGGCAGTTCTTCATCGACACTTGCAATGCAATTGCGGGCGGGGCGAGCGGCGGACCTGCAAAGGTGGCGGTTCTTTCTTCGGCTCTGCTCGGCACGGTTTCGGGAAGCTCGGTTTCAAACACGGTCGGCTCAGGCTCGTTTACGATTCCGATGATGAAAAAACTCGGCTATCGCGGCGAATTTGCGGGCGCAGTCGAGGCGGCGGCGAGTACGGGCGGACAGCTCATGCCCCCGATTATGGGTGCGGCGGCGTTTTTGATGGCGGAAAGCGTGGGCGTTCCGTACATTACGGTCGTTAAGGCGGCGATTGTTCCTGCTTTGCTCTATTTTGCGGGCATTTTTATCACGGTGCATTTGGAAGCGCACAAACTCGGTCTTAAAGGCTTACCCAAAGAAGAAATTCCGCGCTTTTTGCCGCTCTTTCTTTCGCGCGGCTACATGATTCTTCCGCTCGTGGTGATTATTTACTTCCTCTGCTCTGGGAAAACAGCGACCTATTCCGCGCTCATGGGAATTGTTTCGATTATTGTGATTGCAATCGCGGTTTCGTTCATTGACATCGCAAAAGGGAAAAAGCCGCGATTCAATTTCAATGATTTGGTCGATGTGCTCTGCGCGGCGGCTCGCGGAATTATCAGCGTGGCGATTGCCTGTGGCATGGCGGGAATTATCATCGGTGTGGTAACACTCACAGGGCTTGGATTAAAGCTCGGAGCGGGCTTGGTCGCACTCGCGCACGGTCAGTTGTTCATCACGCTTATTCTCACGATGATTTCTTCTATTATATTGGGAATGGGTGCGCCAACCACGGCGAATTATCTCATCACTTCAACGATTACGGCGACGGCAATCGTGCGCTGTGTGTACGGGGCGGGAACTCCCACGCCAGAACAGTTGTTGCCTGCGCACATGTTCGCATTCTATTTCGGCATTATCGCCGATGTCACGCCGCCTGTGGCTCTTGCGGCAATCGCGGGGGCGGCAATCGCAAAAGCAAAGCCCATGCGCACGGCGGTGAATGCGACCAAACTTGCAATCGGTGCGTTCATCGTGCCGTACATGTTCATTTACAATCCCGCAATGCTCATGATTGGGGCAAACGCACTTTCAATCCTCGGAATCACGCTCACGGCGTTGCTCGGCATGTTCGGTATTTCGGTTGGTCTTGAAGGTTATGCGTTCGCTCACACGGGATTTTTGAACAATTTCGCACTTTCATCAAAACTGAAGACGACTTTTTCCGTCATCGAGCGGCTTTTGTTCATTGCGGCGGGCTTGTGCTGCATTGACCCGCGTCCAACCACGGACATTTTCGGAATCGGCGTGATTGTGCTTTTGGTTACATCTCAGATTGTGCGAAAAAAAAGGGGCGTAACTGCATAAAAATCAGCGTGTAGGGTGTTTTTGCTCTCTAAAGGTATCTTTTTAAATGAGAGATAGCATATTTTGATTCAGTTTGATATAATAAAAATCAGAATTCGGGGGAATCTATGCTCAGAAAACATATTATACTATTATGTTCGATTTCGTTAGCCTTTTCATTTGTTTCGTGTAATAAAAAATCAAATGAAAAAGAAATCACGCTTGTGATGGCAGAAGTTAATCCGCCTGAAACGCTTGCTGGTCGAACGGATCAGGCTTTTAAAGAAAAGGTCGAGGAACTTTCTGGTGGCAAAATAAAAATTGATTTGCAGTGTTCGGGAATTCTCGGCGATAACAGTACGGTCCGAAAGCTCATTACACAGCCGAACAGCACGATTCAAATTTCACGACAGTCCACCGCAGGTCTTGTTGCGCTTGGTTGTGACAAATACGGTCTTCTTTCAATTCCCTTTACTTTTTCGAGTCGCGAGCACTTTTGGAATTTCGCGAATTCAGAGACTGCAAAAAAACTATTGCTTGAACCTAAAGAAAAAGGACTTAATATAATCGGTCTGTACTATGGCGAAGAAGGATTCCGTCATCTTTTCTCAACAAAAAAACTTGATTCTATTCAGGATTTTGCTGGTCTTACCATGCGTGTCACAAATGACAAAGCTTTGCAGGCAATTGCAGAAAATCTTAAAATGAATGGCGTGCAAATTAACTTTTCAGATTTGTACGGCGCGTTTCAAACTGGGCAGGTTGATGTCGCAGATCAGCCGCTTTCAAATTATTTGGCAAATAAATTCAACGAAGTCGCGCCAAACATTATCCTTGACGGCCATCAGCTTGGAATTATGGAAACTTTCATCACGACGGAATCTTGGGATTCGCTTTCAGAAAAACAGCAGGCTATTCTTCAAGAGGCAGGAAAGTACGCAAGTGAATTCTGCCGCACAATTTCACAAGAAGAAGAAGCAGAGATTCTCAAACAGATTGAAGATGCGGGCGTTTATGTTTCCAAAGTTGCAGATATTACTCCCTATCAGGACGCGTGTGAAGCTTTCATAAAAGAAGCCTCTGCCGACAATTTGGATTTGTATCAAGAAATTCTCAGCTATGCTAAAAAATAAATAAAACGAGGGCAAAAAATGTCAGAAAAGAAATTTAATAAAATCGATTGTAAAGAAATTAAGCTCGGAATGCGTTTTTCTGCCCCAGTTTTCTTTGATGATGGCGAAAATATGTTTCTTGGAGAAGAAAAAGCCGTCAAAAATTATCATATTGATGCAATTCAGCGATGGAATATCGAGTATTTGCTTACCTATGGCCATCTCGTAGAAGAAGGTAAAATCACTGCGCAAAATTCTGATTCTCTGTATATGCTGGAGGATTTGGACGAGGTTGAGGAATTATAAACGGAAACAAAAGCTTGAATACAGAACATACTGACCGACTTTCGACGAAGAAAGTGGGCGATTACGGTGAAGACAGGGCATGCTCATATTTAAAAGCAAATGATTATGCGATAATCGAGCGGAATTTTCGGACACGGGGCGGGGAAATTGATATAATTGCGAGTAAAGATGATGTTCTTGTTTTTGTGGAAGTAAAGTCGTTGCCGAGTGGTAATGCAGAGCTGCTTTCACAAAAAATTGATTTGAGAAAACAGAAGAAAATTATCAAAACGGCTTATTTTTTTCTGTCAAAATATCGAAAATATAATAACAGGAAAATCAGATTCGATGTTATTGCTATCGATGTGCCTGATTTTCCGCCTGTTTATCATATTATCGATGCATTTTCGGAGTTTGTATGACTTCTTCTAAATCAATTGCTTTAAACGGAACATTTTCTCCACGCGTTATGGAATTGCGCCAAAAAATTCACGATGCTGAGTACATCGATTACGCAGTCCAGAGAATCGCGCAGGTTTTAAGCCGTAAGATTATAGAAGACAGTGAACAGCAGTCTTTGAGGAGAAGACATGAGTCGAAGTGACAGACGACATTCAAGAAACAGAAACTGGAATAATCGTGAGAATACAAACGAACGGGTAGAACGAACCGAAAAGCATGAAGGTGCAGAAAAAAAGACTCATCATGAAAAACGCGGCTCAGGCTCATATGAACGCCGTCAGGAACGAAGAAGATTTGCCGCTTCTGCCGCCAATCAAAAGGAACTTGAAGAATCCAGAAATGCAATTCGCGCATTCAAAGAAAATGTCGTTACTTGTGAATTGTGTGGAAAGCCAATCGAAGAAATTTCAAGCGCAATCTCAAACAAGGGAAGTGGAAACCCTGTGCACTTTGATTGTGTGTTGAATAAGCTTTCGGAATCAGAAAAAATTGCTTCTACGGAGCGACTTGCCTATATCGGGCAGGGGCGATTTGCCGTCCTCTATTTTGAAAATCCGCATGACCAAAAACATTTTACGATTCGTAAGACCATTGAATGGGAAGGACGCGATGTTCAGCGTGGCGCATGGCGGGACGAAATGGCGGGACTGTACAGCCAAGTAAAATAAAAAGGCCTTCTTATAAAGAAAGCCTTTTGCAAAACTGCCAGGAACCGGAATCGAACCGGCACGACGGTATTAGCTGTCGAGGGATTTTAAGTCCCTTGTGTCTACCTATTCCACCATCCTGGCATCGTTGTAAACAACGCACATAGTATATCATAAAAAAATACTAAATTTCAAGCAATTTTCTTTTCTTTATATATATTTTTTGACTGCGCGAAAATGATAAAAATCACAGAGACAATCACTACCATAATGCTTATGAACTGAGATGTCGAAAAAATGAGGATGGTGCCCCGTTCTCTGTCTCCTCGCAGGAATTCAAGAAAAAATCGTATAATTGCATAGGGAATAAGATAGGCAAATAAAATCAGTACATCGTTGTTGAAAATCGGTTTTTTCTTTTGCCGCCCGATAATGAGAATTGCTCCTAGAATAAAGAGCAGGATGGCTTCGAGTAATTGTATGGGAAAAATTCCTATGTCGCGCTGTACGGCAGAAATCGGAGCGTGGTAGTGCAGGGCGCAAAAGCCATCGTAGGGAATGCCGTAGCAACAGCCAGCACAGAGACAGCCGAGCCTTCCGAATCCGTGCATTATCGGCATAACGCATGAAAAAATCGGAAGATAGTCCAAAATCGGCTTTTTAGTGATGGCACGCGCTATAATAAATCCAAAAATACTGAAAACGATTCCTCCATAAAACACGAATCCTGATGCGGAGTTTTCTTTATTCGTGACTGCATAGAAAAGTTGGCGCGGAATTTCTGAAATCGGAAACTGTATGAATAGAAAAAATAGCTTTGCGCCGAACATCCCCGTTGCAAAGAGAATGACCGCATATAGTATGAAGTCTTCAAACGGTTTGTGTTCTTTTTGAGTGAGAATGCGTGCACATACACTTGCTACTACGAGCCCTGTTGCAATGCAGAGCCCGTACATGGGAATCGATTTTGAAAAGATGTGGATAAAAGGAAGCATATGCATTTTTATTATAATAGGAATATGAATAAAGTTCCATAACATTCTGCGCTGCGATACGGATTTTGAAGCGTGTCATTCATTGACAGTTTTTTGCAATATAATTAGAATTCACTAAAAAGGAGAAAAAATGAACACAATCGAAACTGATTTGGCACCAAAAGCAATCGGTCCTTATTCACAGGGCGTGGTTGCGAACGGATTTTTGTATACTTCTGGGCAAATTCCGCTTAATCCTCAGACAAATGCAATCGAAGCGAGCGGAATCGAAGAACAGGCAGAGCAGACTATCAAAAATATTGGCGAAATTTTAAAAGCAGCTGGTTCTGATTTTTCAAAAGTCGTCAAAACCACATGCTTCCTTGCCCATATTTCTGATTTTGCGGCTTTTAATGCCGTTTATGAGCGATATTTTGTGAGTAAGCCGGCAAGAAGTTGCTTTGAAGTTGCCGCCTTGCCTAAAAATGCGCTCGTTGAAATTGAAGCGGTGGCTATCGTTTAGTTGTTTATTAGTTTGTATTCGTTATATGCCAAAATGAACGGTCCTACGCCTTTTGCGTCATCTTTGACGATTGGCTCACTCAAATAGTAGGCAACCGTTCCATCGCGGCGACGGTTCTTTTCTGGACCCAAGCCAGCGACCAAGCAAATTCCGTCCAAAGAAAGCACGCCATCGTCTGTTTTTAGATATTTTTCGCAGATTCCTTCAAATGCTTTGATTCCCGCTGTTTTGTATTTTTCGTCAGAAAGAATGCCCGTGCGTAAGCCTTTGAGCAAAGAATAGGCAAAAATTGCCGTGCCTGATGTTTCGAGGTAATTGCCTTCGACATTCGGAAGGGCTGGAAGCTGATACCACATGCCGCTTTTATCCTGAATTTTAAGCATAGCATCCTGCAGATTGATGAACATTTGTTTTAAGTGGTTCCAGTTTTCGCTGCCTTTGTCTGGAGCGTGATTTAAAGTGTCAAGCATTGCCATGCTGAACCAACCGAGCGCACGAAGCCAGTAATTCTCGCACAGACCAGTGCTTTTATCGCACCAGAACGCTGTTTTTGAAGCATCGTAGCAGTGGTAGTAGAGCCCGTCTGTAGGATTCTTCATGATTCGTTCGACATTGAAGAATTGAGCGTAAATATCATCCTTGTTTTTGCCGTTTTCGAATGTGGTTGTATATTCCATATAGAAGGGCAAGCCCATGTAAAGCCCGTCGAGCCAGACTTGATTGGGGTAAATGTCTTTGTGCCAGAAATTGCCTTCTTTTGTGCGCGGTTGATTTTTGACCTGATCGTAGATTTCTTCAAGGGCAAGGCGATATTTTTCTTTTTTAGTGAGTGAATACAACGGGAAAAGATTTTTACCGCCGTTGATAGAATCGATATTCCACTCGCTTTTTGAATATCCGTTAATTGTTCCATTGTCCTGAATGCGGTAATCTTCGTAGTAGTCTGCGAATTTGAGAAATTTTTCGTTTTTGCTGGTATCGTAAAGCTCCAAGAGAGCCATAATCATGCACCCATCAATGTAATCCCAGCCTGATTTTGACCCAGCCCGCGCTTTTTCGATATTCCATACGGGAATTTCTGCGGTTGATTTTGTCATTAAATCGTCAATATACTGGTCAATTACTTTTGTATTCACGGTAAAACTCCTGCTGCAATGTACGAATGACATTGCAGCGAGCAAAAAAATAGAAAAACTCACTCTACTAGCAAAATTCATGTAGATATTCTATAATATACTAAAATCCATTTTTAGTGAAGAGAATTTTATATGGCAGATGTAAAAACACAATTTAAAGACATTTTGGCTGCTTCAATCAATCAAATTATGCAAGAAAAGGGTATTGAATTAGAAAAAATCACGGCAGAAAAAATTGTCGTGCAAGATTCGCCAAATCCCCAGATGGGCGACATCGGTTCTCCCATGTTCATGTTCGCAAAGTCTTTAAAAATCGCTCCTCCCCAAATCGCGCAGGAAGTGGTGGCAAAAATCGGTGAGACTGCAAAATCTCTGGGCGAGGTTTTGGCAGTTGGTTCGTATGTCAATCTTAAAATGGACAAAGCCGGTGCAATCAGTGCGATTCTCTCAAAAATTGAGTCCGAAGGCAAAAATTACGGCACAATCGCTCAAAACGGGCAGGTCGCGCTTGCAGGTCACAAAATCATGATTGAATTCTCTTCTCCGAACACAAACAAGCCACTTCACTTGGGGCATATGCGAAACGACGCGCTTGGTGAGTCAGTCAGCAGGATTCTCAAAAAAGCAGGTGCAGAAGTTTACAAAGTTGACCTCATCAACAACCGCGGTATTCATATCTGTAAATCGATGCTCGCATACAAGCTCTTCCACGAAAAAAATGGCGACACTCCAGAAAAACTTGGCTTAAAAGGCGACCACTTTGTCGGTCAGTGCTATGTTGAATTCGACCGCTATTTAAAAGGCGAAAAAGACAAGCCAGAAACCGCTCATCCAGAGGCTCAGGAACAAGCAGAAGAAATGCTTAGAAAATGGGAAGCTGGAGATGCAGAAACGCATGCACTTTGGCAAAAAATGAACGACTGGACATTCAACGGTGTTATGGAAACTTACAAGCGTACGGGTGTTGAATTCGACCAGTTTTATTTTGAAAGCGAAACATACCTCAAAGGCAAGGACGAAATTCAAAAAGGACTCGAAAAAGGCGTGTTCTTCAAAGCAGAAGACGGCTCTGTTCGTGTTGATGTCACAGAGGTCGTTGGAAAAGGCAGAGATGGCGAAGACCACGAAAAGGTTTTGCTTAGGAAAGACGGCACGAGCGTGTACATCACGCAGGACATCGGCACGGCAATTTCTCGCCACGATGACTGGGCATTTAACGAACTCGTGTATGTTGTCGCAACCGAGCAAAATTTCCACTTCAAAGTGCTCTTCTACATTCTCAAAAAACTGGGATTTGATTGGGCGAACAAATTATATCATCTTGCGTACGGTTTGGTAAATCTTCCGAACGGACGAATGAAGAGTAGGGAAGGCACGGTTGTTGATGCGGATGATTTGATTGACTCGCTTCATGCCGACGCGCTTAAAGCTATCAAAGAAAAAGGCAGAGAAGAAGAAGTCGGAAACGCAGACGAAGTTGCAGAAAAAGTTGCCTTAGCGGCATTGCATTACTATCTTTTGCAAGTCAGCCCGATTAAGGATATGGTGTTTAATCCAGAAGAAAGTTTGAGTTTTAACGGAAACACAGGGCCGTATCTTCAATACATGGGAGCGAGAATCGCTTCCATTTTGCGAAAGGCCGAAACAGAAGGTTCACTTCCTGCTTCTCCAGAATATGCGGCACAGGCACTCAAATCTGGCGAAGAATGGGATTTAATCAAACGCTTGGGAGAATACCCTGAAACGGTCGCCCGCGCCGCAGAAAACAAAGATCCGTCTGTTATGGCAAATTATTTGTATGATTTGGCAAAATTATTCTCAAAATTCTACCAGCAATGCCCGATTATGAGCGCAGAAGATGCGGATTTAAAGGCTGCCCGCCTTGCCCTTGCAAAAGCAACGCTCGCAGTCCTCAAAGACGCAATGTCTCTCGTGCTCGTGCCGTTCCTAGCAAGAATGTAATAAGCCGAAGAAAAAAGCCCTGCGCGACGCAAGGCCTTAGAAATCCATCCACAGATTAGAAAGATTATCACAGATTTTATATTTTAGAGATTACATTTCTCTAAATTTTATTATTTTTAATCTGTGTAATCTATGTGAATCTGTGGATTATATTACACTCCCAGTCTGTTAATCACCGTGTCGAGCAAACTATCGATTACGCTGACGAATTTCGCCGCGGCGTTGTAGCCGTGCTGGAATTTGATGATTTCGGCAAGTTCTTCGTCGATGTTCACGCCGCTGATTGAGTCGCGCAAGTTTCTGAGGTCGTCCATGATTGCGTTCTGGCTCAGCATGTTCATCTCAGCCTGCTCGCCTTTCAAGCCGACATTCGTGACTGAATTCGCAAAGTAGTCGTCGAAAGTGCGGTCTTTTCCAATCATCACGGCGGTGTTTCGGATTGCGGCGATTTCAACTGCCGCCCGTCCGTCGCCAATCATTGATTTTCCCTGCGTGTTCGGGTATGCCGCCGCAACGCTCAATACATCGCCCTTAATCTCGTCATTCACTGCGATATAGCCCGCCGGATTCAACACGGGAGCGACCGCAAATGAGCCGCGAAGCGCATTCACTGCGTCCGCTTGGGCAAAATCATACGCGTTTTCCGCCCCGCTTCCCTGCAAGATTCCTGAATATGCGGTGAGGAACATGCCAGAATCCTCGACATGGCGGATTACGAAATCGGGATTTTCCATCTCCTGTGCCGTGGTCGCCTTCAAGACGAGGTGATTTTCGCGGTCAAGGTAGGCTTTCACTTCGCCGTTTGAATCGTTGATTCGAGCAACGACTTCTTCAATCGTGTCAGTCGCATGGTAGGGAACGGAAATCGTGCCGCTCTTCCCGGAAAGCGTCATCGTGCCTTCAAGCCCGACTTTTTCCTGCGGATTGAGCTCATTCGTGCCCGTAAATCTGAAAATATATGAATGGTCGTCAACGCCGTCACCGTTTCGGTCGTAGTTTCCGTTTACGCTCGTGACAAATGGATGCTGCACGAAGAAATCAAGCCCCGTCACATTGTTCATGCCAATTCCCGCCTTATGCACATCGTTCACAAGGTCGGCAAAGTTCATCGTCACGGTGTTCAAAGTCTGAACCTCAGAGCGAATATCCACATCGCGCAGTTCAAGCAAAGCCCCCAAAGTGCCGCCCGAAACCTGCACGGTGTTTTTCGTGTCAGTCCACATCACGCGGCTGTAGCCGTTGTTGTCTGTCATCGGCTCAATATCAAAAGAGCGCGCAATATGCCCCTGCACGAGAATATTTCCTTCAAGGTGAACCATGAATTCATCGTTGTCGCGCGTGTCGGTCGTGATGTTCGCCAAGCCTGAGAGTTTTTCCACGAGCAAGTCTCGGCGGTCAAGCAAATCGTTCGGATTGTCGCCCATCGCCTTAACTTTCACGATTTCGCCGTTCAATTCCGCAATCTGCTTGGTAATGGTGTTAATCTGCTTTACGGTCGCCTCAATGTCGCCGTTGATGAGCGTTCCGATTCCGCTCAACGCCGTGTATCGCTGCTGAATGCTCTCGGCAAGAGTCTCACCGCGCGTCACCACCGCCTGACGAGCCGCCTGGCTTTCAGGGTACACCGAAAGTTCCTGCCAGCTCTGCCAGTATTTATCCATATTTGAGCGGATTGAAATTTCATCAGGCTCATTGTAGACCTGCTCAATCATCGTGTAATATTTTTCGCGTGTCGTCCAGTACGTTTCCTGGTTCGTCTGCGCCACGATTCGCTGGTCGAGAAGTTCATCGCGAAGGCGGTTGATGCTCTCAACGCTCGTTCCCTGACCGAGCTGCCCCGCCCGCTCCTCACGCTCCAAATCAGGGCGGTAAATCGGGTCGAATGTCTTAATCTGAACGCGCTGGCGAGAGTATCCCTCGGTGTCGGCATTCGAAATATTGTGACCGGCAGTGTTAATCTGCGTCGAGTGAGCCATGAGGCTTCGCTTTCCAATCTCAATCGCTGCAAATGAATTCGCCATAATCTATTCTCCTCTATTATTACCAACTTAAATCATCTGGTTGAGCACAACGCTGCTCAGCTCAGGCTTTACAATCTGCCCCTTGTTTGAGTAAAGGACATTCCTTCTCTGCGGCACGACCGAATCGAACACGCCCTGCAAGAACTTCCGCGTGGTGGAAATGTACTCGTTCAAAACCTTGTTTTCCACCTTCGACTTCTGAAGCTTTCCCCTCACCTCGCTCAACACGGGAGAGATTTCGACATCCTGAGCCATATCAACATCAGCACTCAATGTCATGCGTTTTTCTTCAAGCTCCACGAACTGGTCGCTTAAATTTTGGAGATTCTCAATGTTCCGGTTGAGGGCATCCCAGTCCTTTTCTTTGACACAATTATGCAAAAGAGTCTGCTGCTCTAAAATTTTATCCAAAAGCACATTTTCTTCCTGCATGACAGAAACGAGATTTTCTTTCTGCGCGATTATTGTGTCAGTAGTTCCGTTCTGCTCAAGTTTATCTTCCGACATTGATTTCCCCAAAAAGTTTTATTCTTTTTGATTATCGGAATTTAGAGAATGAAGTTTAGAGAAAAAGAAGAGAGAAGGCTTGAAAACGGTGAAATCGATTTATTTTTGTGACTCAGATTCGAGTTTTATTTCAGCTTCTGATTTTCTGAGGTAGACAGGACCATCGTAATCGGCGAGAGGGGGCTTTTTATCCGAAATCTGTTTTTCGGCTATGGTGAACAGTGAATCTGTAGGGAAAGGCTCTGAAGCATACACAGAAAGGGGGAGTGCGGGGGCGATTTTTTTGAGTTCTTCGGCAAAAAGTGCAGCATCTGGGCCTACAAGCAGAATCTTTTTATCGGTAGTTACGTGTCCCGCAACTTTTTCTGCTGTTGTGTCTGCGGCTTCTTGTATGACAGCACCGTTTTTGTAGATGGCGGCAAAAAACTGGTCTTTTTTGGCATCGATTATGCTTACGACCGTGCCGTCAAAATTGCTATACGGGAAAGCGTAGCAGTCCAATGTGGGCACTCCATAAATCGGTGTGTTTGTCGCAAGTTCAATCGCTTTGAGCGCAGAGAACGCGAGTCGTAAGCCCGTGAAAGTGCCTGGACCGCTTGTGAGAGCCATGTAGTCGAGTTTTGAAGTCGTTAGCTCCACTTGCGAAAGCACATAATCAATCGCGGGAAGCAGTTTTTGTGATTGTTTTTGCCCCATGTCAAGCGAGAGAGTAGCTTTTATATCATCATTTTTTGCGGCGATTGTCATACAACTTGCGGCCGCATCAACTACGAGTGCTTTCATTTTATTTCACCATATGGCCAGTTTTCGAGCGTAATCGTTCGCTCTGTTGTTCCTTCGATTGGCTCAAGTCGAAGAATTATCGTTTTTTTGGGAAGCTCACTCATGACTTTTTCGCTCCATTCAATGAGCGATACACCGTTCCCATAGATTAAATCTTCCACGCCAAGATTGATAAAATCATCGCCACCTTCCAATCGGTACACATCCATGTGATAGAGGGTCATTTTGCCTTCGTATTCAGAAATGAGACAGAATGTAGGGCTTGTGATTTCGTCTTGAACGCCGAGTGATAGGGCAATGCCTTTTGTAATCGTGGTTTTTCCTGCGGCAAGTGTGCCTTGCATGGCGATAATATCACCTTTTTTAAGGAACGAACCGATTTTTTTGCCAAGTTCAATCGTTTCGCTGGCAGAATGAGTATGAAAGGTTAAGGACACGGGAGCAGCCCCTCGTCATCCATTTTGAGAATGTGGGTTTTGAGAGCAGATTTTACGGGAATGAGCGGATAATCAATATCTTCGCCTGGTTCAATATCCACATAGAGAACTTTATCACCGAGCGGTCCCATTTCTATGGTGAAAGAGATTTTTATGTCAATTGTTTTAGAAAGCATTTGCAATTTTGCAACTGCAGCGTAATTCCTTCGGTAGTAGATGTAACTAGGATCCGGTACGATTTGATTTAGTTCTAAAACCTGCATAACCTTTAAAATAACCTATAATTGTATTTCCGTCAAGGGTTGAAAATCCTGCAACACAACTACTCGTCGTATTTGCAGACCATCGCCTGAATTCTGTTCGTGACCTTTATATCAATCTTTATGAATTTGATATGAAGGATGAAAATGCCATCGCTTCGTTTGGTGGTGCGCACAATCGTACCGACTGCGACATCATTCTGCTTTGCGTTGAACGGTCCGTCGATATAAATATGCTGTTCGGCTTTGATTGGAATATTTGCCACCAATCGGCATCCACCAGTCGAAATGTCTTCCAATACGCCTTCGTATGATTTTTCTGAAGGAATATAGTTGATTCGTTCTTTTTTGCCAGTTCCTTCGACCGAAACTTTGACCGAATGGAATTTGCATGGAAGATTGAGTTCAGCTCGTTCTTGTTCTCGTTTTTGAAGCGGAGAAATTTTGTCAGAATGGACGATGACCATTTGCTGCGTGTTGTCTTTGCCTGTTTGGTAGCGGACAACGCGGGATTCCAGATTGTACGGCGTGCCATCATCAAGCTCAAAAATGAAATTGATTTTTTCGAGCGGCTTTGGAAATTCGTCCTGTTTGAGCGTGTTCGGAATGACAAGAATCATTGCCTCGCTGTTATTCTCAATCATTTGCAATTTATGATGGAATCCTTTTGCAACGGTGAGCGTAAAAACGGTATTGTCCGAAAGATTTTTTGAATTTTTGATGAGCCCTTGCTGACGGAATATCTTGAAAAGCTTTTTTTGCATTTCAAACAAGTGCTGCTTGCCGATTTCGTCATGTGATAAATCGAATGCTTTGAATTGTTCTTTGATGAAGTCATGCATTGCGATATAATCATGCACAAGATATTTGATGTTCGGGGTGGGGTGCGTTTTGCAGATTTTCATGAGAACATCTCTTTCTTCTTTTACGAGCGTACAAGATGTTGCAATCTCTGTAATATCTTTGAGCGATGTGGGGCGATTCTTCTTTTTTTCGATGTAGGCGGGAGAATTCATGTAGCTTGTAATTGAGCGCGAGATGATGTAAATAAGCGCGATTACAAAAACGACTGCAACGATAATGATGGCGACTTTAAAAACATTGAGTTCGGCGCGTGCCTGAATCGTAGAGCCTGTTTGCAACAAAAAAAGTGGTAGACCAGTCATTTTTAAAGCTCCTTTATTGTTTTAGTGATTGATTCAAGACGCGGGCTGATTTCGTATTCCGCTAAATCTCCCATTAAAACGGTATCCTGAGAAGTGATTGCCTGCTCAAAATCATTCAAAATCTGGGAAAAATCCTGGAAAAATTCATTTACCGTTTTGCCATCGATGGAAAGTTTTTCATAGAGCGATGGAAAAAGCGCGGACAGGGTAGCCGTGTGGCAGAATTTTTCGATGAAGTCTGCGAGTTTTGCGATTAACGAGGTGGCTTCTTTGTCCTTGCCGCTTTGCAATTTGACGGGAAGTTCCGTAAGTTCGTTAGTCAGCGATTCAGATTCTTCGATTTGGCCCTGAAATGCTGTTTTGATTTCGTCCTGTGTGATGATGGTAAGCTCTAGTTTTGTGTCGTCTTTGAGCGGCTCTGTAAAAATTGAATCAAATTGTTCTGCGCCGATATTTTTGCCATTTAAAACGATATTGATTGTGGTGGCATTGTTTTTTTCACATTCGGCCTCAAATGATTTTAAAACATCGCCGACTGTTTTTTCATCTTCGAGAACAATATCAAGCTTTTCGTTGTTTACAAAAAATTCCATAAAAAATCCTTAGAACAGTATACCACTAAATTTGTGCGTTGTCGACAAATTTTATTGCTGTGGACGGCCGCCATTGGCAAAATTGGTGATGCTGGTAGACTGAGCGTTTAAATTGTTGAGCGTTCCTTCCATTTGACCGTATTTATTGCGGAGCTGGGCTTCTTTTGCCGCAAGCTGCCCTTCAAGCCGCTTGATGTTGGATTCGGATGCTTTGATTTTTGTGTCGATTCCTGAGTTTTTGCTTGCGATGATGCCGCCACTTTGTGTCCAGCTGGTAAGCTGTCTGTCGATTGCAAAGCCGATTCCTGAGTCGATGACCAAATCGCCGTTTGAGTCGTAGCCGAACAGGTTTTTGATTTCGTCCATGTTTTGGTCTAAGGCAGAGTCAAGCTTTTTTTCGTCGATTTCAAGGTATCCGCGCATCTGGCTTGCCGCATAGCCGCCCGTGCTTCCCGAAGCCCTGCTTGAAATGCCGATTTGGTTGAGCATGGTGATGGTGGCTTCGTCTGCCCAGCGGTAGTTTGCCGTGACGATTGAGCGGAGTGAAGATTTTCCGTTCGTGAGTGAAAAATCGTTCTGGAACATGCCGAGTTTTTTTTCGGCTTCTTCTTTTTCTGAATCAGAAAGATAGTCCAGCTCAGAGATGATTTCGGGCTTGTTTTCGCTTAAAATCGTCATTTCGGCAAGCACCTGATTGTAGCGGCCAACGAATTCAATGAGTGAATTTTTTGCGCTTTCTTTGTCGCTTGAAATATCGATAGTCGCCGTTTCTTTGGTGGGAGCCTTTACATTGAGCGTGACATGGGGAACAACATCGTCGATTTTGTTTTCTGGACGGGTAATGGTGATTCCCTCGTATTTGATGATGGCATCTTTTGCTTCTGAAACGGGATTAACTGGCGAGTAGCCGAGATTCTTTTTTGAGTCGTATGCGGCAAATTGTGAAATTGAAACTTGCGTGCCTGTGTTTCGGTTTCGCACGACAATGCTTTCGATTTCGGGGTATTCTTTGAGCGGAATGGAAATTGTTTTTTCGCCAGATTGCTCGTCAAGCACAAGACTTGCCGTGTCGATTTTGACTTCGCTTCCGTCTTTATTGTGAATATAAAAATCTTCCTGTCCTGTGATTGGAACAAGCGGCTCTTGGGAAATGGGCGGAAGCTCTGTTTCGCTTTGCTCATTCTGCACCGTGACCGTTTTGAAAGTGGCGACACCTGCGTCTGGAAGTTCTGGGCGCGTAGTGCGCTTGATGTTAAGTTCTTCGGTTAAATCCTCGACTTCTTGCGTTGAGTAAGTGAATTCAAACACTTCGCTTGAAGTGGAAAGGTATTCGTCTGGAATGTTGACGGTAAAGCCGCTTCGTGGCGGCACGATGAATTTCTGGGAATCTTCGTCATAGTCAACGAATGTTTTGGTGAGTGGGGGCATGCCTGCCTGCTCTGTTTCGGGAAGTTTTGCGTTGGGAACGGTTGATTCGTCAACTGGTTTTTCAAATTCTTGCAGTGATGAGCCGAATGAAACGACTTCATTTTTAGATTTTTGGACTAATTTATGCTCTAACGCGAAGGTGAGCGCGTCATCTTTTAAAACGAGCCTGTTTGCCTCGCCTGTTTTTAATGATTCGACTGAAAGCGCGGACTTTCCGTTGCTCACGCCGACGAGGGAGAATTTGAGCGTGTTTGCGCCGCGTTTGTTCATTGCGGTAACGAAATCAGAGAGCTTACCGCCTTTGTAATTGAAAGTTATTTTCTTTTCGCCGATTTCAAAGGTGTACACGCCTTTGGGCACTTTGAGATTTTTGTTGATTTCTGCGGATAAAAAACGGTCTGCGGTGGCTTCTTGAATGACATCGATTTTAAATGATTCAAGACTTGCATCGCGGCCTGGTTCTGCAGTGATGGCGCGTTCGTCCGTTGATGAGGCGATTTTATTATTGAAAGGGTTTTCAAAAGAGTAGAGTGTTTTAGTGCTGTCGCGGAGTGCGGACATCTTTTGGTTTAGACCTCGCCACGCTCCCTGCTGCTCTTTGTACCTGTCAAGCGATTCCTGCTCACGAGTGAGAGAAATACGCTCTTTTTTCATCAGTGCGTCAATATAATCGTTTGTTTTATATTTGTCACTGACTCCAGGTATTGAAATTTCAGCCATAGTAATATCCCCTCAGATTACAGAAAACCAAAATTAAATCATTTCGTCGAACAGAAGACCGATGGTTTTTCTGATTCGCACCTTTAGTTTCTGCAAGTCTTGAGATGGAATCTCCTTGATGACTTTATCTGTTGACGGGTCAACGATAGAAACTACAACCTGATTTAATTCCTGATTGACGTTAAACTGGACTTTACGCCCCATAACGACATCGGACAATCGTTGAAGCTGTTTTGCATCTTCTTTGACCTGGGCAAGATTATTTGTAATGTTCTGTACCACTTGGGCAGCATCTGCCATTGGAACTTCTGCCGGCTTTATGGGCGCGGCTGGTTTTACAGCTTTTGCTGCTCCGGAGTTATACGCGAAGTGGCCATCCATTGCCAAATTCTGCCCGACTGAACTAATATTCATGGGCTGTTCCTCCTGAAATTAAAGAGGAAAAGGGGCGCACCTTTCCCTCTTACGCTTTTGTTTGTCAAAAGACAACATCCAGAAGTCTCTTATATGGCAAACGCAAGCGATTTATTGTGTGCTAGCAAGCCTTATCGGAGCAAAGCCAAGACATTCTGTGACTGGCTGTTTGCCTGTGCGAGCATAGCGGTTCCAGACTGTGTAAGAATCTGGTTCTTTGTGTATTCAACCATTTCAGAAGCCATGTCTGTATCACGGATGCGTGATTCAGCAGCCTGAAGGTTTTCGGCAGCAACACTTACGCCATTTGCAGCCATTTCAAAGCGATTCTGGTATGCACCAAGATCTGCACGCTGTTTAGAAACACTTTTGAGTGCTTCGTCGACAGTTGCAATCGCCATGTTAGCTGTGTCTGGGGTTGCGATTCCAATGCCCTCTTCTGAACCCTGTGCTCCTTTGAGACCGAGTGACTGAGCGGTCATTGTGCCGATATATACACGTTCGTTCTGGTCAACATTTGCTCCAATTTGGAACTGCATAATGCGGTCTGAATTCTGAGCGAATGAGCCTGTGAGCATATTCATTCCGTTGAACTGTGCCTGTGAAGCAATGCGGTCAACTTCGGCGACAAGCTGTGAAACTTCCACCTGAATCTGCATGCGGTCTTCGTCTGAATAGATACCGTTCGCTGACTGAACTGCGAGCTCACGGATTCGCTGAAGGATGTCAGTTGTTTCCTGCAAGTATCCTTCTGTAGCCTGGATAAACGAAACGCCGTTTTCGATGTTTCGGTTAGCCTGGTTCAATCCGCGGATCTGGCTGCGCATCTTCTCAGATACTGCCAATCCTGAAGCGTCGTCGCCAGCTTTGTTAATGCGCTGACCTGAGCTGAGTTTTTCGATGTTTCCCATCAACTGGTCGTTAGAAACGCCCAATGTGCGGTTTGCATACAAAGAACTCATGTTGTGATTAATTACCATAATGTACGTCCTCCATGATAAGAAAAAAAAGACAGATACAACATCGTGCTGTATGTCCCAGTCTGTGCAGGCTCCTTCCGGTTTTTGCGCCCCCGAAAGAGATTTAGACCTATTACAGCGGGAGACGATATTGAAAAGCCTTCAACATCAACTTACGCTGTCACAGAAAGTCAAAGAGAACTTTTTCAAAGAACAAAAGGTGCGTCTAAACTCACACCAAAATGGTTTTAAGACTTTATATTGTCATTCTGAACTTGATTCAGAATCTAAGATGCTGAAATAAATTCAGCATGACAAATAGTAAATATCTATAATCATTATAGCGGGATTTTTGAAGAAAAGAAAGAGGGTAGAGCAAAAATCCGCGAAAATTTCTTGAAAGAGCCTTAAATGAATCCCCAAAATCTCTATTTTGTGAGAAAGTCACCAGACTCTTCCAAGAAAATTATAATGCACTATCGAAGCAGAGACAAGACATTCTGTGACTGAGTGTTTGCCTGAGCGAGCATTGCAGTTCCTGCCTGCTGGAGAATTTCATTCTTTGTGAATTCTACCATCTGCTCAGCCATGTCTGTGTCACGGATTCTTGATTCTGAAGCCTGAAGATTTTCTGCGGCTACATCGAGGCCTTTGACTGCATATTCCATGCGGTTCTGATAGCCACCGAGGTCTGCGCGCTGTTTGTTAATCTTTTTGAGAGCTTCATCGAGAGTGCCGATTGCGCGGTTTGCTGATTCTGGTGTTGCGAGAGTCAGAATCTCTTCAGCTGCAACATCGCGGACACCAAGTGCTGCTGCGGTCATTGTGCCGATGAATACCTGCATGCGCTGATCCATGTTTGCTCCGATATGGAACCACATAGAAGCAGTAACTGCATTTTCACCCTGGCTCTGAGCGAAGCGTCCGGTGAGCATGTTCATACCGTTGAACTGTGCCTGTGAAGCAATGCGGTCAACTTCTGCAACAAGCTGTGAGACTTCAACCTGAATCTGCATTCGGTCTTCATCAGAATAAATTCCGTTTGATGACTGAACTGCGAGTTCTCGGATACGCTGCATGATGTCAGTTGTTTCCTGCAAGTAGCCTTCTGCTACCTGAATGAAACTGATGCCATTCAAAGCGTTTTCTGAGGCTTTGTTGAGACCACGAATCTGGCTGCGCATCTTTTCAGATACTGCCAATCCTGAAGCGTCGTCTCCTGCGCGGTTGATTTTTTCTCCTGAAGAGAGTTTCTCCATGTCTTTTGAAAGACTAAGACCTGTTACGCCGAGCTGTCTGTCAGCGAACATTGCGGACATGTTGTGGTTAATGACCATAGTGTTTTCCTCCGTGGAAATGTGTTTCAGACTAAAATCCTTTTCAGTCTGTTTGAAAAAGGAAACTTCAGTATTACAAGGCTACATCCGTCTCCTTTTTCGTGACTCGCTTGCAAAGAAATTCTTCTACGAAGCTGTTCTCTGCATAACTTGTCCTTGTTAGTATCGGCGAGGGGCTTTAGAAACTTTAGAAAAATTTTTATTTTTTTTGAAATTTTTTATGAAGTATGAGTGAATTTCTTTTCTTGACAATTTGCGCAATCGGTTGCACAATATCCGTATGAGCATTTTTACTGAAATCAACCGCTTAGTTTCATATGGATTGAATACACATCTCATTCAAAACGATGATGTCATTTTCGCAAAGAACCAGCTTCTTCTTCTTCTTGGTCTTGACGGCTTTGAAACTGATGAAGATGCCGCTTCTCTTCCAAATGTTGAAGTGAGTGACCTTGAAGACATTCTCAAAAACATCCTTGATTACGCCGTTTCTAAAAATCTGACGGGCGGTGAGGGCGTGGTGTACCGTGATTTGTTCGACACGCGTCTTATGAGCGTTTTGGTCGATAAGCCGAGCGTTATCATCAAGCAATTCAACGAGTTGTATAAAAAATCTCCCAAAGAGGCGACCGATTTCTTCTATAAATTATCGCAGGATTCAGATTACATCCGTCGTTACCGTGTGTGCAAGGACGTAAAGTGGATTTCAAAAACGCCCTATGGCGACATGGACATCACGATAAACCTTTCAAAGCCCGAAAAAGACCCGAAGGCGATTGCCGCCGCCAAACTGATGAAGCAGGCAGGCTATCCGAAGTGCCTTTTGTGCAAAGAAAATGTGGGCTATGCGGGGCGCGTCAATCATCCTGCGCGTGAAAATCACCGTATCATTCCGATTGAACTTGCGGGTGAAACATGGGGCTTTCAGTATTCGCCGTATGTGTACTACAACGAGCACTGCATCGTGTTCAATTACGAGCATTCGCCAATGGCAATCACCAAAAAGACATTCGAGCGACTGTTGGATTTTGTGGCGAAATTCCCGCACTACACGATTGGAAGCAATGCCGATTTGCCGATTGTTGGCGGCTCGATTTTAACGCACGACCATTTTCAGGGCGGCGCGTACGAATTTGCAATGGCGCGCGCTCCGATTGAGAAAAAATTCACGGTCAAAGGTTTTGAAGATGTAAACGCGGGAATCGTGCTCTGGCCGATGAGCGTGATTCGCATTTCTTCTAGCCAAAAAGAACGGCTCGTGGAATTTGCCGAGCATGTTTTGCAAAAATGGCGCGTGTATTCTGACGAAAAAGCCTTCATTTTTGCCGAAACCGACGGCGAAAAGCACAACACGTTGAACCCGATTGCACGAAAGAGAGGCGATTTATTTGAACTCGACTTAGTTTTGCGCAACAATATCACCACGAAAGAGCATCCGCTGGGCGTATATCACCCGCACGCGGAACTGCACCACATCAAAAAAGAAAATATCGGCTTGATTGAAGTGATGGGGCTTGCGATTCTGCCCGGTCGCTTGAAGACGGAACTTTCTGATTTGAATGAAGCCATGCGCTCTGGAAAAGATATTTCTTCTGACGAAAATCTTTCAAAACATGCCGATTGGGTCGCAGAACTTTGCACAAAGTACGATTTTGCTTCGATGACTGAAGAAAAAGTCGATTCCGTGCTCAAAGAAGAGGTCGGCCATGTGTTCAGCAAAGTTCTGGAGCATGCGGGCGTGTACAAATGCACGGCGGAAGGAAGAGCGGCATTTGCGCGATTTATAGACATGCTGTAAACTTGACAAATGTTCGTTCTTTAGCGAAGATTTTGTCAGTCGCATATGTCAAAACGCTTTCTTCAAATCGTATTGAATATTCCTATCAACCAGTCGTTCACCTACCTTGACTGTGAAAATGCGGAGAACAAAAGCCGTGTGGGCTGTCGCGCGGACTTGAAATTCGGCAACCGCCGCATGACGGGCTTTGTGATTTCTGAAAGCGATGCTTTGCCGAGCGATTGCCCCGTGGAAGAAAGCAAAATCCGCCCGATTCTGCGCATTCTTGACGACGAGCCGATTTTTACCGAGGAACTTTCCGAGCTTGCCGCCTGGGTGTCGCATTATTACCTTTGTTCGGTGGGCGAATCGGTGAGCGCGATGATTCCGAGCGGAAAGCGTGAGAGTGACGCGGGCGGTTTTTCGTTTTTGGAAGAATCGCCTGAGACAAAAGCGCGTGAGCTGAGTGATGAGCAAAAACAAGCGGTGGATGAAGTTGTGACTTCGGATTCAAATCTTCACTACCTTTACGGTGCGACGGGCACTGGTAAGACCGAAGTGTTTATGCAAGTTTGTGAGCGGCTTTTGTCACAAGGGAAGGGCGTGATTTACCTTGTGCCTGAAATCGGGCTTACGAAGCAAGTGATTGAGGCAGTTGTCTCGCGTTTTGGGAACACTGCCGCCGTCTTGCATTCTGGTCTTACGCCGAGCCAAAAACTTTCTGAGTGGCGGCGGATTTTGAATCGGGAGGCGCGTATTGTCATCGGGGCGAGGAGCGCGGTCTTTGCGCCCGTGCCTGATTTGGGCATGATTATCATTGACGAAGAGCATGACGGCTCGTATAAATCGGGGAATACGCCGCGCTATCATGCTCGGCAGGTCGCCATGTATCGTTGTAGCAAAAAGAAAATCCCGCTTTTGATGGGAAGCGCGACCCCGAGCGTGGAAGCGTGGCACTTAATGGAAACGGGCGGAATCAAAAAACATGTCCTCACGCGCCGCCTTGCGGGCGGGGCAATGCCTCAAATAAAATGCGTGAACCTTTCGGGACTTTCGATTGACGGCGCGATTTCTCCCGTTCTGCAAAAAGAAATCGAAGAAACGCTTGCGCAAAAACGGCAGACGATTCTCTTTTTGAACCGCCGCGGCTTCACTCACTTTTTCCGCTGTAACTCGTGCGGCTTTGAGCTTAAGTGCAAAAACTGCTCCGTCTCGCTCACCTTCCACAAAGCGGAAAAGCGGCTTCGCTGTCACTATTGCGGCTACTCGGTCGCTCCGCCACAACAATGCCCCGAATGCGGTTCGCTCGATGTGGGCTATTCTGGCTTTGGCACGGAGTTCATCGAAACGGAAGTGAAGGCGAAATTCCCGAATGCGCGTGTCGTGCGCGTGGACACTGATTCCTTGAATCACAAGGGCGAGCTTACCGAAAAACTCGATGCGTTCAAAAAAGGCGAATACGACATCATGCTTGGCACTCAGATGGTTGCGAAGGGCTTGAATTTCCCGAACCTCAAACTGGTGGGCGTGGTGCTCGCTGACACGGGCTTGCATTTGCCCGATTTCCGAGCGGCGGAACGCACTTTCGCGCTCATTACGCAAGTCGCAGGCAGGGCGGGCAGGTTTTTCCCCGACGGAAAAGTGCTCGTTCAGACCTATTGCCCCGATTCTGAGCCGATTGCCTACGCCGTGGCAGGAAAAACCGAAGCATTTTACGAAAGCGAAGTGAAAACGCGCGAGATGCTGAACTTCCCGCCGTTCGCACGCATGTTGCGTCTCGTCTTCCGCGCACCGAGCGAAAAACAGGCTGCCAGTGGCGCGAACGGAGCGGCGGCGATTTTGTACAAAATCTTGGCGGGAGCGCGCGCAAACGCTTCAAAATTGCAGGAAGCCGCCCGCCACACCGAAATTCTAGGCCCCGCCGAGTGCCCGCTTTCAAAAATCGCGGCGAATTATAGGCAGCAAATCATTCTTCGCGGCCCCTCGGTGAGCCTTCTTCACTACATGGCGCACACCTTCCGCGAGAATTTCAAATCCCCGAGTGAAGTGTATATTGAGTACGATGTTGACCCAGTGAGCTTGTTGTAAGATTTTCTTCAATTTATTACAATAAAAACTTCTATGAGAATCGCGATGTTTACCGATGCGTATTACCCGCGAATCAACGGCGTTACGGTTTCGGTTCATTCTTATGCCACTGAACTCACAAAACTCGGTCACTCTGTCTGCATAGTCTGCCTTGAATACTCTGAGGAGCAGCAGAAAAAAGCTTTTTTTGACGAAAAATCAAGCGACGAGTCTTCTCCGTTTAAAATCGTGCGCATTCCCTCATGGTCAGTTCGGGCAATCTCAAAAGAAGACCGTATGGCAAAATTTGACAAATGGCATCGCGTAAAAAAGGCAATGGACGCTTTTAAGCCTGATGTCATTCATGTCAATTCTGAATGGGTCATCGGCTATTTTGGCGCATTGTATTCGTTCCATCGCAAAGTTCCGTTTGTTTTTACTTTCCATACGATGTGGGAAGATTATCTGGTCAATTATGTGAACTTTCTGCCTGATTTCAGCCTTAGAAAAATCGGTCGTTCGGTCGTGAAATTTTATCTCAAGCGGGCGGATGTGATTATTGCACCGACTAAAAAAATTGCTTCGGTCGTTCATGAATACGGCATCGAAAAAAATCCCGAAATCTTGCCGACGGGTATTCCTGATAGCCGCGAAAAATATTCGCTCATTCGGCAGGGCTCGCTTACTATTCAGATTCTTAAAAAATTTCCGCAACTCGTGGGTAAAAAAGTACTGCTCTTTGTGGGGCGCATCGTCAAAGAAAAAAATCTTGCTTTTTTGTATGATGTTCTGGAGCAGGTTCAGAAAAAAAATCCCAAAACGGCACTGCTTTTCGTTGGTGGTGGTCCGTATCTTGAAGAATTGCAAGAACTTGCACAGGAGCGCAAGCTTTCAAAATCAGTGGCATTTGCGGGGTATATTCCGTCAAATGACTTGGTGTATTTTTATAAATTCGCGCAGGTCTTTGTGTTTCCGAGCAAAACTGAAACGCAGGGGCTTGTTACGGTGGAGGCCATGCTTGCGGGGCTTCCTGTCGTTGCAATCGGCGAGCTTGGTACAGTCGATGTGATGCAGGGCGACCATGGCGGTTTTATGGTCAAGGATGATGTCGAAGAATTTGCCGAAAAAGTCATGCTTCTCTTGACGAATCAAAAAGTCCGCAAGCAAAAAACAGCGGAAGCGGTGAAGTGGGGCGAAAAATGGAAGATTTCAAGCCTTACGCCGGCCCTCGTTGAAAACTATGTCAAAGCCGTGCACATCCGCTGTAATAAAAATCTGGGTATAAGCATATAGGAGTTTTTATATGAAGAAATTTTTTCTTTTAGCAGTTTCACTTTTCAGCTTGCAATTTTCAATGTATGCGCGTGGTGCTCAAGACCTTGTTCCTGCAGGGCACTGGGTGTATGACTCCGTTACGGAAATTTCTCTTGAGGCGGGAATTTTGAATTTCTTAGGCACGGCTCCTGCGACAATCAGGCAGATTCAGTTGTATCTTGATGAAGTCGATTATGATGCGTTGAGTGATGTTGGTCGTGCGGAATATGATAAAATCGAACGCTATTTTGCCGAAGAGCCTTTTAAACTTGTGAATTCAGATATTCTGTTTGTGGGATTTGAGCCAAGCATAAATATCGCAGGCTTTTACAAGACGAGCGATGATATTGATTGGGTGTATGACCGATATGAACGCCAACCGATGCTCGATGTTCCTGCGACTATTGGATGCGGTGATTATGTGACCATGAAAATGGATGTAATTCTTGCGCAGAATAAGGGAGCTTCGCTTCACAACAACAATTATACGAATATTTTTTATTCTGCCGATCATTTTGACATCAACTTTCCAGACAACTCGTATTTTTCAACGGGCTTTATGTTCACCGAAAAAACAGGAATCGGCTTTCAGATTGGAAAAGGAAGCAGGTCTATCGGGCGAACGCTCACTGGCTCAATGATTTGGTCTGAGTATCTCACCGGCGTGTCGTATGCGCAGCTTGAATTGTATTCGCCTGCTTTCAAATATACGGGGGCTGTTTCTCAGTTCAATGTCGATAAATATATGTATCATCACCAGATAGAAGCACGGCTTTTCAAAAAATTCCAGATTACCTTTATGGAAGGACTTTTGGTGAACGCCCCGCTTGAACTGCGTTATCTGAATCCATGGATGATTTTTCATGGAATTGCGGCATGGCGTGAGTATGATCCAGATGATGACGATCCTGAATCTCACACATGCGATTATTTTGGCATCAATGTGCAATTTACACCCGTAAAACACACGCGATTCTACGGAACATTTGCGATGACACAGTTCCAGACACCCTATGAAACTTCTCACTACGGGGATTCTGCCACACCAAACGGACTTGGTGCACAATTCGGAAACGAAACATTCATTCCGCATGGAAACGCGCGCTGGCATATCGGTTTGGAAGGAAGCTGGGCTGATCCGTACTTGTACATCAAAGAAAGCCCAAACTGGTCGATGGTACGAACTTATAGTGAGAACATGGGCGATAAGGCAATTTTTTATGAATGGATTGGCTCTCCGTTTGGTCCCGACACGATTTCTGGTGAATTGACGGTGGGCTATGAAGTGCCCGATGCATGGTCTGTTGATTTTATCTATCTCTTTATGGCGCGGGGCGAGCAGAGCGGAATCAATGTGTTCAAAAAACTGTACGCAGCGACAGGGTGGGGCGGACAAAAGACAGAGTTTGATATGACTGATGGCAGTGATGACCTTGCGAATTGGGCATATCCTGATAAATCAAGTCAGTCAAATTGGAAAGAACTTCGTGACGCTATTGCTCCGACTGGTACGCCTGAATATGTGAACCGTATTTCTGTTCGTGGAACCTATAAGCCACAAAAATACCTTACCGTTACCGTTCAGCCGTCATATACGGTTATTCTAAACCGCAATCATGAGCAAGGAAACACCGCGCACGGCTTTGAGATTGCCGCCGCTGTGAGCGTGAATTTTATCAATATGCGATAGCAAGATGAGGTAGAGAAAGTGAATAGTGCGCATAATGGGAGTTTTTCGCCTTTTAAATAGTGCGCATAATCAGAGTTTGTCGTATAACAGTTATGCAGAGCAGTACGAGGAAACATTCTTTTGGCTTTCTAATTCCATGATTTCAAACGAATGCTTTTTGTGTGCCGACCCAAATGTGGGGCTTTCGGTGAATGAAGACCGAGGTTATATCAAGTGCTATCTTGGCGACACGGGGCTTTTGTTCAGCCATGCGTTTGATGAGAACGAGCACAAACTGTTTTTCTACAGGCATTACAGCGAAGAAAAGCACCGCAACGACATCGAAATCGATTTTTTGATTTCAAACAGCAGCAAGTTGAAATTCAAAATGTTTCCGACTGTAGCGTCATCTACAATCCGATTGATAGAACAATATTTTAAACTATGGTATAATATATCTCCATTTCTGTTCAAATAAGAGGTTTTTCTATGAAAAAATATATAGTGCTCATTTTCGGATTTTTATTCTTTATTACGGCTGTTTTTTCACAAGCCTCTGTTGAAATCAACGATTCTTTCTATAAGCAAGCGCAGAATTGGGAACTTCGAGGGCTTACATCTACGCTTCCTCAACTTCGGCCATACCCGGTGAATGTAATCAAGCGAATTTTGAACGATGTTATTGAAAACGGTTCCGAGCACGAGGCTGAGCGTGCAAAAGAAGAATACGAGCGGATTTTTAAAAAAGTCTGGACACCGTATTACAAGGCGACGGGTGGCATAAAACTTTCCCATAAGGAATACGAAAATTCCTCAAAAAATTCAAACACGACAGATTTTCACACGGAAATCGGAATCGGTGGGGATGTCTCGCTGCATCGATTGGTTTCTGTTGGCTATAAATTTGGAATTTATGGTCAGCGAAATCGCTTTTCTGAGTATTCTCCGCTTTATACCTGCATGGAAGAAGATTCGATTTTTGACCCCGTTGACGCAGGCCCTCTGACGGCATATCTTAACTGGAACATGAATCTTGCCGTTGGTACAGAAAATGTCTATGGCGGTGGAGGCATGAGCCGTCTTGGCTTCGGACCGTTTATTGGTGATGGCATGGCATTAAATGAATATGGCTATCATTGCGCGAATATCACATTTAATGCGACTACAAAAAACTGGAGTTATGCTTCTGCGTATGAAACAATTGGCGCAACTCGCAACATGGGAAAAGAAATCGATGGCAGCTGGCTTTCAAACGGAAAATACCTTGCATTTCATGCTTTAAAATGGCATCTCTTTCAGAAATTTAATCTTACCTATTATGAGAACATTATTTTTGGTTCATACAACAATCTCGCGTACATTACTCCAGCACCGTATTATGCCGTTCAGAATATCACGGGTGCGGGCGACAATTTGCAGATGGGGTTGCTTTTTGAAGTGAAGCCGATTGACGGCTTGAACTGGGCGACAGATTTTTTTGCTGATGATATTGCGTTGAACAGCGTGTTACGCTTTGATTTTGACTCAAAACTTCGCTTTGGGTTTCAGACGGGTGTAATTTATGTTCCAGAGGAATCGGTGTGCACGCGTCTTACATTCAATTATACGGCTATCATGCCATATGTGTATGCCCATTGGGAATATGATGACGATACGACGGGCGTTTTTACGGGAAAAACCTGGAACCGACAGAATTACACGAATTCGGGAATCAACATTGGCTCAAGCCTTGATCCCAATTCTGATAAAATTTCTTTGACTGCAAGCCTTGCGCCTGTCAGAAATCTTACAATCAATCTTTTCGGCAATTTTATTCGCCATGCAAACAGTGCCGAAGATTACACTGATGACGAAGCCTCCGAATTCATGCTTGCCGATGCAGGCACATATGCCACAAACGGAACGCTTTACATGAGCCAGATGTTTTCATCAAGCGGAAGCAGTGGCGAGCATGTGCCTTCCGCATGGGATAAACTCGGCTTTATGACGAGCGACCATAAAATGTATGTGACGCAGTTCGGTCTGAATGCAGAATATACATTCGCACGCACAAAAATCGGCAGATTCTCGCTCTGTGCGGGCTACACCTTCGAGTACGTCAAAAACGCGGGAGTGAACAATCACGTGTACAAAGGCGGGCTTATATACACCGCGAACGATGACGGCACGTATTCCGACCCCGACGGAAACATGTATTCGACATGGGAAGCATTAAAATCTTCGGACTATGTGCAATCAGCCGTCAAAGCCGCGCGCGAATCCTGGGTCGCCAATCTCTACGACTGCATGAATCACTATGTGAGCGTGTCACTGAAATACAGTTACTAAAATCCCTCACAGAGTACACAGAGGGCACAGAGAAATTATAAAAATGTGAAAGTCTATCATCTAAGATATTCTCTCTGTGTGCTCAAAAGCTCTGTGAGAAATTTTAATAAGGAATTTTTATGTTATTTACAAAGTTCTATATCGGAAAAATCGGCGAGCTTATTTTAAAAGGCTCGAACATCAAGACTTTTGAAAAACAGCTCGTGGCAAACACAAAAGCCTACCTCAAAACGGTGAACGCTAAAGTCACGCTCAATTCGGGGCGGCTCTATGTCGAGTGCGACGATGAGTCGGCGAGCCGTGTTGAATTCGCACTTTCCCACTTGATTGGAATTACGGGCTGGGCAGAGGCTGTGATTGTTGAAAAAAATATCGAGGCAATCAAACAGGAAGTTTTGAACGAAGCGATTAAGGCACGAGACAACGGGGCAAAAACTTTCAAACTCGACGCTCGCCGAAGCGACAAATCATTCCCGCTTGACCATTACGGCATTTGCTGTGAGGCGGCGGAACTTGCCTACGGGCAGAAAATCCTTGATGTGAATGTAAAAAATCCCGATGTCGTGATTATGGTCGAAGTGCGTGACCGTTGCTTTGTCTACTCAAACCGCATGAAAGGCCGACGCGGGCTTCCTGTGGGCGTGAGCGGGAAGGGGCTTTTGCTTTTGAGCGGCGGGCTTGATTCGCCAGTGGCGGGCTACCGAATGCTCCGTCGTGGCATGACGATTGACGCGGTGTATTTCCACGCGTACCCCTACACGAGCGATGAGGCGCGGGAGAAAGTGGAGCATTTGGCAGAAATCCTCTCGCAGTACGGGCTTCGAGTTCACATTAACACGATTCCGTTTACCGAAGTGCAGATGCAGATTAAAAAGAAATCCCCCGAAGCCTACACCACGCTCATGCTCCGTTTGTGTATGATGAAGGCGGCGAACATGCTCGCTGAGCGGATTGGGGCAAGTTGCTTGATTACGGGCGAGAGTTTGGGGCAGGTCGCAAGCCAGACAATCGAAAACATGAACTGCACCGAAAGCATGGCTGAATTCCCGCTTTTGCGCCCGCTCGTCGGCACTGACAAAGAAGAAATCGTCGAAATCGCAAAAGAAATCGGCACTTACGAGACTTCAATCCTTCCGTATGAGGATTGTTGCGTTCTGTTCAGCCCGCGCCACCCCATTTTGCGCTCCACCGTGGAAGAAGCACAGAAAATCTACGAGACTCTTGAAGTGGATGACCTTGTGCGTGAAGCTTATGAAAAGCGCGAAATCAAACTGTACGAAGTGTAATTGACAAAAAGACAAAAAATGTCATAATGAAGTAGACTGTCTTGGTGATTGAGCCTGTCGAAATCACCGCAGAACTTACATTTAAAGAAAGGATGCTCCCCATGGACTTGTCGAAGTTTGAGAAAAATCTTGGAACTAATCTTGCCCTTCTGTTCAAAAACAAAGTGCAAAAATGCCCGCATCTTACACTTCAAGCCGTAAAAAACAAGAGCGGCATGTTCGTTCGCTACAGCTATTCGCAGGTCTATCAGCATGTGGTGGAGCTTGCTTCCGCGCTTAAAAAACTCGGCATCAAAAAGGGCGACCGCATTGGTCTTATGAGCGATAACCGCCGCGAGTGGCTTATCACTGACTTTGCGCTCCTCTCGCTCGGCGCGATTGATGTTCCGCGTGGCTGTGACTCGATGGGCGTTGAAATGCGCTTCATCTTGAATTATGTCGAAGCCGAAATCTCATTCTTTGAAAACGCCCGCCAGCTTGAAAAAGTCCTTGAAAATATCGAAGAAGTTCCCACGCTCAAAAAGGCGATTCTCTTTGACCATGCTGATGAAAAAACGATTGAGGACGCAAAATCAAAAGGAATCGAAATCATCTATTATTCTATGCTCGAATCTGAGGGCACGGCAATCACCAAAGAAGAGTGGCAGGAAATAGAGAAGGGCATGGAGTCGATTGACCGAAGCGATGTCGCAACGATTATCTTCACTTCGGGCACGACGGGCACGCCAAAGGGCGTTCAGCTCACCCACGATAACTACCTTGCTCAGTGCGAAGTATGCCGAAGCGTGCTCGGTCTCATGCAGTCAGGCGATTTGTGGCTCACCGTGCTTCCGGTTTGGCACAGCTTTGAGCGGGCGTTCTTGTATATGGTCGTCACGCTTGAAGGCGGGTTTGCCTACTCAAAGCCGGTCGCTTCCGTCATGCTCTCTGACATGCAGCTCGTTCAGCCGCAGTGGATGAATGCCGTTCCGCGTTTGTGGGAGTCGGTCGCGCAGGGAATTTACCGCGAAATCAAAAAACAGAGTGCGTTGAACCGAATCGTATTTAAGTATTCCGTTCTTCTCGGAAAATGGTATTACAAATCAAAGGCCCGCTTTTTGGGACTTCGCTGCCGCTATCACTGGTATCCGCGAATCATCGATTATGTCACGGGATTTTTCCCCTTCGTGATTTTGTGGCCGTCTCACTTTTTGGGCGAGCAGATTGTTTTCAAGCGATTGCGGCAGAAATTCGGCGGAAAATTCCGTGCGGCAATCTCTGGCGGTGGCGCATTGCAGCCAGAAACCGAAGACTTTTTCAATGCGATTGGATTCCGTCTGCTCGAAGGCTACGGCATGACGGAAACCGCGCCAGTCATCTCCGTGCGAAACTCAAAGCGACCGCGAAACAACAATGTCGGCTGGATTTTCCCAAGCTTCGACCTCAAAATCGTCGCCGAAAAAGACGGTCAGGTTGTTGACGGAAAGCCTTTGAAGCCCGGAAAACGCGGGTTGATTCTCGTGAAAGGCCGCCAAATTATGAAAGGCTACTACAAGCGGCAGGATTTGACCGATGCCGTAATCGACAAGGACGGCTGGCTCAACACGGGCGACCTCGGCATGATTTCGTGCGACAACGAGCTTAAAATCGTCGGACGAGCCAAAGACACGATTGTCCTTCTCGGCGGTGAGAATATTGAGCCGCAGGTTATCGAAAAGGCAATCAACGCAAGCCCCTATGTGGAGCGCACGGTCGTCGTCGGGCAAGACCAAAAATATGTGGGCGCGCTCATCGTTCCCGACCAGAGCAATGTGCTTTCTTATGCCGAAGAAAACAACATCGTCTACGACACCTACGAAAGCCTTCTTGATACGAGCGAGATTCAGAACCTCTTCCGTTCAGAAATTGACGCGCTCGACAACGCAAAAACAGGCTTTAGAACCTGCGAGCGAATCTTCAAATTCGCGATTTTGAAGCAGAGTTTTGAGTTGAACAAAGAAATAAACGCCAAACAAGAACTCATGCGCCACAAAATCAACAAACTGTATAAAAAGGAAATCGCAAAGATTTTCAAGTAGGCGAGTGGCACAAATTGCATTATTCGGTTGAATTTTGCAGTTATCTTTGCATTATTCGGTCGAAAAATGCAACTAAACTTGCGTTATTCGGTCGAATTTTGCAGTTACCTTTGCGTTATTCGGTCGAAAAATGCAAAAAATGAAAATAATTGCGAGTTTTTGCGCACAAAAGCCGACGCGGAAGTCGATTTCCTCTCCGACTACAAAGGCACGCTTTTCCCGATTGAAGTAAAATCCGCCGACAACACAAAGGCAAAGAGCCTGCATCTTTTCTGCTCGCGTTACAGTCCAAAACTCGCTTTCAAAACTTCGCTCAAAAATGTGGGCGACAACCGTGACGGAGAAACCAA
Organism: Treponema sp.; assembly: GCA_017464425.1. Classification (GTDB taxonomy): domain Bacteria; phylum Spirochaetota; class Spirochaetia; order Treponematales; family Treponemataceae; genus Treponema_D. The sequence continues at coordinate 73,134 of JAFUDX010000012.1, forward strand.
AGTGTGGAGCCTTCCGCTGTATGTGCTGTTCCGATTGCGTGAGTATGTGGGGGAGCTGGATTTCAATTGGTCTAGTTGATACTGACATCTGGAGGCAGATATTGTACAGTCTGATGAACAAAAAGTAGAGAAAATTGTATAGTCTGATAAACAAAAATGTTTAAAATTTGTTTATTGTGGTGTGCATTTTTCTGATGGGGGCATATTAGTTTTCAAAATTCCTTTAACTTACTCTCGTCCCGTCCTATTCCACGAAATCGGGATAGAACAAGTCTTTTACATCTCTTTCCGTGCATTCGCCGAACACTTGTGGAATTCCGCCCGTCCATGCACGGACATTAGTAATTGTTATGATATCCGCGCAATTTTATAAATTCAATTGCGACCATAACTGCCCATAAAAAGTTTATGCAATCGACAACCTCTTCTAAAAATAAAGTCTGCTTTGGTGGGCGGAATAAATTATAAGCCATCAACTCTACGGAGTATTTTTGAGTTATATCATGCAATTTCAGTCGCAGTGCAGACCAGTTTTGCAATTTGTGAAGCAGTATAACATCCGCATAATCCATTGCCACTTCGTGAATATCTTTGATTTCGAAATTAAAAACATCTTCTTTCATTTTTTTATCTCCTGTACAAACAAAGTGTATCACTGGTGGACCGAAAGATAAATGTACAATTTTTTGGATGATTTTATCCTTCCGTGCCTGCAATGCAAAAACAAATGTTTTTGTTGTCAGTTATCATAACATCATATTTAGTATTATCATTTACCTCATTATGAAGTGCTGTAAATCGAAATGGTTCAACTCTCTGTTTTGTGAGTTCTGAAACAGTTCCTTCAATGATGTATTTTTCTGCCATTTACTTTTCCTCCGTAAACTTTTTAATGGTGCTTATCCAATTAGAAGCCTTTTTCTCAAAAGCTTGCTCTATCAGCTATTATAATCTTTTCATCTTCTAATTTTATTCTTTGAAGTTCTAGATAAGTCTGTACTATTTTTGTTAATTCTGAATTTCTCAACACCAAATTGTTCAATTTTTCAGAATCTGATAACACATCATCATTACATAACATCCTTATTTGATTCATTAATAAATTTTCAGTTTCATCGAGTGTTTTTCCGTTTATATGCATGTTTTTCTCCTATTGTTTTTAAACTTTTCTATTTATAATTTCATCTACAAAATAATCATGAAGAACTTGTAACAACTTCAGTTCGCCCTTTCCTTGTTTTGAATAGTATTCCAAGTGCTTCTGAAGAGATTGTAGAGCTATTTCCAATGCCTCTTTTCCATTCTCAGAATATATATGCTCTAAATAATATTTAGTTGCATCATTGTTTATTGTCTTTTGATACACTTTTCTATCTCTCATAGCTAGATAAGCATTTATGTAATATGTAGCACTTGATTTCTTCATTCCAAGTCCGTCTTTTTTTGATAAAAAATTTACCGCATCCAGTTTTGATTTTTTCTTTTCATAAACAAGTTTTGCCTGTTCATAACAATTTGAATACTCTTTTTCTGTAATTTTCGCCATGATAATGCTCCTGTGTAATTTAATTTCTTGTATCTAAAGATAAACTTCCATTCATCTTTTTCATAATTTCTAACTGCATATTACTGAATGCCTGTTGATTATTTAGCAAATCAACTAATCCATTAGGAATATACGGATTTTGTATTATTTCTAAATCCATTTTATATCCTAAAGATTTTGCCATAATTTCAAGAAGTTTATCTTTTTCAATCTTGATTTTATGTAACTCTGTGTCAGTCGGATTTTCCACAAAAAGTTTGTCATGTAAAATTCTCCACTGTTCAATGACCTTAACATCATCCGAAAACACAATATCAATTAAGTTTAATGCATGAACACTATCAACCGTCCAATAAATTCGACTAGTCATTAATGACTTGAATATAGCGAGTTTATCCTCACGCTTCTTAGACCTATCTTGTAAATAGTGACCAAGTAGAACTGAAACAATGGGAATCAAAATCAATGCAATAATGTTTATGATTGATAATATCATTTTCTTTACTCCTCCTTGTACCAATAATAATCTTTGTATAATGATGTCAAATAGTAAGGTGAAGATGGAGCATAGATATAAGTTTCAGAGTTGTCAGTATAATTTTTTAGCTGCCACTTTGCAAAATCAAGAAATTCAACTGTTTGAAGATTCGAACACTCTGCAAATGCATGGGCTTCTATTTCATTCACGGAAATTGGGATTATAATAGACAAAAGCTTACTGCAGCTTCTGAATGCTGCCAAACCAATTTTTTTTATACCTTCACGCAGTATAATCTCGGATAAATTTGTACAATTCATGAAAGCATAGTCGTCAATATCTGTCACAGAGTTAGGAATATTTATTTTGGCTAGTGCGTGGCATCCAACAAATGCACTATGTCCAATTGAATTTACAGTATCTGGAATTGTTATATTATTCAATTGCCGACATCCTGCAAAAACGGCAAGACCAATTTCCTGTAATCCATCAGGCAAATTCACTGATTCAAGTGAAGAACACTCATAAAAAGCATATTTATCTAATATCAATATAGAATCAGGAAGGTTTATTGATTTTAAATAATTACATGAATCAAAAATAGATTTTCCTTCAGTTATATTTGGATAAGTTGTATTGGGATATGTGATTCCTGTAAAGTCTGTTAATCCTATAGTTTTCGATAAATCAAGATGGATATCTGCTGTTGCATTTTTTATTTTTTCTGCAAGTGAAATAATTGTGTTTTCTGTTATATCGCCTGTAACAATTATTGTGGTATTATATTTACATTTAGATAAATCTAAATTACTCAGTGTATCTGCCGTAACCTCAAATTTAAATTGTTCCCATTTTGCATATAACTGAACTTCGCTGGCTATATTTCTATGTATTTCTGTTATTATTTCATCCGAAAAACTTGAAGTGCTATACCAACCTTCAAAAATAAAACCATTTTTTGTAGGATTTTCTAGTTTAATCACACTTTCTTCATTTTCACTATAAGTATATTTATCTGGATTTAGGCTGTTATTTTCTCCTCCATTCAGATTATAAGTTATTGAGTATGACTTTGGAGACCATTTTGCTTTAAGTGTTATATTACTGGTAACAACGAACCCTGCTTCTATTTTTTTGCTTCCAATATACCAGCCGTTAAAGTCATATCCTTTATATGCTAATTGTTGAAGTTGATTATTTGTTAAAACAGTTCCTATAGAAACTGTTTTTGCAGAAGGAGCAGAGCCGTAATCACTTTCATAAGTAACTGTATAACTTTCATTATAATTTGGAAAAACAGGAAGTAAACATTTTAATCCAAGTAAATAAAAATCCACATCCCCATCTGCAAGATATGCCTCAAACTCACTGTCTGCTACAGTTGCATTATCTTCACTTCCATTTCCAGAGCCTGTTTCGCCATACTGAACCGCATCGATAAATGCCGTAGCTGCGGTGTTAATTTCTTTTTTAGTCCAGGTCCCGCTTGCCACTGTATAGAGCATTTCTGTGCTCTTGCTTAATGTTCCCTCTATCGTTGCACCGCTAAAAGCAAGTGTGTATGGCTGGTCACTTCCAAATGTCGGTACATAAATTGTTTTATCGCCTTTATCTGGCACACTAAAAAACTGGCTGTTCCCGTCAGGGTAAATTACAAAACCATTTAAAGCAGCATCTGCGTTTTCTTCTACACTTTCTGCGGCAACAGTAATTGGTACAAGCCCTTTGAAAAATCGGAGCGGAACATAATCCTGCCATGTTTTTTCTGTAGCGGCATTTTTTACGGTCACTATAAGCCCTGTATCAAGATAACTTTCTGTAAGCATACCGCAAGTAACAGAAAGAAGAATTGTTTTTGTAAAGCCGGACTTTAGCGTGGAAATCAGCACGCCGCCTGTAATGTCCGAACCGTCCGCAGAGGAAACTGTTATTCTTGAATCTGCTGGCATTATCGAGCACACGCTCGGGGCACTTACCACATCACTCACATTAGTAATCGTGAGCGTCATGGGGTAGCTCTTGTAATTATTTCCGTACAAATAGCCGTCATCTTTTTCGCTCTCATCGATTGTGCCTGTTACTTTTAGGCTGTACTGCCCTTCCTGTGAAATAGGAATTGTTCCCATGTTGCTGCCATTTGTTTCTACCTTGATTCCCGGTACGACTGTAATCGTGGTGCTTCCGCTTGTGACAGTAACTGTCTGTGTGTCACCTTTAACCGGGGCTGTGAGGGTAACGCTTCCGTCTGATTCAGATGATGAAGTTGACTCGTAGCTTCCGTATTTGTCTGATTTTCCGGTGACGGTGTAGCCCGCAAGGCTTGTGCTTGATGCAGCCCGTGCTGCTCTTGAAAGGTCTTCCTCAAAGCCCACAAGCTTCATCGTGTATTCAAGATTCGTGCCGCCTTTCCTAAAATAGGGAATCGAATTGTTGACCATCACGCTGCCGGTCTGTTTTTCAAATGTTCCGAGTGTGGTGGCGGAAAGGCTCGTTTCACTTGAGTCGGTGATTGAATAGCGAGTGTTTTCAACTGTTATATCTGATTCGCTGATGACAAAAGATTTTCCGTTATCCATGCGCTGCCATATTCCCCAAAAGTATTGGGCTGATTTTACGGAAGAAGTCTGCCCTTGTGCAGGTTGGCTCGGATTGTCGGTGGAACTTTCCGTGCCAGAAACTTCTGTAGTGCCAGGTGTAGTCTGCTCCTCCTTACCGTCATCGCTGTCGGAACTCGTTTTACAAGCAAAAAACGACAATGCGAACAGAATCAAGAATATTCCCTTAATTTTTTTCATACTTTCCTCCGTTATTTCGTCTTTCCCTGCAAGTCCGCGCTTGCATAGTGAATTGCACTGCCTTGCGTGCTTTCCATTTGGATGATATATGTGCCGATATTATTCGGAATGATTGAAAGGGCATTTTTGTATGATGACGCGCCTGTGTTTTCCCAAAGTTGTTTTCCATCCTTGCCAAAAGCCGCGACTATTGACACTGGATTTTTTTCGCCCGTTTGGTCTTCGCTCGCCGTTCCGCAGAGCACAATCATGTCATCGTAAACGCAGAGCTGGCTGAACCAAGAATAGGGCTTTGTTTGTACCACGCATGATTTTGGACTTTCATTTTTTGCAATCATTTTTGAAGAGGCGAAACAGCCTTTTTGAATATTTCCCTTTTCCGTGATTTCCCCGCAGATGTAAAAGTCTGAGTCGTGTCCGTCAATGCAGGAGAAAATACAGTTTTCTTTGTCATAGATTTTTTCGTGAGAAGTCAAATCTGCGCTGAATTTACAGACAATGCCATGATGAATCCGTGTGGCATACTGAAAATCACAATTTTCATATCCGCACACATACAAATCCGTGCCGTCAAAATATGCGGAAGTGAACATCGATTCTGCTCCACCGCTCCAATACTCCGATGCTTCATCAGAAATGTACACGGCAGACCGATTCCCGTTTTGGTTAAATTTCGCGGTATATACATGCATTCCGTCAGTTTTGAGAAGTCCGCCTGCTACGAAAATTTCATCATCATCAGTTTTGATGACAAAATTCCGTGTGTCGAGCCTGAAGAGCATTGTGTCGGGGAATAAGTGGCTCCAAATAACGCTCTTCGTTTCAAACTGGTAGCGCACGAGCAAATGTACAGAGGTTTCTTCATCATTTTCTATAAAACGATTTTCCAAAAGGAGCACGAGCGAGCCGTCTGAAAGTTCCACACAGTCAAGCACTCGGCTTCGTGTTACAAAATGTGCCGTATCGTGCAGAAATTGCGCGTTCAAAATCGCTGACTGGTTTCCGTAAAAATCAACTTTCTTTACCCCGATGTACACGGGATTTTCGGAATTCGTAAGCGAAGGGCGCACCGTTCCGCATATCAAAAATCCCTGCTTGTTGTATTGGGGGCGCAGTACCGTGTGGCTCATGCCATCATGTAAGAAATCACTGTCATCAAAGTGCCAGATTTGTTTTTGCGTGTCGATGTCAAATGGCGTTACAGATTTGAGGGTGCATGCATCATCTGCCACCGTAAACGTATATATCGCGCCGAGCGAAAAAGACAAACTTGGAAAGGCAATTGTTTTTCCACCGATTTGAATTTTTAAAAGACTTGTGTTCTCATAGAAAATCGGCTCATCGTTCTGCCCCATCAGATAGACTGCACTTTCTCCGTTCTTTATGTTCGAGGATTTTGACAAAACTGGATACAGAACGCTGTTTCCGTTAATCAGGGAAATATCCATGCCCGCGTGATTTTCCACAAGCAAATAGGATGATTTTGTGGGGCACGATGTCAATTCACTGATGGTAATGCGGTTTTCTGTAGGAACAATTTCGTAGGCTTGGGAATTTTCGTAGCTGAAATAGGGAAATTCCACCGTTCCGACAGGAATCAGATATTCAAAATAAAACGCGTCACCAGTGTTGTTCTGAGACAAAGGAAGTGCAATCTCCTGACTTTCACCAGAAGAAATCGTTGCTAGACTTTTTGCACAATCATCGTTTGGCGGCTGATTCATAAAAACATTCACAGCATAGGAACTTTCGTTAGCAAAAGTAACGAAAACCGTGCCGCTGTTTGTTTGAGAATCATCTGGTTTCTTCTGTGTGTCATCAGGCGTTGTTTCAGTTTCTTGATTGGGCTTGTCCTGTTCCGTTTTTGAATCCGAATCAGAGCAAGCGGCAACCATAAGAAGAAAAAGAAACAGAAATACGCCTTTTACATATTTCTGTTTCATAGGCACGTTTTAGTTTTCAGTCAATTCTGAAACATTCGGTGTTTGAACCGTAAGGTGATATGCGTCTTCGCCGGTGACGACATAGTTATAGATTTTTCCTGCCTCATACGTGTACAACTCGCTTGACAGCGGAACGCTTGAAATCAATGCGTTACCAACATACAGCTGATTGGTCTGCTTGCTGCTCTCGTATTCATAAACCTGCGTTGCAGAGTCACTGCTTTTCAAGTCCATTTTCAACGCATACAAGAATGAGCTGCCCGAATTGATAATGGTCGATTCTTCCTCAACGCTTGTGGCGGTGCTATTGTTTCCATCGAAGAATTCAAAGCCCTCGCTTGATGAGTTTATGATACGGATATACGCATAGCCCTGCGTGAATGTGACTGAATTCACAAAATCTGCCGTCTGGAATCGGGCAGAAGGGCTGCTTGATGTAAGTCCCACGATTTTTACATAGGATTTTCCTTCTGAATTTTTAGGATAGACCGTAACAATTTCATGTAATCGAGAATCATATTTTCTGAATACGGGGAACACATAGTAATTGCCATAGTCGACTTTAAATGTCGTTCCGATTGCATTTGGACCTGCGTATCCAATTGTTTCGCCATAAATGCCGTTTCTGCGCAGTTCGACATAGTAGCCTGTACCGTTGTCGACTGTAATCGTACCGTCTCCGCCCATAATGCTGGAAATTTGATAGACAAAGTTGCTTACGGCATTTGTGTTGTAATATGCATACATCTTTCCAAAGGCTTTGGTTTCGAGTGCACTGAGATTGTCCTTGTTCGCGTTGTAGTTTTCTTCCGTTACAAGGAACAAAACGAAATCACCCGATGCTGAAAAAAGAGAGTCTACCTTCTTCAATCCATGATTTGACGCACTTGCAGGAATGCCGCCGATAAGCGTGTCTGTGCTTGGCGTTCCTTTGAATGCAACGAGCCGTTTTGCTGAATTGTTCGTTACCTTCAAAGAATACGTGCTTGATGCATAATTTGTGAAATCAACGCCACTTTCGGATACATCTGTTCCGCTTACTGTCAGCGTGATAGAACCAACGGCTGCAACAGAGTCATTTCCTTTTGCGGTGATGGTAACAGAACCGTTTGCCACACCAGAGACCGTTGCCGTAGTGTTTGCTCCTGCTACCGTTGCAATGCTCGGCGCACTTGATTCCCATGTAATACCGCTTGTTGCGTTGCTCGGTGTTTTTGCTGCGCTCAAGGTGAGCGTTTTGTTAATGGCAAGCGTTGTTACACCAGTAACAGATGTTACCGTTATGCCCGTAATGGCGACATTCTTTTCGTCCTCGTCATCGCTACAGGCGACTAACCCAAACGTAAGTGCGAGAGATAAAACAACCGCAGCGAGTTTGTTCATTTTTGAACTGATTTTCATGCTTCCTCCTATAATTACATAAGTAATTGCTTATAATAAATTATAAACTACCGCTTATAATTTTTCAATTGAATTGCCTTTATTCTGTAAGATATGCCAATTAACAGTGCCGTTGGGGAAACGCTCAGGGAGCTTCGGCAGAAGAAAGGTGTGTCTCAAGAAAAACTCGCCGATGCAATTGATTCTCATCAGGTGTACATTTCCGAAATCGAAAACGGAAAGAAAATCCCGTCTTTGCCCATCCTCTACAAAACCGCACGCTATTTTGACCTCTCACTCACAGACTTCGTTTCCTTAGTCGAATCCAAGATGAAGTGATTGTAACATTCCCGCCTCACCGTGTGGTCAACTCACAGGCGACTTTTGCCATTTGTATCAGATTTGCTTGTGGTTATGCATTATAAAAAATACCCGTTGTTTTCTCCATTTTTTAACGAGAAAACAACGCTCAATAATTGATTTTTATCCACCTGCTTATATAATAGAATTATGCCAAAAGAACGAATAATCGGTCGCGAAGAAGAAATCCGCCGTTTGAAAGATTGTTATGAATCTCCGCTCTCACAATTGATTGTGCTTTACGGAAGACGGCGCGTGGGAAAGTCATTCCTTGTGAATCAGACTTTCAAAGACAAATTTGATTTCAAACTTGTGGGAGATTATACGCTCACTAAGGAAGCCCAACTTTTAAATTTTCATAAGGAATTGGAACGAAAGTCAAAGAAAACGCTATCCGTTCCGAAAGATTGGAATGAAGCCTTTTGGCTTTTGCGAGATTATCTTGACTTCTTCAAGGACAAAAAAAGCATGTCGTTTTTTTTGATGAAATGCCGTGGCTGGACAATCACAAATCGGGTTTCTTGCCGGCATTTGAGTATTTTTGGAACAGTTTCGGGGCTGCGAAAAATAACCTTATGTTTATTGCCTGCGGCTCTGCCACTTCATGGTTGGTTGAGCATATTGACCACAATAAGGGCGGTCTGTTTAATCGCACGAACTGCCGTATATATCTTGAACCGTTTACGCTTACCGAAACAGAAAAATTTTTAAAATCACGGCATATCAACTGGAGCCGGTACGATGTCTGCGAGTGTTACATGGCTCTCGGCGGAATTCCTTTCTATTTAGATTTGCTTGATAAAGAACTTACCTATAGCGCGAATATCGACAATTTGTTTTTCAAAAAGCACGCGCTCTTATGGGATGAATTTGACCATTTGTACAACACGCTTTTTACAAACAGTACGAATTATATAAAAGTCATTGAGGTTCTTGCGGAAAAACGAATCGGCTTCTCGCGGAAAGAACTTGTTGAAAAGACAAAACTGAACGACACGGCAGATTTTACAAAAATCCTGAAAAATCTTGAGGATTCTGGTTTTATTCGTTCCTATTCATTTTTCGGTAAAAAAAAGCAGGGAACTTTCTATCAGTTGAGTGATTATTTCACCATGTTCTATTTGAAATTCGTAAAGTCAAATACGACAAAAGATGATGAATACTGGTCGCACACATTAAACACGCCGACGAGAAGAGCCTGGGCAGGTTTTACTTTTGAGCAGCTTTGCAAAGACCACATCAAACTGATAAAAAGAAAAATCGGCATAAGCGGAGTATTGACCTCACAATCGGCATGGAGCACAACCGCCGATGAAGTGCATGACGGAGCGCAGATTGACTTGCTTATTGACAGAAATGACCGTGTAATCACCATTTGCGAAATGAAGTTTTCGGAAAAGCCATTTGTCATCGACAAAAAATATGATGAAGAATTGCGCAACAAAATCGGAACTTTCAAATTTGTGACACGGACAAAAAAGCCAGTCCAGCTCGTCATGGTCACGACTTACGGAGTCAAGCAGAATATGTATTCAAGCATAATCAAAACGCAGGTAACTATGGATGATTTGTTTGAGTAGCGCATAAAAATGCATTTTCGGTCAACTCGCAGGCGACTTTTGCTATTCTTTCAAAAATGCCCTTCCCGTCGCGTTGTAGATTTCTTCGTTTATCTTGTGGATGTCAAAATCACGGTGCGAAATGTGCGTTTTGAAAATCTGGTCGATTGGGTTGTTCTCCTCGAACACATAGCCCGCGCTGTTCAAGAGACTTTCCGCCTGATAGATGGTGAGCCTGAGACCGAGCGCGAGCTGGAGAGCCGTTTCTTTTTTGGGGTGATAGGTCGATTTGTTGCTGCGGATTTTTGAGAAAGTCTGCTTGCTCATTCCGCACTTTTTGTACACAAGGCTCGTGTCGCTAAGGCCTCCGAGTGAATATGCGCCGAGATAAAATTCAAAGGTCTCCAGAAACGAGCGTTTTTCTTCCAGTATTTTTGAGGAAAGCGAGAGTCTTGGATTTGCGCCGCTTTCGATGAGAATTTTTGTGGCAGCCGTTGAATTTGCATAGAGCGCATAAATGAGCGCGGAAAATCCGTTTTTTGAGTATGCGTTTACATCAGCCCCATGCTGAATCAAGAGATGCATGATTTCAACTTCATTCAAAAAAGAGGCGAGCATGAGCGGCGTGAATCCTTTTGAGTCAGAAGAATTCGCATCCACGCCGTTTTCAAGCAGAATTTTGATGATTTCTGTTTTCCTCTGGCTTACCGCAATCATCAGTGGCGACCATTCCGAAGAAAGAGCCGTGAATTTCTTTTCTCCGACCAGCCTGAATGTCTCAATCAGCTTCCCCGAAAAATTCCGCGCAATTCCCTGAGAATCGATAAGCTCCGAAAGATACACGATGTACGGCGTGCCGTTCCCGCTTGCATCCCCGCTGTAAAAATTGAGGACATCTGCCCCGTTGTCCGTGGTGAATGCCCATTTCGTGCCACGCTCCGCCATCATTTTTCGCACAAGCGGCGAAAGGTACGGATTGTAGCGGTAGTCGGTGCTTCTCGGTAAGCGGCAGCAGCGTTTGTCAAGCTCCATTTTGAGAACTTCCGTGCTGCCCGTCATAACATACTCGTATTCTTTCCCGTTGATGTTGATTTTCTCGTGAAAAATTTCGTTTGGCTCGTCCATACCGCCAGTATAACGCAAGAATCGGTAGTTTCGGTCAACCGCTTGGCGACTTTGACAATTGCAGGGAAAAACGCAACCTTAAAAATGTTTCTTTTTTCCCCGCACCCCTTTTTTCTTCCAATTCTTTAAAAAAAGCGCTAAAATAACCCCATGTCAAACATTGCAGAAAATCTCAAACACATACAGAATAAAATCCACGAAGCTGAAACCCGCGCATTTCGCACACCCCACAGCGTGCGCCTTGTTGCCGTGAGCAAATTCCACCCGGCTCAAAGCGTGATTGAGGCGGTTGAAGCGGGGCAAACGCTCTTTGGCGAAAACCGAATCCAAGAAGCGAGCGCGAAAATTGATGAAATCCGCGAGCAGGGGATTGCCTGTGATTTGCACATTATCGGCTCGTTACAGCGGAACAAAGTAAAAGAAGCCGTCAGAATCGCGCGCTGTATCGAAAGCGTTGACCGAATCGAATTGCTCGAAGAAATCGAAAAACAGGCGGCGAAAATCAACAAAACTATCGAAATTCTTTTTGAAGTGCACACAGGCGAGGACTCAAAAGCGGGCTTTACGAGCGAGGAAGACTTGCACACTGCCGTCAGTCGTTGTGCGAAGGGCGACTTTCCACACATCACGCCAAAGGGCTTTATGACGATGGCTCCGTTTACGAGCGACACAGCCCGTATCCGAAAATCATTCGTCACGCTCCGAAATCTCCGCGATTCACTGCAAAACGAATTCCCTGCGCTTGATTTGCACGAACTATCTATGGGCATGAGCGGAGATTATGAAATTGCAATTGAAGAAGGTGCGACTATCGTGCGGATTGGCACGGCGATTTTTGGCGAGCGGAAATAAAATAATAAGTGGCGGGTATTATTCTGCAGTGGCAAAAAATTTGCCTGCTGCGGGGGTGATTTCAAGGCGTGTGCCACTCGGTGCGTTTTCTGCGCTTCGTATGACTTTTCCGTCAACGGTGCGAACCATTGAGTATCCTCGATTTAAAATCGTTTGCGGGCTTGCTCCTTCTAGAATCTGCACGCTCTGAGCGATAGTGGTGCGCGTATCTTTTATTTTTGACTGTATGCCGTCTACAAGGGCTGTTCGGGCATTTTCCAATCGATTTAAAAGCGGCTGCTCGATAGTCCTGAATCTGACTTCCATGTTGCCCACATCAAATGATTTTATCAGTAGTTTTAGCCGTTCGACTTTAGAGGAAATCTGATTGTAAAATTCTTCTTTATATGCTTCAAGTCCTTGCAGAATATCACTTTGCTTGGGAACAACAAGTTCTGCGGCTGCCGATGGAGTAGGTGCGCGCAAATCAGCGGCATAATCTGCCAAACTCCAGTCAATTTCGTGACCGACGGCACTTACGACAGGGATATGGGAATCGGCGATTGCCCGCACTACAATTTCTTCACTGAACGGAAGTAAATCTTCAAGAGAGCCTCCTCCTCGCCCGACAATCAGCACATCGCAGAGATTGAAATCATTTGCTGTTTTTATCATATGCGCGATGGTGCTTGCCGCTCCGTCTCCCTGAACTAGGGCTGGCAGAATCATAATGTCAATTCCTGGATTCCGCCGTTTTGTAATTTGCAAAATATCCCGCAACGCGGCTCCTGTGGGGCTTGTGACGACTCCGAGCCGCTTTGAAAATCGTGGAATCGGCTTTTTTCGCTCTGAATTGAACAACCCTTCTTCGGCAAGGCGGCGTTTGCGTTCTTCAAGAATCTGCAAAATATTTCCCGCGCCTGCAATTTCCATTTTAGTGATGATGATTTGGTAGTTTCCGCGTGGAGCGTAGACCGAAATTGAGCCAGTACATTTGACTTTCATGCCGTCTTTTGGAACGAAAGAAAGAGACTGTGCCCGTCCGCGAAACATAACGGCAGAAATCTGAGCCGCTTCGTCTTTTAGCGTGAAGTACATGTGCCCGCTTGCGTTCGGTCGGTAATTTGAAATTTCGCCTTCAAGCGTGATGTTTGAAAAATTGCCTTCAAGAATTTCTCTGATTGATGCAGTGAGTGCGGAAACTGAAAAAACGGTGTCTGGCGGAAAAAGAGATTCCATGTCAAAAGTATACTGAGAAATCAGAAAAGAGAAAAGTCTATTCCGTTTTTTTAAAAATCTCCAAAATCTCTAAATCTGCGTTTTCCCCATTATTTTTTTTTCAAAAAAATTCACTTTTTTTTCCTCTGCGTTGCCGAAAATCACAAATTTTTGCAAATAAATAGGCTGAGCGGGAGAAGGTGAAAATGTAAGAATCCTGCTCTGGAGGTGAATTGTGATTTTAAAAAATCTCAGTCGAAGAATTCTGGCAACCGTTTTTGGATTTCTTCTGTGCGTTTCATGGCTTCCTGTTTTTGCTAGTGAATCGTATGAATTTGCTGACCGTGACATTCACGAAATCTTGTATGCCCTTTCTCTGTATACGGGGCTTTCGATTTCTGCGGATGATACTGTTTCTGGTAAGGCGGATTTTCGGTTTACTGGTGAAAATTTTGACGACTCGTTTGGTGCGTTTTTGCTTCAAGCGCGCCTCTATGTCGAAAAGGGGGAAAATCGCTGGACGGTCTCGCGCGTGAAAGTCCAAAAAAACAATAATTTGTTTTCTTTGGATGCGTTTGATGTCACTCCCATGCAGTTGTTTGAAAAAATTGCGATTGCGACGGGGTTTTGCGTAACCTATGACGCTCTTCCGAATGTGAAGGTGAGTTTGCACACGGGATTCTGCACGGTTGATGAAATCGTAAAGCGGATTACGGGGCTGTGCATGGGATTTTCGATTGAAAAGGACGGTGAAAAATCGTTTCATGTTGCGCGGGTAAATCAAAGTCAAAAGGAACTTTCTGGCGGAAAGGCTTCGGTTACCTGTCTTGATGGTGTTTGGTATGTTGATGTTCAGAATGTGCCGCTTTTTGTTGCCGCAGAAAAACTGTTTGAGATGGGCGAAAAACAATTCTGCTATGTCCTTTCAAATGAGCAGAAAATTACGCGTGCATGTTTTAAAGAGCATGAATTTGATGAAGTTTTGCATCTTCTGTGCTTGCAGGCAGGGGCCGAGTCAAAGCAGCAGAATGGTGTGTATTATCTTGTTCCATCGAAAAATAAAAATCAGTTTATTCAAAATGGAAAAACCTGGCAGAAGTGCAGTCTCAAATTCATAAAGCCGAGCTTTGCTGTTTCTCTGCTCTCAAAGCGGTTTCCTGAAGTTGAGTGCATTATTCTTGAAGAAAATCAGAAATTTCTTTTCCTTGCTGATGATGAAAAAGCTCAGTCCGTGCAGGATTTTATTGAGGAAGTTGATGTAAAAACGCAGACGCGGCTCGTGCGCTTAAAATATGTCCGATGTGACGAATTTTTTGCACATCTTCCGCCGTTCTTGGACAAAAATTCTGTCATTGATTCAGGACTTGGCGACAGTTTTTTCTTTCTTGGTTCTGATGACGCATATGCGCGGCTTCTGGCAGAACTTCCGCTCTTTGACAAGCCTGTTTCTCGTGTCCGTTATGACCTTTTGATTATGCAGTATCAGAATACAAAAGGAAGCGATTGGAATCCAAAATTCAAGGTAGGAAGAGTTTCGTTGGGGGACATGAATGACGGCAGTGTGCAACTGGGGAGCGTTCTTGCGCTTAATCTTGATGTGGTCGGCGCGTTCGGGCTTCATTTTGCGGGTGAATTACAGACGGCGATTACAGAATCCCGCGCGAAAGTGTTTGCTGATACGACTTTAAATGGTGTGAGCGGCAAGCCAATCAGTTTTCAGAATACGAACACCTACCGCTACCGAGACAATAATCTTGACCCAGAGACGGGAGAGCCAATTTATTCGGGCGTTACAAAAGAAATCATTTCGGGACTCAAACTTGAAGTCACGGGAACGGTCACGGGCGATGGCATGATTACAAGCAAAATTACGGCAAGTGTCTCTCGGCAGGGAACGGATTTGTCCACGACGACGGGAAATCCGCCTCCTACGAGCGAAAAGGTGATTACAACGGAAGTGCGGGCAAAGAGCGGCGAGCCTGTTGTTTTAAGCGGGCTAGTGCAGGAAGAAGAGACAGAGAATGTGAGCCGCGTGCCGTTCTTTTCGCGGATTCCGTTGTTGGGACGGCTTTTTACGGCGGTAGAAAAAGCAACGGAAAAAACAGAACTCGTAATTTACCTGCTTCCGAGCGCAGAGATTTTTGGGATGCAGGAAGAAAAAGCTGGCGAGCACGAAAAAATCAAAGAAACCTTGCGAAGCATAGCGGCGCACTTTGAAAATACATCTAAAAACGAAAGCGGAGGTGCGCAATGAGCGAAACATTTGATTTATCCGTCAGTTTTAGCCGCTACAACGGGGCTGTTGTTCTTGAAAGCACGGAAAATTCAGTAAAAATCGGGCTTCGTGAAATCACCGATGAAGAACTGAAGAAAAAACTTTTGAATTCGGTGAAGTCATATTTTGGCATGAAAGGAAAAATCGTTGAAGACGATGCGTGCTCCTTTGTCCAGATTGATGAGGCAACGCTTACGCATGAAATTTCACTGCGCTATGCACAAAGCTCACGCGAGAACGAGCGGAAAAACGAGGGAAGTGAGGCCGAACTGCTTTTGGACACGCTTTTGCGTGAGTCGGCAAAAAGCGGGGCTACGGATATTCATATAGAAGAACATCGTGTTCGGTTCAGAGTGTACGGAAGGCTTGAGCAAGTGTGCGAACTGTCTAGTGAAAAAAGCCGTGAACTTGTCAGAAGAATCAAAGTGCTTGCGAATCTCAATGTTATTGAGTGCCGGCATGGGCAGGACGGGCAATTTGTCTTTCAGGGCGATGATGAGATTTTTGTACGCGTCTCTTGTATTCCGCAGGTGTCGAAAAATCCGTCAAATGAATCGTCTGAAAGCGTGGTCTTGCGACTTTTGAATGTGAGCCGAGTGCCGCTTTCTATTGAAGAACTGGGCTTTTCTGCGAATCAGTGTGAATCATTGCGGAAAATGATTGCAAAAGAGCAGGGACTCATTTTGATTTGCGGCTCGACTGGTAGCGGAAAGTCAACGACTGCGGCCTCACTTCTTTCTGAGCTGAATGAACGCTCTCATGAGCATAAAAAAATCATCACGATAGAAGATCCGCCTGAGTATGTGCTTGACGGAATTACGCAGATTCATGTGGACGAGACTAATGGAATGAGCTTTTCGGATTCGCTTCGCTACATTTTCCGCCAGGATCCAGATGTCATTTTTGTGGGAGAAATCCGCGACAGCCTTACCGCTCGCACGGTTCTGCAAGCATCGCTGACGGGGCATTTGGTTTTTGCGACCGTGCATACGGGCTCTTTGGCGGAGACGGCAATCAGAATGAAGGAACTTGGCGTGGATTTTGCCGAATTTTCATCTGTTTTGAACGGAATTGTCTTTCAAAAACTGGTTTTTGATTCAGAAATAAAAAACAAAATCCAGCTTTCAGCACATACCGTCGCACGCGAAGAGCGGGAATTCGCTGAAATTTTTGAAAATGGGCTGAGCGTGCGTGGAAAAGTTCCGTTTATGCCGTTTGCGCCGCGTGGAAGCAAAAAAGATTCTGGCCGCCTCCGTGCGGCGAATGGGGTGGGCGTATGAAACAGAGCGTTTGTGGTGAAAAGGCACGGCTGTATGCCTTTACCGATTCTCTCTGGGAACTTGTTTCAAGCGGCATTTCCCTTCAAAAATCGCTTGAGCTCATGAAAAAATCCTGCGCAAAGGATGCGAAAGTGCGGGAAAACAGCGCTTTTTTGCTCAAATCTTTGTTGGACGGCGTGCAGTTTTCGCTTGCATTGGAAATGTCGCCAGCGATTCACTTTCCAGACTGGTATTGTGCGTTTATCGGCATTTCTGAAGAGTGCGGAAATTTGCCACATGTGCTTTTTTATCTGAAAAATTTTCTTAAGAAAGAAAAAATGAAACATGAAAAAATAGTTTCTGCGCTTGTGTATCCCGTCACCGTGTTTCTTTTGACCGTGATTGCAGGATTTCTTTCCGTATGTTATGTGCTTCCGTCGGTTTCGCTCATTTTTGAAAATGCAGATGAGATAAAAGCAGAAGCGATACGAATGATGCTGCTTGCGGATATCGGTATGTTCTGTGCGTTTATTCTCATTTTTCTCTCCGTAAAACACGCGCTTTTAGAAAATCCGTGCACCCGTATCTTTCGTGCGATGGCATTTTTGTCCCGTGAGCATGTTCCCACTCTATCCGCAGTTTCTTGCGTATTTCGCTTTGCCAGTCAGGATAAAAAAAGTGCCGCTGCCTTGCTCTCGGCAAAATCATCGCTCCTTAATGGCTCGCACCTGTCTGAGTGTTTTGGCTCGTGTTTTGAGCAGTCGGGATTCAAAGCGGAAGGGCTTTTGCTTTCCGAAAATCTCTCGCTTGACGAAGCGACGGGAAACAATTCTGGATTTGAAAAAACGGTCTCCGTCCTTGAGTCTCGGCAAGAAAAGCGGGAAAAACTGGTGCTTTCTTTGCTACAGCCTGCTTTGCTTTGTTCTGTGGCAGTTTATATCACTTTGATTTTAAAAACGGCATTTTTGCCATATCTAACAAATTTTGGAGGTTTCGTATGAAAATCATCACGAGAAAAAATTGCATGCGAATCAAAAAGAAACGGGATGCAGGATTCACATTTGTGGAGACGCTTGCAGTTCTTGCGGTGACGGCGATTTTGACGAGTCAGATTGGAGTTGCCGCGCACAAAATGATTCAAAAGGCACGCGTTTCTTCGGCAAAAACGCAGATTGAACAGCTGAAAATTTCGCTGGAAAACTATTTTGCTGATTGCGCTGCCTTTCCGACCGAAGAGCAAGGTCTGTCTGCCTTGTGGAAAGAGCCGGTGCTGTATCCGCTGGCTGAGAATTGGAACGGACCGTACACGGATAAAAAAATCCAAAAAGATCCGTGGGGAAGTGATTTTATCTATATTCCCAAAGATTCAGTTCGTGCAACTGATTTACCAAAAGGCGTTCCCTTTGGACTTGTGTCGCTGGGGGCAGATAGAGCGGAAGGAGGCGAGGGAAATGACAAAGACATTGTTTCATGGGAGTAAAAAAACTGTGCGGCGGAGCCGTTTTGATGCGGGATATGCCATTTTTGTCGCAACGGGGCTTTTGTGCGTTCTTTCGTTTGTGAGCATGGGCTTTCTTGCGTTGGCACGGACGAAGCTTGATTTTGTTGAAAAGGAATCGGCACGCTTTTCTGCAAAATGTGCGGAAGAAAATGAAGCGATTCTTCGTGAATGGAGCAATTCTTTTGAAACTCATTGAAATTGCTATCCTTGTGATTTTGCTTCCGTTGTTTTCGGTGAACATTTCTCGGAATCTTATCGTCTTGCATGAAAGTCAGAAAACATATCAGCAGAAGGCTGTGGAACTGAGCAGGGCAAAGACGATTACGAACGGATTCAAAACTATGTGCCAGAAAAGTGGCGTTCAAAAGGCAGATTTCGATAAATTTTCGGAAGACTGCAAAAATCTCTTTGGTTTGGATTCGATTCTCATTGAGACAATCGGAATCAAAGATAATAAAAAATTGCTGAAATGCACATGGTGTTATGGAGGAAGATATGAAGAAAGTTATGGTCAGTGTGGCGGATTATGAAATCTATCGGTTTCTTATGCCGTGGAAATTCGTATTCAGCCGTGAGAAAGCATTTATTCTCAGCGAACTTGAAAAAATGCATCCCCGATTTTCGGGTAGCTGCTGTTATGACACAAAATATGTGCTTAAAAAACGGCAGGTTATGGCGGAAGTCGTGGTTATGGAAAAGGCGCGGCTTGCTCGCTACAAAACTGCGGGCGGCGAACTCTTTCTTGAAAGCGAGAAAAAACGGAGCGTATTTTCAAATCGGGCACGAATTGTGCGAATTCTTTCTATTATTTTGATTTTGCTTGCAGGATTCTTGTCGTTACGAATCGCAAAGTCTGTGATGCTTGAAAAAACTGCTTCGACTGGCATTTCCGAGCGCATTGTGTCATCAGAACATGAGCAAATGCGTGCTGGTGATGAAACTGGTGAAATCTCAAAAAAATCTGTTCGGAGTAGCGAAGAACTTTTAAGAGAAGTGTTTTCTTCGGTGAGCAGGCGCAGTGGAAAAATCTCAGCTTTTTCGTATGAAAAAAACACCCTTGCCGCAAAACGCAAAATGGCTGGAGAATGTACATTTTCGATTCACGGCTGCAACAGCGAGGAAATTGCCAATGCACAGTATTGCGTTGTCTCGTTCAAGGACAATGAGCCGCATTTTGAACTGTTGCTTCCGTTTGAGGATGCGCTTTCTGAAACTGAAAATCCCATTTTTGCCTATGAAGATGAACTGCTTTCAATCACAGAAACACGAAAACAACTTCGGGACTTGGGGGCGATTATCGAGCGCGAGCATAATGGCGAAACTTCGGCGGAATTTTCTTTTGTTACGGATGCCTCTCGTCTGTATTCCTGCTTGAAAATCTGCGGGGAGCATGCTGAACAATCTTCATGGCAGACGAAAAAATTCTCTGTTACGGAAGCAGACGGAAAGTGCCGTGTGCAGACTTCGTTTTCAAAAGGCGAAAAAGCGCGTTCTTTCAATCCGATTTTGTTGTGCGCACAACACGCCTATCTGTTTGGCTCTGAATTAAAAGTTCAGAAAAAGCAGAAAAAATTGCTTTCTCCGCCTGACAGTTCAAAATCACTCGTTGTGCGAGAAAAATTGGGCGAGGTTAGGCGCGATGATGGTTCCGTCTTTGTGTGCTATCGAACGATTGACGGAAAAATGACTTTTGAAAAAAAGGCGTTGTAGGAGGTAGAACATGCAAAAAACGCTCATCGTATTGGTTCATTGTCTGATTGCAACGATTCTTTTGACATCGTGTGCTTCAACGAAATTCGAAGGAACTGCTGTGCTTGCGGGGCGTGTGTATGATACGCACGGAAAACCAGTTCCGAATTATCATGTCTCTCTTGGTCCGGGTGTCAATGCGATAACGGACTCTGGCGGCATCTTCACATTCAAAAATCTTCCGTCAAAGACATATACGATTTCTGGCGGTGCGAACGGGTGGTGTGCGCTTGAACAGGAATTTTTCTTTCACGACAAAAAAGAGATGCTGTGCCTTGAGGTTGAAAAACTTGAAGATACGATTCCCGTGCTTGAACAGCTTGTTTGTGAAGAAGATTTTGATGGGGCGGAAAAACTTCTTGAAACGGTAAAAAACTACAATGAAAAAAATCCTCTCTATCTCAGTATGAAAAAACTCATTGAGTATTGCAAAGTTCCGAGCGAAAAACGAAAAGAAAAATTCCTTTCTGCGCTCGAAAAAATCTAACTGCACTAAAAACTAAAAATGGAGGAAACATGAAGCAAATTTTAAAAAAATGCAGCGTGCTGGCGTGTGCGCTTCTTGTGCTTGCGTTTGGTTTTACTTCTTGCGAAACAATGGACAGTCTTTCCTGCCCGTATGTGATTTCAAATCCGCATGTTGAATTGGGCGAAAATGACGAAAATCACCATTTCGCGGGAATGTATTTTTCCTTGTTCAATGATAGTGCGAAAACGATTGAACAGTTTACGCTTTCGTACATGCTCTATGATGCCGACGGAAATAATCCGTTCATCGGTTCAAATTGCTTTGTCGCAAAATGCGATTGGAATGTTCGGGGCGGGGCGATTGTTGATTTTATCATCGATTTAGATCCGTTTATTTCTGTCGTACCTGAAGAGCCGTACAAAGTTGATTTTATGTATATCCGTGAAATCTCATACGAAGACGGAAGTTCTTGGAAAGATCCGTACGGAATGTACTGCGTCAGGGAGGCATACGAATGAAAAAAATCATGCGATGCGCCGTGATTCTGCTGCTTTTCCTGCTCATTTCGTGTGGAACTGATTTCGTTTCTGAAAAAAGCACGGCTGCGACTGTCCAAAAACAACCCGATACGAGCGACTCCCCTGATTCTGAAAAATCTGATGCCGAATCAACCGTGCCTGAAGAGAAAGAAAGCGAAGATACGGAAGAAGAGTCAGACGAAGATAGTGCTGGATATGAAGTCACTGATGAAGATGATGTGATTGAGGAACCTCTCCCCGTTGTGGCACGCGAATGGACGATTCTTGTGTACATGGCGGCGGATAACAATCTTGAAAGTGATGCGATAACCGATTTTAACGAAATGGAATGTGCTGCTTTGAGCGATGCGGTGACGGTACTCGTTCTTTTTGACCGTGCAGAAAAATATGATGCCACCAATGGCGATTGGACTGATACGCGCTTGTATAAAATCACCAAAGACGAGCAAGTGAACAAAACGCTTATCTCTAGTGAGCAACTTGATTGCGATGAACTGGGGCTAAAAGTCGGGTTTTCAACCGAGCTTGACATGGCAAATCCTGCAACACTATCTGGATTTGCGTCGTTTGCCCGCCGTGTCTATCCTGCAAAGCAGTATGCGCTGGTACTGTGGGGGCATGGAACGGGGTGGCGCAACGAAACGACAGAAATCGAATCTCAATCTGCCCGTGCGGTGGCGATAGATACTACTTCCGATTCGTACATGAGTATTTCCCAGATTCAAAATGCGATTCAGTCTGGCATGGAAGATGAAAAACTTGCTGTGATTGGATTTGACACCTGCTTTGGTCTATGCCTTGAAACTGCCTATGAACTTTCTGACTGCGCTTCGTATTTGCTTGGAACTCCAGGACTTGTCAGCGAAAGTGGTTGGAATTACACAGAGGTGCTCTCAGAGTTTTCAGATACGGAACGCTCCCCAGATGATTTGATACATGCGATTTGCCAGTCATATGCCCAATCATATAAAAATTATACCTATGCAGCATTTTCATGCATAGATTTATCAAAAGTAAACCCGCTGGTGAATCAGTTTTCATACTGTATGCAGATTGTCGCTGATTCCATACGCACAAAATCCCTTCGCGACAGCATTTTTTCGAGTCTTACAGAAGATGCCGTCTCCTATTGCGCAACATCATATCCGACAGATTTTTATCTCGATGTCGATTGGCTTGTTTCTTCGCTCAGTGCGTTCGATACTTCCAATTTCTCAATTTTGAAAACGATGTTGGACGAGACGGTATATGCAACATGGAGCGCGCGTGGGGAAGTTTCTTCGTTGGGAGTGTTTTTTTGCGTATATCGTGCGAGCGGAATCATACAGAGTTCTCACCCCAGCATGTATTTAAACGGCTCACGCGAGACGCTTTTAAGTCGCTTCGTTTCTGATTGCACAGGGTATGTGCCGTCAATCGGCAATTCGGGCAGTTTTTTGGACAAATTGTTTTACACGCAATTTTAACTATTCAAGCACTTTAAAGGAGAATTTATGAATATGAAAAAGCATTTTTTACATTTTGTACTGGCTCTTATGTTTATTTTGACCCCTTTATGTATTTTTGCGGATGTTGATGTTTCTGATATGTCAAACTGGGATGATGATGACTGGTCTGAGTTTCTTGATGGTATTCAAGAGACTCCCGATGGCTGGGATGGAACACCTGCCACCTATGGCGAAGATATACATGACTGCGCAGTCTATGACGGTTCTGACGGAACATCCCACGATCCTACAACCACCTATATTACAGATGCTGATGGAAATCTGGTGACCTTAACATATAGCGATGTGTATGACGAAAACGGAAATTTTATTTATTCATATGAAGGAAAAGAAACGGATCCTGATGCGAAGGCGGATATTGAAGCACGAATCGCCGAGTTTTTTGAGAGCATGAAAACTGAAAAAATCGAAGAAGCTCTTTCTGATATCCTCTCACGGTACTTTGATGCGGCAAAAGAACTTGAAGAAGCAAAACGGGCAGGTGCGGATGCAAAAACAATTGCTGAAATTGAAAGCAAAATGGCGGATTTACGGGCAGAACTTGATGCGCTGTGTGCGGAATGTGGATATTCGTATTCAATTTCGCAAAACGGGAACTTCGGAGTCATCAATAACAAAGAAGGCAAAACGGTGCGGCATGTGGGTGACCCTGTTGTTTTTTCGACGGGTGAATTTGTCATCGATGACGAGGATATAACTATTCGCACTCGGAAAACAGTTTTCTCGTTGCAAAGGCATTATTCGTCAGAAATGGGAGCGGAACAGCTTTCTCGGTATGGAATGTTTGGGCATGGCTGGGCATCAAACCTTGAGACAAGAATTATCGCAGGCTACAGTCAGGAAGCAATTGACGCACTCCCTGCGTGGGAACAGTATGTTGCGGAACTTGAAGCACATGATGCGCAGATTTTGGAATATCTGCAAGAAGATTCCGATTGTTCTGAAATTTATGCCGCAATGCAGAGTCTTCTTGAAACTGCGAATAGTGAATTTTCTCAGATAAACGCACTGGCACAAGAAAGCGAGGATAAAAAGACAAAAAATCAATTCGCTGCATATGGAAAGCCCGCACGGTATGCCGAAAATTGTGGGCTGGACACGGTTTTTTACTGTCAGGATGATGGAAGTTTTCTTGTGTTTCGAAAAAATTCTGACAATTCATATGCGTTGACACCAGCTTTTCCATCATGCGCAGTCTCGCTTGCAGTAGATACTTCTGGATATTGCATTTCCTATGGCGAAACTGGTGAAAAACGCCTGTATTCAGAATACGGACTGCCAAAATGTTTTACATTCAAAAACGGCGGAAAAATCGAATTTTTCTATGATTCAGCGCAAAAACTAAAAAAAATTACGGTGGATTCTGTGGCATCACTTTTATTCACATGGTCGGGGGACAGGCTTGCGTCTGTTCGTGATGAGCGAAATGGAAGAACGGTAACTTATGACTATGCAGACAAAAAACTTTCCTCAGTCAGAGATTGGGAAGGAGACTGCAAAAAATTTGTGTATAATAGTACCGACCTTCTTGAAAAACAGATAAAAGCTGATGGTTCATTCGTTGCGTTTGAGTATGCGAATAGTGACGGTGTGTACAGAACGGTAAAAACAACAAATGAAGAAGGCAAATCTGAGTATTTTCACTATGATAGAGAAAACAGAACGGTTGTGTACATTGATTATGATGGAAGTCCTTCTCTGTATGCATACGATGAGCGGGGAAGGACCGTCCATGAAGAGCATGCTGACGGAACATTCACTGATTATGAGTATGATGATTTCAATCACCTCATTGCAAAAAAGGAGCTAAACGGAAAAACAGAATTCGTTTACGATACTTCGGGTCGAATGATTCAAAAAAAATATCCCGATGGCTCGTTTGAAAAATGGACATATGGCACTTCTGGCGTTTCATCATTTACCGACCGTGATGGAGTCGTGCAGCAGTATTATTACAATGCCGCTCACCAGATGACAGATATATTCCGCGCGGGAAGCCTTTTGATTCATTCTGAATACAATTCCGATGGCTCTGTGCATTCGACTACGGATTGTCGCGGAAATACGACCTTTTTTAGCTATGATACATTCGGAAATCTCATAAAAAAGTCAGTGTGCGCAAAAGACAATCCTACGCCATCAAAAGTTGAATCATGGACATATGATTCACAGAATAGAATCATTTCTGCTGTGGATGCGCACGGAAAAAAAACGACATTTTCTTATTCGCCGCACAAAATTACCTGCAAAACCGAAGCAGGCCTTGAGATTGAAAGCATTTATTCATCTCGGAAATTGCTTTTGACAAAGAGTGTGACAGATACGCGTACGGGTGAAAAGCGGAGGTATCACTATGACTATGATAGAAATAAAAACTGTATTGCCCAGTATATTTCTGGCAAAGATGTAAAAGGAAAAGAAATCCCGAAAACAAAATTGTATGATTTTACCTATACTGATGGCGGAAAAAATCAGCAGATTGTTACCTATGCCGGCGCGTTGAATTCTGGAAATAATTTCTGCTCCGAATTTGAGTATGGGGCACATGGTATGGTCGCACGAAGCCAGCAGGGATTTTATGCGTTGGACACAGAGTCTTTTGTTTCTTCTGCCTTTGGTATGGATTATCTGTTCGAGCACAATGCATATGGTCTGCTTTCCACCGTGCGGACAGATGACGGACTGATAAAAACAATTCAAGAAAATGCAGACGGCAAGATTATTTCAGAAACAGAAAATGGCATTAAGCGAAAACAGTTTGAATATTCTCCCGCAGGCAGATTGCTCAGGCAAAAAACAGAAAATTCTGGTGTATATGAATATCGATATGACTCAGCAGGATTTTGCGAAGGCTGGCGCGAACTCGGGGGCACACTGTCATCGTTTTCAAAAAGCACCTATTATCCTGATGGCAAAAAAAAGTCATCGACTGATCGAAACGGCATGGTAACGCACTATGTCTACGATGAATTCTCTCATGTGATAGAAGAATATTCTCGCGCAGGCACAAAAATCTGGAACTATGATGCTTTGGGCAGGCTTATTCGTTTTGCTGTTCTTGATGCGACGGGTAAAATTCTTACAGAAGACCGATGGAACTATGTAGATAGAATCGTAACGCATTATTCAGGCGCAGCGTATGTAGAGACCATTGAGTTGAACTCATTCGGCGAAATCATTTCGATAACAGACGGCTGTGGAAACAAGACGCTCTATATCCGTGATATTTTTGGAAGAGTTATCGAAGAAAAAAATGCGAATGGTGGCACAATCGTCACAGCATACAATGCACTGAATCAAGTCGCAAAATGTACCTTTCCAGACGGTTCTTTCCTTTCCTATGCCTATGATGAAAAAGGAAATTGTATAGAAGCACGCGATGCGCAGGGGCTTTTGTGGCAGAAAACATTCGATGGATTTTCCCGTGTCAAAACATATTCTGCTCGTCCGTTCTTCGTCACTGAATCGTATTCGTATGATCAATTGGGAAATATTGTCTCTGCGACTGTGAATGGAAAACATGTTCAGACGGCGCGGTTTTCGCATGACAGAACACAGAGTGAAAAAAGCGATTTTCGGGGAAATACGCGCTCCTTTGAATACGATGGATTTTCTCGGCTCCGTTCGCATGTAAATTCTCTTGGAAAGCGAAGTTCTGTCTCGTATTTTAAAGACGGCTTGGTACAGTCAAAAACAGATTTTAATGGAACGGTACGGAATTATTCGTACAGTGATGATTATCTTTCTACGCTCATTCACTATTCCGATGGCTCAGAAACGCAATTTGACTACGATTTTGCCGGCAACCTGATTCATGCAAAAAATTCCACTGTGGATTTATATTTTCGCTATGATACGGCAGGTCGTTTGGTCGAGCAATATTCATCCAACAAGTCTGATACGCTTTTGTTTTCGTATAATCAGGCGGGGCAAATGACAAAAATCACCGCAAAGAACCGTACAATATCATATGAATGGGGAAAAACGGGAGAACTTTTGAAGGTTGAGGATAGTTTTGTCTCTGATACGGCTTCGCTTTCGTCTTCTGTGCGCTTTGTGTATGACAGTATGGCCTGTGAAACATTGCGCGTCTATGATTCTGGTGAAAGCGTTCACTCGCTCTATGACGCATACGGACGGCGTATATTGCAGGTCGGGTATTCGGCGAATATTTTGCCTGTTTTTGTTGAAGGCTCCGTGTATAATGAGCTTGGACAGAAACTGTATTCGCTGGATTCAAATTTGTGTCTCACATCGTATTCGTATGATGATTTTGGGCGGCTTTCTCTGGTTTCGTATCCATATACTGATGCACATTCTGAAAAAATGAAATATGCCGTTGCTGATGCAGGATTATTTTTTATCAGCGAAACTGTTTCCTATCAAACTCTATCCGTTTCGGATGCCGATTATGCAAAAATCCAGCAATTATGCGCTCTGATTGGGCTTGGCTCGTACCAAGTGCAGGCAAATCAACAGATTCTGACCGAAGAATTTACCTACGATGAAAACAACAATATCCTCTCGCTGAAAAATCCCTATGGAACGATACTGTTTTCATATGACAGTGAAAATCGGCTTATTAAATGGGGTGAAACTGGAAGCGCGGACTATGATGACAATGGAAATATGATTCATAAAAAGACTTCGTTCAGTGAATGTACCTATGCATACACAAAGGATAACCGATTGTCGAGCGCAATTGTTCATTCGCTTTCTGATAACACCTATTGCCGATACACCAATGCATATGATGCATTTGGTCGCAGGTACAAAGCGTATGTTTCAGGAAGCGGTACGCAAAAAAATACCTATATTGGCCTTTCGCTGCAGCTGTTTGATTCCGTAAAAATAGATTCTGATGAGTCAGTTTCTGTTGCTTCTTCTTCAAAAAATCGCACATCATCGACGCAGCCAGCATATTCTGGGCGGTATGTGTTTATTGATGATGGCGAGGAGCTTGACACGAGAAGTGCCGCTGGTGAAACTTCAGAAAATTTTTCTTCCGTGCACCCATTATATGATACGAATGGAATGTTGCTTTCGTATCTTTCGCCCGATGACTATTTTGGTGGCAGCGTTTCGATTCTTATGACCGATTCTGTTGGCAGCGTTAAAAATGAAATCAAAAAAGGTCTGAATGAAAAATCGCTTTTCTATGATGCCTTTGGCGAGCCAATTTCCGATAGTGCGCAGTTTGGTTTTTGTGGCAAGCATTTTAACTCTGCGCTCGGCATGTATGACTTTGGGTATCGTGATTACGAGCCGTCTCCCGCCCGTTTTTCATCTGTTGATCCAATTCATGATGGTGTGAACTGGTATGCCTATTGTAACGGAAACCCCGTGTGCTATTATGACACATATGGTCTTAAAGCTGTTTCGGCAGAAGCGCAGCATATGCAGGATATGGGGCATGTGCCATTGGGCGGGGAATCACAATATACCTATGAAGACGGAAAAGACAAAACCGACTATGCTGACGAGCAGGGCTGCCTTGTAACTGCAATCGCGGAAGCTCTGAGTGCGTTGACGGGAGTTACCGTAACAAATGACTATATAAATTCCCATTCAGAATTTTTTGACGGAAACTATAACATTGATTGGGCTGCGATTAGCGAAGCATTTGGCTCTTCACGAGATAATATGTATACTGCAAAAGGCGATCTTTTAATTGATGGAAAATCTCCTGACCAATTTACCGCGTTTGCCGTTGAAGCTGGTAAAGATTTTGCTATTAGAGAGTATGAGCAAATGGTTGTGCGTCCTGGTCAAATTATTGAGCGCGATTCTAACATATCGACAGTAACGGCAGTGCTTGAAGCGATAGCAAAATCGGAAACTACTATGGCTGTTATTGCGCAGGTCGCGTATGCGGTAAAAGGCGATGAGCATGCCTCGTTACACTTTGTCGGAATCAACGCGACTGTTACGATGATAAACGGAATAGCGTATGCCACAGTGACCGCAACATCAAAATATGATACGGCAAAATCTCTCGGACAAAACAGGGCAAGTCTTGGCTGGGTAATTCAAAACGGAAAAGTGTATGTGCCGCTCTCTCTTATAAACAGAGTTGACGCAGTGACAAAACCACAATAATAGTCGCTATGTTGCTGAACGCACTTTTTCTGAGCGATAGTTTTGAAAAACTGAGCAGAAAAAAATGACCTTAAAATTTTCTTTATGGACAAAATATCTGTAAAGTGATAAATTTGTTACTGTAAAACAACATTTTATTTTAGGATTTTTATTATGCATTTGCCTTCAGAGATTATCAAATTGTACTCGTTGATGGGCTCTACAAAAGTCTATCAGCCGTTGTTCAAAACCTTTATCCTTGCGATTTTCGCAGGTGCGTTTATTGCGCTCGGTGCTTTGGGAAGCCAGATTATTTCTTGTGGCGTTGTTCCTGTGGCATTCGGGCGTGCGTTGAGCGGAATCATCTTTCCGATTGGTCTTGCTATGGTTGTAATTGCGGGCGGTGAGCTTTTTACAGGCAACTGTCTGCTTTTTATTCCTGTTCTTGACCATCAGATTTCTTGGACTGATTTTGCAAAAAACCTTGCGATTGTCTATGTCGGAAACCTTGTGGGAAGTTTGTTTATCGCGTTTATTGCCAATTTTGGGCATGTCCTTTCGCTCTATAATGGCGAGCTTGTCAAAACGGTTGTTACTACGGCGGCTGTTAAGGCAAATATTCCGTTCCTTGATGCGTTTTTAAAAGGCATTTTGTGTAATGTGTTGGTTTGTATCGCTGTTTGGGCAAGCCAAGCTGCAGAAGAATTGAGTGGTCGAATCATCGCACTTTATCTGCCAATTTTCTTGTTTATCGTGTGTGGTTTTGAGCACTCCGTTGCAAACATGTACTTTATTCCTGCTGGCATGCTGGCGCAATATGTGTACGGCATAGGCGGAAATATCTCGATTTTGGGATTCTTGTGGAACTTGTTGCCTGTAACGCTCGGTAACTTGGTTGGCGGTTCGCTCTTGGTCAGTGGCGGTTACTACCTCGCATACCTTAAGAGCGTACAAGGCTACGATGATGATTAGTCGGTGAGAAGTGAGCAATTAGAACTTAAAAAAATCCCGATTTTTGAGCTATTCTCATAAAATCGGGATTTTTTTTGTTTTTCACTATTTACAGCGGGATATTTCCGTGCTTCTTTGCGATTACATCACTTGAAGTTTTTCCTTCAAGGAATTTGAAGCTCTGAACAACACGGTCGCGGGTTTCTTCTGGATTGATGACCGCCGAAATGTAGTCGCGCTGGGCTGCGATTGTCGGGGTCATGAATATCTCTCGGTATTCTTGACCTTTCTGTGCCTTTACATTCGGGTCGGCTTCTTTTGCGTACAAGATTCCGATTGCGCCTTCAGCACCCATAACGGCGATTTCTGCTTTTGGCCATGCGTACACAAAATCAGCTCCCAAGTGCTTTGAGCACATCGCGATGTATGCGCCACCGTATGCTTTTCGTGTGATGACAGTGACTTTGGGAACGCTCGCCTCGCTGTACGCGTAGAGCAATTTTGCACCGTGTCGGATAATGCCTTTCTGCTCTTCCTGCGGACCTGGAATAAAGCCCGGAACATCAACGAAAGTTAAAAGCGGAATGTCGTAGCAGTCGCAGTAGCGCACAAAGCGAGAAATTTTGTCGGAAGCATCGCAGTTCAAGACACCGCCGAAGAATCCCGGATTGTTTCCTACGATTCCGACTGTCTTTCCTTCGATTTTTCCAAAGCCCGTGACTGCATTGCCTGCGAATTCGGCCATAATTTCAAAGAATGAGCCATCATCAATCACATTTTCAATCACATTTTTGATGTCATATCCCTTTGTGCTTGATTCTGGAAGAACATTTTGAATCTCTTTGGTCTTTTTAGAAGAGAATTTGAATTTTTCGTTCGCACTGATTTTATCGCCATAGTAGTGCGGAATATATGAAAGCAATTCTTTGACTTTTTCAAAGCATTCTTTTTCGCTTTCTGCTCGCAAATGCGCTACGCCTGATTTTTGAGAATGAATAGCCGCACCGCCCAAGTCTTCAGAAGAAATGTCCATGAACATAACCTGCTTGACGACTTTTGGACCCGTGATGTACATTTCAGAAATTTTATCGACCGTGAAGATAAAGTCGGTGAGGCCTGGAGAATAGACCGCGCCGCCCGCACACGGACCGACGATTACCGAAATCTGTGGAATCACGCCAGAAGCGCGCACATTCTGCTTGAAGATTTCGCCGTAACCACAGAGCGCGTCAACGCCTTCCTGAATGCGCGCTCCGCCCGAATCGTTTACGCCGATAACGGGGCATTTGTATTCGATTGCCTTTGCGATAAGCTCAGCGATTTTTTGACCGTGAACTTTACCCAAAGAACCGCCTTGAACGGTGAAGTCCTGTGAATAAATTGCGACCTTTCGGCCGTTTACTGTACCGAATCCTGTGATTACACCATCATACGGAATCTCTTTTTTATCCATGCCGAAAGCTGTGCACTGATGACGAGCTTGGGCGTAAATCTCCATAAAGCTGTTTTTATCGACAATCGCATTGATTCGTTCGATTGCGTGCAATTTTCCTTTTGCGTGCTGCTTTTCAAGATTGTATTCAAAAGCCATGTTATACCTCGTATTTTGATATGGAAAGTGTATCTGTATGATATGAAAATGTCAATATGACAAAAAATGAAAAAGTGTCATTTTAAAAATAAAACCACAGACTGCACGATTGTTTTTATCTGTGCAATCTGTGGTAATCTGCGTCTTATTTCGTTTTCTTCGTTTTTGGCACAAACTGAGCGACAAACGCTTCGCACTTGTATTCGGCTTTCTTTTGCGCCGTGTTCAATTTCTTGAAGAGCGACTCAACCGCAGCCTGTTTTGCCGTGCTTGCGTTCAGCGAGAGAAGTGCTTTGTAGAGCGCGAGGCTTCCTTCCATCTTCTCTTTGTTGAACCATTTTATGCCGTCGTATTCATTCGCCCCGACCAAAAGCCAAGAGTCGTTTGAATCGGCGAGCTTTTGTGCAATAAGAAGCAAGTCTGCTTTTGAAGAAGACTCCGTGAGTTTTGGCTGGATTCCTTCTGAAAGCGCAAAGGCTCGGTCGAAGAAATTGTAGGAAAGCATATCGCCGATTTTTGTGTTTCCTGTGAATTCCGCGATTTTTCGCTGCAAGCTCCACTTTCGCGCAAAGCCTTTTTCTGCGAGCGGTGCGAACGCACTGAAAATGTACAAATACGCGTCGTCAAGCGTGACTTTTGCATTTTTCGGGAAGGCAAGCGATTTCGGAAGCGCGATTTTGGCAAAACTCGGCTTTTCCTTTTTCGCTTCGGCAAGTTCCTTTTCAAGGGAAGTGAGCAACGGAGAAGAAAGATTTTTCGCTTTTGCAGGAGCTTTCTTTTTAGCACTTTCGACAGACGCACCAACCTTCGATTTTTTCTTTGAATCAGAAAGAATCGCGTTTGCTTTCACTTCTTCGAGTGCTTCAAGCCGTGCTTTTTCTTCCGCAATCTTTCGCTCAATGTCGGAAATTTTCTGCGCGATGTGGGCTTTTTGTTCTTCAATCGCTTCTTTTTCGGCGAATTCATTCGCGACTTCGTAGAAATAGGCGAGCGGTTTTTCAATCAGCTTCTTTACGCTTGCCGCCGTTGCTTTCTTCAAATCGACCGTTTTGAGTTCTTTTGCGCTCATGAGGAGCGTGCCGAGCGACGAGCAAAGTTCCGCCGAAACCACATTTTGGAACGCCTGATACAATTTTTTGTAGTGGAGTTCCTGCCATGCGGTGTGAAGGTCGGGAGTGCCTTTTCCGTTCAAGAAGTCGTGGAGCTCTTTTAGAGAGCCGTCGGTGTCTTTTTCTTGGCGGATGTCCATAAAAATCTGCGTTTCAAAGCCGTTCAGCGCGATGAACATACCTTGCTCACAAATGTCCTTTGATTTTCGGATATACCAGAGATTGCTTCGGTCTTCGCGGAAAATCATGTAGAAGTCGTCTTCACCCCACAAGCCCAATCCTTCTGAAATTGAGCGCGTGACGAGTTTTTTGTCGTTTTCGCCGCTTCCTGTTTTGACCGCATATTCGCACGACTGCTTAATCCAGCCCGAAGCGCGTTCATATTTGTTGTTGTAGAAGACGACCGAATATTCATTTCCGCAACGGTTTGAATAGGCGAACACATTTTCGTTCACGCTGCCGTTATCCCACACATCGTAGAACAAGAAATCTTCGACCCCAGCGAACAAATAGCGTTTCTTGAGGAGCGGGAAAATTTCTCGCTTGTGTCGGTCAATGAGATACTGGTCGGGCTCTTCGTCGCGGTAGGCTCTCGTGTATTCCATGCCGTATTTTTCTTCAAAGCCTTCGATTTGACCATGCCCGAACATTGGAAGACCTGGCATTGTCGCCATGAGCGTACACACGCCGAAATATTTGTCGCCTTTTCCGAACTGTGCGACCGCTGTCTCTTCATCGGGGTTGTTCATGAAGTTCACATATCGCTTTAAAATCTGCGGGTCAAAGTTGATGGTATTTTTGACTGTTGAGCGATATTTGTAGTTTTCTTCTTTTTTGAGCATGTTCATGAACGCCGAATTGTACACGCGGTGCATTCCGAGCGTTCGCGTGAAGTAGCCTTCCATCATCCAGAACGCTTCGGCGAGAAGGAGCGTGTCGGGCACTTCTTTTGCCACGCGGTCAACGACTTCACGCCAGAATTCATTCGGAATGCGGTCTTCAAATTGCTGAGCCGTGAGCGCAAACTCGCTTCGGGTGGCAATGTCGCCGCCTTTTCCTGGCTCCGGGTACCACAATCGCTTGATGTGCTTTTTTGCCAAAACCATCGCCGCATCGAATCGGATAATCGGAAAATTCCGCGCCACATGCAAAATTTTCTGCATGACTTCTTCGCGGGCAACAGGATTTAAAAAGTCAATCTGTGCCGTATCGTTCCACGGCATACCCGTGCCGTCATTTCCGTGATAAATGTAGCGGGTGTCGCCCGTCTGTGTGTCAACGCGCTTAAAACAAACAGCGCAGTCATTCTTTGAGTAGTAGTGGTCTTCAAGATAGATTGCAACGCGTCCGTCATGGCTTAAATTCACGCCGTTGTAAGTGTACTGCGGGAAGGGATTGTCGCGCCGCTGAACGAACAAATCGGGCTTTTCAACGACCCATTTTGCGTCCATGCCCGTGTGATTCGGAACCATGTCGCTGGCCAGTCTGATTCCTCGCTGCCACAATCGCGTGCGGAGATTCGCAAGAGCGTCCCAGCCGCCCAAGTTCCATGCAATTTCATAGTCGTCAAGAGAATATGCCGAAGCTGCCGCCTCTGGGTTTCCGCAAATCTGCTTAATCGTGCGGCTCGCAGGGCTTCGCTCCCACAAACCGATGAGCCAAAGACCCGTGAATCCTTCATCGCGGAGAAGGTCGAGTTCTTCATCTGGAATTTGGTCTAAGCGATTGATTTCGCGACCGTATTTTTTTGAAAGCTGGTAGAGCCACACGAGAACCGTTTTTGCCATGAGAACGACGCGCGGCATCCATTCTTTGTCATCGGAAAATCGCTCGTATTCGCGCAAAAGATAATCGTAGTTCGGCGGCGACATGTCGGGGCTTCCGCCATTCGTGGGATGCCAAGCGGGCTTCCATTCCTCACTAAGCAAATCACTTCCGCTCAAAAGACGGCGAAGCCAGTAATCTTCGCCCTCACCGTCGCCCGGAACGAGCAAATCCGCCCAATGAATGCGCACATAGTTGAGCTGTTCCTGCAAATTGTCGGGAGCGTAGTTAATCGGCTCGCGCAAGAACGAAATCAAATCGTGACCGAAAGTGCCCCAATACGGAAGTTTTTTGAAGTAGCCTTGAATTTCTGACCAAATCGCGCTCCATTTCGGATTCGCGGCGAGGCGTGAATCATCAAAAAGCGAAAGAAAAGGCTTGAACGCGGGGTTTTCGTTATCGAGGTGGAGCATAATCAGCTCTTCAAGCGTTTGCTCCTTGTTCGTTCGCACGCGCCCTGTTTTGCGCTCGGTGAGTTCAAGATCCAAATAATCTTCGATAGAAATGTTGCCTTTGTAGACTTCGGTCGGCGGAAATTCAGCGCAGAAATCCAAAATCATCTGGTGAATGACATCTTTTCCGAACGAGGCTTCTAGACTGCTAAGCAAGCCCTTGAACGCGTCCTGATATTTTTGGCGGCGGTAAGTGTAGCACGCAAGGTGGAAAATCTCGTCGAGCAAGCCCATTGCGTTCAAAGTTCCCGCCGAAATCTGCGTTTTGTTGTGGCGGATTAAGTATTCGTTAAATCGCGTCTGAAAATCACGCACCGCACGGATATTCGCGATAATCACATTTCCCGTCGAAGAAAAAAGCTGCTGAGAAAAATTGCATTCGTCACGGACTGCCTTTGAAATATGGAATTCGTTATATGAATAGGTCATCGAAGCCCCCAAAGCTCAAAATAAAGTGAATTTAATTATATCATACATTATGAAAATTGCACGAAAAAAATGTAATGCATCGTTTCTGCTGAGCATGTCAAAATCTTCTGCAATATGATACACTATTTTTTATCATAATGCGGAAAAAATCTTCTATTTTTATTTTCGTTTTCTCGTTTTTCTTGATTTTCTTTTTGATTTTGCGCTTTTCTCCATATTCGGCACTCCACACATTTAAAAATCACCCGATTTCAACAAGAATCTATGATTCAGAACATATGCTGTTGCACATAACAGCCCTTGAAAACGGATTGCACCGTGAATTTAGTCCACTGGCCGAGATTCCTGATTTTGTTCAGCAGGCGTTTATTGAATCTGAAGACAAGCATTTTTATGCTCATTTTGGCATTGATTTTGTTTCGATTTTCCGTGCTGTTTTTCAAAATCTGAGTGAGGGGCGGACGGTGAGTGGAGCATCAACCATTTCCATGCAGCTTGCACGGATTATCCGTCCAAATCCTCACCGAACGCTTTTGGCAAAGATTTGCGAGGCGTTTGATGCACTCAGGCTTGAGGCTCGGCTTTCAAAAAAAGAGATTCTTGAACTGTACTTAAACAATGTTCCTTTCGGCTTTAACACGGAAGGAGTTACAAGCGCGGCACGGTATTTTTTTTCAAAGGAACTGTTTTTGCTGAGTAGCGATGAGGCAAAACTGCTTTCGATGATTCCGCGTCGTCCGTCATTGTACAATCCTGCCAACTACACAGAAAACTATACGCCATTTTCATATCCGTTCGAGGCACCGCATTTTGTGCGATATATTTCAAATCTCCCTGACTCAAAAATCGGAAAATGTGCAGAAATTCACACCACGCTCAGCCTCACATTGCAACAGAAAGCACAGTCTCTGCTTTCAAATTCAGTCAAAGAATATGAAAAAAATCGGCTTTCAAATGGAGCGGTTTTGATTTGCGATACACAGTCTGGTGCGATTCTTGCATGGGTGGGCAGTGCTGATTTTTTTGATGATGAACATTCAGGGCAGGTAGACGGCGTTCTTTCAACGCAGCAGCCTGGTTCCAGCATGAAGCCATTTTTGTATGCGCTTGCGCTTGAAAACGGCTTTTATCCGTCTTCTGTGCTTGCCGACATTCCGATGGAATTTGGTTTTGAAAATTTGTATGTTCCTCAGAATTTCAACAATCGGTTCAATGGGCCTGTTCGTCTTCGGGTTGCGCTTGCTTCAAGCTTGAATATTCCTGCCGTATTTCTTTTAAATGAGCTGGGACTCGATTCGTACTGTAAAAAACTTTCTGACCTTCATTTTGATTCTTTAAAAAATGCGAATCCTGGCCTTTCCCTTGCACTTGGTGGGGCAGAAACATCAATATTTGAGATGACGCAGGCATTTTCGGTTTTCGCACGGGACGGCATTTTTATTCCGCTCTGTGCGTTTGAAGATGAACTTGGTGCGAGCGAAAGCGAACAGGTCTATGATGTGAACACTGCGCGGCTTATCTGTGACATGCTTTCTGATAAAGAGGCGAGAAGTCTTGGATTTGGCTACAATCAGGCTTTTTCAACGCCATTTCCGTCTATTTTTAAGACAGGAACAGCAAACCAATATCAAACAATTACCGCGATTGCTTCGACCCCAGACTATACGCTTGGAATTTGGATGGGAAATTTTTCTGGGGAAACGGTGATTGGCAAAACGGGAAGCTCAATCCCTGCAAAAATAGCAAAAGACCTGCTTGTTTTTATGCAGGGAAACACGGGAAACGATTTTAAAAAACCGTCTCAATTTAAAAAAGAAAAAATCTGCTCGCTGTCGGGAATGAAAGCAGGGAAGTACTGTCCGAATACAATCAGTGAGTATGTCATGCACGGCTCGGATTTTGAAACTGCGCCAGAATGTTCATGGCACACGCCAACGGGCACGGCATATCCTGCTGAATATGCGACCTGGTTCCGTCTCAAAAATCGGAGTGGGGAAGTACACGAGTCAGATTCTTCTTTAAAAATCGTCTCGCCACGAAACGGAAGTGTTTTTTACTATGATGAATCAATTTCGGTTGAACGGCAAAAATTGTTTGTCGAAGTAACGGGCGGAACGGAAGATTCGGCACGATTCTATGTGGATGATACTTTTCTTGAAGAAAAAGTCCGCCCGTTTGTTGCGTCAATCAAGATAGAGAAAGGAAGGCATGAAATTCTCGTTGAATGTGGAGAAGAAATTGCGCGGATTCAGATTGATGTTAGGTAAGGTGAAGAATTGCAGAAAATCGCTCTCTTAGTGCATGACTGGTTTATAGTAGAATGTTACATGTCGACGGCTGCTTCCGGCTTCTTTCTTCATCTCAAAGTCATCGTCAAAATATTCGATTAAATCAGTGAGTTTTCTAAAGCCATAGTCAACTGTGTCAAAACCAGGATCCTGTCGTTTAAAGAATGACCCTGCCGCGCTTACATCTGCCCAGCCAGTTTCGTCTGCGTACTTGTCGTAGGCGGTATTCAGCAATTTAAAGATTTTTCTGAATTGACGGTCGCTCATCGCAACTTCGCCGTTTGCATTCTTTCGCAACAGTCCGAGCAAAGACTTTTTGGGCTTGTCTGCGTTCTTGTGGCTCTTTCGCTTTTGTTCGGCAAATGCTGCGTCTTCTTCGGCATTTGGCTCATCTTCTTCGGCAACAAGATTTTCGATATAAATGAAATCATCGCAGGCACTGATAAAAGATTGCGGTGTTTTCTTTTGTCCCACACCAAAGACATAGATTTGGCTTTCGCGGAGACGGGTGGCAAGTTTGGTAAAATCAGAATCGCTGGTAACGAGCGCAATGGCATCGTATTTGTCTGTGTACAGCAAATCCATTGCATCGATAATCATTGCGCTGTCGCTCGAATTCTTTCCTTGCGTGTATGCAAACTGCTGGACTGGTATGATTGCATTGTCATTCAGCTCATTTTTCCAATTTTTGAGGGTATTGAGTGAAAAATCGCCGTATGCTCGTTTGGTAATGATGTGCCCATGAACCGCAATTTCCTGCAAGATGGCACGAAGTTTTTTACAGGGCGTATTGTCAGCGTCAATGAGAACCGCGATATTTTTGTTTTCAATTTCTTCCATTTCTAAAGTGTAGCAGAAAAGTCTTGTTTCGGCTATCAGGCGATTTAAAAATAAAAAGCCGCAGGCTTGTTTTAAAGACTGCGGCAAAACAGGTCTGTTTTATGCTTGTGCGAGCTGCTTGACAGCCTCTAAATCGGCATCTTCTGGAGCAAGGTGCGCTTTAACTGCATTGACCAATGTAGCTCCTGCGCTGGTAACTCGGTCGCTCCAGTCAGAAATCCATTGACCTTCTCCCCAATCATATGAACCGAACAAGCCCACTTTTTTACCAGAAAGGCTTCCTTCAATTCCAGAAAAGAATGTTTCCATTGAATCTTCAAGCTGCTCTGCTCCCATTGCAGGGCTTCCCAAAAGAATCAAATCCGCTGAAAGAACATCAGCAGAATCTGCACTGTCCGCCGTTACGATGCTTACATCTCGTCCCGCGTCCTTTGCGCCCTGTGCCGCAGCATTCGCCAAGCTCTCCGTATTTCCTGTTGTGCTTGCATAGACAATCGCTACTTTCATTTTGTCATGCCTCCTATAGAAAGTGTGTATTTTTTGGCCGCAAGCGGAACTGAAAGTCCTGCATCCAGCCACTTCATGCACAACTGCGTGCATGATTTGTACATATTCATTCGCTGTACGGCAGATTCTTTGTCGCCGTACACTTTCCAGATTCCCGAATATTTAAAATCTGCGGCCCCATGAACTTCAAAACCGATGACATCTTCAAGTGGATAGCCTAAAAAAAGCCCGACTTCATGCGGAAAATCGGAATCAATGGAAAGCCTGTGAAGCAACTCTGCGAGAATGGCATTGAATCCGAGCGCAGTCGGATAGCCTTTTGAACGAAGATAATCAGAGTTTTTGGGATTTTTGCATACTTTTTCAAGCAAATTTTTGTCATAGACAAAGAATAAGAATCGGTCGGTTGTTTTTTTGAGCGGAACAAAATATTTTTTTTCTTTTGAAAACTGAAGCCGCCAGGTGCAAAACTGAGCAAACCCAGAAGAAAAATTTTTGCTGTTCATTGAAAAAAGACAAGCAGGCTTTATTCCGCACAATGCGGGGGCACTTCCATGAATGATAGTTTCATCAAAACTCATAAAAACCTGCCAAAAAAAGAGCGGGGCAAAACAAGAAACAGTCAAAACGCTCTGCCCCGCCAAAAGAGGTACTAAAAGAGTTAGGTTTAGCTAACTTTCATAGTTAGTGTATGCTAATTAAAGTTTTATGTCAATAACTTTTGTTAAAAAAATTATTTTTTAAGAATCTTTTCTAATACTGCGACCACTTTCGCTTCGTCAATCGGCTTTGCGATGTGCGCGTTCATGCCCGCGGCGAGGGCATGCTTTCGGTCTTCGTCAAAGGCGTTCGCTGTCATCGCGATAATCGGAACAGAAGCCTTTTCTGTGTCGGCGAGAGAGCGAATCGCTGCCGTCGCCTCG
The DNA here is from genome assembly GCA_017464425.1 of Treponema sp. GTDB lineage: Bacteria > Spirochaetota > Spirochaetia > Treponematales > Treponemataceae > Treponema_D. The sequence continues at coordinate 112,661 of JAFUDX010000012.1, forward strand.
TAGCCGTTCATTTTGGGCATCTGAATGTCCATGAGAACGGCATCGTAGTGGCCAGCAGCCGCCTTTTCGACCATAGAAACCGCCTGCTCGCCGTCAACTGCCTGCTCGACTACGAAATTGTGCATTTCAAGAACGGCGGCGGCTATCTCGCGGTTTACATCCATGTCGTCAACGAGAAGAAGGCGTTTTCCCTCGAAACTGACCGCCTCTTCTTTTTCTGCTTTCTCCTCCTTTTCGGACTCGGCATTTCCAATCACCCGCTGCAAGGAGCGGTGCAACTCGCTCATAAAAAGCGGCTTGTTGCAGAACGCATTTACGCCCGCCCGCTCCGCCTCGTCTTTGATACTCGGCCAGTCGTAGGCGGTCATAAGCAAAATCGGCGTTCCCTTTCCGTCGTCGGCAGAGATTCGGCGCGTGACTTCAATTCCGTTCAAATCGTCAAGCCGCCAGTCGATGATGAACACGCCGTACGGGTCGTTCATTTCCTTTGCCTGTTTTGCACGCAAGACCGCCTCTTTTCCGCTCAAAGTCCACTCGGCGCGAAGACCGAGCGACGCGAGCATTTTTGTGGTGCTGTCGCAGGTGTCAAAGTCGTCGTCAACGACGAGCGCGCGGATATTGTGCAGTTCGACGATTTTCTGTGGCTTTGCCTTTTCGCCCTGCAATCGGAAATTCACATTCACGATGAATTCTGTTCCCTTGTCTTTTTCGGTTTGAACTGTGATAGTGCCGCCCATCAAATCGACGATTTTTTTGGTGATTGCCATGCCCAAGCCCGTTCCCTGAATGCCGCTCACCGTGGAGGTCTTTTCGCGCGTGAACGCCTCAAACAGATGCTCGGAGAATTCGTGCGACATGCCGATTCCGTTGTCTTTCACGCGGATTTCGTAGCTTCCAAAGCCGTCCGGCGCGTATTCGTGGTTTTTCTGCGCGATTCTGACCGAAATTTTTCCGCCGTTTGGGGTGTACTTGACCGCATTTGAAAGCAAATTGAGCAAAACCTGATTCAAGCGCAATCGGTCGCAAAGAATATTCTCGTCGGTCACATTGAGCGCGTCCATGTGCAACTCCTGCTGCTTGCTTTCAACCTGCGCGATGATAATCGTGTTCAAATCGTGCAAGATGTCGGCAAGGTTGCACGGCTGCTCTTCAAGCTCGATTTTGCCGCTTTCGATTCGGCTCATTTCAAGCACATCGTTTATGAGGGAGAGAAGATGATTTGAGGAAACTTGAATTTTTCCCAGATACTCGTGGATTTTTGCCGCATCGCCCTCGTTCTGAATGGCAAGGTTCGTAAATCCGATGATTGCGTTCATCGGGGTGCGGATGTCGTGGCTCATGTTCGAGAGGAAGCTTGTTTTTGCCTCGCTCGCGTACTGTGCCTGAGCCAGCGCGTCGGAAAGCATCTCGTTCTGCTTCTGCTGCTCGCGGATAAGCTCGGTGGTGTCGCTCTTTAAAAGAAGGTAAAAATCAGCCTCGCGGTCGACCACATAGAACATAAAGCGTTTGTTGAACACTTCGCCCGAAATGTCGCAGGCGACATCGACCGTGTAAGATTCTTGGAACTCTAGTGCCTTTTTGATTTGAGCGGGTTTTAATGCCTCGCGCAACGCCGATTTTTCTTCTTCAGAGCCGTGAATGACGGGGAACACCTGCGCAGAAAGATAGTCGGTGTAGTTTCCGTTCCGCTCTTTGGGGAAAATGCTTCCGCGCTTGATGTTTGCCGCGTCTCCGATGACCACGCCGTAGCTGTCGCCGACGATGTAGCAGACCATATCGTACTGCTTTGAAAGCACCTTGTTATTGAGGATTTCGGAAACATGCTGGTTGTTGTATTCGGTTTCGATTCCGAATGCGGTGACATCGCCCGTAACAGGATTTTTCCGCGCCGTGCCGGAGAATTTGACGAAGCACTGCCGGCCAGAATGACGGCGGCAGTAGCCCACGAAAATCGCAGGTCCCTCGCCGTTGTAATAGCGTTTCAAAAGCTTTTCGAGCGCGAAAATCTCGTTGTATTTGTCGTTGTCGCCTGGAACCAAGAAAGTTGCCGCGCGGATTTTCGCGCTTTCTGCAATCGAGCCTCCGATGAAATCCGTGGGATACAAATCGTAGCCGCGCACATCCTCAATCACGCCCTTCGTAAGATTCGTGCGGAACACGGTAAGGCTTTCGTCCGCCATCGCGTTGAACTGATTGAGCATTCCCTCGTATGCGTCCTCCGTCTGCCGCTGGCTCTGCTTTAGTTCCGTAACATCAAAATACGAGCAATACGCGTACTGAATGCCCTGCTCCTTGATAAACGCATAGTGAATGCACACCCAGAGCAGATTCCCTTTGAGCGTGGTTTTCCGCACCGTGAGCGTGTTCGAGCCGTCGTGTGCATGGTGATTTTTAAAGAGAAATGCCACCGCCTCGCGGTCGTCGGCATGAATCGTGCTCATCGTTCCGCCGTTCTCGGCTTTGATAAAGTCTTCCTGACTTCCTTCCATCATCTGGCAGAATTCGTCCGAGCACCACACAGGATAGTACGAGCCGTCCTCCTCAACGCGCATGAGGACAGAATTATTGTCCAAAGTCTCAAAAAGTCGCTTGAAAAATTCCGGTGAATGATGAAGCATACAGTTCTCCCAAAGAAAAAGATTGTAGTATTATATCATACCTTTCTGATTTTAAGAATTTAAAAATGTGTGATGCCGCTTCCAATCAGCTCGCTGTGACCGAGCGAAAGGGGCTTCACTTCTATGCGCTGGTCGATTTCGCTGATGACATCCTGCACATGCGTAATAATTCCGAGCATTTTTCCGTCTTTCTGAAGATTTTTGAGCGCATTGATTGCTTCGGTCAAAAGCTCACCCGAAAGCGTGCCAAATCCTTCGTCCAAGAAAAGCGAATCCACGCGCACATTGCGGCTTGCGAATTCGGAAATGCCGAGCGCAAAAGAAAGCGAGACCAAGAATTTCTCACCGCCCGAAAGATTTGCGACCGAGCGTGGCTCTTCAAAATAGATGTCTTGGATTTCAAAATCAAGGGATGCGGGCGATTTTTGAATTACTTTGTAACGGTTTGTAATGCCAAAGAGATTTTTGTTCGTAACGCGTAAAAGCGAATTGAATGCAAGGCTCTGCACAAAAACAGACATGTCGTCTCCGTTATCTTTTCCAATCCAGTTTTTCATTTGCTGCCATGTGTCAAATTCACTGCTCAGTTTTTCATATTCGGATTTGATTTTTGCCGCCTGACTTTGATTCTGTTCATTTTTTGCGAGCGTTACTTTTATTTCCATAAGTTGGGCGGAACATTCTTTTTGCTCGGCCTGTTTTTTTTCAAACTCTTTGACAACTTCGTCTTGATTTCGTGTGATTTTTGTTTGATTCTTAAACTGTTCGTATGATTTTTTTGCATTTTCGGCTCGTGCCTGAGATTCGGTGAACCTTGTTTTTAATAATTCACTTTTTTGGCTCAGTGCAGAAAATGCAGATTCGGTCATTCGTGCATGGGTGAATTCTTCTTCGTCTTGGAAATTGTTTGAATGAATTTTCTGCATAAAATCGGCTTCAGCCTGCACAATGACTTTTTCGCGTTCGGAAATAGCATTTTTAAGCTGGGATATTTGCGCCTCTAAACGCGATTTTTCGTCTTTTGCCTGATGCAAGCCCGCTTCGGCTCGTTTTGCCTGCGCTTTTAAAAGCGAAATCCGCTGATTTTTTGCCTGTTCCTCGCTGTCAACGGATTTTTCGCCAAACAGAGAAATCCGTTCGTTTTGTAGCGCGTGGACTGCTTCTTCAGAGCGGGCATATTCTTTTGTGAGAGAAGCGAGGTTTTCTTTTTGTGAGGCGAGACTTTGTGAAATCGTGTTATATTCGGCTTCTTTCGCGGATTTTTGGCTGTTGTTTTTAGCGAGTGAGTCTTGTACCTGTGTGAATTTTTGCGAGCGGAGCGTCAGTGTATGTAAAATTGAGTCCAATTCTTCTATATTAGTGATACTTTCCCATTCGCTGAGCGTGTCTCTTATTTTTGAAAAATCCTCAGCGATTTGCGCGTTTTTTGTTTCCAGATTTTTGCGTGCATTTTTTTCGTTTGATGTTATGATTTCTTCTGTGTTTTTTAAGTGCTGAATCTGGTTTTGAATCGATTCGCGCTTTTCATTTAAATTCGCGCTGTTTTGAGTGATTTCGCTTGCTTTTTCTGCATCGATTTTTGCATTTTCGCCTTCTGTGTGATTTTTGTGATACGCCGAGCCGCACACGGGGCATGGCTCTCCATCGTGCAGATTCAGTGAAATCAATTTTGAGATAAAAAGGGCATCTTTTGAAATGAAATTCTGAATTTCAGTTTCGATTTTTTTGAATTCTTCCTCAAAAGCGGTGATTTTTTGTTCAACCTGTGCTTTTTGAGCGGCATAATCGGCAATTTCCGTTTCAAGCCGTTCCTTTTCTGATTCATTTTGCATGAGAGATGCATGCACGGTTTCGATTTTTGCGATTTTTTCAAGAATCGTTTCGTCCGCTTTGTTTTGCGCAAGATATGCCGTTTGCTCAGACAGATTTTTTTCGATTTCTGAAAGCGAATTCTGTATCTGTGTGATTTTTTCTGAATGTTCGCGTACATCCTGCTCTGTTTTGCGACTTCGTTCGCTTATATCCGAAAATTTTTCTTTGGCTGCTGCATATTGAATGTCAAGTTCTCTCACTTTTTTCCAGATTTCTTGTTGACGGGCTAAATCAGTTTCTTCAAAAGAGAGTTGTTCTGTTGCATCGCGCGCGCGTTTTTCATTTTCGGCAAAAATCTGCTCGGTCGCTACGAGTGACGAAGTAAGATTTTCAAGCTGGAGCGTGTCATTTTTTTGTGCGAGCCGATGGTTCTGAAGCGAAGTGAATTCAGTTTCGCAGTTTTTTGCCCGATTTGCCTCTAAAAGTCGGGCTTCATGTTCGGAAAAAGCGGCTTTTTCGGCTTCTATCGTGTTTTTTTCTGTTTCTGCCTGCAAAAGTTCGGTTTGAAGCCGCGCTAACTCGTCAAAGAAGGTAAGCTCTTTTTGCAATTCTGAAAGCTGGTGGTCGATTTTGGAAAGATTCTGGCTTAATTGGTGTTCCGTCTGTTTTGCAGTTTCTTCGTCTTCGCGTGAGAGAATGAGCTGTTCGATGTCCTGCCGTTGTTCTTTGATTATTTGAAAATTCTTTTTGATTTCTTTAAATTTTTCTGCGATATTCTGGGCAATTTTTCTGTATCGCTCGGTTCCCGTCAGTTTTTCAAGAATTTTCGCCCGTGAATCATTGTCGCTTTCCAAAAATGCATTGAATTCACCCTGCGCAAGCATAATTGACCGACAGAATTGCGCGTAATCGAGCGATATGATTTTTGAAGTCTCTTTTTCAAGGTGAGAAGCCGTTCCACTCGCAATGACCTGCGGATTGTTTTCAAAAAGGGAGCCTAACGCGGAGTCTGTGTCGTCAAGTTTTGTGATTTTAAATGATGCGCGTTGCAAATTTCCATTTGCCTTCATACTCGCGCGGTTTTGCTGAAACTCAGAAACGAATATGCCTTTTTTGCAGGAGTAGGTGACGCTCGCACGGCAAAATCCCGTTCCCCGCGTCATGATTTCGTTTCCGCCTTCACCAGAATTGATTGCTTCAAGGCGTGGCGTGCGTCCGTACAGCGCAAGCGTTATCGCATCAAGGAGCGTTGTTTTTCCCGCGCCCGTTGTTCCGTGAATGACAAAAATGTCGTGGTTCTTTGCATAATCAGGGTGCGTAAAATCGATTGCCCACTTGCCCTTTAATGAATTAAGATTTTCAAGCTCCAGTTTTAAAATCCGCATACGATTAGTCTATCATATTTTTCGATTTAAAGGGCAGAGCGAGAAAATTCAGTTCTTTTTAAATTCTTCCGATAATGAATAGAAACTGTGCGTAACTGAAAATCATACATATGTGTTTTATTGGAGACGAAATGAAACGAGCAATTTTGTTTTTAACGGGAATTTTTCTCAGTTTTTCTGTAATTGCGCAAGAAGCGGAATTTGATGCCGTTTCGGGGGCTGATACGCCTGTCAACACAAATGCAGAAAAACATTCGCTTGCCGGCGTGAGTGATGTGCCAAGCAGCAAGCGACCAAAATCACCTGACGCTGCAAAAGTGGCTGACCTTAACAACACCGATCCCGAAGCAAACGAAAAGAATGCCGACATCCTCAAATTCGGTTTGGAAGATGATATTTCTGAATTGCTTGACAGTATGACAAAAAATAAAGATGTGCGGTTCGTCAATGAAGTCTATGATTTGTTCCAGGAAACAAAATCGGCGGTGCTTCGAGAAAAAATCCTCACCTTTTTTAAGACGATTGAAGATCCCTGCCTCGAAGATTATGCCGTCATGGTTTTAAACGATCCGTATGATGAAAAAAAATCTACCGTGAATGCCTGTTTTTCATACCTTCAGATGGCAAAAACAAAAGAAGCCGTTCCTGCCGTCTGCGCACTGCTTGAAAGCGACAACGAAGAGTATTTTTCGGGGGCAATTGAAACGCTGGGAAAAATCGGCGGCTCCCGCGAGGCTGTCTATATTACCGAATTCTTGGAGCGAGAAGATTTGACCGTTCAGCAGCGGCAGAGTTTGGTTCGTGTTTTGGGCGAACTGCATGCACTTGAAACCTATGATACGCTCGTTGAATATGCCCAAGATGAGGATGAAAATGCCTTTGTGCGGATGTACAGTGCCGAAGCAATTGGCGTGATGGAAAAGGCAGAGGGCGAAGAAGTGCTCATTGAGCTTTTTGAGAGCGACAATCCGAATCTGCGCCAGTATGTCATCAAGGGAATCAAACATTTTAAAAATAAAGAAGCGAATGATATTTTGATTCAGGGGTTAAAAGACAATCATTACAAGGTCAGGCAGGAAGCAATCGCCGCAATCCAGGAAAATGCAGTGACAGAAGCCGATGAATATTTAATTTATCGGGCAAAAAATGACCCTGTTCAGGCAGTAAAAAATGATGCGATTGTTTCTCTTGCCAAACTCAACACAAGCAAAGGAAATGAATATCTTTTAAGTCAGATTACAGAAAAAAAAGTTCCTGACGCACAGAAGAGCAGGGTGGCAAAGGTGCTGCTTGAAGAAGGCCGGGGCGTTTCTGAAATCGTTGCGCTTGCAAAAGAAACCGTAAAAGATGACAAGCGAAAGCAGCTTCGGTATGCGCTCGGAAAAGAAATGGCAAAATACGAAAATCAGGCATTTGGCGATGTCGCGCTCGACTATTTAAAAAGCAAAGATACTTCCACAATCGGAACGGGCTTGGATATGTGGGCAAAAGGCCGCTATGCGAATTGCACTGATGATGTGAACGCGCTTGCTGATAAAGCCGATTTGAGCGCGAAGAATAAAAATCAGCTGGCTATTAAAGCTGCCCGCTTGCTTGGCCGTGATTTGGAACAGCAGAGTGAAGAAAAGGCGAAGGAGCGGGAAGAAAAAGAATACGCAAAGAACGCAAAAAAATCAGGATTCGGAGACGCAAAATAATTACGCCGTAAGCGATTCTAACATTTTTGCAATTGCGCGGACTGCCTTTCCGCGGTGGGAAATCTTGTTTTTTTCTTCAGCGGAAATTTCTGCCACCGTTTTGCCGTATTGTGGCAAAAAAACAATGGGGTCGTAGCCAAATCCGCCTGTTCCCGTCTGTTTTTCGATTGAATCAATCAGTGTGCCTTCAAATGTTTCTTGCGCGACAAAAAATCGGTCTGGATTAAAGAGCAGCACCATCGCACAGGTGTAATGACAGTTTCGGTTTTTTGAGCCTGTGCTGTTTAACTGTTTGATGAGCAACTTGTTTTGCTCTGCCTGCGTGATTTTGCTTCCGTCTGGCTTTCCGCGCATAAATGCAGGTCCCGCATACCGCGATGTGAAAATGCCTGGCATGCCGCCCAGCGCATCGACGCACAGCCCGGAATCATCTGCGATTACAATTTCATGGACAAGATTCCACAATGCCTGTGCCTTTATCAAAGCGTTTTCGTAGAATGAAGAGCCGTTTTCGATTGGATTGAAGTCAATTCCGTCATCGCTCGGAATTTTGATTTCATAGTCTGGCAGTATTTGCTGCATTTCTGCTTGCTTGTGCTTGTTTCCAGAGGCCAGATAGAGCCGTTTTTTTGTTTCCATGCGCAAATTCTACTGATTTTCTGAATTTTCTGCAACTTTTGCGCTGAAAATTTCATCTTCAGTATCTACTTCCAGTTTATATTCAACCGATTTTTCTGTTTTATTCTTGTAAAAAGTTTGGAATTTGCTCATATTTTCGTTTTTTTTCGCATGATTGATGTAAAATGAGACCATTCGTGGCTTTATTCCGATTCGTTTGGCAATCTCTTTATTTGACGGCTTTTCATAGCAGGAGGCAAGCGACGCATTCTTTTCTTTCCATTTTTTTGTCTGACCCTCATATTTTTTCTGAATTATCTTGATTTCTCGGTCGGTTGAAATGGAAGAGAACATTTCCTGCATGTATTTCCGATGAAAGTAGAATGCATTGTTCCGCCGTTTCACGAGCGTGGTGAATGAATCGCTTTTTTCGCTCAGCGTTTGTTTTAGTTCCTGGAGTTTTTCATACAGCAATGATTTATCGACTTCGGTAAAATTGCTTACGGCGGTAACGGTTTCATCATCGACATCTTTGCAGGCCTTCATCATCAGTACCAAAGCCGTCAGTTCTGCAACACGCTTGTCTTTTTTCTCTTGGGAATTGATTTCTTGCTCAATCACATCGGAAAAATCTTTTGAATTCTCGTGGGAAAAATCGAATTGGGGTCTTTCTGTCAGTTTGACTTCATATTTTTCAGAATCTTCTTCCGTTTTTGTCCGTAAGTATGTGTCGATACTCCTGCGCTCGTGTTCTCGCCTGACTTGATTCCGAAGAAAGGCATTCTTTTGATTGGTGATACAGCCCGTAATGAATGTTTTGAATGAAATCATTCCCGGAATAAATTTTTCGAACAATTTCTCAAATGTTTCTTGAATGCTCAGCAGAAAATCACTTTTTTGGTCTTCCGTGAAGTAAAAAAGTCCATATTCTGCTGGATGCGTGTACACTTCTTCCCAAATGAGCCGAGCCGCTTGTTTTTTAGAAAGTTTTCCTGATTTTACCGCTTTTGGCAGTTCGTCCATGCTATAGAATTCCATTGGAGTCCTCCGCTTTTCTTGTAGCAAAAAATATGCCAAGCGGAGAATTTTAAAAAATCCAACAGAATCCAACAAAAAACAACAGAAAAGCCAACAAAATCTGACAAAAACTAACAGAAAACAACAAATTCAAACAAGATTACAACACTTTTTTGAATTCAGCGCAGATTTTCTCAATGACTTCGGGAATTTTTCCGTCAATGCTTAAGCCCGCCGCATTTTTGTGACCGCCGCCTCCGAATTGCGCCGCGATTGCACTGACATCGATGGTGTCACGCGAGCGGAATCCGCAGGTACAGGTAAGCTCCGTGTCCTGGCGGACGAACAGAACTGCTTCGATTCCGTCTGCGGAAAGCAGCATGGAATAGAGCGCATCGGAATCCCGTCCTTCTTGCCCCCACTGTTTTGTGTCGTCCATTGTTTCGTAGGTGACGGCGAGCTTGTTGTTATAGCGGCGTTCCACACGGTCAAGCATAATTCCGAGCAATTTTCGCGTGGAGTAGGGCTTTCCTCCTGTGATTTTATCATAGATTTTGCGTGGATTTGCACCAGATTCCACGAGCCGCGCCGCCTGCCGAAAGACTTCCGCCGAGTCGGTGTTCAAAAATCTGAAATAGCCCGTGTCCGTTGAAAGCCCCGTAAAAAGGAATGTGGCGGTTTGTGAAGGAAGGAGACCAATGAGCTTTTCATACAGTTGCTGGATAAGGCATGCCGTTGCGGGCGATGAGGGATCAATTATGCAGTTTTCTGTGACATCGGCGGTTTTGTGATGATCGATGATATAGGTGCCGAGATTTTTTAAATCACCTTCGATTTCACCCAATCGGCTCATTTCGGAACAGTCGAGAATGATAAGACCTGCTTTTTTTCGCTCAGGCTCAGAAAGAAAAAGCATTTCTGAAGAAAAGTGCTTTGCGTAGTCGCGGATTTCAGGGCGTTTAAATGGACCTGCAGAAAGCAACTGATAGCTGAGATTTTTTGCGTCAAGAATGTCCCGCATGCCAAGACAGCTGTAAATGGCATCTCCGTCAGGATCTTTGTGCCCGACTACATAAAAAAAATCGTGACTTTCAAGAAAGTTTTTGAATTCCGTGATTTTTGAATCGGAAATAATCTGCATAAGTTTGCTCCACTGTACTAACTGTGATATATGTAAAAAAATAAGGGCTGCCAAAAACAGCCCTTTTAAAAGAAATCATAATTGCGATTAGTATTTGATTTCGAGAGAGTCTTTGTCGGCATCATCAACTTTGATTTCGTGGCTTGCAATTCCCCAGATTGCCGAGGCGCGAGAAGTGGGAACTGTGAGAATGACTCGCTCAAAAGAGCCGTCGCGGCTGATAACGGTCATGTATGGGTTCATGCCTTTTGGAAGCGCGCGGAAGTTGAGTTTTGCATCTGGATTTTTAGCCGCTGAGTACCATTTTTTAGGAACGGTGACAGAACCGACATCTCGATGACCTTTTGCATACATGACAATATATGCGTCTTTGTGGTCAAGCACTTTATAGACCTGCACATTGCGATAACTGATTGCAGCTTCCTGATATTCGTATTTGTAATCTGCCTTTTCTTTTGCAGAAGCAGAGAACAAAACACCTGCGCAGAGCAATGCTGACAAAACGAATAATTTCTTCATAGTAAAATCTCCTTTTAATTGCCTTTGTGGTCGTACAGAACCTTATGACCCCTAGATAAGCGCGAGCATAATAGCCTTGATAGTATGCTTGCGGTTTTCGGCTTCGTCCCACACCTTGCTTGCAGGACTTTCGAAAACATCTTCGGTAACTTCCTGACCAGTGACTGCGGGAAGACAATGCATGAAAATGGTAGTGCTTTTGCCCGTAGCCGCCATAAGACTGGAATTTACCTGATAGGGTGAAAGAAGGCGTGTGCGTTCTTCTTTGAGCGACTCTTCGCCCATTGAAACCCATACATCAGTATAAAGGCAATCTGCGTTTTTTACAACTGAAATTTGATCTGAAATTTCAATTTTTGCACCACTTTTTGCTGCAATGGGCGCACAAATCTCCTGAATGTCCTTTGGCGGGAACAATTCTTTGGGCGAGTAGATGGCAAAGTCGATTCCGAGTTTTGCCGAGATAATCATGAGCGAGCGTGCGACATTGTTGCGGCCGTCTCCGCAGAATGCCCACTTAAGCCCTTTAAGCGTGCCGAAATTTTCTTTTAAGGTCATGATGTCGGCGAGAGCCTGCGTGGGGTGGAAGTCATCGGTAAGACCGTTGATGACGGGAATGCCAGAGAATTCTGCCAGTTGCTGCACATGCTCCTGCTTAAAGCCGCGAAATTCGATGGCATTGAACATTCTGCCCAAAACACGGGCGGTGTCTTTTACGGTTTCTTTGCCACCGAGTTGAATGTCGAGCGTGGACATGAATACGGGATGACCGCCTTCTTCACCAAAAGCAGTTTCAAATGATGAGCGGGTGCGGGTCGAGCGTTTTTCAAAGATGAGAGCTATTGTTTTGCCCAAAAATCGCTGATGGACTTCGCCTGCATGGGCTTGTTTTTTGACTAAAAAAGCGTAGTCGAGAATCTGCAAGATTTCTTCTGGCTCATAATCAAGCCAGGTGAGGAGCGAGCGCCCCTTGAATGGTGAATCAAAATTTTCTGCTTGAATCATATTTCATTCTATAATTAAGAGCATTTTTGGTCAATGAGAGAACGTGTGCAAATCAGGACAGTGTGTTTTTACTTCTCATGGTGAATAAAATCTGTTACAATCAGTACTATGAAGATTATTTCATGGAATGTGAATGGAATTCGTGCCGTTGAAAAAAAGGGCTTCGTGGATTGGCTTCTCTCTTCTGATGCCGATGTTGTGTGTATTCAAGAAACAAAGGCGCATCCGAGCCAGCTGACGCAGAATCTCGTTGCGGCGGGGAGCGAAGAAAATGTGCTGTTTCAGCTTCCGCCAAAAGATGTCGCATCTCCCGTTTCTATCGAAGAGCCGAGCGCGACATACAACTCATATTGGTCTTCTGCAAAAAAAGCCGGATATTCAAGCACCGCAATCTATAGCAAAAAAACGCCGGATAAAGTGGAACTTTTGGGAAATCCAGAATTTGACGATGAAGGCCGGGTCCTTTCTGCCTATTTTGGAAAAACGGTCGTAATTTCAGCATATTTCCCGAACAGTCAGAATCAGGGGGCGCGGCTTGATTACAAACTTGCGTTCTGCGCGGCGATTTTTGACTATTTAAACAAACTGGTGTCGGACGGATATAACATCGTTCTGTGTGGTGATTACAATATCGCCCACAAACCGATTGATCTTGCAAATCCAAAAGCCAACGAAGGAAATGCCGGCTACTTGCCCGAAGAGCGTGCTTGGATGGACTTTTTTACCGCGAACGGATATGTTGATGTCTTCCGTGAATTCTGCAAAGAAGAAAAGCAATACACATGGTGGAGCTATCGCTTTCATGCCCGCGAAAAGGACATTGGGTGGCGAATCGACTATACCTGCGTCAACAAGCATTTTTTGCCACAAGTAACATCTGCTGGTATTTTAAAAGATGTGCTTGGTTCTGACCACTGCCCAATCGAGATAATTATAAAAGAATAATGAACCGCCTATTTCAGTACTTAAAGACCCGTCCTCTCGCCATTATTTCTGTCTGCGTCCTCATCTTGCTCTATCTTTTCATGATTTTCGCCGAATTCATCTCGCCGTACACGCCCACGCGCTCGTTTGAGGAAGACACATTCCATCCCTCAAACATCGAAATCACTGCAAAAGGCATTGTCGCGCGGGAATATCGCGTTTTAAATTCCATCACTTGGCGGTACGCAAAAGTAAAAGGTTCTGAATTCCACCACAGAATCCGCTTTTTCGTAAAGGGCGAAGAATACCGCTTGTTCGGCGTGATTCCTGCAAGCCGCCACCTGTTCGGCACAATCCCAGACGAAACCACAGGCGAAGTCTATCCCGTCTTTTTGTTCGGCGCGGACAACTTGGGGCGCGATTTGTTTTCCCGCATGGTCTACGGAAGCCGCATCTCGCTTACGATTGGCTTTGTGGCAAGCGCAATTTCTTTGCTTCTTGCAATCTTGCTCGGAGGGCTTGCCGGCTACTACGGCGGAAAAACCGACTGGGCGATTATGCGCTTTTCAGAATTCTTCATGCTCATCCCGGGGCTGTACCTCATCTTGTTTTTGCGCTCGCTTTTAAACAGCAAAATGGACAGTGGCACGAGCTACATGATAATCACCGTGATTCTCTCGCTCGTTGGCTGGCCAGGAACAGCCCGCACGCTTCGTGGCATGGTTCACGCAATCAAGCGCGAAGAATTTGTCCTCGACGCGGGTCTTGAAGGCATTCCGTCCACGGTCATCATCTTTGCGCATATCATTCCGCAAATCACAAGCCTTTTAATCGTCTCAACCACGCTCGCCATTCCGGGCTTTATCATGAGCGAAACCACGCTTTCGTATTTGGGGCTTGGCATCGCCGACCCCGCCGTAAGCTGGGGAAGCCTTATCAACCGCGACATTTCCACGCTCTCAAACCTCAAGAATTTTCCGTGGCTTTTAACCCCAGTCTGGCTCTTGCTCGCCGTCACGCTTGCGTTCAACTTTTTGGGCGACGCGCTCCGCGACTATTTTGACCCCTACCATGTGGTCTTCCCGACTTGGAAAAAGAAATCCACAGATTCTCACAGATTTACACAGATTATAAAAAAAATAAGGGCGTTCCCTGCCTTCGGCAGGTCGGGCTTTCCGTGGTTTCGCGCTAACCGCGCTCCATTGCTTCGTTCGCAAGCTCACTGCGCAACGGCTACCGCCGCCACTCCAATCCCTAACGTAGGGAGCGACCCCGCTTGCGGGGGCAAAACTCGTGAGACGAGTTTTGAGCGAGTCTCCGAGCAGCTATGCTGCGAAGGCGTCTTTCTTTCAGTTGAAAATCTCCGCGTATCCTTCACGGTCTTGCGCGGCTCTTCGCATACCACAATCCAGTCCGTGCGCGGTGTTTCGTTCAGCATGCAGCGCGGGGAAATTTTGGGCATCGTCGGCGAGTCGGGGAGCGGAAAATCCGTCACCACCACGGCGATTCCCGCACTGCATCCGTCAAATGCCACCGTTGAAGGAAAAATCTTCTTTGACGGCACGGAACTCACCGCGCTCAGCCAAAAAGAAATGCACGCCTACCGTGGAAAGAAAATAGGGCTTATCTTCCAAGAGCCGGGGAGGAGCTTTGACCCGCTCCAAAACATCGGCTCAGTCTTTTTTGAAACCTTCCGCAATTCCGACCCGCAGATTTCACGCGCGGACGCAGACGCAAAGGCAATCGAATTGCTCACCGAAGTGGGCTTACCCGACCCCGAAAGCCGCCTCAAAAATTATCCACACCAGTTCTCTGGCGGCCAGCTCCAGCGAATCAGCATCGCGCTTTCTCTTGCGCAGGGCTGTGAGCTTCTGATTGCCGACGAGCCGACCACCGCCCTTGATGTTACAATCCAAGCGCAAATCGTTTCGCTCCTTGCAAATCTCCGCAAAACGCGAAAACTTTCTATCATATTCATTAGCCACAACATCGACCTTGTGGCGAACTTGTGCGACAACATGATTGTCATGTACGGCGGCTTGATTATGGAACGCGGCACGAGCGAAGAAATCATGCGCCACGCCCGACACCCGTACACACAGGCGCTGCTTGCTTCTTCCCCCAAATTCGGCACGCACTACAGCACAGAAAAACTTATCTCAATTCCCGGCCGCGTGACCGATCCCGCCCATCCAGAGCCAGGCTGTCCGTTTGCGCCGCGATGCCAGTTTGCAAAAGAGGAATGTAAAAAAATCGGATGTACTTGCTATAAAATGGAGGAGAGTCTATGACGCAAAAATTAGGCATTATCGCGCTGGAATCGGCGGCGAACGCAGGGAGCATTATCGACTCGATTCTTTCAGATTGGCGTGGTGGCGAGCATTTTTTGATTGAGGCTCATTGTCCGCGATTTGGAACGGGAGAATCAAAAGGAATTATAAAGGAATCAATTCGCGACAAGGATTTGTATATTCTTGTTGATGTGTGCAATCCGTCTGTCACCTATCTTATGGACGGCGAGAAAAACCGTATGTCTCCCGATGACCATTTTCAGGATTTAAAGCGCGTGATTGCCGCTTGCAACGGAAAAGCTGAGCGAATCACCGTGATTATGCCGTTTTTATATGAAAGCCGTCAGCACCGTCGCATTTCCCGTGAATCGCTTGATTGTGCGGTTATGCTGCATGAACTTGAGAATATGGGCGTTCACGAGATAATCACATTTGATGCTCACGATCCACGCGTTCAGAATTCAATTCCCCTGAGTGGTTTTGAGGATGTTTCTCCGTCCTTGCAGTTTACCCAGTCGTTGTTTAGCGAATATTCGGATTTGCAGATTGACAGTGAGCATATGATGTTCATTTCTCCTGACGAGGGGGCTACGCAACGAGTCGTTTTTATGGCTTCAATTTTTGGCGTCAATATCGGTATGTTTTATAAAAGGCGGGATTACAGTACCATCGTTAATGGTATGAATCCCATCATCGCGCATGATTTTTGTGGCGAGTCCGTAAACGGCAAAGATTGCATTGTGATTGACGACATGATTTCTTCGGGCGGCAGCATGATTGATGTCGTTAAGCAGCTGAAAGAGCGTGGGGCAAAGCGCGTTTTTGTGTTCGCGACATTCGGGTTGTTTACGAACGGCTTTGAAAAATTCGACTCGGCATATGCGGACGGACTTTTTGACAGAGTGTTCACAACGAATCTGATTCATCAGAAACCTGAGCTAAAAGAAAAGACATGGTACTGCTCTGTCGACATGAACCGCTATGTGGCCGCAATCATCGATACATTGAACAAAGGCGAGCCAATTTCAGACTTGATTCGTCCTGCCAAACGAATGAAAGAAATGCTTGACTCATACAAAAAGAGCGTATAAACGCATAATTTCCTCGTTTTTCGTTTTTTTTTCGTGACAAATCAAAATTCATGGGTTAAAATTGAGAAAATTATTTTTCGGAGGCATATCATGAAGAAGATTTTTAAGCGAATACTGTCTAGTATATTTATCTTAAATTTTGTATGGGGGGGGCGGTATTTTTAGCTTCGTGTTCTAGCAATAACGACGAAGAGGAGCTGAATCCAAAAGAAGAGCCAGCTCCAAATCCCGATCCAATAAATTATAGTTCCCTGCAGGAAAAGCTTGATGCAGCCGAGTCAGGAGCCACCGTTTCGCTCACTGCGGATGATTTTTCAGAAGAAAACCTGTCGCTCACGCTCACAAAAGCAATCACTGTTACCGCTGAAGAGCAAATCAATTCAAAAAAGGCTGAATTTACGGTCAAAGCAAGCGGTGTTACGCTCAAAAATCTTACATCTGTCAAAAAAATCACCGTTGCATCAGAAGTTGGAGACGGTGAATTCTATCTCGATAATTGTGAAGTAGATTCTGTTGATGCATATGGCGGTGGCGAAAATTCCTTTTATTTAATCGGTGCAATCATCAATGAATTGTTCAGCATTTTTAAAGACGGTCTCCATGTGCAGCAGCAATCAGGCGGTTCAATTCACACCGTTGCCGTTAATGCCGACAAAATTCATCTTGACGCAAAAGATCCGGGCGAAACCGCACCAAAATTCAGCAATGTCCACCTTAAAGATGATGTCCACGACATGAAAATCGGCGGAAAAGCCAAAATCGAAAATCTTTTTGCAGACAATTACGAAACGAAGGTCACGATTGCCTCAAACGAAATTGAACTTGATTCTTCGGGTACAAAAACTGAGGAAGGCGACATTATTCAGGCGGATTTTGCATTTGCCGATGATGTAGATTCAAGCACGATAACGCTCAATGTCATTGACGACCGAAAAATCGACGACATTGCGAGCGAAATCAACGGAACAGAAATTCTGCCGCTCACCATTGATGCACCGAGCGCAGAAAGCGACGGCGTGCATTTTAAAGTGAATGTGCCTGTGGAAGGAGTGCACATTGCGAATATCATGCGAAAAGACGCTACGAACACAGTGTATGCAACGGCTGTGCAGGCAAAGTCTAAAAACGCAACGCAACTTCCTGTCGGTGAACTTGAACTCATCGACTATTTTACAGAAAGTGGCAAAGAATACACCTATTATGTCAAATTCAAAAATCATCATCTAGAAACAACATACAGGACGGAAGAATTTGTCGTGACGGCAACGGGTGGAGCAGGCGAACTCGTCCTTGAGCAAGTTCCTGAAGCTTTATTCGATTCAGAAACAGAAGAAATGAATTTTTCAAAAACGCTCAAATTTTCTCCCGAAACTCCACCAGGAAAAATGCTTAATGCATACGAAAAAAGTGTAAGCAATGAATCGGCACGCTGGCTTGCTTATGTTCCAAAAGATGCCGAAAACAACGATGTAAAGGCGACGATTTATTTTTCAAATGTCGAAGAAGGAGAGCCGACTCCATGGTCAATGTCTGGCATTGGTAATTATGAGTTGTATGGCGTTCGATATGGCTTTGGTTACGAAGAAAACGGTGTACGAATCCAAAGCTGGAAATGGCTTTTGGCAAAAACAAAGGCAGATTATGAGCAGATGAGCGGAAAATTGCCGGATGAAATAACATTCACAGAGGTAGCGACTCAAGAAGCAAAAGAAGACGGAATCCACATTATTGTCAATGCACCGGTTAATGCAAAAAATATTGAAATTCAGCGATATGAAGAGGATATGGACACTTTCGGTAAGGTCATGAATCTTTCAAATCCAACACCTGGCGATAAAATTGATTTTGTTGATTATTTTGTTGAACCAAACAAGGAATACACCTATTACGTGGGGGTAAGCAAAACCAATGGAACATACATCCGAAAAAATCTCGACAAAATCATTTCGGTGGGTGGCTCTGGTTTGATTACGGTTTCTACGGACGGCGTTTCTCTTGATTCTACGAGTTACGATTCAAACACGGGTATTCTTACGCTTGATTCTCTTCCAAGTACAAACATTCCAAATGCCGTTGATTTTGACACGACCAGCATGAGATACAATTTTTACATCCTTAACGGCATAACAAGCAGTAGTACGACAGAAATTCCTGTGACTTACAAAAAAGTGAGTATTGGTGCCGCAGTTTCAAGCGATTTGTATGGCAAAGAAGTTGATGTCGCAAAATATATTTCTGTGCGAAACATTGCCAAAAAAGTCGGGAACTACACCTTCTATTATTCAAGATATGTTCCGCGCCCGACAAACTGGCTCGACAAAATTACCTTGCCTTCCGCAACAAGTTTCAAAAACATCGTCTATTTTGATTACGGCGAAATTGAGGCAACGAGCGAAGGAATTTTGTATACCGTGGATATGAAAAAGGCATTTGAAGATTATCCTGAGATGAATCGCTTTGAGATTACGACCCGCCCGAAAAATGTGGAAAAGACGAGTCTCAGGCGAAACGTTCAGTTCAGGTCAATCAATTCTCCAAACGCAAATGACACGCTCGTTTATCTAGAAAAATTTGTTGAGCAAGGAACGCAGGCACGAACTCAGATTCAGTTCCGAAAAGATACAACGGATTTTGCTTCATACACCTTTACTCTCACGCCAAATGCAGGTTCTGGCGTTGCAGAAATTGATTTGACGAATCTTGACCTTGATTACAACGAAACTGCGGGTGCAGCACTCTATCCAAAGTTTAATAAAACCACCACTCCAAAAGCGGGCTGTGAACCGTTCCTTACAGTTGAAGGTGTTGGTCAAACGGAAGAATTTACATTCACTTTGGGTGAGATGACTTATACACCCGCTCTTAAAAATGCGTACATCAACCAAAAAGCAAAAAATGGGGCTGGCTCAGAAACAAATTTCTTCCAGATTTACAGTTTTGCAACGAGTAAAAACGATACGACAAATGAGATTTCGGTAAACAAAGACAGCGGTTATTCAAGCGGATTGGGAGTGCTCTTAAAAAATACCCCTTCATATATCGGAAAAACTTTGACTCATTCCCAGACAGCGTTTGTCAAGAATTATTACTCCGATGAGTCATCAAATAAGATTGAAGTTCAGATTTGGCTTTACAATAATTCTGCTTCGCAAGGTTCGCTTCCCTCGATTGTCAACAACAATATCGCGGGAAAAACATTCTCTGTGCTCGGACATGATGGCGCAACGCTCGAATTCGCAAATTCAGTGGTCGGAACTTCTTCTAATAACGATAAATGTACCTACAATGTGACGATAACGAACACCGAAGGAAAAACAATCTCAGATACAGTCCGTATTGATATTGGAAAACTCGTGACTGAAAAATTGTACATAGTAGTGCTTTCTAATGACCGAATCGCGCTTTGTAAACGGGATAACAACAAATTCTGGAATGAGACAACAGACTATGACTTCTTGCCCGACACAAAAACCGTAAAGTACGGAAATACCACCTATTCCAACTGCACCGCAGAAGCAAATGTTTTGATTACGGGAGATGAAAGCAATCCGTTCTACGCTGATTGGGGCGGATATGTCTGCCGTGACGGCTTTGGGGAGTTAAGCTTTTCAGAATAGTGTTATAAACGCATAATTTGTGGCTTCTTTTTAAATCGTATGATATAATAGAAGCCATGAATTGTAATTCACTCACATCTACATTCACTCTTGCCAACGGAAACGCGATTCCCTGCATTGGATTCGGCACATGGCAGAGTGCGGACGGCGATGAGGCTTACACTGCGGTACTTTCAGCCCTTAAAGCAGGCTACCGCCACATCGACACGGCGGCAGCGTATGAAAACGAAGAGAGCGTTGGAAAAGCAATCAACGATTTTTTGCGCGAATCGGGCGTTAAGCGAAGCGAGCTTTTTGTTACCACAAAACTCTGGAACGACGACCACGGCTACGAATCCACCAAAACGGCGATTCAAACTTCCCTTAAAAAACTGAATCTTGACTATCTCGACTTGTATTTGATTCACTGGCCGAACCCGCTCAAATTCCGCGATTGCTGGGAGCAAAAAAATGCCGAAAGCTGGCAGGCAATGGAAGAATTATACGAAGCGGGCACGCTCAAAGCAATCGGCGTGTCGAATTTCTGCGAGCGACACTTGGAAGCGTTGGCAAAAACGGCAAAAATCGCGCCCATGGTAAACCAAATCAAAATCTGCCCGGGGCAGGCTCAGCGAGAACTTGCCACCTATTCCAAAAATCACGGCATGATTGTCGAAGGCTACAGCCCACTCGGAACAGGGAAAATCTTTTCGAGCGCGGACATGCAGCGGCTTTCCCAAAAATACAATCGCTCAATCGCGCAGCTCTGCGTTCGCTGGAGTTTGCAGGAAGGTTGCTTGCCGCTTCCCAAGAGCGTTCACGAGGAGCGAATCATCGAAAACGCGCAGGTTTTTGATTTTGAACTTGAAAAATCCGACTGTGATTTGATTGCAAACCTTACGGGGCTTGAGATCCGAGCGAACCGCAACCCAGACGAGGCACCGTTTTAATGCCACACGGATTCGATTTTGCTACGCAAAATCATTTAGAAATATAGTAGGAATGATTTCTATGCAAAAAATACTTTTCATCTGTCATGGAAACATTTGCCGCTCGCCTATGGCTGAGATGGTCATGAAGCACTATGTCAAAACGGCAGGGCTTGAACATGATTTTTACATTGATTCTGCTGCCACTGATTATGACGAAATCGGAAACGGAATGCACCGTGGCACGCGCCAAATCCTCACCCAGAATGGGATTCCGTTCACCGACCACCGTGCGCGCCTTGTCACCCCAGATGACTATAACGACTTTGACCTTCTCATCATCATGGATTCCGAAAACGAACGCCATTTGAAGCGCAGAGTTGGCGAGGACTCAGACAAAAAAGTGCATTATCTTCTTGAATACACGGGTGAAAATCGCGATGTCGCCGATCCCTGGTACACCGGCAATTTTGAAGAAACATGGAGCGATGTCACGCGGGGATGTGCGGCGTTGCTTGCAACTTTGCGGAAATAATTTTAGGCAAACGCTCGTTTCCTATTGACATAAATCCTAAAAACAGATAATATATTCTTCATTCAGCAATGAACACATGGGCTATTAGCTCAGTAGGTAGAGCACCGCCCTTTTAAGGCGGCTGTCGATGGTTCGAATCCATCATAGCTCATTACATTGTTTATTGGTCTGATGTTGGGCTATTAGCTCAGTAGGTAGAGCACCGCCCTTTTAAGGCGGCTGTCGATGGTTCGAATCCATCATAGCTCACAAAGCGGGAACATCGACATGATGTTCCTTTTTTTTTGATTCGGAGAAAAATATTGTCCACGGATTTACACAGATAAACACAGATTATATATTTTATTATTTTGGTGATTTTGTTTATACGAAATTATTTCATAAATCAAAATTCAAAATCTGTGAAAATCGGTGCTAATCTGTGGACAAAAAAGAGGCAAATTATGGCGATTAACTTACAGAAAATGCGCAATATCGGGATTATGGCGCATATTGACGCTGGGAAAACGACGACGACTGAACGAATCCTCTATTATACCGGGAAAATCCACCGAATCGGCGAGATTGACGATGGCGCGGCAACGATGGACTTCATGAAGCAGGAACAGGAGCGCGGAATCACGATTGCTTCTGCCGCGATTACGACGAACTGGAACGGCTACACAATCAACATCATCGACACACCGGGGCATGTTGACTTTACCGCCGAGGTTGAGCGAAGCTTGCGCGTGCTTGACGGAGCGGTGGCGGTTATCTGTGCGGTTGACGGCGTTCAGCCACAGACTGAAACCGTGTGGAAACAGGCTGACGAATTTTCTGTTCCCAGGTTGTGCTTCGTGAACAAAATGGACAGAATCGGCGCGGATTTCTTCTATTCTATTAACGATGTGCATGAAAAATTCGGCGTGAATACGATTGCCTTGCAGGTTCCAATGGGGCAAGGCGAAGATTTTGAGGGCGTTATTGACCTTCTCAAAATGAAGGAAATCCGCTGGAATCCAGATGATGAGGGCGAAACTTTCACCGAATCAGAATTGTCAGAAAAATACAAAGACCTTGCCGAAGAATGGCGGGCAAAACTCGTTGACGCGGTTGCTTCCGAAGATGACGAGCTTGGCATGATTTACCTTGAAGGCGGTGAAATCACGAACGAGCAGTTAAAAGCCGTTATCCGCCGTGGAACGATTGACCGCACTTTTGTTCCGTGCTTGTGCGGTTCGGCTCGGCGCAACAAGGGCGTTCAGCCGCTCATTGATGCGGTGATTGATTATCTTCCGTGCCCAACCGATGTTCCCGCCGCAAAAGGCTTGCATGTCAAAAAAGACAAGGAAGAAGAAGTCGAAATTCCGTGCGACGAAAAGAAGATGCCGCTCGGTCTCGTGTTCAAGATTCAGCAAGACCGCGAAATGGGCGCACTCTGTTTTGTGCGCGTGTATTCGGGCAAATTCACGGCGGGAAGCCAAGTGCTCAATGTCGGAAAGAAAAAACGAGAGCGAATCAACCGAATCTTGCGCGTGAACGCAAACCACATGGAGCAGATGGAGAGCGTTTCTGCGGGCGACATTGCCGTGTTCGTGGGGCTTAAACTCGCGCAGACGGGCGACACTTTGGGTAGCGAGGGAATGCCGATTCTTTTGGAAAGCCTCAAATTCCCGGAGCCAGTCATTTCGATTGCGATTGAGCCTGAAACTCTGAGCGACAAAGACAAACTCGTTGAAACGCTTGCCGTGATGAGCCGCGAAGACCCAACCTTCACAAGCCATGAAGATGCGGAAACGGGGCAGCTGATTATTTCGGGCATGGGCGAACTTCACCTTGATGTTCTCGTTACGCGAATGAAGGAAGATTTCGGCGTAAAGGCGAATGTGGGAGCTCCGCAAGTCACCTACCGCGAGAGCGTTACGAACGAAGCCGAAGTTACCTCAACTTGGGAAAAGAACCTTGCCGGAAAGGACAACACGGCTTCTCTTACGATTAAAATCCGCCAGAACGAGCAGGGCATGGGAAATACCTATTCGTGCGAAGTGCATGACGCGGCTATTCCCGAAGAAATTTATGATGCAATTAAAGCGGGAATCGAAAACTCATTCTCGTCTGGAATCAAATACGGCTATCCGTGCGCCGATGTGGGAGTTACGGTCACAAAAATCGACTACAACGAACTTACGGGCACTCCGTTTGCGTTCACGGCGTGTGCAGCTCAGGCGTTCGACGAGGCGGCAAATAAAGCCGTTCCGCAGATTCTTGAACCCGTTATGAATGTTGATATTTCATGCCCGCTTGAATTCGTGGGAGATGCAATCAGCCAAATCACTCAGCGCGGTGGCATGATTCAAGGCCAGGACTCAAAGGCGAGCGGCGAAATCGTTCACTGTATCGCACCGATGGCAAAAATGTTCGGTTTCTCAACGAATCTTCGTTCCGTCACGCAGGGGCGAGCGAGCTTCTCAATGGAATTCGCGCACTTTCAGGTAAAAGTCGGTGGTTTATGAGCGACTACATAATTCAAGCCGATCATCTCACCAAAAAATTTACTCTTGATGCTGGATTCTTCGCAAAGCAAGACCGATTTGTGTATGCGGTAAATGATGTGTCATTTGGAATCGAGCGGGGGAAAACATACGGTTTGGTTGGTGAAAGTGGATGTGGCAAAACAACGACGGCAAGAATGTTGGTTCGCATGTATAAGGCGGATGGGGGAGCAATTTGGTATACGCCGTTCCACAACTCTTCCGCTGAGCCGCGTGCTTCCCAAAATATTCTGCAATTCAATAAAAAACAACTTCGTGCCTACCGCGAAAAAATCAAGTATGTTTTTCAGGATCCCTCTCGCTCCTTAAATCCTCGTCTTACCATTTTTAATATTCTTACCGCAAGTTATGCGTATTCTTCAATTTGGCCTGGCAAAAAAATCGCCTATGAAGAGGCTGGGCATATTATGGAAGAAGTCGGGCTTGATCCGCGTGATTTGGAAAAGCGACCGAGTGAATTTTCTGGCGGACAGCGGCAGCGTATTTCCATTGCCCGTGCGCTGATTATGAAACCTGAGGTTATGTTCTGCGATGAGGTAGTGAGTGCGCTTGATGTGTCTGTGCAAGGGCAGATTTTAAATCTTTTGCAGGATATTCGTGAAAAGCGGGGCATTTCCTTTCTTTTTATTGCTCATGATTTGCGTGTTTCATGTTATTTTTGTGATACTATTGGCGTTATGTACAGAGGCGTGCTCGTAGAAGAAGCACCTGCTTCTGATCTCTACAAGACTGCATTTCATCCGTATACAAAACTGCTTTTTGCAGGAAGTGATAATGCAAATCTGTCCTCAACGGGTGAAGTCAAAACTATGTTGGAAAGTTTGCATGGTTGTCCGTTTGCGCATCGTTGTCCGCATGCAACCGAACGATGTCATTCACAAATTCCTGATTGGAAAGAAATTGCTTCTGGTCACAGGGTACGGTGCATTCTGTAAAAAAATAAAATGGAAGAAGATACAGGTTTCCTTACAACACAGATTATTACCTATCTTGGGAATAAAAGAAGTTTAATTGGGAATATAGAAAACGAAGTAAAAGAAATCATCTCGAAAACTGGAAAACCAAAACTCGTGTGCGCTGATTTGTTTTCTGGCTCTGGCATTGTCGCGCGAATGCTCAAACAGTATTCCGAAAAACTTATCGTGAATGATTTGGAGAATTATTCCGCCGTTATAAATTCATGCTATTTGGTAAACAAAAAAGACTTTCCTCAAAAAATCTATTCTGAATTAAAAACTGAAATCGAAAATCGCTGTGCAAAAGAAAAATTTGAGGGAATTATCGCGCAGAATTACGCTCCCAAAGACGACGAGCATATTCAGATGGGAGAGCGGGTATTTTACACACGGGAAAACGCACTCTTAATCGACACCTACCGCCATTTGATTGACGAAGTTGTGCAAGAAGAATCTCTCAAAAATTTTTTCCTTGCGCCACTCATAACGGAAGCCTCGATTCATGTGAACACGAGCGGTGTTTTTAAAGGCTTTTACAAGGACAAAAACACGAAAATCGGCTGTTTTGGGGCTAGTGGGCGTAACGCGCTTCCACGGATTTTTGGAAAAATCGAATTGAAAGAGCCAGTTTTCAGTAATTTTGACTCTGATTTGGAAATTTTTCAAAAAAATACGGTTGAACTTTCAAAGGAACTCACAAATCTTGACATCGCCTACCTTGACCCGCCGTATAATCAGCATCCGTATGGCTCGAATTACTTTATGCTCAATCTGATTCTAAAAAATCGCCTTGATGTTGCCGTAAGCCGTGTGAGCGGAATCACGCAGGACTGGAACCGCTCTGTCTTCAATAAAAAAGCGTTGGCATTGCAATCAATGGAAGAAATAATCTCAGCGTTGCAGGCGAAATTCGTGATAATTTCGTATAATTCGGAAGGATTTATTTCTTTTGATGAGATGTTCCACATGCTTGAAAAATATGGTAGAGTAAAGACGGTGGAAATTACATACAATACATTCCGCGGAAGTAGGAACTTACGAAGTCGGGATATTCATGTTTCGGAGTATCTTTTCATACTAGAGAAGTAAAATAAAGGTTTCCCTCTATAAAAAACTTTTAATCTGTGATAATCTGTGGTTTCAACAAAATAGGAGCAAAATAAATGATTACAGTATCTGATGTAAGCCTTCATTTCAGCGAAAAACCGCTGTTCAAGGATGTAAATATCAAGTTCACGGCGGGGAACTGCTACGGCATTATCGGCGCGAACGGGGCGGGAAAGTCTACCTTCCTCAAAATCCTCTCAGGCGAGCAGGAGCACGACACGGGCGAGATTTTCATGACCCCAGGCGAGCGAATGGCGGTGTTGAGTCAGGATCACTTCGCGTTCGACGAATTTTCCGTAAAAGAAACGGTCATGCAGGGCTACCCAAAGTTGTACGAAGTTTCAAAGGCGCGGGATGAAATCTATGCAAAGGCGGATTTCACCGAAGAAGACGGAATCAAAAGCGCGGAGCTTGAAGCCGAATTCGGCGAGCTTGGCGGCTACGAGGCAGAAAACCAGATTGAGCAGATGCTCTCAGGCTTGGGATTGGAAGAAAAATTCCACGACAAGATGATGAGCGAGCTTGACGAAAGCCAGAAAGTCCGCGTTTTGCTTGCCCGCGCTTTGTTCGGAAACCCCGACATTCTTCTTCTCGACGAGCCTACGAACGGTCTTGATTTGGAGTCAATCAACTGGCTCGAAGACTTCTTGCTTGAATTTGAAAACACGGTCATCGTCGTAAGCCACGACCGCCACTTCTTGAACACGGTCTGCACGGTAACATGCGACATCGACTTCGGAAAAATCACTCAGTTCGCGGGAAACTACGATTTCTGGTATCAGATGAGCCAAATCTTGCAGAAGCAGGCAAAAGACCAGAAAAAGAAGAACGAAGAAAAGGCGAAGGACTTGCGTGAATTCATCCAGCGGTTCGCCTCAAACGCGGCAAAAAGCCGTCAAGCAACGAGCCGAAAGAAGGTCTTGGAAAAACTCGAATTGGAAGATTTGCCCGTCACAAGCCGAAAATTCCCCTATGTCCACTTTGCGACCGAGCGCGAAATCGGAAACAATGTCCTTGAATGCCGAAAACTCAACTCAAAGGACGAAGACGGCGTTCAGCTGCTCAAAGATTTTGACTTCAAGGTCAACAGAACTGACAAAATCGCCTTTGTCGGCGTGGAGCACAACACGATTTCTTCTCTGTTCGACATCATCGCGGGCGAGAAAAAGCCTGATTCGGGCGAATTCTTCTGGGGGCAGACCACGAGCAACACCTACCTTGCGCGTGACAACAACAAATACTTTGACAACGACATGAACATCACCGAATGGCTCAAACAGTTCTCAAAGGAGCAAGACGATGCCTATGTGCGCGGCTTCTTGGGTCGAATGCTTTTTAGTGGCGACGAATCGCTCAAAAAAGTGAAGGTGCTTTCCGGCGGCGAAAAAGTGCGCTGTATGCTCTCAAAGATGATGCTCCAGAACGCGAATGTGCTGATTCTCGATGACCCCACGAACCACCTCGATTTGGAGGCAATCGAAAGCTTGAATCAGGCGCTTGTCAAATTCCCGGGCGTTATCCTCTTTACGAGCCACGACCACGAATTCATTCAGACAATCGCTAACCGCGTTGTAGAAATCACTCCGAAAGGCGTAATCGACCGCATGATGCCGTTCGACGACTACATGGCAGACGATTCAATCAAGGCTCTCCGCAAAGAATACTACGAAGGAAGCGACCGAAAAATTAAGTTCTAAAAAAATCACCCCAACGCTCTGTTGGGGTGTAATATGATATGTACTGCGTTTATGCGTTTGCTACGAGTTTTTCTTCTTCAGCAACTTTAGTGAGGTAGCCTGTTCTTACACAGCTTTCAAAAAGTGCCTTGCTGATGTAGTCGGTGGTGACATCATCATAGCCGTCTTTGTCACGGACGATACGAACGACATAGCCGTCGTCCATTTCGCGTACAACGGTCATGTAATCTGAATTGCTTCCGATACTTTTAAGTGTATAAGTTCCCATAGTTTTTCTCCCATTAAATCCAAAACTGGACAAACTTTTTTAGTTTTCTGAAAAATCCATCGCAAAAGCGATGCCATACATTATTATTTTCGGTATACTGAATAAAATTTTTAGTATTTTTTAAGTTTTTGGAGCGTTTTTTGGCACGAATTTTCTGCGATTCACATGTTCACCTTTTTCATTCCGCTACTCCAGTCTTTTTACCTGATGAATCCTATGTGTGCGTCTCTTCATGCCATTCTAAAGAAGAATTTGAAGCGGTAGGTCACTATCATGCGTCATTCGGCATTCACCCGCAAGTGGTAAATAGTCAGTATCTAAAAACTGATTTTCAAAGCGACCGTGATTATCTTGAAAGTCTTCTTGCTGCAAAAAAAATCCTTGCGATAGGCGAGTGTGGCTTTGATTTTTTTACCCCTGAATTCAAATCCACCGCACGCGAGCAGGAATTTGTTTTTGAGCAGCAGCTTTTTTTGGCACAGAAATATCAGATTCCACTGGTACTTCACATCAGAAAAGCTGTCGAAAAAATTTTTTCGTATTCCCGTGAATTAAAAAAAGTTCCGTCCGTCATTTTCCATTCATTTCCGGGAACCTATCGGGAAGCAACATCAATTCAAAATCATGGAATTCATGCGTTTTTTTCGTTTGGAAAGCCGCTTTTAAACGGTAAAAAATCAGCGATTGACTGCGCAAAAAATCTTCCGATAGAATCTCTTCTTTTGGAAACTGATGCGCCCTACCAAACGCTCAAAGGCGAGCATGAAACGAAGCCTGAAGAAATCAAGCGCGTGTATGAATCGGTCTGTGAACTTCGCAAAATCAAAATAGATGAACTCAGCGAAAGTATTTTTAAGAATTTTAAAAAAGCGTACCGGTGTGCCGAACTGTGATTCTCTAGCTTTCTGAAAGCTTTTTCCCCCCGCCTTGCGTCTGTGCGAGCGTCTTTCCGAGCTGACCGCACGCACCGCCGATTTCCCGCCCGCGCCGAGTCCGCAATGTAACATTGATGCCCGCCTTTTCAAGGTGATACACGAAATTCTTGCATTCTTTTGTGCTAGGCTCAGAAAATTCCAAGCCGTCAACGGGATTCCACGGAATTAAGTTTATGTGCACATCAAGTCCGCGCGCAAACTGAATCATATTTGTGGCACTTTCAATGCTGGTATTTGTATCGTGAAGCAGTGCGGCTTCAAGCGTTACGCGTTTTCCTGTCTTTTTTGCAAAATAGTCGATTGCCTTCCGTAGCTCTGGAAGCGGATTTGTACGGCAGATGGGCATGAGTTTTTCGCGCAAATGCTCGTCAGCAGTGGTAAGCGAAACTGCAAGCCGAATCTGCGGTCCGTTATCTGCCAAGTCATAAATGCCTTTGATTACGCCAGATGTTGAGAGCGTGATTCTGCGGCCTGAGAGTGCTCGCCCGTCTTTGTGAGTGAGGATTGCGATTGCTTTTCGCACATTTTCCAGATTCATCATTGGCTCGCCCATGCCCATAAACACAATATTGTCGAGCTGACCTGCATGTTTTTCGAGAGCCAAGAATTGCTCAACGATTTCGCCTGCGGTTAAATTTCGTGCCAAGCCCAAATGCCCCGTCTGGCAGAACGCACAGTTCATTGCGCAACCCACCTGACATGAGACACAGGCCGTTTTTCGCTCTTCACGGTCGGTGAGCAAAACGGTCTCAACGGCAAGGGCGTCAGAAAGCGTAATCTGCAATTTTATGGTGCCGTCAGAATCTTTGAGGACTTTTGAGACTGTTGTGGAGCGCAAGAGAGCCGTTTCTTTGAGCGTTTCCCGAAAATCTTTTGAAAGATTTGTCATCTCATCGAAAGATTCTACGCCTTTTCCAATCCACTGAAAAATCTGCTTGCCGCGAAATCCTTGTGTGATTTCAAGTGATTCGCAGATTTCAGATGGCAAAAGCCCTGATAAACAAATTTTTGAATTCATACATTTAATCTGTGAAAATCTGTGTTAATCTGTGGATTTACGCGTTCTTCTCAAGCCTGTTAATCATGTCAGCGATAGCAGGGGAGCGCACCCCGTAGCGAGAAACGCCCTTGAGTGTTTCAATAGCCTTTTGCTTTTGGTTGAGTTTAACATAGCAGTCTGCCAAATCGATATAGAATCGGAAGTTACGCGGATCGCCCTTAATCAAGCCCTGCAAACGCTCCGCCGCTTCTTCAAAACGACCTTCACCTTTGCAGATTAACGCCAATCCCAACGCCGCATAGACATCAAATTCAATATCCATTGCTTTGTTGTAATATTCGCTTGCCATTTTATAGTCGCCCGTGTTGCGGTATGCATCTCCAGCGCGGGTAAGAATGACTTTGTTGTTGGGATCCATCTCAAGAATTTTGTTCCAGTATTCGATGGAACGAAACTGCTGGTTCATGCCGCGATAACAGTCGGCCATGCCGAACAGCGCGTAAAAATTGTTCGGTTCTTTTTGCAATGCCCGCTCAAAATAGGTGACACCTTTTTCGAATGTTTTAAGTTTTCTGTGGCAGTTTCCGATTGATGTGAGTACGCGGATATCAACGAAATCTGTGTTTTTTTCGAGCATTTTTGTCCAATAGTACAATGCGTCGCGGTATTCTTTAAAATCGTAGTGAAGATGACCAAGACCGATGAGCGCATATGAATTGTCTTCTTCCATGTCGAGCACGGAAAGATAAATCTCTTTTGATTTTTTGAAATCACGGATTTTGCGGTATGCATCTGCCACACGCGTAAGAACGGTGATGTTGCGGTCATCGTGGGTAAGATATTGCTCCCAAATGCCAATCGCTTTGTGGAATTGATTCATTGCCTTGTAGCAATCGGCAAGCCCAAAAAGCGCATAATTATTGTTTGGGTGATACTCCAGACATTTTGAATAGAATTCTTGAGCGGCGCGGAAATTGTTCTTTTTGCGCTCCGCATCTCCCAAGCCCACGAGCGCGTAATTATTGTTTTCTTCGATGGTGAGAATTTTATTGAACGCTTCTTTTGCTTCTTCAATGCGGTTTTCTTTGATATACTGGTAGCCTTGCTTTGACAATTCTGAAATTTCGGCAGGAACTTTGCCTTCTTCTGGAACATAGTCCGTCATAGCTTCTGGAATTTCAAATTCCTTGAACATTTCATCGCTCATGATACATCCTCACTTTTTTTAAATAGGTTTAAAATTATTTTAGCAGTATCGAGATGATACCTGCTATTTTTTCGTAAATGGCTTCTGACTTTGCCTTATTATTAGCCAAAAGATAATATTTGAGCGCCGTCAAACCACGATTTTGCTTGTAGTAAAGGTCTCCGATACGAACTAAGCCGTCGGAATAGCCAGTTGTAACAAAAATACGGCACGCAGCATCGTACTTGCCTTCATTAAACAGCACATTTCCTTTGCGATTAAGAACCGCTTTTTGTTCAGAAGAAAGCCCCTGAACGGGTTTATCGGTGACTTTGATAAATCCGTCTGGAATACTGTGAGTAGATAAAGTACTTTTTAATTTATTTTCGTCCAACTTTTTTTACCTAAAAAATCTTTTTACATATTACTATGCTATCACACTTTTTTCAAAAGTCAAGCACAAATTCTGAGTAATTTTAAGGCAATTTTTATTTTGCATAAAAAGAAAATTGAAAAAACTCTAAAAAGTAGTATACTGTAGGCATGCCAAAGATTGATGAAAAGAAAGAACAAAATGAAGAAAAATACATTCGCCCCACTTGGGACGAATATTTTATGGAAGTCGCCCGCACTGTCGCAAAGCGCGCCACCTGTGACCGCGGAAGAAGCGGCTGCGTGATTGCCCGCGATAATCAAATTTTGGTGACGGGCTATGTCGGAAGCCCCGCGGGATTGCCGCACTGTGATGAAGTCGGGCATTTGATGAAGAAAATGCTCCACTCAGACGGCTCAATCAGCCAGCATTGTGTGCGCACCGTCCACGCTGAGCAGAACGCCATCTGCCAGGCGGCAAAGCGCGGAATTACGATTGACGGCGCGACCGTCTACTGCAAGATGACCCCGTGCCGCACCTGCGCCATGCTCATCATCAACTGCGGAATCAAGCGCGTCGTCTGCGAAAAACACTACCACGACGAAGCCGACAGCCTCGAAATGTTTAAGGAAGTCGGCATAAAGATAGAGCACTTGGAAGACGAAGTGCAGAAATACACGAATATGTAGTGTGAAGTTAGCAGTTAGCAGGTAGGAGTGAGAAGTTGAAATTTTTTGTTATTGCGAGTCGCTTGCGACGAAGCAATCTAACTGCTCACTGCTCATTGCTAACTCCTAACTTTCTACAGATTCTCCAACAGCCAGCTCTTGAACTGCTCGTAGTTGTTTTCCATCGGAATGGATTTGTCTTCGAGTTTGAGCACTTTTTCGAGTCGGTCGGGGATTGACGGAGACTGCCCCGTGGCTTTCTGCACGGTCGAGCCGAATTTTGCGGGGTGCGCCGTTTCGAGGATGATTCCCACCGCCTCTTTGTTGATTACTTTGTCTGCCCAAGAAGGCAAATTCGGCGTGAGACCCGGGTTTGTGATGTCATTCTTTGTGCCGTTTTTAAGAGCCTCCATACCGCCGTGGCGGATGTCGCTCCATGCCTTCCAGCCGACCGCACCGTGCGGGTCAATCGTGTAGCCTGTTTTGTCGAAACAGTTTTTGATTGAGGCGATGATTCCCTCGTTATCAAGCCAGTATGAGGCGAAGAGTGAGCGTACTTCTTCGAGCGAGTACATTGCTTGGATTCGCTCGTAATTGCTCGGAGCTCCTACATCCATTGCGTTTGCGTAAGTTTCGACTGACGGGCGTGCTTTGTAGTCGCCCGTTGCAATCCAGTCTGGAATCGTGCGGTTTGAGTTTGTTGCGGCAACGAAGCCTGTAATCGGTGCGCCCATTTCACGCGCAATCAAGCCGCTCGTGAGGTTTCCGAAGTTTCCGCTCGGAACGACGCAGATAATCGCCGGATTTTCGATTTTGTTGTCTCCCCAGCTTCGCGAGCGCACGGCAAGAGAAGAGTACATATAGTAGAAACTCTGTGGCAAAAGGCGAGAAATGTTGATTGAGTTCGCCGAAGAAAGGCGGAGCTTTGCGCGCAATTCGTTGTCGGTGAACGCCGTTTTGACGAGTTTTTGGCAGTCGTCGAAAGTGCCTTTTACTTTGAGAGCGCGCACATTTCCGTCGAATGTTGAAAGCTGCTTTTCCTGAAGCTGGCTCACTTTTCCCTCTGGGTACAAAATCGTAACATCAAGCCCCGGAACATTGTGGAATGCGCTTCCGACCGCGCTTCCCGTGTCGCCAGAAGTCGCGACGAGAATGTGGAGCGGGGTAGACTCGCTTCGGTTAAAGTAAGACATAACGCGAGCCATAAAGCGCGCGCCGAAGTCTTTGAACGCACAGGTCGGTCCGTGGAAAAGTTCCAGCACATACGAAACTTTATCGACGGGAACGACTGGTGCTGTGAACGGATACGCGTCTGCGATGATAGCCTTTAAATCTGAGTCGGGGATTTCGCCTTCAACATAGGGCTTTGCCATTTCAAAAGCGATGTCGCGGAACGACGGCTCCGGCGTTTTGTTTATGAAAGATGACGGCAATTTTGGAAATTCAACAGGGATATACAATCCGCCCGTTTTTTCGCTCATGCCGCTCATGACGGCATTTTTGAATGTCGTCTGTACTGATTTGTCTCGTGTGTCTGTGTAAATCATTTTTATATCCTCTTAAATACCATATTTTATTTCGTTTGCGATTGCGTCCGACAGGGCTTTTCGTGCGTTGTCGAGGGCTGTCCAATCGTTTTTCTCTGTGACGGAAAGTGTTTTTTCGGTTTTAAATGTAATTTCACCGGTTTTTATGTCCATTGATTTGACCAGACCAGTGAGCGTGTAGGTGATTCCTGATTCAGATTTTTCGAGGGAATCAATTTTGACGGAGCCGTAAATGATGAATGAAGGGGCGATTGCCTTTGCCCGTGAAAGAATCCGCTGCTCGTTGTCTTGAATAACGGCATCAGTGACATCTTGCGGAGCATTTCCGATTTTTGTGAAGCCGAGTTTCATTAATGTCATGAGAAGTTTTGAGGAAGAAACGGGATTTGAAGTGATTGCCTTGCCGTTTTGGTTGAAGTCGACCACTGCTATGACTCCGCCCGCTGATTTTTGATTTGTCTGTACTTTGAATGGCGAGCGAATAGTGTTTTCTTGTGCAATCTGATCGATTTTTGCCTTTTCTTCGGTGCTTAGCTCTTCTGCAAGATATTTGGGATAGAAAGAAATGTGCGAATTGAAAGCAAATTCTGGCGCAGGAGGTAAAAATTCTGCTTTTCCTTCTGAATCGCTTGTGATTGCTGTTTCTGCAAAGATGACTTCACCGTTTTTTCGCGATGCAGGATAGATGACCGTGATTTCGTATGATGCAATTGGCTTTCCGTCTGAATCTTCGACTTTTAAAAGATAGGGGGAAGTGAAGATTTTGCCTTTTGTGGTTTCTTTGGGTGAAGAAAGAAGCATGAGTTTTGATGATGAGACTTTTTGTGAATAGATTTCTGATGCACTTGGTGGAGACGGAGACAGTTCTGCTACAACTGCTGCGGTTTCTCCTGTTTGAACTTGATTGTTTGTGGCTGATTGTGGCTGTGGGGTTGAGGCGCAAGAAAAAACTAGCAGAGCCACGATTAAAGAGCAAATCTCCGTGCGAATGGTAGATTTCATAAAATTCCCCTCGTTTTTCTTTTTTTATATGCTCCATTATAGAAGAAATCCATGAAATCTACAAGATAATATAAAAAAAAGTGAAAATAATACAGAAATTTTGTTTGACAATTTGCGCAATCGGTTGCACAATGAGAGTATGGGTATGAGCAATCGGTTGCGTAATGCTAATTACACGATGGACGACATCGCACAGGAGCTGGGGCTTTCTAAAAGCACGGTTTCACGCGCATTGTCGGATTCAGGGCGAATTAGTCTTGCCACAAGAAAAAAAGTTCAAGCGTTCGCAAAAGAGCATGGTTTTAAGCCGAATCTCGTGGCGCGTGCGCTTGCAGGGCAAAAGACGCTCAATATTGCGGCGGTCATGCCGCTTGAGGCGACTGCCTTGCAGATGATGTTTTTCCACGAGTGTCTTTCTGGCATCGTGACAAAGGCGAGCGAAGCGGGCTACAGCGTGCTTTTGTGCATGACGGAGAAAATCTTAGAGAGCGCGATTGAAAACCGCAAAATCGACGCCTGTATCCTCACGCAGCTCAAGCACGATGATGAAAATGTCAAGGTTCTTCAAAAATCTGCGCTTCCGTTCGTAGTGATTGGAAGCGGGGCGGGCGAGCGGGCGATTCATGTTGACTCTCGCATGAAAGAAAACTGCGCTGACTTTACGGTGGAATGCGCTTCGCGCCTTGCAGACGGCTCTCAGGTGCTATTCGTGTGCGGGTCTCTCGATGTTGAGGCAAACAACAATCGTCTTTCTGGATTTTTGAGCGGCATGGAAAGCGACTCTCTTAAAGGAAAGACATTGCAGTATGCGGTCTGCACGGAAGCGAGCGACATGGCGGATGAAATCTCTCTCAAAAACTGGAACTTGATTCTCTGCTCGGACGATGTGGTTTGCTTGCAAGTGCTTAAAATCCTGCAAGAAAAAAATATCGCAATCGGAACTGATGTAAAAATCGCGTCGTTCCATGACAGCGTTCTGCTTGCGACGCATGTGCCGCAAATCACTGCGCTCAAAGTCGATGCTGTTGCGCTCGGTGAAAAATCGTCGGAACTTGCGCTCAAAGCCGTGCAAGGCGAGGCGTGTGAACATATGAATTACGTGGACTGCTCGTTTATGATGCGGGAGTCGGTATAGTTCCTCACAGAGCAAAGGAGCACACAGAGAGAAAATTACACTAAGAAAAATCTCTGTGACCTCTGTGAGAAATTTAAAAAGGAGTTTTGTTATGAAAAGAATTTTTAAACTGGGAATCGTGCTTGCGTGTGCGGCGTTTGCTTTCATGGGTTGCAATGAAAAGAAAAACGCGAGTGGGCAGATTACGCTCACGGTGTGGGAGTCTACGAAAGGTCCTGATGAATTTATCAAAAAGGCGGGCGAACTCTACGAGGCGACCCACCCGAACATCAAAATTAAATTCCAGAATGTCGAATTGGGCGACTCAACGGGGCAGATTGCGCTTGACGGACCTGCGGGAAAAGGCGCGGACATTTTTGCCGCTCCGCATGACCGCTTAGGCTCGCTCGTGACGGGCGGACATGTGCTTGCAACAATGAACGCCGACGATGTGAAAGCCCGTGCGCTCCCTGCATGTGTTCAGGCACTCACTTACGACGGTACGCTCTACGGTTATCCCGTTTCAGCTGAGACTTACGCGCTCTTCTACAACAAAAAACTGATTTCAGAAAATGAAGTTCCGAAAACTTGGGACGAGCTTGCTTCTTGGACGAGCGATTTCAATGCAAAGAACCCCAGAAAATACGGATTCGTGATGAATGTGGGCGAAGGCTACTACACGATTATCTTCACGACTTCTGACGGAAACCGCCTCTTCGGACCGAATGGCACTGACCGAAAGAATTCAAACATCAATTCCGAACAGTCGGTTGAGGGTATGAAATTCTTCCAGAATCTTCACAAAGTGCTTCCTGTTCCGGCTTCGGACTTGGATACGGCAACGGTTGACGGCGCGTTCCAGAGTGGAAACGCGGCACTGCACATCACGGGCTTGTGGAATGTGGTCGCCTTTGAAAAAGCGGGAATCGACTTCGGTGTGGCAGCTCTTCCTGCACTTCCCGGAAACAGCACGCCTGCTTCTTCATTCAGCGGAACTCGCGCAATGTTCGTTTCTGCCTACACAGACCACCCCGTCGAAGCAAATGATTTCGCCGCCTTCCTTATGAGCGATGAAATGCAGAAATTGCGCTTTGAAATCACGGGCGCGATTCCGAGCATTGACATTCCGCTTGAAAGCCCCTACGCGAAAGGCTTCTTGCAGCAGCTCGGCTACGCGTTCCCGATGCCCACAATCCCCGAAATGACGATGTTCTGGGAAGCCATGAACAACGCGAGCAAAAACATTTGGGACGGCGCGGATGTCAAAACCGAACTCGACGCATGTAACGCCGCAATGGTAGGAAAATAAACGGAAAATTGAAAACGGAAAGCTGAAAAAGGGGAACTTTTTTATGGAGATAAAAACTGATTTGTCAGATATGAAAAAAGTGCGTACGACTGCCTCGTGCTTTATGGGGCTGGCGCATCTTTTGTATCTGAAAGATTATGTAAAAGGCGCGTTCTTTGCGCTGTGCGAGGTCGTGTTTATCGCGTTTTTGCCCGCAATCATTAAAAAAATGATTGGGCTTGTTACGCTCGGCTCGCCACACCCAGAATTGCCGATTAAAATGCGCGACAATTCGATTTTCATGCTGATTGACGGTATTTTGGTTCTCTCGGTGGTGGCGATTTTCGTGATTGTCTACATTTTGAGCGTGAAGAGCGCACAGGCGGGCTATAGCGAATATTGCCGCACAAAACGCTTTAAGAATCAAAAAGACTTGTTCGACACGGCAATGGGAAAATCTTTCCCGATTTTCGGGCTTGCCCCCGCGTTCGTGATGGTGCTCGTCTTCGTCGTGGTTCCGCTCGTGTTCAGCGTGGCGGTGGCGTTCACAAACTATTCTGACCCCGCGCACATTCCGCCGAACAACACGGTGGATTGGGTCGGCTTTCAGAATTTCGTTGAATTGCTCGGCGGTCAGAACACATGGTCAATCGGCTTTTTGCGCGTGGCAATCTGGACGCTCGTGTGGGCGGTGCTCGCAACATTCACCTGCTACTTTGGCGGCTTGATTGTTGCGGTGTGGCTCAAAGAAATCAACTTTCATATTGCGCCCGTGTTCCGCTTCATCTTCATTCTTCCGTACGCAGTTCCGTCTGTCGTTTCAATGCTCGTGTGGAAGAATTTGTTGAACGGCTCGTTCGGCATCGTAAACCGCACGCTCATGCAAATCGGTTTGATTTCTCAGCCGATTCCCTGGCTCGGCACTCCGCTTATGGCGCAGTTTACTTGTGTGGTGATTAATTTGTGGGCGGGCTTTGGCTACTTCATGCTCCTTTCAATGGGTACGATGACGGCAATCAGCGAGGACATGAACGAGGCGGCAAAAATCGACGGCGCGAATCGCAGGCAGATTTTCTCAAAAATCACGCTTCCGCTCGTGTTGTACCAGACTTTGCCGCTCATCATCATGAGTTTTGCGCACAATGTGAACAATTTCGGTGCGATTTACTTCCTCACGAACGGCGCACCCACGGTTTCCGATTCAACTACAACGCTTGCTGGCGGCACGGACATTTTGGTCACTTGGATTTACAAACTCACCGTCACGCTCATGAAGTACAACTACGCGTCAGTCATTGCGGTCATGATTTTCATTGTCTTGGCTCCGTTCGCAATCTGGCAGTTCAGACAGACAAAGGCTTACAAGGAAGGTTCGGTATGATAAAAGAACACGATATGCACCAGTTCAACAAAACGTTGGTGTACCTTATTTTCGTCATTATTTCGATTTTCGTAATCTATCCGCTCGTGTACGTGGTAAGCGGTGCGTTTGCTCCCGGAAACTCAATCGCTTCGCTCAACATCGTTCCGTTCAAGGGCGGCTTTACCACAGAGCATTTCGTGGAGTTGTTCACCAAAACCGACTACGGCAGATGGTTTTTGAACACGCTCATTATCTCGGTGGAGACGAGCGCGGCAACCGTGGTGATTTCTTCACTTTCGGCGTATGTGTTCAGCCGCTTCCAGTTCCAGTTCAAAAAATCGTTCTTGATGAGCCTTTTGATTCTTCAGATTTTCCCGAGTTTCGTTGGCATGATTGCAATTTATGTAATTCTCTACCGAATCGGTGGGCTTGATACCCTCTGGGGCTTGGTGCTCGTCTACACGGCGGGAAACATTCCCTACAACACATGGCTCGTCAAAAACTACATGGACACGGTTTCGCGAAGCCTTGACGAGGCGGCTCGAATCGACGGTGCAAGCCACTTCCGCGTGTTCTGGCAGATTATTTTGCCGATTGCGCGACCGATTATCGTCTTTTTGGCGATTACGAGCTTTACCGCACCGTGGATGGACTTCATTTTCCCGAAGATGGTGCTCCGAAGCGTTGAGAATCAGACCCTTGCGCTCGGGCTTTTCAGCTTCGTCTCCGACAAAAAGAACGAATTCACGATTTTCTCCGCAGGCTCGCTCCTCGTGTCGATTCCGTTCGTGATTTTCTTTTTGATAACCCAAAAAACGCTCATTTCAAGTTTCGGCGGGGCGGCAGTTAAGGAGTAGTGAGAAGTTAGAAATGAGAAGTGAGCAGTTAGGAGTTAGGAAGGGGGAAGTCTCCCCCTCGCTCCAACCGCTTCGCGTTTTCCGCTACCCCCTCTACGGTGGCTAGCCCCCGTAACGCCCCCAAATAGTTACATGCAGTTGCGCAACCGATTGCATAAAAAAGGAAAAAGTATGAGTTATAGTTTTGATAATATCAGCATAAAAAAAGACGGAAAGCGCGTGTTCCCGATTATGGGCGAGATTCACTATTCGAGAGTTCCGCGCGCGGAATGGGCTGAACGCCTGTTAAAAATGAAGGCGGGCGGCGTTACGATTGTGAGCGCGTATGTGATTTGGATTCACCACGAGGAAATCGAAGGTGAATACGACTGGTCGGGCGACCGCGATTTGCACGGCTTTGTCCAGACACTCAAAGATTGCGGCATGAAAATGCTCCTCAGAATCGGACCGTGGTGTCATGGCGAGGCGCGGAACGGCGGATTTCCCGACTGGCTTTTGCACAAGGATTACGAGCCGCGCACGAATGACGAAAAATACTTCGCGGTCGTTCAAAAATGGTATAAAGAAATCTTTTCGCAGGTAAAAGACTTTATCTGTAATCCCGAAGATGCGGCGACGAGCGAAAACCCGATTATCGGCGTTCAGATTGAAAACGAATACGGTCACTGCGGCGGCTTGTACGAAAAAGAGGGCGGGGAAGCGCACATGAGACGGCTTCAAAAAATCGCGATTGAAACTGGCTTTAAGGTCGCGCTCTACACGGCGACGGGCTGGGGCGGAGCCTGGACGGGCGGCATGCTTCCCGTAATGGGGGGCTACTGTGACGCTCCGTGGGACCAGCGCACCACCGAAATCGAGCCGAGCGGAAACTACACCTTCACGCACGAGCGCAACGACCACAACATCGGAAGCGACCACGGCTTTGGCTACGGCATCACGTTCGACATCGAAAAATTCCCGTATCTTACGGCGGAACTCGGCGGCGGCTTACAGGTTACGGGGCATCGCCGCACGATTGCCACGGCAAAAGACATCGCGGCGGTCGCGCTCACAAAACTCGGAAGCGGCTGTAATCTTCTTGGCTTTTATATGTACACGGGCGGCACGAATCCCGAAGGAAAACTTACCACCTTGCAGGAGTCAAAGGCGACGGGCTATTTGAACGATTTGCCCGTGAAGTCTTACGATTTCCGCGCTCCCGTTCGGGAATTCGGGCAGGTTTCAGAAATGCTCCGCGAGTTGAAGTTGCTTACATACTTTGCGGCAGATTTTGGCGAGGATTTGTGCGAACTGAAAGCAGAAATTCCTGTCGAAGTGAAGCCCGATGATTTGGTTTCGCTCCGCTATTCGTACCGAACTGACGGCGAAAAAGGCTATTTCTTCGTGAACAATTATGTCCGCCATCAAAAACTAGCAGAACACACGAAAGTCGTCCTTTCTTCTCCCGACGGAAAAACGGCACTTCCCGCATTTGATGTAAAAAACGGCGACTTCTTTTTCGTTCCGTTCAACATGAAATTCGGAAAAACGCTCGTAAAGACGGCAACTGTCACTCCGTTCACGAAAATCGGCGATGGCGAAAAAGAAGTATTCGTCTTTTACGCACGGGAACATGAAACGGCGGGCGAACAATTCTTTGCGTTCGGCGATGAAAACTCACAAAATGCGGCACAATCTTCTTTCCTCGTGCTTTCTCGTGAAGACGCGCTCAACGCGTGGAAAATCGGAGCCCGCCTTGTCATCACCGACAGCGATTCTTACGCGCTCGAAAATGAAAAAGCCGAAATCGAAATCGTTACGCGCTTAAACGGCTCTGTGTTCGTCTATCCCGATTTTGAAAAAGCCCCAAAAGGCTGGAAGAAAACAGGCAAAGTGAACAAAAATTGTGCGGGCGACTTGAATCCCGTTCTGTTCGCTGAATATGTGCGCGAAGTTTCCGAATCAGAAGGCAAAAACGGCGAGCTCGAAGCGAAAAACGAGGGCGGAATCTACAAAATCGACCTTTCCGCTCTTTCAAAAACGCTTCGTGGCGCAAAAACGCTTTCAGACATCTTTGTGAAAATTGACTACACGGGCGAAAGTGCGCGGCTCTACGCAAAAAAGAATGGAAAACGCACGCTCATCTTAGACCACTTCTACTTGGGCGAGGAGTATCCGTGGGAAATCGGTTTGAAGCGATTCGTGCAGCCTGCTTCCGACTGTGCCCTGAGTGACGAGGAGCTTTCCGAACTGGAACTTGAGATTACGCCGCTTAAAAAAGACGCGAAAATCTACATAGAAAAATGGCCTGAAATCAGCGGAAGCGAAATCGCCACGCTGAAATCAGTGAAATTTGAATCTGAATGGAAATACACAATTTAAATCCACAGATTAGCACAGATAAACACAGATTATAAATTTCGTATAGGAAAGTCTTTCGTGTATTTACGAAACTCGTTCAAATATAAAACTTTTAATCTGTGAAAATCTGCGAGAATCTGTGGATAAAGAATGGAGGTAAAAAATGTTGAGGAAAGTGCTTTGTGCATTTGCTTGCTGCGCGGTGCTTTCGCCTGTGTTTGCCCTTTCTGGTACGAAAGCCAGTGACGCGGTAAAACAAAAAATCGTCGTGGAGCCGGTGGAAGGCTTGAGCGATGATTTTATGAAGGGCGTTGACATCAGTATGGTGGACCAGATTGAAAAGTCTGGCGGAAAATTCTACAACGCTCGTGGAGAAGAAGAGGATATTTTCCAGATTCTCAAAGATAACGGCGTGAATTATGTCCGAATCCGACTCTGGAACAATCCGACCTACGAAAGCGACCAGTACGACAAAGACGGCAAACTTGTTGCGAAAAAAGGCGAGAAGATGGGCGGCGGCGACAACACGATTGAAACCGACCTTCGCATTGCAAAACGAATCAAGGCGGCGGGCTTGAAATTCATGCTCGACTTCCATTATTCGGACTTCTGGGCAGACCCCGGAAAACAGTACATGCCGCAGGATTGGAAGAATCTTTCTGCAAAAGAACTTGAAAACGAAGTCGAGAAATTCACGCGCGAGACAATCAACCGCTTCGTAAAAGAAGGCGCAGCTCCCGACAGCGTGCAAATCGGAAACGAATTGAACTCGGGCTTTATGTGGCCAA
Source organism: Treponema sp. (assembly GCA_017464425.1). Lineage (GTDB taxonomy): Bacteria > Spirochaetota > Spirochaetia > Treponematales > Treponemataceae > Treponema_D. The sequence continues at coordinate 154,859 of JAFUDX010000012.1, forward strand.
TCGGTCAGCTTTGGAGCAACGACCCGAGCGTTCAAATCGGCGGCATGAAGCAGTTTACAAAATTGCTTGACCGTGCTTCAAAGGGCGTGCGCTCTGCACAAGGCGGAAAAGACATCAAAATCATCGTGCATTTGGCGAACGGCGGCGATCAGGGCTTGTACAAATGGATTTTCGATGACGTCAAAAAGGCAAAAATCGACTACGACATCATCGGTCTTTCGTTCTACACCTACTGGCACGGCTCAATGGACGATTTGAAGGCAAATCTTGAGATGATTTCAAAACGCTACGGAAAGCAGATGGCGGTCGTTGAGACGGCATACGCGTTCACCGAGGACGACGGCGACTCACAGGGAAACGTGTTCCAAGTCTATTCTGACGAAAATCACGGTTATGTTCCGAGCGTGCAAGGTCAGGCAACGGCAATCCGCGACATCATTGCGACGGTGGCGAGTGTAAAGGGCGGCTGCGGCGTGTTCTACTGGGAAGCGGACTCGATTCTCGCGAAAGGTGCTGAACTTTCTGCAACCGAAGGCAACACTTGGGAAAACCAGGCAATGTTCGCGTTCGACGGAAAAGCACTTCCTTCTCTCGCCGTGTGGAACTTGGTGAGCGGAAAGGGCGAAGTTCAGAACGCGTGGGGCGGCGAAGCCAAAAACGGAAGCAATTTCGTTCCTTACGCGACCGCTGACAAAATCGAAGTCACGATAAAGCCTGGTGAAACTCCTGTGCTTCCCAAAACGGTAAAACTCATTTTCTCGAACGATTCAGAAAAAGTCGTTGATGTGAAATGGGATTCGTACGACTGGAAAAACGCAAAAGTCGGAAAGATAAAAGTTACCGGCTCAGTCGCAGGCTATGATTACAAGCCCGAAGCCACGGTCGATGTCTCAAACCGCGTGAATTTAATCGCCGACCCCTCATTTGAAAGCGGAAAACTCGGCGCATGGAAGTTGAACGGACCGGGAGCTGCGTGCTTCCTTGAAAACAACAAAGGAAACGCGCACACGGGAAAATGGACATACAAATATTGGCTCGGAAGCGGCTTTAAGTCAGTGCTTTCGCAAACGCTCACGGGAATCGAAAACGGTACTTACGAGCTTTCTGTGTGGTCAATGGGCGGTGGCGGCGAGAATAACATTCGCTTGTTTGCGGCTGACTACGACGGAACGGCAAAGCAAGTCACGAGCAAAATCGTGAACACGGGCTGGAATCAGTGGAAGCAGTACAAGATAAAAGTGCCCGTCACCAATGGAACGGCGACCATCGGCATTTACCTTGACACCGCTCCCGATTGCTGGGGCAACTTCGACGACATCGAATTTATAAAGGTGGATTAAAAAAAATTCCTCACAGAGCTTAAGAGGACACAGAGGGTAACTTTATAAAAAACTCTGTGTACTCTGTGCTCTCTGTGAGAAATTTAATAAAGAGGATTTCTTATGAAAAGATATGTGAATAAGATAAGGAAAACTTCGGTGGCACTTGCAATTTTGCTCGCTTCTTCGCTTGCATTTGCGCAGGAAGCGGACGACGGGTTTATCGTGCCGCTGAACGAAGATTTTTCAAAAGCGATAACGGTTTCCGAAAATGCTGGCTTTGGAGACGGATTTTCAGCACCTGCTGTGAGCGGGGCAGCTTCCGTTATGCAGGGCGCGTGGATTGAAGTCACGTCGAGCAACAAATCGCTTATCCGAGACATTGCGACGGGAAAAAAGAAGGGCTACGAATTTGATAACTCGCACTTTTTAACGAACATGAACTGGTGGTTTTGGGGCGATATATCTAAAAAATTCCACTTGGACGCAGAAATTTCCGTGTGGGATACGGACAAAACGCTTTATCAGGCAAATTCGTATGCAGATAATGTGCCCGATGTCACTTGGGGTGACGGTTTGCAAGCACTTGCCGCAACTCCGTTCAGCTTCCTCTACAATCTTAGCGACAATGAAATCGGTGCGTTCAACAAAATGGGCTTTTCAATCATCACTCCGTATGTCGAGGCAAAATTCGGCTACGGCGATTTGAAAGCGAACGGCATGATGGATTTTGACGGAATCTATCATGTGATTGACCGCTGGGATTATGTCGACAAGGGCTTTACCGAGCTTTCGCTTGGAAAAGATTTCCGCTCGTTCGGCGACATTACGGTCAACGCAACGGCGGCATTCAGCATGATGCGCGGCACATACGGTCTCTATGATTTTCTTGATGTCAAATACGGCGACGAGAAAAATCCGCTTTTTGAGGGCGCGCTTACTTTCGGAAGTTATACGACTGAAGATGAACTCTTCCGCTACAACGAGCAGAATATCAATGCTATGAGTGCCTATTTTGCCGTAAATCCGATTTCACCGCTTAAAGTTGAGCTTCACGGAATGGGCACATTCGGAACGGATGTTGATTTGGACAAAGATGCACTGGCAATCGCGGGCAGAATCGGCTGGACGGCAGATAAATGGAATGTGCGCGTTATGGAAAGCTATGCGGCAAAAAATGTTGATTCCGTGTGGGGAAGCGATGGTGCGGACTACGATGACATCAACGCAAACACAGCCACAACACAGCTTGATGCCGCACTCTCGCCTGTGGATTTTCTTTCTGTCGGGCTTGATCAGGGCGTAACGCTCGTGCTTTCTTCAGAAAGTTTACCGAGCAAGCCGACTGATTACGAAGACTATCTTTCTTTCCGAACTCAGCCGTATTTTGACTTCGATTTGAATCCGCTCGTGAATACAGATGTGACCATTTGTGCATATTCTGTCATTCAGATTGACAAACTGAGCGAAGAGTCAAAAATCGATAACGATTACGAAGTGTTGTTCCGTGAGGCAGGAATTGAAATCACTGTGACGGACACGATTCCTCATCTGAAAAAACTTACCTTTGACTATGCGTTAAGCGCGAATCCAAAATGGCTCATGGAAAGTTCAAAAATTACCTCAACGGCAAGCTATGATATTGGCGAGATGTTCCACAGCGTTATGCTCAATGCACTTGTGACGGACAATCTTACCATGACGGCGGCCGCACTGTATCGCGAATACAAGACTACGACAAAAGATTCGTTCGTGGAGCAGCCGCTGGGCTTTGCGCTCGGATTTTCTCTCAGCAAGACCGTTCTTCCTGGTCACCCGAAATTCTGGATGCATTTTACCTATGGCATGGATCCGTATGAAGACAACAATTACAGTTTGTTCCGTGCAGATGATTCTTCAAATAAAGCATTTCACCGAACATATTTGCTCAACACAGTGGACAAAACTTCTGGCGGAATCAACACGGCAAGTTATATTCGCTGTGGCCTGATTTGGGAATTGTAAGGGGGAAATGGGAAATGGGAAATGGAAAGTTGAAAATTGAAAATTATTGTTTCGAGCATAGGAAACACAGATCCATCATTCTGAGCGTAGCGAAGAATCTTCTTCTGATGATTGCGCTTTTCTTTGCAGTTGGGCTTTCTTCGTGCGCAGATGTGAACGGGCTTCACAATCAGGAATCGTCATCGGTCACCTTTGTGTTTAAAAATTTCCCTGCTGATAACGGGGCGTATGCGCTTCCGGGCGATCATAATGATTGGGATAACACCACAGAAGAAATTACGCTTACCGATGGAGCAGGAACTTCCAAAACATATACCTACACAAGCTCGTCTCTTGAATTCACGCTTGTCAAGAAAGGTACATGGTTCCGCAAGTGGTCAAAAACCGATGGTGGCACGATTGACGGTGAGGGTAGAACGGGCACGGATAAAGCACGCAATTTCTTGATCGAAAATATTGATCTTGGCTCTGACATTACCATTACTGTTGACGGTTCTACGCCAGTCGCAACCGTAACGATGAACTAAGGAGGTAGTGAAACATGAAAATTGAAAACAGAAAACTGAAAATAAAAATCCTCGTTTCATTCTCTGCTCTTGCCCTTGCATTTGGACTTTCTTCTTGCGAGCAGTTGCAGAACACGCTTTCAAGCGAGCAGGAAGAGCAGCAGGCAGAAGACACAGGCATTGCGAGCATCAATGGCGACACATGGTATTTTGACGGAATTGGCACGACGGATTTCAGCAAAACCGAAGGGGCAAGCCTTGCCGTTACCTTCAATCGAAAAGTCGTCATCGGGGCGACAAAAGAAGTTTCAAACGAAGGCGATGTCAGCTATACGAGCAATCTGACCGGCTTTCTTACGGCAACATTTACCACGCCCGTAAAACAGGAGGTAAGCCTTTCTTATCCAATAAAAGAAGGAAAAATCACGCTTGCTGACGGCATGAGCATTTCAGCGGGCGAATTGAGCGCGGACGGAAAAACATTCCGCCTGAACATGAAAACGGTTGCCTCCCTTCTTGACAGCGATACCGCCTATACATTTACCGGCGACTCGGTAAAAACAAAGAACGAGCTTTCGCTTGCAGTCAATTTGAGCGGATTTGTCTGTCCGAGCGGAACGCAAAAAGGGCGAGCAGTCGGAACGCTTAAAAAGAATCTTTCTGTAAAGCAATTGTATGAAGACAGCGTGGTAAAAAGCGGCGTGATTTTCTACACATTGGATTCAACGGTTGGTAAATCCATCGTCATTCCGACGCAGGGAAAAGTTTCGCTTGCTGACGGGGCGACCTGTGTTTTTTCAAGCCCTGACGCAAACGCTCCTTCCGACTTAACAAGTGATGATTTCAGTCTTGCGATTGGAGAAAGTGGCGAAAACTTTGTGATTACCTGCAACAAAGAATTAAAAGGAAAGAATTTCATTGGCTCATTTACTATCAGCGGTTTTATTCCTGATTTGAATGCGAGCAGCTACACCCGAACATTCACGGTCAGTTTTGCCGAAATGACCAGTTCTTCTGACACGCTTAGTGCAACGACTGATACTGGCGATTCTGCGAACAACACTTCAAAAGATATGTATTCAAGCGACATAGAAAGTCTGAGCGTAAGCAACGATGGCGAAAATCTGTATGTCATGCTCTCATTCTCAAATCCGCCATCTCTCTGGAACAAAGACAACATCACGATTCTCTTTGACAACGCTTCTGATGAAGGCAGTGGTGTGTTCTCTGAAACTGTGAATTGGGATAGTACAACGGGCGCACGACGCGGAATTGGTACAAAATCATCGCTTGCCGATGGAAGCTCTATCGAAGGTCAGTTGACGACCTTTGCGCAGGTAAATGATACGAAAGGAAGCGAACTTCTCAAAGGTGTCGTGCAATTTGATTATGCCAACGGCGAGAAAACAAAATGGACTCAGTTTGGCGAAGATGGAAGCCAGGATGCTAGTCAGAAAGAGGTGGCTCTTACCGATATGGCGGGCGAGGACATAAAAATCACCTATAATTCGCCTTTGTCATATCTGTTCTCATTCAGTTCCTCAACACTCAAATATACGATTCCGCTTGAAGACTTGAATCTTTCTGTGGGCGACAGCGTGTATGTATATGCCGCAGTTACTCACCATAATGACGACAATGATTACGGAAGCATTGCCGACCATGCTCCCGCAAAGGCAGCGACAAATTCTGACGGCTCAGCAATCAGTGCTGCATGGACGAGTGGCAAAGAAGACTACAAAATCGATATGAGTGCTGCATTGAAGCATGTCATAAAATCAGAGTAGGGGGAAACTATGAAAAGTGAAAAAAGAAAAGCCTGGAGTTTTTGCAGGGCGATGGTTTTTGCGTTGTTTGCACTGGCTTTCTTCGCATTCTTTGGCTGTGACGCGCCTACAAATTCTGATACAAAAGTGACATACGACACGGCTCAGACAGAGAATGCGAGTGATGAAATTCCAAAAGCCGACACGAGCAAAAACACAGACAGCGATGCCGAGCGTGAAGAAGCCCAAAAAAAGGCAGAAGAAGAAAAGAAGAGTGAAGAAGAATCTGGTGAAAATGAAGATTCTGAAAAAGATGCACTCGGTGATTTTGATTCGTATGTAATCGGATTTGACGCAAGTGCAGTAGATTATTACGAGAATAATGGTGACGAAAAAGGGGCGGTCACTTGGAAAGACACCGATGGCACTACGATTGAATTCTTTGCTCTCCTTGCAAAATATGGCTATAACACGGTTCGCCTGCGCATTTGGAACGACCCGTCAAAAGCACCTTCTGGGGCAGACACTACTGGGGACAATACGCTTGAGCGCACCATTTCAATGGCAAAGCGAATAAAGTCTGCCGGGCTAAAACTCATGCTCGACTTCCATTATTCCGACACATGGGCAGACCCCTCAAGGCAGATTGTGCCGAGTGACTGGCAAAGCCTTACTTCGGTTGAAGCTGTTGCAAATGCAATTTCTGAGTATACGACAGAAGTGCTCACAGCATTGAAAGAACAGGCTGCTGTGACACCGTATTATGTGCAGATTGGAAACGAAATAAACAACGGCCTGCTACTTCACACTGGCTATAATTCTTCAACGACCTACGGAAGTGGTGATTTTGCGTATGCGGGTGAAAAATCTTCTGAAAATGTCGTCACTTATTTAGCGGCAGCAAGTAAAGCCGTGCGTGATTTTAACCAGAATATTAGAATAGTTGTCCATGTAACTTCAAGCAATTCACCAACAATCCTGCTGGACAAATTGAAAACGGGAAATCTTGATTATGATGTTATTGGGCTTTCTTATTATCCATGGGAAAATCACGGAACTATTGCTCAAATGAAAAACAATGTTTCTAGTTGGAAAACGACCTATGGCAAAGATGTGCTGATTGCTGAAACTTCATTTTATTGTGAGGACAACGACAATGGAACAACATACACAAAGGACATTACAAATCTTACGCAAGCTAAATCTAACCTTATAGATCCGAGTACTGGTGCTGTTTACGCTGATTTAGACTTGGATTCTGAGTCGAAGTATGTTCGTGGCTCGGTTTCAAATCAGACGAAAGTTCTCGTTCATGTGAATGACACGGCAAAAGAGGCTGGCTCAATAGGAATATTTACTTGGGGTGGCGAAATTCGTGACTGGTCACACGGTATGTTTACCTGGGGAGGCGTTGCCTATGAGAGCATAGAAGCCTTTAAAAGCGAGTAAATAGGAACCGTTTGCTAGGAAAGAGCGCAGGGGGAAAATGCTTCCCCCTTTTTTACTCGTACAATCCGTTTAACATTCGGTACACGGCGTTGATTTGCTCTTTGCCGTCCACGCTGAAGTCAATCTGCTCGTCAACGAGCGTTTCGAGACTTGAAAGGCTTTCGTTTAAGGCGGTGGCAAATCCGCGGCTCATTTTGAACCAGTAAGTGCCGCGACCGTCGGTGAAGAGCGCGACGAAGGCGTATTCCTTGTTTTTCCGAGAAAGCGTGATTCTCAAGATTTTGTTCAGCTCGCCGATGAGTTTTTCTGCCGAGCCGTCCTCGTGGAGATTAAAATTGCGCTTGATGAGCGATTTTTCGTCAATCGGCGTGAGGTTGAGCTTTTGCACGACCTTGCACACAAGCTCCAGTTTTTCTCCCGCAAGCAGGGCTGTTCCGTGGAGCAGGACTTTTGAGCGAATCGGGGCGAACACCGCCATTTTGTTTTCGTCTTTTTCGTTTTGAAGGGCGGACTTGAATTTGTTGAGCGGCAGAATGAGGATTTTCTTTCCTTTCTGCTTTTCGATTTCAAAGACTTCGCCGCCGATGATGATTTCGTTTTCGTTCTTGTCTTTTTGCTTCTTTCCGCCAAAGTGACCGTCATCGCGCCCCAAGAGTTTTCCTTTGATTGCGTTGAAAGTCGAGCCTTTGTATTCGAGGTTGCCCGTGAGGCTTCGGCTTCGCTTTCCGCGCATGGCGTTGAGTTTTGCTTCCAAGTCGGGCGAGATTTTTGCGAGCAGATTCTTGGTGAGCGGGGAAACGCTCATCGCAAAGGTACGGCTCGTGCGCACGATTTCGCCCGCCACGATAAAGAGCGGGTCAGTGCGGAACATAGAAGAGCCGGGGTGAATCGAAATGTGGTCTGCGGTAAGCGAGCGGTAGTTTTCTTTTCCCTCGCGCACGCACACAAACTGAATCATGCCCGAAGCGATACAGCAGAGGTAGTCGTCCATGCTGCCGCCACTTCCAATCGGGATTCCAAGTTCTCCGATTTCTTCTTCGAGCTGCTGCTTTATGTTCGCGATTTCAGCCATCACGCGCTCGTCGAGGTAATTGTTCTGGCAGAATCGCACGGGATTTTTCATCGACTGGTAGGTGCGGAAAAGTTTTACATAGGAGACAAAATCGCCCTGAATGTCGCGGAAGGCATGGTGCGCCTTTCGCGCGTCAGTTTCTTCTCCCGGCGGAAGCACAAAGGGCGAGTGCGTGCTCATAAATGCGGCTGCAATCACGGCTTCTTCAAGCACTTCGGGGTAGCGCATAATGCTTTCGACTAAGATTCGGCTCACGCGTGGCTCCAACGGGAATTCGACCATGAGCTTTCCAATAGAAGAAAGCGTGTTGTCTGCATTTAACGCGCCCATTTGGTTGAGCGTTGCCACTGCCCCGCGAATGTCCTCTTTTTGAGGCGGTGAAATAAAGTCGAATATGTCAAAATCGGTGATGCCAAGCTCGCTCATGCGGAGCACGACTTCACTCAAATCGGTGCGGTAGATTTCTTCGGTGGTGTATTCTGGTCTGGAGTCAAAATCTTTCCGTGAGTACAGGCGGTAGCAAGTTCCCGGCTGGGTTCTTCCTGCCCGTCCGCGCCGTTGGTTGGAGCTTGCCTTTGAGACAGGCGTTTCGTTCAGACTTGAAGTGAAGGTTTTCGGACTGTAGAAATTGAGTTTCGCCAATCCTGAGTCAATGACGGTTGTGATTCCGTTAATCGTGACAGAAGTTTCTGCGATGTTCGTTGAAAGCACGACCTTTTTCTTTCCGAATGGGGCTGAGTCAAACACGCGCTCCTGCTCTTCCTTTGGCAAGCGACCGTAGAGCGGCACGATGTGAATCTTCGAGCGGAAAGAAGCGAATGAAAGCCGTTTTGCGCAGTCCTTGATGATTTTTTCGCCCGGCAAAAAGACCAGAATGTCGCCGTCCTCGTGGTTGTCAAGCACGCGGTCAATCGTCTTTTCGATTTTTGAAAGAAGGTATTCGCAGCCCGTTGCGGTCGCCGTGGTGGTGGCTTGCCCTTTGAGCGGCGGGTCGTAAACAAGAGTGACTGGGAAAGTTTGCGTGTCAATTGAGACAATCGGACAGTTCCCGTAGTAGGCAGAAAAAGCCTCTGCATTCATAGTCGCGCTGGAGACAATCACTTTGAAATCTGGGCGTGCGGTGAGCACTCGTTTGAGCAATCCCAACACAAAGTCGATGTTCAGGCTTCGCTCGTGCGCCTCGTCCACCATGATGACCGAATATTTTGTCATCCACGGGTCAAGTTTCATCTCCTGCAAGAGAATGCCGTCCGTCATGATTTTGATTTTCGTTGTGGTGTCGGTCTTGTCCTCAAAGCGCATTTTGTAGCCGACCAAGCCGGGGTAAGAAGTTTTGAGCTGTTTCGCGATAAATTCAGACACACTGAGCGCGGCGATACGGCGCGGCTGTGTCACGGCAATCACGCCGTTTTCTGAATAGCCCGCCTCATGCAAAATCACGGGAATCTGCGTGGTCTTTCCGCTTCCCGTAGGCGACTGCACGACAATCACCTGATTTTCGCGCAAGCACGCAAGTATTTTTTCTTTCTGTTCGTAGACTGGTAATGTTTTGTAGTCGATAGACATGCTAAAGATTATAGCATAAAAATGAGAAAAGAGGAATGAGAAAATGAGAAGTGAGAATAGAGGGGAAAGTTATAATTCACTCATACTTTTCGACCATTCTGGTGATTTGATTTTGCAGGAAACGCAGATCATGCAGAAATTCTGCGTTTTTCCGTTTTTCTTCTATTATTAAGTTTATTAAATTTAATTTTTCTTCTTCCATTTTTTTTGGCGGGTCTGACTTAAAGAGCTGGTATGGTTCAATTCCGAGATTTGAGGCGATTAAGTCTATTGTTTCGGGCTTTGGAAATTTGTGGCGGCTCTCAATTTCTGTGATGTATGTTTCTCCGTAGCCAATAAGTTCAGAAAGTTTTTCCTGCGTATAGCCTTTTTGTTTTCTGTAGTATTTTAAATTCTCCCGAAAAATATGCCTGGTGCCCATGAAGTAAAGAATAACCTAAATAAAATTTGCAAAATATAGTCGTTCTGCCTATATAATACTGTTGCAGCCGAGCAAAAATTTTAAAATATCTTAAAAATTTATTGATTTTTCTGTCTTTTGGACTATAATATACTCAGAAACTGCTTATTTTTCAGTCTAGAAAATTACAGAGGAGTAATGCATATGATTTTAAGAAAACACAAATTCTTTTTGGCTGCAATGATTCTTGCGGCAAGTTCTTTCATGTTCATGGGATGTGATCCTGACAAGGATGAGGATCAGACTAGTGGGGTAGACTTTACTAACTACACGGTCGATTATTCCATTAAAGTTCGAAATAATACTTCGAAAGCTTTGGTTGCTTTTAAGGGAAATCCTAGCAAAGCAAATCTGATAGGTGGTATTCCTGCAAGTGCAACGAATCATGGATTGAAAAAAAACAGTACACTTTTTTCTGTTTCTTCTGATTTCACCCTTTTCATCGTTACGGAAGAAGATTATAAAAAATACAAAGATGGTGGTGATTTTTCTCAGTTAGCTAATTCGCCTTTTGCGCGTCTGTATGCCTATTACAATGCAAATGCTGCAAATGAAATCCTTTATGATATTTCGAGTGTTATGGGGGGAGCGGGAACAATTACACTTCAAAATAACACAAAATTTAATGTTGAGTTGAGAAAAGATAGCATTTATGGCGAAACGATTGGTTACACGGCTGCGGGAACCTTAAATACAGTATTTCATGTTGAAACTGGTGATTACTCTATTTTCCCAGTGTTCCGAAAATTTGATAAATCACTTAATGAAATTGTAACTGTATATCCAGAGGATAATGAGGGGTATCCATATATCGAATTCTTTAATTTGACAAATAATTATGAATTAAATGCATTAGATTGGAGTACTAATGTCTCTTTTGTTTCAAGTTCTGCATTCATTTATATTGATAATCAGTCTTCTGTTGGGGTGAGTTTTTATGAAGGTTCAACACCTGTCACAACATCAACTGGTGGAAAAATTATAAATCGAACAGGTCATCTTATATTTGAAATTCCTATGCCGTCTATTGGAACTGGTGCAAAAAAATCTTATGCATCGAAAGTTAATGTAGCGGCTTATAAGGTTGGTACGGCAGCTTCACAATCTATCTATATTACTGGGGATGCATCTACCACGAAAGAACTTGAGGCTGGAAAAATGTATACCTTGACAGTAACTGGTGAAAACTATCATTCACTTTCGTGCTCATTCTCAGATGAAGTTGTTGATATTGATCCTGATGTAGAAATCAACTAGGAACGGCATATGCAAAAGAAAATTAGTTTTTTATTGTTTTTACTCTTTTCTTTTGCATTTATTTGCTCCTGCGAGGATGACGATTCTTTGCAGGAGATTGTTCCTGCAGATTTGAACAATGGAAAGGTTTCTGTTGAATTTATAAACAATAGTCCTTATGCGGTAAATGTTTTTCAAAGTGCACATCGAAATCTTGGAGGCGAGGTTCTGGTTACCGTTCCTCCATCCGATGAATCCGAACTTCTTAAGCCTGAAAACGGTAAAAGATCTAGCAGAACTGTTTCCCTCTTGCCTTCTGTTGAAAAAACAGGAGATGTTTTTTATTTTGAATATATACTGCCGATTGGAAATCTTGATTTTCCATACTTTAGTTATGATAATTCTCAGATTTATGTAATCTCGAATGGAAAAACGAATGAAATAAACATAGGCAATTTGGAATATTGTAAAGATAAGAAAACTTTTTTAGTTGTTGAAAATAACTCAGATTATTCTATATATTTACTTAACGGTGGAGATATATTAACACCCCAAGATTCTGAGACTCATCTAATTAATGATTCTGGTGTGGCTGTTTTTCTTATTGGTCAAACAGATTTAGATGTATACAACAAAAACTCTAGTCAGTTTACAATCAGCAATGGAACTGACTATAAATCATTGCCAAAATTTGACTTTTCAGCTGGATATACATACACAATTACTGTGACTTCATTTGGAATTTCCCTTAAATCAATTTCTCCGTTCAATGTTGACACGCAAAAACAGATATGGTCATCGCAGTTTAAGCAAAGTTTTTTGAAAAAATATACCGTCGACTGTGCTCGATCGCTGTACGATTTAAAAGACGGTTCATTTTTTTGCGGTTCAAAAAAACTTACGAATACATTCTATATTCAGGAATTTGATGTGTATGGTGCGGAAAAACGGGCGGCAGAATTTATGCTTCTTGATGAAGATGTCGTTGATGTTTCTGTAATCGATGCGCTTCAATGCTCTGACAAAGAATACCTCGTGTTGCTGCGCGGTTATTGTGATACTAATGACGATGATTATTATTCGCTTGCATCGTATTTTTATCTTGGAAAATTCAATATCGAAACATACGAGAAAAAACTTATTAATCTGACATACTTTGTTCAAAATGAGTTGGATTTTGAAAATCTTTATTTCTATGGGAATCTTATAAAAGGCGCGGTATGTGAACTTTCTGCTTCTGAATTTTCGGTATGCGGTTCTGTCTTTGATTCTGTGGGAAAAATGCATTATTTTTCTGCGATTACCGATTTCTCTTCTAGCACTCCTGCCGTTTCTTCTTATTGGGTAAGCGAAGATTCCACAAAATACCATGTGTTGCGCACTCTTGCGTCTTCATATTTTGATGGAAGCGATTTGTATGTCTGTGGCTTTGACAATTTTAATGAAAAATACGGCGTAGATTCGGATGCCATTCATAAAGGTGTCATTTTCAAATTTGATTCTGATTTGTCATCTGCCGAAGAAATATATTCAAACGAAAAATCATTGTTCTTTGGAATTACAGGAAAAGATGGTTCATTCTATGTTTGTGGTGAAACAATGGGTGCGGCTGGCGACAATGATTTGTATGGTTGCTTTTTGAATTCTGATATGGTTAGTGAAAATTCCAGCCCCTTAAAATATTTTTCTACGAAAAAAAACACATGGTTCACTCAGATAAACTTCACGAATTATGGGCTGACTGTATGTGGTGTCAACTCAGAAGATACTGAGGGGAAAATTACTGGTGATGTGGACGGAATTCTTACCTGTGTGTCTCCGTCTGGGGAAAAATTGTGGGAAAATGAATATGCTTCATATTACAAAGTCATAAGTATGGCAGAAAACAACATTGGTACGCAGATATTACATTTAAAAACGAAAGATGGAGCGAGCAAAATTATCAGCACAGATTTGCTTGGTAAGGAAATATAAGTGTAGCGATACACGAGGAGGTTTCGTATGAAAAACAATGTTCTTATAAAAATCAAGGGTGGATTTCTCGTTATTTGTTCTGCATTTTTGATTCTGGCTTGTCGCCCTGAGCATGATCCTGAGCCCGTAGAAAAAAGTGACCCAATAACTGACCCGTCTGGTACGCCAGCTACACCAACTGTTCCTAAGAATGGTATTTTGGCAGATTCTTACTTTTGGGGAACATGGGTGCGCATGGACAGTGGAACTGAATATCAGTTTAAAGAGCGCTATGTCGAATACAATGGAAGCTATTATGAAAATTCCAGTGGAAGCGCGTCATATCTCAATGTAAAAACGCTTGGAACATTTGAAAGACAATCAGAATCTGTCATGCTTATTGGTTCGATTCCATTGTTCCGAAAAGGCGGTGCCGATTTGGAATATTCCGTAAAACTCGTGGGCTTTTTGGGCAGTTCTTCACGAGCGGCGGGTACTTCTGGCGAAGGAGAAGAATCTCTTGCGAATTATACGGTAACTGGAACAACAGAAGGCTTTCCTTCAAGCGAAAACGAAACGATTTCAGATTCTAATGGCGAGGCAAAACTTATTGCCAAGCGACCAGGCGAGCAGACGGTGCGCGTTACAACGGGAGACAAAGAGCAAACGACACATGGACTTACGGTAACACGAAACGGTGCCAATGTCGGAAAAATTGTTGTTGCGAATGAAAATGATTGCAGCCTTAAGGTTACCGTTCCAGAACTTGAAAACTCGACTTATTTGTATGCGAATAGGTCTTATGAAAATCTTGAAATATCAATTGAAAACACAGGCACGCAGAACTGCGGTGTTGCGCAGGTTGTCTTGTCAGCAAATAGTGATTTTGTGACGCTTTCAGGTGATACTGATTTTACTACAGGAACATTAAAACCAGGTGTGTCAAAGACTGGTAAGAGATTTAATTTGACTTTTAACACTTTTTCAGACCCGTATATTGATGTTGAAATTAGCATTCAGATTAAAATATTTGGTACTCCAGACAGAATTTGGGATGACGGTGTTTCATTGCGTGTATTCCGCGGTCAAATGCCAGTGACAATCTCCGCCGCTAGTATCGAAAACAATCCAAATGCGCGATTAAAGGGATTTGTGATTTATCCTGACAAAAATCACAAACATTTCTCTCTGAAAAATAATACTTCTGCGACACTCTATGTCCCAACTTTTAGTGCAGAAAATGAGTTTATGATGGTCTTTTGCGGGGCGGCTACTGCAGACTCTCTTGCCGATAATACGGAAATGTTCTATACGGTCGCTTTTGACACAGTGGAACCGCGAACTGTCGTCACTAAAGGCGATAATGTAGGAACATATGTGCATTATGGTGAAGATAGCGGGGGCAATCAAACAGAGACTTCCGCGTATGACACAGAGGGCGAGTCATCTTTTGAGGCATGTCTGCCTGATAAAGACATTGATTATTATCGAATAAAAGTTGAAAGCTCTTCGACTACATATTATGGCGCGGAATCATCGTATAATCTTTCCGTTGATAGCTACTCGTATAATGAGGCTGTTCTGAGCTGGGATTTGGCAAGTGGAATCCTTGATAGCAATGTCTGCTTGTATAAAGATGGCAGGCTCGTTGCAAGCGGTGTTTCTTCTCCTTACACCGTTAAGAATCTGTCTGAAAATACAAACTACAACTTTATTCTTAAAAATGCATATGGTGATGATATTTCTTCTGCAGTTACCGTAAAAACAGCGGAAAAACCGTCTCTTACCATTTCTTGCACGAGTTATTCTTCTACAACGGCAGACTTAAAAGTCGTGAATAATAACACTTCGAGTGGCACATTCTATCTATACACAAATGGATACTACGGTAACATTACAAAAACTTTCTCTGCCAATAGTTCTGTCACATTCACAGTCTCTGGACTTTCGAAAAAAACAACATACACCTTTGTTTTAAAAACATCATCTTCCTCTGACTCCGACGAGATTTCAAATGAAATCTCTGTAACGACTTTAGCTGCGGAGCCTGTTGAGGGAAGCCCAACATTAAAAGTGACTGATGCAATGATTCAGCGAGGAAAGCAACTTGGTATTGCTTATAATTCTTATTATGGATATTATCCGTACTATGAATATAGTTGGAGTTATACCAAGTTGGTTTGGACTTCGGTAGCTGGAGCTGAAAAATATAAGGTTTATAGATATGCTTCAAATGTTACAGGATTAGCGATTAGTCAAATTATCTCAAAAGGATCTGTGGTTACAACAACTTCTGACACGGCTTGTACCGATTCCAATATAAACAAAGCCGAAGATTTTTTATACTATGTTGTTGTTCCAATTGATAATTCAGGAGTTATGCAACAAGCTAATGCAAGCAATGCCGTTTGTGTTTATCTATCGGATTTAGATGACTATTATGGTACTTTTTCTTGGACTACTGAATAAATAAGAGAAAAATCATCTTCTCTGAATGTATGTAAACTGTTGCCATTATGGTGCAAAAAGACCGTTGTGTATGGCGATGAAGTTGTTATGACTGTTTTCATCGCTTGAAAGGCACACAAAAATAGCATCTGGATTAGGAGCGGAATATGTTGGAACGCAAACCTTTATTGCATAAACTCTCTATTGGAATCTGCACGCTGTTTGGGGTGAGCATTCCATTTACGGGGTGTATTAATGATGTCTATGGACCAGCCGAAGTCTACGGACCTCCAGATCCAACTCTGTACGAGGCTTCCGAGTTATATGGCAAGGTCACTGCAAAAAATGACGGTACAAATTTACCGGCAATAAAGGTGACCGTTCTTTTGGACGGAAAGGAGATTGCTTCTACAACGACATATGCAAACGGCTCTTATTATTTTTCGCTTTCAACAGGAAAATTTACTGCAAATACGACTTATACAATACAATTTGAAGATGTGGATGGGGCGACTAACGGCTCTTATGAGACATTTTCTGATTCGGTAACTTTGGAATCTCTTTCAGTAAGCACGAGAAAGGATGCGCAGTTGGTCGTGGTACAATGAAAAGCCTTTCTCTTCTTGAAATTTTAAAACGCGAACTGTTTCGGCGGTATCGTATTTCTGAAACCAGACGCCATGACTTGTACCATCTTTTTTGGGAATGTACGCTTCGGTGTAATTTCAATTGTCGTCACTGTGGTTCAGATTGCCTTGCTGAAAGTTCCGTAAAAGATATGCCGCTTGCAGATTTCTTAAATGCATTGGATAAAATCAAGCGTAAGCGAAAAACAAATCGAAAACTTATGGTGGCAATTATTGGAGGCGAGCCATTGCTTCGTTCTGATTTGGAACAGGCGGGGAGGGCGATTCGTGAGCTTGGTTATAACTGGGGAATCGTAACGAACGGATTTTTGCTTACTCCAGAGCGGTTTAATTCTCTGGTTGCAGCAGGATTAAGCACGATAAGCATTAGTCTTGACGGATTAGAAAAAGAGCATGCTTATCTTCGGCAAAATGAAAAATCTTTTGAAAAGGCATGCCGTGCAATAGATTTATGCGTTTCTTTTCAGCGGGATTTTCCCCGTATGCTCGTGTATGATGTGATTACTTGTGTGCATCACGGAAATCTTTCCATTCTGCCAGCTTTGCGTGATTTCCTGATTGAAAAGGGGGTGATTGCATGGCGCATCTTTTCTATCTTTCCGAGCGGTCGGGCTTCTCTTGGTGATTTGGCTTTGACACCCTCAGAATATCGTGAGCTACTTGATTTTATTGTGGAAACTCGGCAGTACAAAACATCGGACGGAAAATCAATACACCTGCAGTATTCATGCGAAGGCTATCTTGGAACATATGAGCAAAAGGTACGGGATAGTTTTTTCTTCTGTCGTGGGGGAATCAATGTGGGCTCAATTATGTGCGATGGCTCAATTTCTGCCTGTCTGAGTGTACGGAGCTGTGCGTTCATTCAGGGGAACATTTACAAAGACGATTTCATGGATGTGTGGAACAATCGCTTTGAGAATATGCGGAATCGTTCGTGGGCAAAGGTGGGAATATGTGAGCACTGCAAGAACTGGCGGTGGTGCGAGGGAAACGGACTTCACCTTCATCAAGATGACCACTCGGAATGTGTTCATTGTAATCTCAATCTGATTGAAGCATGAGAATGTTATAGTCGCCAAGCCAGAAATATTATATTTATAGTCAAATAAACTCGTTATGTATGGTCGTAGTTTAAATAAAATTTGATTTTTCTAGGTTATTAGACTATAATTTTAAAAACTAAGACAACTTTAAGGAGCGTCTAGAGAATGGATAAAAATCTTAACAATGAAACGGAAAAGCGGCTTGGCTTGAACGGCTTGTTTGTGGTTCTCACCCTGCTTGTTTTGTACGGTATTTCTTGCACGGCTATAAAATCCTGGCAGATATACACGGATGAATTCTTTGGGGTGATAGAACTGGGGCTGTGCTCGCTGGTTGTGTCTGCCCTTTGGATTTTCATGTACTGGTTTTTGGACAGAATTAAGCATGAAAGCCTTAAAATGACCGTGCTCACCTTCTTTTTGGGTGTCGTTGCGTATCTTTCTGGCAAAGGTGTTCTTGAGTGGATTATCGGCACCGAAGTTTCGGTGCTCATGGAAAACATTTGGCTACCTGTCGTTTCATTTTTCCTTGTCTTTACCTTTATCGTCGTTAAGTTGCGCTCTTTTGACGAACTGGTTGATTCCTTTATTTATGGCGGATTTTTGGGAACGGGTATTGCATTTGCTTCGTGCATGACGGAATTTGTTCACTATACCAGCCTTGACGGTCAGTTTGTGATTATCGAATTGATTACGCGCATTTCTGTGCATGCGGCAGTCTGTTCGCTTGCAGGATTTTTGATTCATCAGGCACTTCTAAAGAAAAAAATTCTCCGATTGATTCTTTCTGTCGTACTCATGACGCTGCTTTTTACCATTGATTATTGCGTTGAGCAGATTTTCTTAAAAAACATTGAGCTTGTGGGAATCACGATTCTTCCCGTTCTTGTTTCGGTTGTTTTCGCGGCTCTTCTTGTCGCTGTCGTCGTACTGCTTATCCATCGGATTTTAAAAAGGGGTGAGCTTGATGCAGCTTCCTTAACCTTACCAAGCAATCGTGCCACCGCAGTGATTATGGTGACTATGCTTGTCTTGTTCTTGGGATATGCCTTCTCGCTCCGCTATTCAGAATTCAAGACTGAAAAATTTGTCTCTTCAAACGGGGAGTGGTCGTTCAGTTTGCCAAAAGGCTTTTCTTGCGTGGAAGAACGCTCGAATACGAGTAGCTTTAACTTTGATATTCCGACTGGAAATGTATTCTACAAAAATAAAAACGGCTCAATAAATCTCTATCTGTTTTACGATGCCGACACGGATTTGGTTAAAATTATTGACCCTCTCAAACTCGGTTCAGAAAATGGGTGGGATATTTCTGTCGGCTTTAACAGTTTTGTCGCTGATGACTCGTATGGCAATCCCTTTATGCTGTATCAGAAAACATACAAAATCAAAAAAGGCGAGAATGAATTGCTGATTGATGTGTTCAGTGACCAAAAAGAAGACGAAGAGGCAAATCGTGCCGTAAGAGTCTTAATCAGAACTTTGGAGGCAAAAAATGACTAGTTTTGGAACAAAAATGAAAAAAACGCTGTTTTTCGTTATTCTGACCCTCTCATGTATTCATCCCGTGCTTGCGCAAACGGAGCATGAGGGCGACTGGTTTTCTGCAGAAACGCTTTCTTCTGTCGTTAAATTGAGCAGCTTGCTTGTAACATATGATGTTGAGGGCTTGCCACGAGATTATACATACCATACAAAGGGGGGTGAACCTGATTTTGGAGATGCGCTTGTTGTGTCTGAGTCAGCAGAATTAACCCATGTGGGCACTGGTGTCATTATAACAAAAGAAGGCCTCATTATTTCTAATGCTCATGTCACACGGGCGTATATTGAGCCGACCATACAAGAATTAAAGGGAAGCAAGGTCGGGCCAAACGGCAAGCCGATTACGCGCGTTATTATCAATCCGTTTACGAATATAATGTTTGTGGGCATGGTAGACGCTAATCGGCTTGAACGGGGGGATGATGCCCAAAAACTCAAGTATATTGCGTATATTCTTGAAGATGATGCCAATTACAATAATTCCCGTGACCGTGCCGTACTGCAGATTTTGTCTGAGTGCCACTTGGGAGCAAATGGCGTGCCTGTATCGGACGGAAAAGTTGAAAATCTAAACCTCCCGCATGCGAAATTCGGAAATCCGTTCAGAACATCATTTACAGACCGAAAAGTTCGGGCGATGGGATTTCCTGGCACGGGGGATCCAAACCGTTCTGCGCGGACATCTGGTGAGCTATTAGGTTACGAAGATGAAAAAACATCAAAAATCCTTCATACAAGCTATATTTCTGGCGGAAACAGCGGCGGCGGTCTTTTTCATAAAGACGCGCTGATTGGTATAAATACATGGGATAAATTGCAGAACAAAAGCCGTCCTGTTGCAATCGCTCAGCCAGTTACCTACTGGTTTGACTTGCTCTCAAAAGTAAAATGGATTTATCCGGGCATTGAGCTTCCTGATGGCTTGATGCTGGACTGGATTGATGATGATCCTGGCAAAGAAAACTATAAAGACGAAGTGCAGGTTTTCCTTAAATTCGTGTCTGATTCAAACAAAAATATTCCTGTCACGAGCGGAAAGATATATGCGCACCGTGTCGATACCGATATTGACGATGTGCTTACCTATATTTCCGTTGCAAAAGATTTGAACGAAGGCATGATGATTTCTTATTGGCTGCAGTATTACACCGTTGATGAATTCGTAAAAGAATCTGGATACAACAAAGCCTATGTTGAGTTGTTCAAGTCTGTTACGGATGAAAAACAACTGCGTGATATGATTCGTCCTGAGCTTCGCCCGTATTTTGATGAATGGTATAACGGTACATTCTATTGTAAGACCGTCGATTTAAAAGACGAAGACGGCAAAACAGCTATTTCTGTTCCGAAAGATTCAAAGACGCACATCACTTTTGTGAGTGATGACGGAAATGCAAAGACCACATTTACATTTACAAGCGACTCTGACTATTTTCAAGGACGATTCACTATTCCTGTAAAGCAATAGGAGCTTTATGGTTCATATGGTGCAAAAAATGGCACTCGATACAAGTTTTTGTTTTTGGGTGTCATTTTTCGTATTCTGCATATTTTTGCTTTTCTCGATTGCCACCGCTATACATCGCCTGGATATTGTAAAGCCATTGCGTGTCTTTGGAATAGGGCTTGCCGTATGTGATTTTATCATACTGATTCCGATTCTGCATGCAATCGGCGAGTGCGGAGATGGAGGCGTGGCTTCCGTTTCTTCGGCGATTATGAACATGGCGCAGCTGGTTACGCTTAATGTCGGCTATGACGCGCTGATAAAGGCTGCGGACGAAGCGCATGTGCTGGTGTTTTTTACGATACTCTGTGTGCTCACGCCTGCTGTCTGGGGAGGGGTGGTGCTCACTCTGTTTGAAAACCTTTCCAGCTATCTTGCCTATCAAATTTTTAGTCCGTTTATCCCGGTTTATTTTTTTTCCGAACTGAATGAAAACGCGCTCATGCTTGCACAGAGCATAAAAAACCAAAAAGGAAGGAAAACTCTCTGCATTTTTTGCGGCATTTCTGAAAATACCTCTCCCGAATTAAAAGAAGAAGTAAAGAATAACAGTTTCCTTTTACTAAAGCAAAGCGAAGCTTCGTGTATAAAAAATCCTAAAAATCAGCAGACATACTTTGAAATTTCTGAAAATCAAAATGAAAACCTTACGCATACCTGCACGCTTATTCACGCCTGTACAAAAGCATACGGGGACTGTGATTATTCAAACATGCGGATTTATCTTTTTTCTGAACAGGAAGAAGCACCCCTGCTTTTAAATTCGATTGACAAAAAAGGAATCCCCGTCATTCTTGTGGACCGTGACCGATTTGTCGCGCATGATTTGCTGTTTACGCATCCGCTCTATGAAGTGCTCAGTGACGGTTCAAAAACAATTTCTGTGCTCATCGTGGGAGACGGGCGGCTTGCGAATGAGATTTTAAAAACAAGCGTCTGGTGCGGTCAGCTTGGAAAAAACTATCATTTAAAAATAAATGCTATCACTAAAAATGCATCTCATTCTGAAAAAGTCATGCGTCTTGAATACCCGGAATTTTTTAACGGTGAGTATGATATTTCTTTTTTTGAGGCCGACATCACGACCTGTGATTTTGAGGCATGCCTTGACGAGCACTGTGCTGATGTAAATTATATCTGCGTCTGTTCTGAATCTGACGAAACAAACAGCCATGTCGCTCTCTATCTTCGTGCTTACTATTTCCGTAAAAATACAGATTCTTTTAAAAAGCCGTTTATTGCCGTTTGTGTGCGCGACAGCTCAAAAAATGCCATTATTCCAGAATTTACCGCTGTTCCGCGCGAGAAATTGCTTTCAAAAAAAATACAGAGCGATTCCGATGCGGCTTTGAATTACAATTTGTTTGCGTTTGATTCAGACCGCTTGTTTTATTCATCGTATCTGATTGATTCCCCATTGGAGCGGATTGCGCTTAATGTGCATTTTGGCTATGAACTTTCATTTTCTGAAGGAACAGCGAGTTCCTCATTGGCTCGGAAAACCTATTACGCAAATGAAACTGGAATCCGTTCAAATCGTGCGAATGCGCTGCATATTCGGTATAAATTGTTCCTGTTAGGCTATGATTTAAAAGCACTTTCTTTTGTGAAGGGGGCGCAAGAATCAGAACGAGACGAACTCGCGCAAAAACTGCAAGCGGATATTGAAACGAATGTGCTCATGCTTTCTCTGATTGAGCATGACCGATGGAATGCGTTTATGCGGAGCGAAGGCTGGCGAAGCGCAAGTCTGGAACAGGCGAAAAAGGCGGGAACTCACAAAATTACACGCGCAAAAATGCATGCCTGCTTGTGTACATGGGATGAACTTGATTCTTTTGCTGAATTTGACCCCAAATTTAAAGAATATGATGAAATCATGATAAAAAATATTCCGTATTTGCTCGGACTGATTCCCCACAAGCTAAACATAAGCGGTGTGAACGCTGTGCTTGAAAAAAGGAGCAACTATGGAAACTAAGACAAGTCCTTCTGAGTACCGCTTTTATGCATTCATCAGCTACAGCCGCAAAAATGAAGTCTGGGCGAGTTGGCTTCAGAAAAAACTGGAGTTGTACCGCCTTCCCTCTGTGCTTCAAAAGCAGTATCCTCAGATTCCAAAACCACTCAAAATCTTCCGCGACAAAACTGACATCAGCGTGGGCGGAACGGTGGAGCATGCGCTTGCGAAAGAACTGCGGGTATCAAAAAAACTCATCGTTATCTGCTCGCCTGATTCGGCAAAATCCGACTATGTTGAGTATGAAATTGCAAGTTTTTTAAAGCTTGGGCACGATACAACGGATATTTTGCCGCTTGTCGTTGAGGGGGTACTATGTCCTGACGCAGAAAACCATTGCTACACGCCGTTGCTTACTAATTTAAATCTGAACGCAGCGGACGCGGTGCAGGAAGGCAAAAGCAATGCCTTTATCCGTTTGCTTGCAAGTCTCCTCGAAATAAATTATGACGATTTAAAGCAACGGGAGAAAAAGCGCAAGATTCGCCGAACTTTTTTTGCAGGAAGTGCCGCTTTTCTTTTTGCCTCGTTTTGTGCCGTTGCCCTGTGGTATTTTAGCCCACACACGCGCTATTATGCGGATTATGTGACCTATTGGGAAATTCCTGAAGGAATTAAAAATTCTGAACTCTCAAAAAACGAAGCTAAAAAACGCCCGTTCCACTATGAAATAACAACTCGGTGTGCGCGTCCCATTAAAATCGTGTATGCCAATTCATGTGGGCTTCCTCTTCCTCAGTGCGAAAGTGACCGGGAAAATCGGGCGGGGACGACATTCTATTTTTATGAAAACCCGTATTTTCCCACAAAAAATAAACAGAAGTGGAATCTGTCTTCTGCACTTTGTACCTATTATGACAATGATGTTGAGGCGGATATTCAAAAATCCTGTTCCATGCGAATCGAATACACGCGGGAAAGCGAAACGGTGCTTTCCGCAGATTTTTATTATGCCGCTGAGCACAATATCGAAAAAAGCCTTTTTAATGATGTGCTTTGTGAAACATGTCTTTCGTTTTCCGATGTCAGTGAAAGCGAAAATCCAGAATCAATCGACTTTAAAACACCTGAGCAGGAATTCTTTGAGAATGGGAGCGCGATGTATCGCTATAAGATCGAATGTGACGAAATGGGGCGGGCAAAGCGAGTCACCTTTTACAACAAAAACAATCATCGCGTCTCGGATAAAAACGGCATATTCGGCTTTGAAAATGCGTATGATGAGCAAGACCGGCTTTCTGAGCAAACATATCTCTATAGTGAATCGGAGCGGCTTTCCGTTTCTAAAAAGCGAATCGAATATGATTCATATTTGGTGAGTGGCGTATCTTTTTTTACGCAGACTGGCGAGCCTGTTCAAAATGTGGTTCGGGGCTATGCGTCTCTTAAAACAAAATGGAGCGAAGACGAAGACGGCCTGTTTTCCGTGCAAACTGAATTCTTTGATACGGCGGGAACGGCGGTCAACGCACGGAAGCCGAATTGTGCTTCGATTCAATGTTTTTTTGATGAATCAGGATTTAAAACGCAGCAAGTGACTCAAAAAACAAAAAAACAGGCTGCAAATCTTCCCGCTTTTGTAAAACAATTCCACGAAAAGGAAAAAGAGCCAGTGCTAAAAACGGTTTTTACAAACAATGCAAATGGTCAGCCAGTCCAAATCCAAAAATTCACCGATGATGATTTAAAGAAAACGACACGCATTGTCTATGATAAAACAGGAATCATTAAGACGAAAGAACATTTTGATGCTCGTGATGAACTAATGGCCACTGTGGACTATTCGTATCAAGAAAAAAGCCCTGCTACCTATCATCATATTTCAAAAAAACAAAAAAATATGACGGTGTTGTATGACTATGATTCATGCGGACGCTTGCTCTCTCAATCCCAAATTTCTAGCGGAGAGATGCATACGGTCACAAAAATTGCATATTACGGCGGAAACAAGATTATCTGTCACTATAAAAACGGTGCCTACGCAAACAAAGACGGCTTTGCGGTCGCACAGTTCTCATACACAAACGACGGAATGTTGTATTTCGTGCAGTTTTTTGATGAAACGGGCAATAAGGCGAGAAGTTCATTACTCCGTTTTTCGGAATATACCGCTTTGTACACGCCCAACAGCCTGCTTGTCTCTGAGTCTTTTAAAAATCAAGACGGAATATTGACCGCTCCAAATGATTACGCGCTTTATGAGGCTCAGCAAAATCTTGAGGATACGATTCTTTTGCAGGGCGCGTATTTTATGGCAGACAAAAGCCTTGCAAAACGAAAGAGAATCGTGCGCTTTGATTCTGAAAAAAATCAGAATGGGGAACTGAAAATCCGTTACTATGACGGCGCGGATACCATTCTGAACGAAAAAATATATGCAAATGGCAGCATGGAGGATTAATGTATGAAAAAACTAATGTGTATGTGTGTGTTCATTTTGAGCCTGTCGCAGATTTTTTCAGAGGGACGGAGTTCTTTTGAAGAAAATCCAATCCGAAAAATAAAACTCGCAAAGGAACTTGCTGAATACGGCTATGAAACGGAATCGCCTGCCGCGCTTTTGGAAGCCGCCGAAATATTGGCAGAAGTGAATGTCCGAAAATCTGCGATAAAAGCTGTTCAAACGGGAACACCGTCAAAGGCAGCGGAAGAAAATCAGTTTTCTCTTGATGCAAAAACACTTTTTGCGGATGCGAAAGATTTTGCGGGCAATGACAAAACATACGCTGAATGGATAAAAAAGATTGAGCGCACTTTTTCTGGAAAGCGGGGAGCTGCGCGGGGGCCGTTGGCGGTGGAAGGCTTTGCCTACGGAAATGACGGAAGCGCATCATATACGATTTCATTTACAAACGGCGAGTCGGCTCAGATTTATGTTGCGGCTATGACAGGCTCAAATCTTGATGTCGATATTTATGATTCTGACGGAAAAAGTGTTGTGACTGGAAAAGGAAATGACACGATACAGTTCGTTCCTGAAAACGCAAAGAGCTACACGATACAGGTAAAAAACCGCACGAGTTCTACGGTATCGTACACCCTGTACACCGATTAATGCGGAGACTTCATGCGAAAAAGAGCCCTGCTTTTCTGCTTTTTCTTTGTATTTTGTTTATTCTCTCATTTTCAAACTGCACTGGCTGATTCTGCTGTTTCTTCTAATGCTGAATCAATTGAAAGCCTTGAACAAGAACTTGCAGAAATTCCAGAAACGGACTATGGGCGACGGCTAAGCATTTTGGGAAAACTGCTGACGCTGTACGGAACGAATGAAGCGAACGCATATCAGGCAGGCCCTTTCCTTGAAGAGGCAATATCCATTATGGAGCGATTTTTTGAGCCGACGAGCGATGTCATGGTTTCCATGTATCGGGGTGGAATTGAGATATTCGCAATGCTTCAAGACAGTAAAAAAACGCTCGTTTACTTTGAAAAATATGTGCACGCAACGGGAAGTGATGAAATTGAATTCGGAAAAACTGAGGCTGCCATAAGTTTTTATTCGGTTGTCGGAATGGGGTATTATGAAAATGGAAAATACGATGATGCAATCCGCTATTTCCAAAAATCAGCTTCAATTTGCGAGACAACGGGCGCAAAAGCAGACTGTGCAAAAAACTACAATAGTATTTCCGGGTGCTACAACTCAAAAACGGACTATGAAAACGCGCTTTTGTATGGGCAGAAATCGTTGGCACTGTATCAAGAGCTATATGGAAAAAACACTCCGCAAACGCTTGAACCGTTGGTAAACATCGGAAATATCTATCTTGCAAAGGCTGATTTCAAAACGGCTTTGCAGTTGTATGAGCAGGCTCTTGATTTGCAGAAAAAAGGCGCAATCGAAGAAAATGCGATTACCGCTTCTCTTTACAATAATATCGGGCTTGCATATGAAGATATGACGGACTATAAAAACGCGCTCCACTATCTTGAGAAATCACTCGAACTTAGAAAAAAACTCTTTGGCGAGGAGCATACAGAAGTTGCCGCATCATATTCGAATATCGGAATGGTCTACTATCAAAACGGAGATTTTGACCGTGCGCTATCGTATTTTTTTAAAGCACTTTCTCTGCGGGAAAAACTGTTTGCCGTACATCCTGAAACCGCCGCTTCCTATCAGAATGTTGCGCTTGTGTACAGCGAAAAAAATGACTATGAAACGGCACTCACTTACTACGAAAAGGCACGGAATATGCTTGTCTCATTGGTCGGGGAAACGCATGAGAATGTCGCAATGGTCTACTCAAATATCTCTCGGTTATATCAAGAAAAAGATGATTATCAAAATGCTGTTTTCTATGGCGACAAAGCTCTTTCAATCAGAAAAACGATGTTTGGGGAAACGCATCCGCAGGTCGCCACATCATACATGAACAAAGGGCTTTTGTACCGAACATTTGGCGATTATGACAACGCGGTTTTTTATATAGAAAAAGCTCTGGCAGTGTATACAGCGGTATATGGGGAGTGGAATCCGAATATCGCGACTGCATACAATAATCTTGGAGTCATTTTTGAGGACAAGGGGCAACTTGATACTGCATTGAACTATTTCCAAAAAGCTCTTTCAATGCGAATTGATTTGTTTGGCGAGAATAACATAGTTGTTTCAATGTCATATCTTGGTATCGGGAATGTCTACGGCGCAAAAGGTGATTGTGATAACGCACTTTCATATTATGAGCGCGCACGAATCATTTGTGAACAGACTGTTGGAACAAAACATTCGCATACGGCTCTCGTCTACAACAATATAGCGATGGTCTATCAGCAAAAAGAGAGCTATGGTGAGGCAATCCGTTCGTATAAAAAAGCACTCGATGTGTATCTTTCGATTTATGGTGAATCCCACACGATGACGGCTATGGCGTATTCTAATTTGGGTACGACCTACCGTGATAAAAAGGACTATGATATTGCCTTGCGGTATCTGAATAAGGCGAAAAGCATACGGGAGCAGTTGCTTGGGGAAAATCACCCCGATACGGCAAGCGTGTATGTAGACATCGCTCTTGTCTGTGCGTCTAAAAACGACTACGAAAATGCGTTTTTGTATAATGAAAAGGCACTTGCCGTTTACGAAAAAACATTCGGCTCTGAGCATCCGCATACCGCGCTCATTTATTTTAATATGGGACTCTACTATCATATTAAAAAAAATACCGAACGCGCGTCTGAATATTGGGCAAAATCCGTGCATGCTTCAAAAAACATATCGAATTATGTCGATACCATTGAGCGAATGAAAAAAATCATCAGATTTTCAACAGACGATGGACTTGTTAAGAGCGCGTTGGAAACGGGAATTGAGGCAACCGAGCGGGCTCGACTTGATTTGACTTCGATAAAGACAGACCTTTTGCAGCAAAGTTTGCCATTGTATTATCAGGGCGTTGCGTTTGAGGCGGCACACAACAATGTTGAAAAGGCATTTGAATATTCAGAATCACTCAGAAACAGGGGATTTTTGGATCAGCTTGGTTTTGAAACGGCTCTCAAACTTGACGGTATTACAGAAAAAGAGCGAACTGATGTCCGTACCTTTTCACAGGAAATTGCGCAGGCACGAAAAGAAATTGCAACGCAAAACGAGCTTGGCGAAAAGAGAAGCAATGAAAAACTGGTGAGGGCGGGCGAACGGCTTGCAAAAGCGGAGCATGAACTGGAAATTCTGGACTCACGCCTTTCTGAACGGATTCCCGCCTATGCCCAGCTTCGGTCTCCTAAAACGGCAACGGCAAAAGATACGCAAGCATGGTGTGGCATACAGCGTGTTATCCTCGAATACATTGTGTGGCAGAATATGTCATATTGTTTTGTCATACAGTCAAATGGAATTCACATTGTTCCCATTGATTCAGAGTATGATTATGCATTGGCTGCTACGGAACTCAGAAACGCCGTGTTCAAAAAACGACAGAGCCTTTTTTCGGGAAAGAAGGCGAGCATACAAAAATACCGTTCTGAATTGTACGCAAAACTCATTGCGCCTGTCCGTCCGTATTTTACCGATGGCACAAAACGTATTCTGATTGTTCCTGACGGTGCGCTTTCTTCAATTCCTTTTGATATTCTGGGAAATGAGCACGAAGGCGTGCTTTGTGAAAAATATGCGCTCAGTTTTTCACCATCTGTTTCGGTCAGTATGCTTCGTGAGAAAAAAACGGCTTCTTCTTTTAAAATGCTTGGAATCGGAAACGCAGTCTATGAGTCAGCAGAGCCTGCCACGCAAGGAAAAACGAGCGCAGTCAGTGACTACTACAAAAAAACGGTCAGAAGTTGGGAGAATATTCCTGGTACGGCTCTTGAACTTAAAAACATCAAGAACATGATTCGTAAAAACGAGCATATTTCCGTTTACGAAGGAAAAAATTCTACGGAAGCACTGGTAAAAAAACTGTCACATTCTGGAGATTTGGCAAACTACTCTCAGATTTTGTTTGCCTGTCATGGATATTTTAATTCTGACGAGCCGGAATTCTCTTCACTTGTGTTTTCAGAAGTGTCGGGAACGGTCAGTGCTTCTGATGATGACGGGTATCTTACGGTTTCTGAACTTGCCGTCCTCAATATGAATGCCGATTTTCTCAATCTTTCTGCCTGCCAGACGGGGCTTTCCGAGCAGCGGCAGGGCGATGGTATGGTGGGGCTCACCCGTTCCTGTATTGTAGCGGGCGCAAATAATGTGGGGGTTACGCTTTGGGAGGTTGATGATAATGCGACCTGTGAATTCCAGCGAATTTTTTATACTCACATAAAAAACGGCTATTCGTATGAATCGGCATACCAATCAGCAAAACAAGAAATGAAAAACAGCGAGCAATGGTCTGACCCGGTGTATTGGGCTGCATTTGTTCTCTATGAATAACAAAATAACGAATGATGGAGGTGTGATATGCGTAAGTTCTTATGGTTTCTGTATTTCTGTTGTATTGTTTTCCCTGTGGCAACAACTCAAGAATCCCGCGTCGAAATTCCATCGGAAGTGCTGCAGCGATTGGTGTACGCAAAGGACAATGGGACGGAGTGCAGTCAGGAATTCCTTGAGAATCTGGAAAAAGACCTTTTAAACTATAAGGAATCTCAAGTGTATGATACGGCGCGTCAGTTCTTGGCCATTGCCTATTACAGAAAGGGAACGGCATATCATCAAAACAAGGACTACGACCACGCACTTATTTATGAAAAAAAAGCTTTGGATATTTTTTATGAGCTCTTTGGAGACCAGTATGCCGATACAATAACACTGTATAATAATGTCGGAATGATTTACTTCGACAAAAAAGACTATACTTCTGCCCTTACATATCTGAAATACTCACTTCAGGTGCGCAATCAATATATCGAAAAAAAAGACAGCACGACGATTTCTCTCTATACAACGATTGGCGATGCGTACAAAGAAAAGGGCGAGTATAAAAACGCGCTTCCGTATTATAAAGAGGCTCTTGAACTCAAAAAGTCCCTGCTCGGAGAAATGAATGCTTCGACCGCAAATGGCTATAGATATGTGGGAAATATGTATGATTGGACTGCGCAGTATGACCTTGCATTGGAATATTATGAAAAAGCTTTGGAAATTCGTAAGAAGGTATCGGGGGAACAGCATGCGCAGACTGAATATCTCTATGATGTAATTGGACTGGTGTATTTTCACAAGGGAATGTACGATTCTGCGGTGACATGGTTTCAGTGTGCGGCGGATACTATTGAATCTAAGGAAAAAATAACGAATTCGGCTCCATATAATAATCTGGGGCTTGTGTATTATGCAAAAGGTGACTATGACGCGGCAATCGCTTGGTATGGAAAATCCTTAAAAATCTTATTGGAGACAGCGGGAGAAAAAGAAATTGTAGCGACGTTGTATGACAATATCGGTGCTGCCTACCGCGCGAAGGGCGACATTGATTCAGCGTTGGAATACTGTGTTAAAGCGAATGAATTATATGTGGCTACACTCGGTGAAAACAATACAGACACTGCGATTTCATGCAACAATACGGGAACGCTATACGACAGATTAAAAGATTATGAGAACGCCACAAAGTATTATCAGCGTGCACTGAATATCTTTTATGCGTTGAAGCAATATGAGCATCCGCAGCTTGCCGTTACATTCATGAATGTGGGAAGTGCCTATTCCAAACTGGGAGAATATGATTTGGCATTTGATTTTCTTAGCCGTGCGCTAAAAATCGAAGAAGCAAAACTCGGTCAAAATCATCCGTATACCATAAGCACATACAATGATTTCGGCGATCTCTATTACAAAAAAGGCGACTATGAAACGGCAAAAACCTATTATGAGAAAGTGATTTCATGCTCACGAAACGGCCTTTCATACAAGCAAAATATCCAAGCGGTAAAAGATATGCTGTTTCAGTGCCAAAAAATCAGTGATCCCGCGTTTATTCGTTCTGCCCTTGCGCTTGGAATCGACACTGCGGAGCGGGCTCGCCTTGACATGACGGGAATCAAAGATGACATCATGGCCCTTTCTCAACCTATTTACTATTACGGTGTGCATTTTGAGGCAGAGCAGGGAAACAGAGCGCAGGCGTTCGCCTATTCAGAATCGCTTCGGAACAGAGGTTTTCTTGACCAAATCGGCACGGAAACGGCATTGCGGCTTGACGGCGTTACAGACTCAGAGCGCGAAAAAATTCATACGCTTTCTGCCCGCATTATTTCCGCGCAAAAAGAAATTGAAGCGCAAAATCAAAAAGCAATTTCCAGTCGGGATACGGAGCGGCTTATACAGGCGGGAAATGCGCTTGTCGCGGCAGAAAAGGAACTTGCGCAATTAGATGAAAGTATCGGAAAGCGCGTGCCTGCCTATGCTCAGCTCAGAAACCCTCAGCCTGTCAGCATTGATGCCGCGCAAGCCTGGTGCACGGGTGGAAAAACGGTACTTGAATATGTCTTGTATGAGGATGCAAACGAAAAAAATGCTGTGGCAAAATCATACTGCATTGTGTTGTCCCAAAAAGACATTCAGATTGTCATGCTTGATTCTGACTATGATTACGCAACTGCCGTCTTGAATCTACGGACTGCGGTCGTTGAAAAACAGCAGAGCCTTTCTTCAGGAAGCAGAACTTCGCTCCAAAAATATCGTTCGGCGTTGTTTGACCGGCTGATACAGCCTGTCCTGCACTATATTCCTGCGGATACCACGCAGCTCGTCATCGTCCCAGACGGAGAGCTTTCGGCCCTTCCATTCGATATATTGGGGAACAGTGAATTTGGTGTTCTCGGCGAAAAATACTCGCTCACATTTTCCCCCTCACTTTCAATCAGCATTTTAAAAGAAAACATCGACAAAAAGCTGTTCCGTATTCTTGGTTTGGGAAATGCCATGTATACCGCATTGGACGGCCCCTCTTCCCCATCAACGAAAAAATCTGTGAGTTCGGTGGCGGATTATTATAAAAAGAATCTTATTTCGTGGGAAAATCTTTCTGGGACTAAGCAGGAGTTGTATAATCTAAAAAATAAGATTTTTAAGGGGGAAAAAATTGCCATCTTTGAGCAAGAAAAGGCAAGTGAACGGACGATGAAAGAACTTTCCCAATCTGGGGAACTGGCATTGTACAGTCAGATACTCATCGCCTGTCACGGCTATTTTAATGCCGCAAAACCTGAACTTTCGGCATTGGTTTTTTCTGAAGTCTCGCATGACGGCGAAAAATCGGGTGAAGACGGCTACCTTACTATTGATGAAATCTCGCTCTTAAAAATGAATGCTGAATTCTTGAATCTCTCGGCCTGCCAGACGGGGCTTTCGGCTCTCAAAAAGGGTGACGGTATGCTCGGACTTACCCGTTCCTGCATTGTCGCAGGTGCACATACGGTGGGCGTTACGCTTTGGGAAGTGCATGATATGGCAACCTGTGTGTTTCAGGAATATCTGTACGGCTTCATAAAAAACGGCGTGCCATACGCAACGGCATATCAGAATGCAAAACAAAAAATGAAAGAATCCGAAGAGTGGTCTAATCCTGTGTATTGGGCGGCTTTTGTTCTGTATGAGTAGAATAGGGGGTGCGATATGAAATTGTATCACAAACTGTGTGCGCTTGCGCTTTCACTTTTGGGGCTTTCCGCGTATGCTCAGGAATGGGAGCGCCCAAAACGCACAAAAATCGTTGAGGGCTTTGAACTGGAAGATTCGTTTCTTACCGTGTATGGCGGTCGGAGAAACTACATAACGACAAAATTATATGGTTCTGTCTATGACAAAGATAAAAAACTTCCGCTAAAAGGCATAAAAATTGCGCTGTATTCGGGAACGCATGAAATGGCTTCTGCTTACTCGCAAGAAAACGGTGATTATTACTTTGATGATTTTACGGTGTGGGCGGGGCTCAGAGTTGAGTATACGATGATTGTCTCTGACCCAAACGGTGAATTTGCGCCGCTCCGTCGGGAACTCTGTTTTGAGCTCGATGAAGTAACGCGTGAAGAAATCGTTGTCTTGGAGCGAAAATGAGAGGACTGACCGTAAAAGAACGGCTTCGTCGTTTTGTGTTTAGGCTCTACCGTCATGCGGTAAGAAGCGAGCATGAGCTGACCTATCTCTTTTGGGAATGTACGCTTCGGTGCAATCTGAATTGCCTGCATTGTGGCTCAGATTGCCTCAAAGAGTCATCGGTTCCCGATATGCCGCTTAGTGATTTTGTGCAGGCATTGAATGGCATAAAAACAAAAAATACTGCATCTCATATGACCGTGTGCATTACGGGCGGTGAGCCGCTTCTTCGCTCTGATTTGGAACAGGCGGGGGTGGCAATTCGTCAGCGTGGTTTTAACTGGTGTATCGTATCAAACGGCCTTGCAATGACGGCAGAGCGATTTGATTCTCTCATAAAAAGCGGGCTTGGTGGAATGAGCCTGAGCATTGATGGGCTGCAAGAAGAGCATACCTATTTGCGTCGCAATCCAGAGTCGTTCATGGCGGTCTCCAATGCAATTGATTTGTGCGTTACCCGTCATGCACAGTATCCGAGCTTGTTTTTGTTTGATGTGATTACCTGCGTTCATAAAAAAAATCTTTCTGTATTACCCGCGCTCCGTGATTTTTTGATTGAAAAAGGTGTGCACTCTTGGCGACTTTTTTCGATTTTTCCGAATGGACGGGCTGCAAGAAATGACTTGGCTCTTTCTTCCCAAGAGTATCGGGTACTTTTAGATTTTATCGCCGAAACAAGGAACTACCGCACTTGCGATGGAAAGACAATTCATGCGAGTTATTCATGTGAGGGCTACTTGGGGGACTATGAACTTACCGTGCGCGATTATTTCTTTTTCTGTCGCGGGGGAATCAATGTCGGTTCAATCATGTGCGATGGTTCTATTACCGCCTGTCTGAGCGTGCGAAGCCCTGCATTTATTCAGGGAAACATTTACAAAGATGATTTCATGGATGTGTGGAATCAAAAATTCCAGAATGCGAGAAATCGCACGTGGGCAAAAACAGGAGAGTGTGCAAACTGTAAAGAATGGCGGTGGTGTGAAGGAAACGGCTTGCACCTTCATAAAGACGACCGTTCTGAATGTACCTATTGCAATCTGAAACTGATTGAACACAAAACATAAGAATGTATATCATGAAGGAGGAAAACAAATGATTTACACTATCCCTATTTTATTTATCTTTATTTCGAGTATCATCACGGTGATTGTGACTGGCGGTACGATTGGCGGAACAATCGATATTCCCAGTTTTTTTGTCATGTTTACGACTCTTTTTACCATGCTGATTGCGTCTAACTCTGTAAAAGATTTCTTTCGTGCGCTAAAAATCGTCGTGTCTAAAAAAGACTATTCCGCTCTCCAAATTGCGCAGTCATTGAATGCTGTTTCGCTTGTAATCACTTCTGTGGTCGTGGTGTGCGGTATGATTGCCTGTCTCTCCATTGCCATGCTTCTCGCTTTTCTTGACGATACGCCTCGATTCGGCCCTGTAGTGGCACTTGGGCTTCTTACGCTTTTTTATATGGGTGAGATGCTGCTTATTCTGATTCCCGTAAAGTCGATTCTGTATAAAAAACTATCGGCTTTTAAAAGAAGTCCGACAAACGATGCGTTTGTTTTTTCAAAAATTCCGGCAAAGCCATACATTTCGTTTGTTGCGGGGCTTATCGTGCTTTTTCTGCTTTTGAGCATCCAGAGTACTTTTTTATTGTCTGATTATCCTCCGCGACTTTTGTCCTTTGTTCCCGCAATGCTGCTTTTCCTTGTCGCCGCATCTATTCTGTTGCTTGTGCCAGCAAAACTGTTCCGTGCGTATCTCACCGCACTAAAACTCAGCATTCTGCCATCTGCGTCGGAACAGATTGCCCAATTAGCTGAGGCACGGAGGGCGGTCAATTTCGTAATACTCATTCGGTTTGCGCTCGCTGCCTGTGGGGGTGTGCTGTTGATGATTGGTACGCTGAATCGGCTTGACGATGTGTCGCAAATTCCGTTTGAATTTTCTATTCCGCTCTTGCTTGCCGCCGTTTCTTTTTTGAGCGCGCTGTTTTTGCTCATCGTTCGCGCACGAATCGAAAAAGCCGTTAATTTCAGACTCTATGGAGACTCAAATGATGAAGAATAAAAAAAGCCTCTGCGTTGCGTTCGCTCTTTTTGTTTCAGTTCAGCTGTTTTCTGCCACTATGCAGAGCCGTGTCCGTCAGATTCCCAAGAATTTGCAGGAGCAGGTTTTTATTGAGCCAAAAGATACGCTCATGGATGTAACGAAAGCTCTTGTGAGTGGAATCAGTGACGCTTCCACAAAAGTCAAGATTATCCATGACTGGATTTGCGATAATATTGCCTATGATTGCAATGTGTTTACTGATGCAGGAGCCGGACCGCAGGGATTCGAGGCTGTCCTTAAAAAAAAGAAGGCGGTCTGCGCGGGATATGCAAATCTTATGGCAGTTATGTGCGGCATCGTCAACATCGAGTGCGAGATTGTGTATGGCTGGTCGAAAGGCTTTAATTATCCCGGCTATCTTTGGCCTGAAAGCGATCATGCATGGAATGCCGTAAAACTTGGGGGACGATGGAAGCTGATTGATGTCACATGGGACGCAGGATTTGTCGAAGGAACAACATTTATCAAGCGATACACGAATCAATGGTACAATCTTACCCCCGATCAGTTTGGCTATTCCCACCTTCCCGAAGAAGACAAATGGCAGCTGCTTCCAGAAAAACAAATCCGTTCTCATGAGCAGTTTGAAAGAGAACCGTATGTTCCTGGCGTATTCTTTGAGTATGGTCTTTCGTTCGGAAAAAATGCGCCATGCTATAAAAATGAAATTTCAGAAGCGATGAGTTTTGATTTTTCTGCCTCTAAAAACACGGTTATGCTGTATGCCGATATGTACGGGAAATCACAGAGCGATATGACCAATTGCGTTTGGATGGAAAACGCTGGGCGGAATAAAAAATGTATCTTTGATGTTCCCGATAAAGCATCCTATACGGCACGGGTCGGGGCGCGTACGGAAGGGGTGGTGAATAATCCGACTTATTTTTTGCAGGGCGATTTTGAGCAGAATGTGCTTCCTGCTGCCCGAAATCTCTTTGCTCAGAAAAAAATCACCAAAAACGAGATTGATTTTTTTGAACGCTCGTATACGCTTGTCGCTGAAAACCGCCGCTATTACTATATTGAAGATTTGTTCGACACGCAGCGGAATGCGGCGAATACAAAAATCCTAAAACTTTTGAATAAAAATACCAGCCGCTACGAAAATGTGATTACCTTTGAAGTTCATGCAGCTGCCGACTATGAGGGCAAAGGAACAACGGATATTTTCCCGATTATGTACCGAAACTATCTGAGTGCGGCAAATATCCGTTTGGAATCACCGCTTGTGCATACGCTTAAAAAGGGAACTGAATATCATTTTGCTGTCACAACGAATGCGTATAATCATATGGCGTTCGTGCTTCCTGAAAACACCTTTGTCTTTTTGACGAAGAATCCCAAAACAGGCAGCTTTGAGCTTGATTTTACGATTCCCGAAGATATTCAGACGCTCGGCGTGTATGCGTCAAAGGACAAAAAAGAATTTGTCACGCTGTTTGAGTACGCACTTAAGTAAAATACAACTGCTATGCAAAAGTGGCTATGAAAAATCTTTAAAAATATGGTAGAATCTGAAGTGGTGGTGAACGCTTCATGATGTTATCTTTGGCCTTGTTTTTGCAGGTTGCGCTACAAACGGGAACGCATATTCTCTACGGTATTCTGGGCGGAATTCTCTTTGAACGAGCCGGCCAGACCAATCTCGGCACGGAAGGAATGATGCTTTTGGGAGCGGCATTCGGCTATCTCGCTGGGGGAGCGGTGGGCAATCCGTTTCTTGCCGTTGTGTGTGCAGGGCTTGCGGGCAGTGCAGGGGCATTGATTTACGCGCTCATTACGATTACGCTGCGCGGAAATCAGGTTGTTTCAGGCTTGGTTCTTACCACTTTTGGAATCGGCGTTGCGAGTTTTATGGGAAAGTATCTTGCGGCATCCCCATTGTCTGCTGATTTTAAAGCCGCTTTTTCCGTCATCTCTCTTCCGCTGCTTTCAAAACTTCCCCTTTTTGGAAAAATGCTTTTTGAGCAGTCGTTGTATGTGTATCTTTCCATCGTTTTTGCGTTCGTTCTGTGGGCATACTATCGCTACACGCGTTGGGGCTTGAACATTCGTGCGATTGGAGAAAATCCCGCTGCGGCAGATGCTTCTGGAATCAATGTTACGCTTTACAAATATATTCATGTTCTTGCAGGTGGCTTTTTGTGCGGAATGGGCGGTGCCTACCTTTCACTGTGCTTTGTCGGTCAGTGGCAGGAAAATATTACCGCAGGTGCCGGATGGATTTCGGTTGCCTTCGTGATTTTCTGTACCTGGAGCCCATTAAAGGCGATTTTATGTGCATGGGCGTTCGGTGCGCTCAGCTCGCTCGCCTTAAAATGTCAGAGCGTTCCGTTCTTTGGGCACATTATTCCGGGACAGCTTTTGGATATGATTCCCTATCTTGCGACTATCATCGTCCTTGTGGCGATGGGCTTGCACTTTAAAAAAGAAAATCAGGGACCGAGTGCGCTTGGTTTGAGTTTCTTCCGTGAAGAGCGGTAGAATAGAACTTTAGTGTTATTGCGCGTCTTTTAGTAAATGAGGAAAATACGGTATGACTGACAAAGAGATTTTTGAATCAGAAGAAGACAAACTTCGTGACGAATGCGGCATCGTCGGCATTTTCCAGACCGCAAAGACTTCCACCGATGAGAGCGGAAAGCCTGTCGCAGAGCCGTATTCTGCCAAGCACTTTAACGCGGCACAGCAAGTCTATTACGCGCTCTATGCGCTTCAGCATCGCGGGCAGGACAGCGCGGGAATCGCCGTGAGCGACGGAAGTGATGAAAACAAAATGCGCGTTCACAAAAATCTTGGCGCGGTCGCAGAAGTTTTTGAAAGCGAGCATCTTGAAAATTTGACGGGTCGGCTTGCCGTGGGGCATGTGCGCTACGCGACGGCAGGCAGTTGCACGATTGAAAACGCACAACCTATGGTTCAAGCGTCAAAACTCGGCACAATCGCCGTCTGTCATAACGGTCAACTCATAAATTACGAGCAGCTGCGTGAAATGCTTGAAGACGCGGGCTGCACCTTCCAGTCCACGAGCGACACCGAAGTCATCGTAAAACTCATTGCCCGCTCATACAAAAAAGGCCTTGAACGCGCCCTCACCGACACAATCCAAATGATAAAAGGCTCATTCGCGCTCGCTGTTATGACCGATAAATGCTTAATCGGGGCAAGAGACCCCAACGGAATTCGCCCGCTCTGCCTCGGTCAGACCGAAAAAGGCTGGATTCTTGCAAGTGAATCGTGCGCAATCGACGCGGTAAACGGAACATTCGTGCGCGACATCAATCCCGGCGAAATCGTGATTATAAACGATGACGGCGTTCTTTCCTTTGAATTCGGCGAGCGAACGAGCAAACGCACTTGCATTTTTGAATATGTCTATTTTGCCCGCCCCGACAGCATTATCGACGGAATCCCTGTTCAGCAGGCGCGGTACGCTCTTGGCGCACAGCTTGCCCGTGAAAGCGGCGTTCCTGCCGATGTGGTAGTGGGCGTGCCTGATTCGGGCTTGGGTGCGGCAGTGGGCTACGCAAAGGAAAGCGGCATTCCCTACGCAACGGGAATCATCAAAAACAAATACATCGGGCGCACTTTTATCGCACCCACACAGCGCGAGCGTGAAAACATGGTCTTCGTCAAACTCAATGCCGTTCCGTGCGATGTAAAAGGAAAGCGTGTTGTTATTATCGATGACTCAATCGTGCGCGGAACGACTTCAAAACGCCTCGTACAGATTTTGCGCCGTGCGGGAGCTACCGAAGTGCATTTCCGCATTTCTTCTCCGCCCGTCAAATTTCCCTGCTATTTCGGCATCAACACGCCCACGAGAGCAGAACTGATTTCCGCCCAGCATGAAACAGAAGAAATCCGCAAGATGATTGGCGCGGATTCGCTCGCATTCTTAAGCCCCGACGGACTCATGGAAGCCGTGAAAAGCGTGAATCCCGAAAGTTACGGCTTTTGCAAAGGCTGCTTTACGGGCGAATATCCGATGGCGTGCGTGGAAAACGAATAGCTAGTTCCATGCGCTGGGGCGTTTGTTGTACTTGAATGTGTAGCGTGCCCCTGCATATCTGCCAATAAAGCGGCTCAGAAAGGCAGTGCATTTCCATTTTAAAGACCAGAGAATAATTCTTTTGCCTTTTTTTGCTTTTTTGAGACAGTGCGCAACTACTTCTGCGGGATTTTTTCCGTTTAAAACTTCTTTTCGTGCCCCGTTTGAGGCAATATTCGCAAAATCGGTTGAAACACTTCCCGGACACAGGGCGCATACCGTGATTTTTTTATCTTTGAGTTCCGCCGCCAGTGCGACAGAAAAACTGAGCACATATGATTTTGTTGCCGCGTATACCGCAAAATTTCCGAGCGGCAAAAATGCTGCCAGCGATGCGACATTTATAATCGTGGAGCCTTCCGTAAGGTAGGGAAGCACTGCGCCGCACAGCCCGGTAAGAGCCGTGCAGTTCAAGTCTATCATTTCAAGCTCTTTATCAAGCGGAGTGTGAGAAAATTCGCCGTATGTGCCGAATCCCGCGTTGTTTATGAGCATGTTGATTTTGAATTCACCAGAAATTTTTTCAGTGGCAAGAAAGGTTTTGAACAGATTTACGCCTTCTTTTCCAGCAAGATTCATCGGAATCGTCTTGATTGTGAAAGCTGATGGTTCTGCTTCAAGTTCTTCCTTTAGCGCGGCAAGTTTTTCTTTGGTACGGGCAATCAGCCACAGTTCCGTTGCCCGTGATTCTTCGGGTTCTGACATAGTGCTTTTGTAGAGCTGACGGGCAAATTCTGCGCCTAATCCTGAGCTTGCGCCTGTGATAATCGTAATCGTTCTCATGGAAACGATTATACCATGATTTGCTGCTCTGCACAATTTTCATTTTTCTTTAGTTGCATGAATCTTATTTTGATATTACAATAAAATCAGTGAATTCTGAATATACCATTGTGCTTTCAGATGGGGAGTTGCTTTCCCGTGTCTGTGGCACAAACGATAGCAATTTAAAACTCATCGAAAAGCATATCGGCACCCCTGTTTTTACTCGTGGAAACGAAATTTCCATCGAAGAAGAAGATCCGCATATTCAGCAGAAATTTAAATTCATCATAGACCGCATTGTCGATGAAATTTCAGATTCTGGTGAGTCTTCTTCTGATTTAATTCATTCTATTTTAAACACAGGCTTTATTCACGGAAATGCAGATTCACATTTCAACGCAGGAACATACGCGATTTCAATTCCGGGCAGCACGCATAAAATTTATCCCAAAACAAAAAATCAGGCAGAGCTCGTCAAAGCTTTTCGTGAAACCGATTTGGTCTTTGCCGAAGGACCTGCCGGAAGCGGGAAAACTTTTTTGGCGGTGGCAGAGGCTCTTTCTCTCGTGCTTTCCAAAAAAGTCAATTCCATTGTGCTCACTCGCCCGATTGTCGAGGCGGGGGAAAGTTTGGGCTTTTTGCCAGGCGATTTGGAAGACAAAATAAATCCCTATTTGCGTCCGTTGTACGATTCAATGAATGCGTGTTTGCCGCGCGAAATAGTGCATAAACTTACAGAAAATGATATAATTGAAGTCGCTCCGCTTGCATATATGCGGGGGCGTACGCTGAACAATTGTGCCGTCATTTTGGATGAGGCGCAAAATACGACCGTTGAGCAGATGAAGATGTTTCTCACCCGCATGGGCGAAAATGCAAAGGTCTTCATCACAGGAGACATAACGCAAGTTGACTTACCCAAACGGCAAAAGTCAGGCTTGGTTCATGCCATGCAGATTCTTGAAGAAATTCCAGAAATCAGCATGATTCATCTTTCAGATGCCGATGTTGTCCGCTCAAGTTTGGTCAGAAAAATTGTTCAGGCGTATCAAAACGAGGTAAAAAATGACTAAAGAAAAAAATGGCGAAGAATCGGCATTGTCTGTGTTCTTCGGTTCAATAGTAAAATTCATCTCAAAAAACTGGCAGTATATCCTTGCTTTCTTCCTTACATTCATCGTCGCTACGGCAATCGTGTGGTATGATGCCAACACTGCAGAAACAATGGCTTCGTTTGCCATCGATGAATACGAAGTCGGTCAGATTGCAGACAAAACGATTTATGCCACCAAGTCGCTTCCCGAAGATGTGCAGTACCCGGTCGCAATCGAAAAGGGCGAAAAGGTAATCCGAAAGGGCTTTCCTATCACCGAAGAAGAATACTTTAAATTGCAGAAAATGGCAGATTCGCCTGTCTATGTTGATTACCGTGCGTTCTGCGACAAAATCCTTTACCTCATTCTCGTCGCAGTTCTTTGGATTGTGCTGTTTAATCCTGTCTTGCTCAAACGAAAGGCTGAGGTCAAAGAAGTCATCTTGGAGTGTGTGCTTTTTGTAATCGTGTTTTTCTCCACATCTTTTGGCATGAAGAATGCGATTTTCCAAAATCCATTTGCGCTTCCTGTTATGATTCCGTCCGTTTTTTCGGCTTTTTTGGTGGCAATTCTTTTCGGTCAGACTTCGGCTTTGTTTTTTTCAATCCTGCTTTCACTCGGAGTGCTCGGCGCGTCTTATCTTGGGGGAACTTCTTCTCTTTCTGAACTTTCTGCGCGTGTCGTTCCGTCCTTGTATACGCTTGCCGTTTGCGTTTCGTCTTCCCGCATCGTTATGAAAATCGAGCGGCGAATTGACATGGTTTTTGCTTCTTTAATGCAGGCTGTGCTGAATGTGGTTTTCCTTGTGTTCCTTAAAGTCATGTTCAACGCAGATTTCAATGACGGCGTTTTTGTTTTGCCGGGCGTTGCGTTTAACGGCTTCCTTTCGGGAATCTTGGTTTTGGGCTTCCTCACCCCGCTTGAATCAATCATGAACACGGCTTCCGTTTTCCGTCTTATGGATTTGAGCGACCAGAATGCGCCAGTCTTACGAAAACTGCTCCTTACGGCGAGTGGAACGCATCAGCACTGTATGATGGTCGCCCAGCTTGCCGAAAATGCCTGCAAAGAAATCGGGGCAAACGCGCTTCTTGCCCGTGTCGGCGCGTATTACCACGACATTGGCAAAATGGAGCACCCCGAATACTTTACCGAGAACAACATCGACACGGCGAACAAGCACACTGACTTGAACCCCTCGCTTTCCGTTTCTGTAATCAAAAGCCATGTAAAACTGGGCGTTGAAAAGGCATATCAACTCCGCCTTCCCAAGCAGATTATCGACATTATTGCCGAGCATCACGGAAATTCGCTCATCACGTATTTTTACAAGAAGGCAAAAGAGCGCGATGAAAACGTTAATCCAGAAGATTACTCATATTTGGG
The DNA here is from genome assembly GCA_017464425.1 of Treponema sp. GTDB lineage: Bacteria > Spirochaetota > Spirochaetia > Treponematales > Treponemataceae > Treponema_D. Next base: position 197,351 of record JAFUDX010000012.1, read on the forward strand.
TAATCCGCCCGCCTCAAAAGAAAGCGCAGTCGTTATGCTTGCAGATGTGTGCGAGGCGGCGTGCAAGTCGCTTGAAAAACCGACTGCCCAGCGGCTCGAAAAATTCATCCAAGAGCTTATCAATGCTAAAATCGAAAGCGGTCAGCTTGACAATTCTGCGCTTACATTCGGCGAACTTACCAAAATCCGAGACACATTCGTGCGAATCTTGGCGGCATACTACCACGGCAGAATCAAATATCAGAATCAGCGCGACCCCGATGCCACGGGCGATACTGAGTCCGAAAAGGACAAGTCGTTTACGAGCGAAAACGGCGGCAAGGATAAATCTTTTTCTTCTGAAGCAAAGGCAGAGAAAGACAAGTCAAAGTCTTCTGAAATAAAAGCAGAATCAGCGGATTCAGAAAAATCGGAGAAAAAGTAATGGCGAACCGCATTTTGATTTCCGTGCAAGAAGATTTTTCTGCTCCCGATTGGTTTAATGAATCCAAAATCGAAGCCTATGTGCAGTCCGTCCTTCAAAAATTGGGCTACGATGGCGAAGAAATTTCAATTCTGTTTTGCAACGACGAGTACATTCAAGAATTGAACAAAAATTACCGCCAGATTGACAGCGCGACGGACATCCTTTCGTTTGAAAACGGAGAAGTCTACACCGACGAAGAAAGTGAGTGGCTGAGCGCGGGCGACATTGCCATTTCGCTTGACACGCTCCCCAAAAACGCCGACTATTTTAAGGTGAGCGAAAACGAGGAGTTGAAGCGGCTTCTGATTCACGGCGTGCTTCATTTGAACGGCTACGACCACGGTGAAGCCCACATCGAGTCAGGCGTTGCACCGAGCGATGAAATGCTTGTCTTGCAGGAAAAAACGCTTAAGGATTTCAAGGATATTATTCTGATAAATGAAAAATAAAAAATGTCACACGGATTCGGAATTGCTACGCAATTCCAGTTAAAAAATAATTTAAAGAGATTCTGTAGGAATCTCGAATCCAAAAAGGCACGATAACGAAAGTGCCTTGTGTGGCAAAAAAATAAAAGGAAACAGTATGGGACTATTTAAGTTTGGTAAAAAGAAAGACGAGGACTATCACTCCAGTAACGCCGCCAAGTCGGAAAAGGCTTCTGATTTGGATCGGGCACAAGAAGAAATTCTCATTGAAGAGAAAAAGGACATGATTAAGGGCATCGAGGACTTGTCCGAAACGACCGTCAAGGAAGTTATGATTCCTCGAATTGATGTCGATTTTATTTCAATCGACACGAGCGAAGAAGAATTGCTCGAAAAAATTGCCGCAAGCGGGCATTCGCGCTTCCCAGTCTACAGTGAGTCAATCGACAATGTAACGGGAATCCTCTATGTAAAGGACATTCTCAAAGCATTCAGCAAAAAAGAAAAAGTCGATTTGCAGAAAATCACAAAAAAAGCATATTTTGTTCCAGAGTCCAAAAAAATCGATGGGCTTTTGCGTGAATTCAAACGCCGCCACCAGCACATTGCGATTGCGATTGACGAATACGGCGGAATCTCAGGCATTGTCTGTATGGAAGACATCATCGAGGAAATCGTCGGCGACATTCAGGACGAGTTCGACAACGAAAAGGAAGACATCGTGTCTCTTGGCGAGAATGTGTGGCTCTGCGACGCGCGAGTTGATTTGGACGATTTGAACGAAACGCTCTCGTCATCGTTCCCCACCGAAGATTTTGACACGCTCGGCGGCTTTGTGCTCGATTTGTTCGGGCGCATTCCTGTCAAATACGAAAAAATTGACTACGAGAATTTTGACTTTATCGTGCAGGACATGGAAGGACACCGCGTGAATCTTATAAAAGTGATTAAAAAGCCAGTGGAAATCACCGATAATTGAAAAGATATGAAGTCGATTCGAAAATGGTCAGTAATTCTTATTTTTTCTCTTTCTGTTTCTGCGTTTTCTCAGAATAGCAGTGCGCTTTCGCTTTTTGAGCGCGGGGTGCAAAAGCAAAATATTGAAGATTATTACGGGGCGAGCGAGGATTTTCAGCAAGCCTTGCAGGTAAACAAATCTTACGGCGAGGCGTGGTTTCATCTCGCGCAGGTGACTTACGCGCTCGGAGATTATTCGCTCGCGCTCACTTACCTTGAAGAAGCCGATTCCTACGCGAAAAACCGCACTGACATTCAGAATTTAAAAGGGCTTATTTTGATTGCGCTCGGTCGCCTTGACGAGGCGCGCACGGTGTTCACCGACATCCTCAAAAAATATCCGAATGACATTGATTCTCGCTTCGGCTTGGCTGAACTTGATTTGTTCACAGGAAGTTTTATCGGCGCAAAAAATCAATATGAAGACGCTTTAAAGCGGCAGGGAAACAACCGCAAGGCTCTGCTTTCGCTTGCATTAATCAGCGAGGAGTTGGGCAATCACGACACGGCGCGAAAATACATAGAGCAGGCGTTGCGCTACCATTCAGGTGAGGCGGAAGTTCATTATCTGGCAGCCTATTTGGAAGCGAAGCAGCAGAAATTTGCGAATGCAGAAAAGCGCGTTCGTGCGGCATTGCAGATAAATCCTGAATATACAAAGGCTTATATTCTCCTTTCTTCTATACTTTATGTTCAAAAAAAATATGATGATGTGATTGATTTGTGTGACTTTTTGATTGAGCGAAACCGCGAGACGACTGAGGCGTGGTATTTAAAAGGCTTGGCCCAAAACAGGAAAGGCGAGTGGAAAAACGCAATCGACATATGGACGACTGCCCTTGCCATCAATCCGTATGATGAGGTTATGCGGGCGGGGGTTGAAATCCTTGTCACAAAAAATCTTCCCGTTGAAGACGAGACACGGGCGTTGTACGCGAATTACCATGTGCAAAAGGCGCGTGAATTCTCAAAATCATTCTTTGGCGAAGAAGCACGCTACGAATATCAGCGGGCATTAAAAATCAATCCGTATGATGATAAGGCTCGTTCTGAATTTGCAGAAAATCTTGGGCGCACGGGCTTGAATGAAAATTACTTGAATCAGCTCAAATTCATCAAGCAGAATGAAGCAATTGCGGAAGAAGCAAAAAAGGCAGCGGGCGAGTCGTCTGAAGCCAAAAAAACGCTGACCCGTGAGCAAAAAATCGTAAATGACACCATTGAAGCGTATGAATCGCTGATGAAATATTCTCTTGCGGCAAAATGGAATGTTGACCCGTTTTATCTCGACAAAACGCGCTGGCATGTCGGCTTGTATTACACAAAATCGCCTGCACAACTGCTTCATTGCGATGCGGAAGAAATTGCGGCTTCAATGTGCGCAGAGTCGTTCAGCGGAATTGCCTCCACCGCCGTTGATTTGCAGAATCAGCCTGTTTCGGGCTATGGCGAGGCATATCGCTTGGCTCGCAAAAACAACCTTGATTACTTCGTGCTTCTTTCCCTCGACGAAAGCGAGCGTGAAATCACATTGAGCGCGGTCGTGTATTCGGCACGCACGGGCACTGAAACCAAAAAATTCTCTTCGTTCCGCACAGGAAATGACAAATTTTCTTCGGCTCTCCGCGCATTCCGCCGTGAACTTTTGGATATTCTTCCTGTTCGTGGCAAAATTATTCAGCGAAGCGTAAATGAAATCCTTGTCGATTTGGGTACGGTCGAAGGCATGAAGAAAGATGTCGTGCTCGATGTCATCAAAGAAGGCAAAATCGTCACGAAAGACAAGGGCTTGGGCGTTACCTACGAGGATAAAAATCTCTTGGGAACGATAAAAATCACGCGCTCAGGCGAGGAAATTTCTCAGGGAACGCTTGAACAGAGCGGATTCTATGACCGCGTGAATGTGGGCGATGAAGTGCTTGTAAAATTCCGCCCCGATGAAAAATCTGCCGAAGATGCCCAGATTGCCGATAATTCTCCTGCCGCGGGCGAAAATGGCGAGCGAATCCTGCCCGAAGACGAAAATGCCAAAAAACAGAAAAAACTTGACGCGCGTGAGATGGGCTTAATCAAAACGCCAGTGATTATTCAGTTGATTCGCGGTCTTAAAAATTAAGAAGAGGGCGAATCGAAAATAACGCGCATAAAATATTAAAATAGCATTGAATAAGTATTGAAGTAATCTTTAGTTCGTGATATGCTAGAAAAATGAAACGAATATTTTTGCTGCTTTCTTGTGTGTTTCTTTTCCTTTCATTTGGTTGTAAACATCCAGATGAGTCAGATCCTAATGATTGGGTAACAAAAAGCGATTGGCTCTTTTTGTTTTATTTTGATGCGGATAACAACCTGAACGACGAAATCTATGCCAATATGCGTCAGGCAGAATATGCGCTCTCTCTTTTGCGAAATCCAGACGGCACTGCAAAAGAAGGCTGCCCCACCGTTACGATGGTTGCCTTGTGGGATGGCGAAAGCAAAACTGATGCGCAGGAGTATGGAAACCGCTATCTTCATCCAGCGGGAGCGGTCTATGAGCTGGGTGCCGATTACGATTTGGATTATTATGTTGATGAAGACAACAAATTCCAAGCGGGCATCGTCTATGATAAAAAATTATTCAATCCCGACAGTCTTGATTCATTTTCAGAGTCTGATTTCTTTTCAAACTTTGATTTGTTTGCGACTCCTGCCTTGTTTGGGGATAAATTCAAAGTCGGTGCGAATACGATAGACCGAACTGAGCTTGCTTCATGGCTTATATCTGAGCCAAAAATGGGAGATGTTTCAACGCTTACGAATTTTCTTACATGGGCGAAATCTCATTATTCGGCAACGCATGTCGTTCTTTGCCTGGGCGATCACGGCGCGGGAACGGGAAAGGAGCAGTACACGAACACGAGTGCTTCCGCGCGAACGCTCTGTGCTGATGATTCTTCACTAGATTCAGAGCGGATGCTTTCTACAAAGAATATTCGTGATGCGCTGACCAAAAGCGGCTACACGGGAGCTTGCGCACTTGATCTTTTGTGGATGGATGTGTGCTTGCAGTCAACCGTAGAAATTGCGTATGATTTACGAGGAACGGCTTCGTACTTGCTTGCTTCACCCAATTTGAGCGTGAGCCAAGAATATTCTCATGCGTTCAAAAATCTTACCACTGAAACAACGCCTTTAGACTTCGGAAAAATCATGGTGAGTAACTATTATCATGCGAATTATGCAGAGACGATGCCCTTTGACGATGATTTACCAAAAACATCGGGAGGTTCGCTTTTTACGCAGACGCTCATCGATTTGGATTCTGCAAAACTTGAAGCTGTCAAGTCGGCAGTGGATGACCTTGCAGACGCGCTTCTTTCACTCAAAGAAACGGACGCAGACAGATTCAACAGTGTGTACGAGATTTTGCTTTCTCAGAATACGCTGGATTTTTCTGAGTGTACGGGACTTTCTTATGCGGGAACATATGCGATTCTAAGTGACATCGGCTATTTTACAGACGGCATTCTTTCACAGTTCTCTGACCAGACGGGCGTATGTGAAGCGGCGCGGTCTTTGCAAACGGCATTGGATACGAGTCAGAACGGAGCGATTGTGTATGCGTACGGAAGTCGCCGCGCTCTTTCTGTGGATGGCAGCGATGTTACTGAAAACCAAATGTATATGACGGGAAAAACAGACTTCCTTACAAACGAGACGGTGGAAACGGAACTTTCTGCCTCATATTACGGACTCACGATTGAAACACAAAATGCGGAAAGCGAAGAATCCGTTATGGCAATGATTGCCATGTATATAAAAGAACTGACGGATGAGGAGCCGACTTCGACAACTTTTGACGGACTGTGCGAGGAATTTAAGAATGCGTTGGTTGTTTCGGGATATTGTTCAGACAAGGAGGCTGTTCTTCTTATCGCAGAGTTGAAAAATCAACTGGGTGCCATCGATTATGTCTCTCACTACGAAGATTACACGGGATTCTCTGACAAGTGGGCGAGCGTTATTGCCGCATGGTATGTCGCGTCTCAATCTGAATCGGAGTAATGAATTCATGAAAAAAGGACTTTTGATTGGTGTGACGAGCGTGGTTCTCTCGTTTTTATGCCTGTGCATGTCCTGTGCATCTGCAAAATCACAAAATACGGGAAGCTCGGTCGTACAGAATAGTATTCCGCTTGTTGCTTCAGGAGTGCTAAGACAAACCGAAGACGGTGGCTTTGTTCTGGTGGCAGGGGAGCGCACAAAAAATCGTGTGACATATGCGCTTCGCCCGTCTGCAGAAAAACAAGAGGTTTATGACTCGCTTTCAGATTTTGTTGGCGCGCATGTTACGGTTACAGGCGTTGTTCATGAACGAAAAAGCCGGTGGGCGTTTGTGGTGGAAGTGGTGTCCGTGACTTCGTTGGCAGAATAAAATCAAGGAAATAGTGAATAGTCTTAATTATCCATTGAAAAATTTCAAAAAACGCATTATTCTATAAGGAAAGACTGAAACGGTGTCTTTACGGAAATGACTAATTGTGGCTAATGAGTCGGGGCGTTTCGCCTGTTTTCCTTCAGATGTCCGTTCCTTTCAAATTATTTCTCTTTAAAGGAGCATTTCATGACTTACACTGCTGAAGTGGAACACATGTGTCCTTTGGCTAAGGGCGCGTATCATGGTCCTGCCCCAATCCCTGAAGAAGGCGAGTGGGTTCAGGTTAAAAAAATTGAAGATGTATCGGGATTTACCCACGGTATCGGTTGGTGTGCACCACAGCAGGGCGCATGCAAACTTTCATTGAATGTCAAGAACGGCATCATCGAAGAGGCTTTGGTCGAAACAATCGGCTGCTCTGGCATGACTCACTCTGCTGCTATGGCTTCTGAAATCCTCATCGGAAAAACATTGCTCGAAGCATTGAACACTGACCTCGTGTGCGACGCTATCAACACGGCTATGCGCGAGCTTTTCATGCAGATTGTCTACGGTCGCACTCAGTCGGCGTACTCAAAAGACGGTCTCAAAGTCGGCGCTTCTCTCGAAGACTTGGGAAAGAACTTGCGTTCACAGGTCGGAACGATGTTCGCAACCCGCAAAACTGGTCCTCGCTACCTCGAAATGACAGAAGGCTATGTCGAGCAGATTGCGCTTGACAAAGACAACCAGATTGTCGGCTACAAATGTATCAATTTCGGTAAGCTCATGGACGCTCTCAAGGCGGGAGTTGACCCGAAAGAAGCAATCGAGAAGGCTCGTACACACTACGGTCGTATCACAGAAGATCAGGGCGTTGTAAAATTCATCGACCCAAGAAAGGAATAAGAGGAGGAATACACAATGGCAACATTATTTGAAGATTACGAAGGCCGCATTCCTCAGGTGAATAAGGCTCTGAAAGAATATGGATTCAAAGAGGGCGAGGTCGGTTTGAACGAGGCTCGTGAACTCTGCAAGGCTCGAGGCTTTGACCCGTACGAAATCTGTCAGTCAACACAGCAGATTTGTTTTGAAGACGCAAAATGGGCGTATGTCTTGGGCAGCGCAATCGCTATCAAAGAGGCAGAAAAAACTGGCGACAAAACAGGCTCAACCGCAGCTGCTAACATCGGTAAGGGCTTGCAGGCATTCTGCTTGCCAGGCTCTGTCGCTGATGACCGCAAAGTCGGTCTCGGTCACGGAAACTTGGGCGCGCGCTTGCTTTCTGAGGAAACACAGTGCTTCGCATTCTTGGCAGGTCACGAATCATTTGCGGCTGCTGAGGGCGCAATCAAAATCGCGGCGAACGCTAACAAAGTCCGCAAGAACAAGCTCCGCGTTATCTTGAATGGTCTCGGAAAAGACGCGGCTCAGATTATTTCTCGAATCAACGGCTTCACCTATGTTCAGACAAAGTTCGACTACTTCAACGGACAGGGAACTGACAAGGCACTCACCGTCGTCAAAGAAATCCCGTACGGCTCGAACCCTGACCGCCTCATCGTAAAATGCTACGGTGCGGACGATGTTCGAGAGGGCGTTGCAATCATGTGGCACGAGGATGTCGATGTTTCTATCACAGGAAACTCTACGAACCCGACCCGCTTCCAGCACCCGGTCGCTGGCACTTACAAAAAAGAGCGATTGCTTCAGGGCAAAAAATACTTCTCTGTCGCTTCTGGCGGCGGCACTGGTCGTACATTGCACCCGGACAACATGGCGGCAGGTCCTGCGAGCTACGGCTTCACTGATACTTTGGGTCGTATGCACTCAGATGCTCAGTTTGCAGGTAGCTCATCAGTTCCGGCACATGTCGAGATGATGGGCTTTATGGGCATGGGTAACAACCCGATGGTCGGCTGTACGGTTGCGTGTGCAGTCGCTGTTGCAGGCTCATTCTAAGTTTGTATCCACAGATTAGCACCGATAAACACAGATTATAGTTTTTGATAAATGAAAGTCTTTGGTGAAAATACGCCGGACTTTCGTACTACGAAATGTGAATCTGTGGAAATCTGTGTAATCTGTGGATTATTTTTTATCTGCGTCTATCCGCGTGCATCCGCGTCTTAATTTTCACCTTTCCGTTTTCAATTTTCAATTCGTTCGTAAATAATCCAGCGCGTACTGGGCGTAAATTGCGGCGGCGTAGGGGAGCGAGCTTTCTGCGAGGTCAAAATGCTCGTTATGGTGGTCGAATCGTGTGCGCTCGCCGTCTGATGAGCCGACATGGATATAACAGCCGGGGGCTTTTCGGTAGAAGTCGGCGAAATTGTCTGCCATGAAGCGTTTTTCTATGGAAGTAATGACATTTTTGCTCCCGAATACTTTTTCTGATGAGGCGACGGCTGCTTTTGTGCTTTCTTCGTCGTTGAAGAGCGGGTCGCACAGGTCATCGATGAAAATTTCTGCGCTTCCGCCGTATTCGATGGTGGTGTTCTCTGCGATTTCTGTGACGGCTTTCTGTAGTTTTTCCCTTGTTTCTTTCGTGAATGTGCGGATTGTGCCTTCAAGTTCGGCATTTCCCGCGATGATGTTGTAGCTTGTGCCCGACTGAATGCGCCCGACTCCAATCAGTGCTCCTTCTGCGGGATTTACGAGGCGTGAAACGACGGTCTGGAGCTTTGTCGCGACAGCTGAGGCAATAAAAAGCGCGTCGATTCCTTCATCGGGGCGGGTGATGTGGGCTGATTTTCCGTGAACGGTGATTTTGAATCGGTCGCAGCTCGCCATGTCCGCGCCGCTTCTGATTCCGACCGTGCCGACGGGGAGCGATGACTGAAAGTGAACTGCAAAACAACGGTCAACGCGGTCGAGAACGCTCGCTTGTATGATGTCGCGTGCGCCTTTTCCGATTTCTTCGGCGGCTTGAAAGGCGAGAATCAGTTTTCCTGAAAAGTCATTTTTGTGCGCGAGCAAGATTTTTGCGGCTCCGAGCAGGGAAGCGGTGTGTCCGTCGTGACCGCAGGCGTGCATGACTCCCGCATTCTGGCTTTTGTAGGGAACTTCGTTCGCTTCTTGAATGGGGAGCGCGTCGATGTCGGCTCGGAGCAGGAGCGTTTTCCCGTTTTTGAGCGAATCAATCTCCGCGATGACAGTTGTTTTTCCCACGCGGAAGTTCTTTATGCCGATTTTGCCGAGTTCTTCTTCGATTTTTGCGCAAGTGTTGAATTCCTGTAAGCCAAGTTCTGGGTGCGCGTGAAAATAATTCCGCAAGTCTACCATATATGACTGTAATTCTTGTGCTTCTTCCAAAATCGCCATGAAAAACTCCTTGAAAAATCTAAATGCCCATTGACAGACTAGGTAAATCACTTTATAACTAGTATATCACAAAACAACCTAGTGTGCTACTAGGTAAGGACGAAAAATGAGCGCGATTATTGAGCTTGAGCATATTACGAAAACATTCGTTCAGGACGGGAAGCAATTCAACGCGGTTGAGGACGCTTCGGTCACGGTGGAGAAGGGCGACATTTTCGGCATCATCGGGTTTTCGGGCGCGGGAAAGTCTACGCTCGTGCGAACGATTAACCTCTTAGGTCGCCCCACGAGTGGAAGCGTTTTGGTGAAAGGAAAGGATTTTCTCTCGCTTTCGGAAAAGGCTCTTCGCGAGGAGCGAAAAAAAATCGGCATGATTTTCCAGCATTTTAACCTCATGCCGAGCCGAAATGTCTTTGACAATGTGGCGTTCCCCTTGAAGCGGAGCGGGCTGACGAAGAGCGAAATTTCTGAGAAAGTGCATTCACTTTTGAATCTCGTTGAAATCGACGAAAAGGCGGCGAATTTTCCGAGCCAGCTTTCGGGCGGGCAGAAACAGCGCGTGGCGATTGCTCGTGCGCTTGCGAACGACCCCGACATTCTTTTGTGCGATGAGGCGACGAGTGCGCTTGACCCAACGACCACGAAGTCGATTTTAAAGCTTCTGAAAAAACTAAAAGAGCAGCTTTCGCTCACGATTGTGATTATCACGCACCAAATGGAAGTGATTAAAGAAATCTGCGACAAGGTGAGCGTCATGGAAAAGGGAAAAATCGTGGAGACGGGCGATGTGTTCTCGATTTTCGCGAATCCGCAGAACGAAGTGACAAAGCGATTTATCCGTTCGACTTCAAATCTTTCAAAGGTCGAGGAGCTGATTGCCGAAGATTCACCGGTCGTGCATCTTGAAAAGGACGAAAAACTCGTGCGCTTCACTTACATTCAGAAAAATGTGTCCGAGCCGCTGATTTCGGCGATTTCACGGCTTTATGAAGTGACGATAAACATCATTTTTGCGGAAATTGAAATCGTGCAGGATGCGCCGATTGGCGGCACGGTGGCGATTGTGAGCGGCGAAGAAAAAGTCGTGGATCGTGCGCTACAGCACATCGCGGCACTGAATGTCGGCGTGGAAGTGTTGAAGGAGGGTAAATAACATGGAAGAAATTATTGAGACGATTTTGCCGAATGTGGCGAGCCATCCTGAGCGGTTTTTGAACGGCTTGCTGGAGACTTTTATCATGACGATTTGGTCGGGCGCGATTAGTTTTGTGCTCGGACTGCTGATTGGCATTACGATTACGGTGACGAAAAAGGGCGGCGTGCTTGAAAATCGCGTGGTGTATCAGATTTTTGACAAGCTGATTAACCTGTTCCGCTCGATTCCGTTCATCATTTTGCTTACGGGCGTTATGCCGCTTTCGCGCCTGATTATGGGAACGGCGATTGGAATCCGTGGCGCGATTGTGCCGCTCATTTTCGGGACGGTGCCGTTTTTCAGCCGTCAGATTGAGAGTGCCCTTGCCGAAGTAGACTCAGGTCTTGTCGAGGCGGCGGAGAGCATGGGGCTTTCTCCAGTGGACATTATTTTCCGCGTGTATTTGAAGGAAAGCATTGCGCCGATTGTGCGCGGAACGACGATTACCACGGTGAGCCTTATCGGTCTTACGGCGATGGCTGGTGCTGTTGGTGCGGGCGGATTGGGAAACTATGCGATTATGTACGGGCACGACCGAAACCAGCTCGATGTGACTTGGGTGACGATTATCGTGCTTGTGATTCTTGTGAACCTGATTCAGCTCGGCGGAAACAAGATTATTAAGAAGAATAAACACTAGGAAATTGAAAATTGAAAACGGAAAGTTGAAAATTTAGAATTGAAAAAACGGAAGATTTTTGATTGGGAGAATTATATGGCACTTAGCAGACGAAAAATTGGAATCATCGGGGCGGGGCATGTCGGAAGCCACGGCGGCTATGCGTTGATTTCGCAGGGCTTGGCGGAAGAAATTGTGTATATCGACATTGACCGAGAAAAGGCGGTGGCGCAGGCGTTGGATTTGTTCGATGCTTCGACTTACCTTGACCGACATGTGACGGTGTATGCGGGCGACTATTCTGACATTTCTGACGCGGACATTCTCATTGTGGCGGCAGGTCCCTTGCCCGACATGAAAGCGGGGCAGAACGACCGGCAGCAGACTTTGGGCGCGACCGTTGAAATCTTGAAGGACATTATCCCCAAAATCAAAGCGAGCGGATTTAGCGGAATTATCATAAATATCTCGAATCCTGCTGATGTAGTGGCGCATTATTTACAGGAAAAACTGGACTGGAATCCCAAGCGAATTCTTTCGACGAGCACAACGCTTGACTCAGCCCGCGTGCGCCGTGCAATCGCTGAGGCGACTGGCTACGACCAAAAATCAATCAATGCCTATGCGTTGAGCGAGCACGGGGAAACGCAGTTCGTTCCGTGGAGCTTGGTGACGGTGGCGGGAAAGCCGCTTTTGGAGCTTATCAAAGAACAGCCTGAGCGATTCGGAAAACTCGACTTGGAAGAAATCGCGCTTCGGGCAAAGAAAGCGGGCTGGATTATCCTCGGCGGAAAGGGAAGCACGGAATTCGGAATCGGCGCGAGCATTGCGAATGTGGTAAAAGCGATTTACGGCGATGAAAACAGAATCCTTCCCGTCTCAACGCTGCTCAATGGCGAATACGGCTACCGCGATGTCTTTGCGAGCGTTCCCTGCCGACTGAACAACGAGGGCGTGGCGGAAGTGATTGAGCTGAATCTGACTGCCGAAGAGAAATCGAAATTTGACGCGAGTGTGGCGAGCATGAGGGAGAATTTTGCGCGGGCGAAAAAAAATGTAAAATTTTTTTCATAAACCTATTGACATACTAGGTAAAAGAGAATATAACAATACACATAAAAACAACCTAGTATCTAACTAGGAAATAAAAAAAACGGAGGCATCCATTATGAAAAAAATTATCGCAGCAGTTTTAATCGGAGCGCTTGCGCTCACATCAACTTTCGCGGCTAAAAAGAAGAACACGGTCGTCAAACTCGGCGTGGTCGGCTCAATTTATGAGGATTTGTGGGCACCGGCTCAGAAAGCACTCAAAAAGCAGGGCATCGACCTCAAATTCGTGCAGTTCTCTGACTATGTTACGCCGAACAACGCGCTCTCAAACGGCGAAATCGACTTGAACGCGTTCCAGCACCGCATTTTCTTGAAGAACGAAATCGAAAATCACGGCTACGATGTAAAACTCATCGGAAACACCTTCATCATTCCGCTCAACTTGTACTCAGTCAAAGTAAAGTCGGTTTCTGAACTCAAAGCAGGCTCGGTCGTCGCAATCCCGAACGATGTCACAAACGGCGGTCGCGCAATCAAAGTCTTGGCGGCGGCAGGTCTTATCACCCTTAAAGACGGAGCTGGCTTCAACCCGACGGTAAACGACATCGCGGAGAACAAAAGCGGCATCGTAATCAAAGAACTTGCGGCAAACACCATTCCGTCAGCCTTGCGAGATGTTGACGCGGCAATCGTAAACGGAAACTACGCGCTCGACTTCGGTATCAAACCCGAAACGGCAATCTTCAAGGACACCTCGGTTGACGAAAAAGAGTACTGGAACCTCGTCGCAGCCCGCGGAAAAGACCTCGCCGACCCTGAAAAACTCGAAGTCTTCAAAAAAGTCGTCAAAGCCTTCCAGACAAAAGACACCGAAGATGTCTTCAACAAAAAATTCGGCGGCTACTTCATCAAAGAAGGCTGGGACATCGATGAGTTCTAGTGTTGCTGAACTAGCAAAAATCATCACTGACACGAATCGCGTTGTTTTTGCTCCTGCAATCGAAGAAAAGTTTCTTTCCGATACGCTTGGTCGCAAAAAGGGAAATGCTTCCGCGCTCGTGTTCCCAGTTTCAACCGATGAGGTGTGCGCGATTGCCCGATTCGCGTATGAGAACGGCATTCCGCTCACGCCGCGCGGGGCTGGTACGAACCTCGTCGGCTCTACCGTTCCGCATGACGGCTCAGTTATCGTGGATTTTTCGCTCATGAACCATATCCTTGAAATCGACAAGGAGAATTTCACCGCATGGGTTGAGCCGGGCGTGATTCTCGAAGATTTTCAAAAGCATGTTGAAAGTCTCGGGCTTTTCTATCCGCCTGATCCGGGCGAAAAACGAGCCTCAATCGGCGGAAATATCTCAACGAACGCAGGCGGAATGCGTGCGGTCAAATACGGCGTTACGCGCGACTATGTGATGGCACTTGAAGCCGTGCTTTCAGACGGTCGCGTGATTCAAGTCGGCACGAAAAACCGCAAGGACACCACGGGGCTTGATTTAAAAGATGTGCTTATCGGCTCGGAAGGAACGCTCGCGCTCATCACAAAGTGTCTTCTTCGCCTTGTGGGAAAGTCCGAAAAATCTTTGAGCCTTTTGGTCGGATTCAGCTCGCTCAAAGCGGGCATTGAGGCTGTTCCCCAGATTCTAAAAGCGAACCTCAATCCCACCGCGCTTGAATTCATAGAAAGAAAAGTGATAAAACTCGGTGAGGATTTCTTAAAATTGCGTTTCCCTGCCGATTACGAAGCCTATCTTCTTCTGACCTTTGACGGAAGCACGGAAGAAATAGACTCCGCCGTAAAAAAACTCAAAACGCTTCTTTCAAAAACGGCAGAAGAAATCATCACGCTTGACGACGCGGAGCTTTCGCAGAATGTGTGGCGCATTCGTGGCTGCTTGGTGAAAGCGGTTGAGGCGGTGAGCGAGCAAGAGCCGCTTGACATCGTTGTCCCGATTGCCCGCGTCGCGGATTTTGTTGCGTTCGTGAACAAATTGGAACAGAAAAGCGGAATGCAGATGATTAGCTTCGGACATGCGGGCGACGGCAATGTGCATTTGTGCGTGGTGCGCGGAACGAGAAGCGAAGAAGCGTGGGAAAAGGAACTTCACGAAAATCTTTCCGAACTTTACGCCGAAGCGCGTGCTTTGGGCGGTCTCATCTCAGGTGAACACGGGCTTGGCACAAGCAAGCGCGATTTCTTCTTCGCCGAAACCCCCGCCGTGAATGTGGAGCTGATGAATTCCGTAAAACTCGCCTTTGACCCGAAAAGGCTCTTGAATTCAAATATATCTTATGTAAAATGAATTCCTCACAGAGCAAAGGAGAACACAGAGAAAATCCTCTGTGAACTCTGTGTGCTCTGTGAGAAATTTAAAACTCTTTGGGAGAACTGTATGCCAGCATTATCAAATCGAACCAGTGTTTTTACCGACAGCGTTATCCGTCGCATGACACGCATCTCAAATCAATACGGCGCGGTGAATCTCTCGCAGGGCTTTCCTGATTTTGAGCCGCCCAAAGAAATCCTTGCCCGCCTTGCCGAAGTCACGCGCGAAGATTTTCATCAGTATTCAACGACTTGGGGCGCGCAGAATTTCCGCGAGGCACTTGCCGCAAAAATCACGCACTTTTCGGGAGTGGAAGTTGACCCGAACGCAGAGCTTGTCGTAACTTGCGGCTCAACCGAAGCGATGATGGCGGCAATGATGAGCGTGACGAATCCCGGCGACAAGGTGATTGTCTTTTCTCCGTTCTACGAAAATTACGGCGCGGACACGATTCTTTCGGGGGCAGAACCGATTTATGTGCCGCTCATTCCGCCGACCTTCCGATTTGACGCAACCGTGCTTGAAGACGCGTTCAAGCAAAAGCCAAAGGCGATTATTGTCTGCAATCCGTCGAACCCGTGCGGCAAAGTCTTTACGCGCGAAGAGCTTACGGTTATCGCCAGCCTCGCCAAAAAATACGACACTTTCGTGATTACCGATGAAGTCTACGAGCATATTCTCTACAAACCGCACGAGCATGTGTATATGGCAAGTTTGCCCGGCATGAAAGAACGCACGATTACCTGTAATTCGCTCTCAAAGACGTACTCAATCACGGGCTGGCGGCTCGGTTACACGCAAGCAAATCCCGAAATCACCGACCGAATCAAAAAAGTGCATGATTTTTTGACTGTGGGAGCCGCCGCACCCTTGCAGGAAGCCGCCGTCACGGGCTTAAAGTTCGGCGATGAGTATTACCGCGACTTGCAGGAAAAATACACGCACAAGCGCGACTTGTTCTTGCGTGGCTTGGAATCAATCGGCTTACAGCACACCGTTCCCGAAGGCGCATACTACATTCTGATTGACATTTCAGAATTCGGCTTTGAAAGTGATTTAGAATTCGCCGAAGTCCTTGCGCAAAAAGTGGGGGTAGGGGCGGTTCCTGGCTCTAGCTTCTTTAAAGAAAAAGAAAATCGCTTCGTCCGTCTCCACTTCGCCAAAAAAGACGAAACGCTTAACGAAGCGTTGAACAGATTGAACGATATAAGAATAAAAATTCCTCACAGAGCCTAAGAGCGCACAGAGGATGTGTTATAGCTGAACGATTTCCTTGTACTTGAAATCTCTCTGTGAACTCTGTGTCCTCTGTGAGAAATTTAAATCTCGTATTTTGGTGAAATAAGCCGCTTTTCAAATTCATCGTGGTCAAGGGCTTTGTCGAACAAAAAGCCTTGCGCCATGTGGCATTCGTTTGCGAGCAAGAACTGGGCTTGTTCTTTTGTCTCAACGCCCTCGGCAATCACTTTGATTCCAAGCTCGTGCGCCATCTGAATGATTGAGCGGCTGATAACGCGGTCGGTCTTTGCTTTTTGGTCATCGCCCGCCGCCACATTGTCGATTAAGGATTTGTCGAGTTTTATGACATCGGGATTTAAATTGCGCACAAGGCTCATCGAAGAGTAGCCCGTTCCAAAGTCGTCGATTGAGATTTTAAAGCCCGCGCTTTGCATGGTGTTCACAAAAGCGATGAGACGGTCAAAATACTGATAGTCCGAAAGTTCCGTAAGCTCCAGTTCGAGATATTTTGACGGCACATCGTATTTTTTTAGAACGGAAAGAATGTGCTCTTCAAAATGCTCGTCTGAGAGGTGGAGCTTTGAGAAATTCGTCGAAATCAAAACCGGCTCGATTCCCTTGTTGAGCCATTCGCGGATATTCTTGCACACGGTCTCAAGCACATAAAAATCGAGGTTCTTGATGGTTCCTTCCTGCTCCAGAATGGGAATGAATTCTGCCGGAGTGATGAGCCGCTGCGCGTACCAGCGCGAAAGAGCCTCGCAGCCGCAGAGCGTGTTCGTGCGCAAATCGACTTTTGGCTGATAGTAGACTTTGAATTCGTGCTTTGCGAGCGAATCCATGAACATGTTCGAGATGCTTTTGTCGTGCAGTGCCTTTTCGAGCATTTCCTGCGCGAAGAAAATGATGTCGTGGTTTCGCGAATGCCGTGCCCTGTCGAGCGCGACGGCGGAATTCGACATGATGTCGCCGAAAGTTGACTCGCTGTTCGTTTCGTAGATTCCCGCCCGCACATCGATTTTGATTAATTCAACCGTACCTTTGTTATTCACCGAAACCGATATGTTTTTTATGAAGCGGATAAAATCTTTAAGCCGTTTTGCGGGACAGAGCACAAGAAAATTGTCGCTTCCGAGTCGGGCAAGGTGGCCTTTTCCTTCGAGAAAGCTTTGCACGAGCATGCTGTATTTTCGCAAGATGATGTCACCGTTGTCGGTGGTCACTTTTTGGTTTATGTATTTAAAATTTTTGAAATTGAGCAGAATGACTGAAAATTCTTGAATTTCGTTTTTTGAGAGAATTTCGCCTACGACTTCTTGAAATCCGTGCAGATTGAGCGCACCAGTGAGCGGGTCAGTGATTTTGACTGCCGACATGAGTCCCAAAAGACGCGCGCGGCTGCAAAGAATATAGGACAAATCGACATAAAAATCGATGATTCTTGTGTTTTCTTCGTTCCATTCAACGCCGGAAACAAGGTATGCCTGTAATCGTATAAAACCGTTTTCTTCGGTAAAGTAAAATTTTTCGCGCGGAACAGGATTGAATCCTTTCGGATGTTCGAAATGTAAGATTTCTTTGTTTAGTCCGAGCGGTTCGTATACATTCTGTGGGTTTGCAACGGTGACTGAAAGCTTTCCTAATTGCAAATCATCGGCAAAATCTGCGATCGTTTCTTGCAGTTTTTGATTCATCTGCTCAAGAGTCGTGATGCCTGATGATACCTTTGAGATGAAGTCGCATAATTTTTCGCTCGCAAATGATAGTTTCAAAATATCCCCTCAAAAAAATCTATCTTCTATTTTAATACTAGTTGATTTTTTTTCAAGTTTTTAAGACAATTATAGGCAATAAAAAAAACAAAATTATGGAAAATAATCTTTTAACACTTTCGCATTTGGAAACCTTGTCTTCTGCAGATTTAATTGCGCTTGCTGATGACTATGGAATCGATATTCCAGAAAACCTTAACAGGCGTTTTATAATTGCGGAACTTCTTGAGGTTGCCCAAGAATTCAATCAAAAACCTGCGCCAGTTCAAATCATGGATGAAGGCGGTGAAGTTCCGGAAAATTCCTCAGAACTTCCAGAGTCGTTCAACGAAACAGAAATTTCTGTCATTTTTCGGAATCCGGCATGGGCGTTTGTTTTTTGGGACATCAGTGCCGAAGCGTTAAAGCGAATTTCTGAGTCATCGCGGTTTAAGAACCTTGTTCTTCGTATTCTCTATTTCGAGAATTTTGATGATGTTACTCCCGTTGCGTACTACGATATAGACATTTCTCTTTCCGATCGCGAGCAATATGTGCTTCTTGAGGCTGGCAAAAAGTTTTTCAGAATTGATTTAGTTGCTTTTTTTTCAGACGGCACGAGCGATAATCTTACCATATCAGAAAAACTTCAAATGCCGGCAACGCCTCAGATTTTTGCAAAGGCACTTCCTGGCGAAGAATTTGAAGTTCCCAAAATTCTTGAGCTTTCAGGAATCAAAAAACTTTTAAAATCACATTACGAAAAATACCGTCAGTCTTTTGTGGAGTAGGAAATGGCAAAAAATCTTATTGTAACAATTGTCGCTCATCAGGGCTACATTCGCCATGAAGACGAAAAAGAATTCGCCCTTCAGAACGACATTCTTTTTAATGCGATTTCACATACCTATCTTCCGCTTATTAATTTGTTTCACCGACTAGAAGATGAACATGTCGATTTTAAACTTGCGATGGTATTTTCTCCGTCACTTTGCTCGCTTTTGGACGATCACACTATTCAAGAACAATATGTGCACTGGCTTGAAAAGCGGATTGCGCTGGGCGAGGCTGAACTGCTTCGTTTGGCTTCGGATGAATCTCTCTTAAAAAATGCTCAAAAATGCTTGAACAAGGCAAAAAAAGATTTGTCTGATTTTACACAAGTCTATTCACAGAATCTTTTAAAAGAATTTGCGTATTTTGCCGAAAAAGGCAATCTGGAGCTGCTTGCAACATGCGGCACATACGCTTTTTTGCCGCATTATGGCGACATGACAGAAATTTTAAATGCTCAGGTCGAAATCGGGCTGCTTTCCCATCGGCACTATTTTGGCTCAAATCCTGACGGTTTCTATCTGCCGTTTATGGGTTATACGCCTGGAATCGAGCGTGTTCTTCGTTCGTATGGATTCCGTTACACAATCGTTGATATTCGTTCCTTGCTTTTTAGCGAAAATCCTCCAGAACACGGAATTTTTGCGCCGGTTCGCTGCGATTTGGATACTTCTACAAGCCTTACGCATACCTCGCTCGCTCTTTTTGCGCAGGACGCAGATTCTCCAGACGATGTGATTTCTTTTTCTCACAATTCCGTTTACAAAGAGCAGGGAAAGGACATCGCTTTTGAACTTTCTGGTGAGACACTGCAAAACTGTGGCTTTCTCGAAGAAGATCTGACCCGAATTCCGTCATATTTCCGCTATTGGAACAAACATCATGCCGTTTACAGCGAGTCCGAAGTTTCACAACAGCTTAAAATTGACGCACAGGCGTTTATCGATTCTAAAAATGCCAAGCTCACTGAAGCCGAGCAGCTTATGAAAGGAAAGTCGC
Source organism: Treponema sp. (assembly GCA_017464425.1). Taxonomy (GTDB): domain Bacteria; phylum Spirochaetota; class Spirochaetia; order Treponematales; family Treponemataceae; genus Treponema_D. Next base: position 217,005 of record JAFUDX010000012.1, read on the forward strand.
CCTCGCTTCTCTGCATAATTGATGCCAAAACACTGGGTCAGGACTGGGCGGAAGGCGTTGACTGGCTGGAGCAGGTAATCCGCGTTGCGAACGAATCTTCGCTTTCTCTTTCTCATCTTTCTCCGCTGATTGGCAATCAATTTGCGCTTCCAAAAATCAAGCCGTATTCAGGGGCCGCGCAAGGCAACAGTTATGGCGAAGATTTGCTTGACAGTACGAACGGCTGGATGATTCGCTATACGCGCAAAATGAGCAAGCGCATGGTTGATTTGTCAGACCGATTTCCCAACGAAACGGGGCTTAAAGTGCGGCTTCTTGATCTTGGGGCAAAGGAACTTATGCTGTCTCAAAGCGGAGAGTGGGCGAAGATGATTCATGATGGCGTTTTCCCTGAATATGCGACAAAACGGTTCAAAGAATCAATCAAGGCATTTATGATTGTGTTTGATGCATTAGGCTCAAACACCGTAAGCACGGAATGGCTCACGAAACTCGAAAAAGAGCATGTCATCTTCCCCTGGATGAATTTTAGAATGTTCTCGCCAAAAAAATAACAAAGACAGCCTTATTCATCATCGAAGTCAATCGCGTACATATTGTCCAATTCTGCTTTCTGGCTGTTGAAGTTGATGGCTGTGGCTCTGGCTTGGATTGCAGGCTCAAATTGTATGCACAAGGGAGAAGCGGCGGCAATGGCGATTGCTTCGTTCCATTTTAAAATTGCTTCGTTATAGTAGCCCTCTGCGTACAAGCGGAGTCCTGCAAGATAACTTGCATCCACTTTTTCCATTGTTGCCTTTCTGCCACGGTCTCCGAGCGTCATTTTTGCGCTTACCGAAATGTGATTCACGGGATTCGCCGATGAAGTGAGGTCGAGGGTGTATGCGACATCCATTTTAATTCCTTTGAGTTCAAATTCGCTTCCGAGAGAAAAACGCGGGTTTGCGCCTTGAAGCAAAAATCCCAGCTGGAACGCAAAAATCGGCGTGATTTGTGTTTCGATTCCGCTTGCGAATGAAAGTGTGCCACTTGAAAGGTCGGTAAAAAGAAATGGCTTTCGTAATTCTGTGCAGATTGTGACTCGTGAAAATGGTTTGTATGAAAGGGATGCTGAAATTCGTGAAGGCGTGCTGTCATCTTGCGTGACAGAAGAGCCGAATCCAGTGAGCGCAACGCCGAAATTATTGAGCGTGAGGGCGACTTTGAGATTTTCCGTTCGGTCAGAATAGAATTTGAGGGCATTGAATCTGAGCAGCATACCCAAATCTGCCATGAGCCCCAGAGCAGATTGCTCCAATCCTGAGCCAGAAATGACAGAATCGGTGCGATTGTCGGTGTAGTCGGGCACGCTTCGCCATGCGAATTTTGCGTTTAGTCCTACGGCAAGCCCTTTAAAAGTGTAGCCGGCTAAAAAATTGTATGCCGTGTTTATGGTGAGGGACGTTTCGCTGTAGTAGTTGCGGGCAACTCTGTCTCCGTACAGGTTATATTCTGAAAAGGGCACATAAAAGCATTTTAACTGCGCGCCGTATCCGAGCGTTCCGTTACGGCGGGTGAATGAAACTGTCTCCAATGCTGAGTCTGCAATCCATGCATTGTGAAACACAGAGACTTCTGTTTTTTCGAGGACTGCACTTGCGGCGGGATTGTAGTCAAAAAAACTGGAATCGTCTGCGAGTGCGGTGAACGCCGTACCGAGTGCTTCTGTTCTGCCACCTGATGGAATATTCATGGAGCGGAAAACGGTGTTTCCTTCGTTTGAATCAATTGACGATGAAAAAATATCTTCGATCGTGGACGCGGCATCGGTAAGGTCGAAAGCCGAAAGTTGTGAGAATATATAAAAAAATTCTAATATAACGAAGAGTTTTTTCATCTTACTATATTATACTGTATCTTCGGAAAAAAACAAAGGAATCTGAAACTATGAAGAAAAAACGCATGAAAACCTGACCGCGCATTTAAAACAAAAAAAGCAACTCATCTGAGCTGCCACTAAAAAAACTTCTTCGGGATGACAGGATTCGAACCTGCGACATCTTGGTCCCAAACCAAGCGCGCTACCAGCTGCGCTACATCCCGTGTTTGTGGGCAGTGAGAGACTCGAACTCCCGACAACCTGGGTGTAAACCAGGGGCTCTACCAACTGAGCTAACTGCCCAAAGAATGAAGTTATTCTAACAAAATGTACTGTGCGTGTCAATAAGTTTTGTGCAAAATCAGAAAAATTATTGCCTTTTAGATTCAGCCTGATCTTCTTCAAATACTTCGCGCTTAAAAAGAACGATGTCGCGAATCTTGATAGAACATGCGGTGTTGAGTTCTGTTTTTGTTGCGGTGTCGCTGATGATGGGCACATCGAAATAGTGATAAGACTTTTCGTATCCTTCAGCGTCAATTTCCAGCTCAAATTCGAATTTTTTGCTTTCACCTGATTTTTCGGCAGGAATTGATTTTGCCCAGAATGTGAACGCACCCCGTGTGCTCTGGAACGTTTGGGTGGGGTTTGACCATGTCATGTCTACCATATCAACAACTTTGCCGTCAAGCTTTAAAAGCACTTTTACGCCTGAAATTGGCTCAAATGTGCTTCCGTCAAGGATAGTGCCTGAGAAAGTAGGGAAGTTGTAGCTTGGATTTTCTTCGAGTTTGACTTCACATTCTTCGCGAGGAAGCGTATGAAACGGTCGTTTTGTAGAAGAAATGATGCGTAGACCGTCCATTGCTACCGCAGAAATATCTGCGATAAGCTGATGGTCGGCAAAAATTTCGTTTGAATGGGTAACACCGCGCCCAGAAACGACATAGCGCGGTGGAATGCGGTTGAGAACATAGCTTATTGTGTCGAGACGGCAGTTTTTGCAATCGCAGGTAAGCCACGGCGAAGAAGTCTTTTTAACTTGGTCGTAAAGAGCGTTGACTTCAGCGGTGACCAAATCTTCCATCATATTGTGCACATTCATAAGTATTCTCCCAAAAACTATGATAGTTTGATTATAAGTCAGTTTTAAGAAAACCGCAAATAAAAATTATCAATTTCCGCCCTTTCGCGTGTAAGCCGCCAAGCCTCCTGCCATGATGATTTCGGCAGAGCGGGCTGCGATGTCGTTCACACACTCGATTTCGGTTTTCCCGTTGATGAAGACACGGAACGGCGTTCCGTTTTTGAGTGAATCGTCCAAGTCCTTCAATTCAAGCGTGTCACCTTGTTTAATTTTATCATAATCCGCGGGATTTGCAAATGTCATCGGAATGATTCCGTAATTTATGAGATTTGCCTTGTGGATTCGCGCGAAACTCTTTGTGATGACCGCACGAACGCCAAGATACATCGGTCCGAGCGCGGCGTGTTCTCGGCTAGAGCCTTGCCCGTAGTTTTCGCCGCCGACTACACAGCAGTCAGCGAATTTCGCTTCTTCACTTCGGGTGTAGAAAGTTTCGTCAAGGCGCGTGAGCGTGAATTTTGAGATTTCGGGGATATTCGAGCGGAGCGGAAGCACTTTCGCGCCCGCTGGCATGATGTCGTCGGTTGAAACATTGTCACTCGCCTTTAAGCGCACGGGGAGCGAGAGATGTGACTTGTACTCACGGCACGCTGGGCACGGCTTGATGTTCGGTCCGCGCAAAATCTCTACTTTGCTTGCCTCGCTTTCTGGAAGCGGTGGAATGACCATCGCGCGGTTGGTCGCACAATTCAAAACCATTGGGCTTGAAAGGCGCGGGTCGTTTCCATCGAGCATTGAGATGCGAACGCCTGTTTTGTATGCGGGGTCGTCATAAGAAAGCGTTTCTGCCTCGGTGAACACACCCGTGACTGCCGCCGCAGCCGCGGTCTCTGGTGAGACGAGATACACATTCGCGTCGGCAGTTCCGCTTCGTCCTTTGAAGTTTCGGTTGAATGTGCGGAGCGTGACTCCCTCGCTGTTCGGAGCGAAGCCCTGACCGATACACGGCCCGCACGCAGATTCAAGGATTCGGAATCCCGCTTCGATTAAGTCTTCAAGGATTCCCGCTTTGCTCGCCATCAAAAGCGTGGTTCGGCTTCCTGGGGCGATTCCTGCTTCAACACCTGGAGCGATGTGCTTTCCTTTTACGATTGCCGCAACGCTTTCAAGGTCGTCGAGTGAAGAGTTCGTGCATGAGCCGATGACAACCTGCGTGACTTTCTTTCCCGAAAGGTTTTTTACCGTGTCAATCACATCGGGATTGTGCGGGCAAGCGGCTAAGGCATGAAGTTCGTCAAGGTTGATTTCAATGAGTTTGTCGTATTCAGCTCCCTCGTCGGCTTTCTGCTCAGTCCAGTCGTTTGCACGACCCATAGATCCCAAGAATTTCTTTGTTTTTTCGTCTGACGGGAAGATTGAGCAGGTTGCGCCGAGTTCCGCGCCCATGTTCGTGATTGTCGCCCGCTGGGGAACGGTAAGGTCTTTTACACCCTCGCCGAAATATTCATAAATCGCGCCCGTTCCGCCTTTTACGGTCTCGCGGCGGAGTACTTCAAGAATGATGTCCTTTGCGCCAACTCCCTTTTTGAGTTTGCCTGTGAGTTTTACGCCGAAAATTTTTGGCATGGGAGTGTGGAACGCGCCCCCGCCCATTGCCACGGCGACATCCAAACCGCCCGCGCCGATAGCAATCATACCGATTCCGCCGCCCGTCGGTGTGTGGCTGTCAGAACCGAGTAAAGTTTTTCCTGGTTTTCCGAACGACTCCAAATGCACCTGATGGCAAATGCCGTTTCCCGGGCGGGAGAAATACAGCCCGTATTTTGCCGCGACTGACTGCAAGTAGCGGTGGTCGTCCATGTTTTTGAAATCGGTCTGCAAAGTGTTGTGGTCGATGTACGAGACCGAAAGTTCCGTCTTTACGCGCGGAATTCCGATGGTCTCAAACTGCAAGTACGCCATCGTTCCCGTCGCGTCCTGCGTCAAAGTCTGGTCAATGTGAATCGCGATGTCCTCGCCGCGCGGAATCGGCGTTCCTTTTTTGAAATCAATATTCGGACACGCGTCCGCGACAATGTGTTCCTGCAAGATTTTTTCGGCAAGCGTAAGAGCCATGAAAGTACCCCTTGTTTTTATAAAAAAGTTACGAGAATTATATTGAAATAAGGAAGTTTTTTCTAGTGTGCGAGAGAAGACAGAAAAGAGAAGAGGGAAACACAGCGAGAAAACTGAAACCCGTGTTTCTGCGTTCCTGATTTTCTGCCTTCTGAATTGTCTTTTCACAAAGCCAAAAATATGCTAAAATATCAAAAATGTTTAAAAAGTTGTTTTTGCGTGCAGTTCGTCTTTTCTCTTTCTGTTTGCTTGCCTTTGCTTCTTGTTCTAGTGCTGATTCGGAACTCTCTTCGGCAGACGACACGCCTACGCTTCGCTACACCGCAGACAGGTTGTATGATTCAACAGTGTGGACTGAAGAACTTGAATTTGATCGGCTTACCACAAAAGTTTCTTCCGTTTCTGGAATTTCTGCAAAATTAAATCTTTCTCCGCTTATCGTGGCGGCAAAAAATCCTTCTGATGATTCAAAGATTTTCCCCTCGCTTCCATCATTTGGCTCGCTCGATACCTCATTGATTTCAAAATCACTGCGCGAAATGCTCACATCTTTTTCTGAAACACTGGCTAAAAATAAAGATGCTGATTCTTTTGTCGCAAAGGACAGCCTTTTTTCACTTGCGCTTTTCTACAATGATTTTAACCGCATTTTTGGTGACTGTTTTGAACTGAATAAAGTGGAAGAGCCTGCACAAAATCCTTCCGAATCTGAGCAAAATACTCCAGATGGCGAAGCGTCCGCAGCCGAATTAGAAGAAAAAATTCCTGAAAAACAATATTTTACATCGTTTGTGTTCGGACAGCCGTTTTTGGATGGCATTTTCTACGAGGTTCCCGTCAAATTTTTTAGCGAAAAGGCAACGCTTACCCTTTCTGTCTTTTGTTTTGAGAATTCAGGAGTTTGGAAGATTGATCAGATTCAAATCGCTGACTGGGAGATTTTTTGATGGCGAAAAATGAGCTGACTGGCATCGAAAGAAAGCTTGTAATCGATTATCTGATTCAAAAAAATCCTGCCATTACGGTGCATCCTGCCGAAACTGCTGATTTTAAAAAAACGGCACTTTCATTTCCGCTTGTTTTTCAGACTGATGAACTAGCTATTTTGGAGCCGGGAATCATACTTTTAAAAGAAAGGGATGCATATTCAGCGTTAGAAGGCGAGCAGATTCGAATTCAATTCTATTACAATAAACTTGCCCTTTATTTTGTGGGAACGATTCAAAAATCATCGGCCGGGCTTGCAATCGTTATTCCCGAAGTCATTTACAAATTTGAAGAAAAATCCCAAAACGCGCCGAAAGAATTTTCGGTCACGGTGTTTTTTAAATCATCCCTAAAAAACGAACAGGCAACGGAAATTACCTGCATGTTTGATGAACGCTTTCCGCTTTTTGTGCAAGATGATTCGCAGTCCCGCATTGAACGCTTTCTGGGGGAAAAGCACGCTGAGCATGCTGAATCTATTGAAGGGCGGTTTCATGCGCCATCGGTTATTTTTATTGACTGCCAGACTATTGTGTTTGCGGCAAAAAAATCTGACATGTGCGTTTCGCTTGGCTCTGAGTATAACCTTGCCTTCCGTTTTCCGATTGCAGGCCCCATAAAAGAGCGGAAAATATGCCTTTCATGTACTGTTGAGCACATGTTTGAAAGTTATGACTGTGACCGCTTGTGTGCGCTCGCTCGTTTTTCTTCAATACGCGAAGAAGACAGGCGCTTTTTGGAAGACAAAATGAAATCTCCGCGATTATAGACTAAAACCTACTTAATTGATAAAATATTCTTCATGTTATCGAATGTTGGTGTGCATTTGCAATCACTGCTGAACAGTCCTGTTTTTTTGGCATGCGTATGCAGTTGGCTTTGTGCGCAATTTATCAAAACTATCATAAAGCTCTTTTCTGGTAGCGTTCACAGTTTTTCTGAACTTTTTGAATTGCTTTTTTGGCGCACGGGGAGCATGCCCTCAAGTCATTCTTCGATAACGGCCTGTCTCTGCACCACAATCGGCTACCGTTCTGGTGTTGATTCTGACATCTTTATACTTTCAATAGTCTTCTATATGATTACGATTCGTGATGCGGTGGGGGTTCGGCGCGCAAACGGAATGCAGGCCCGTCGCTTGAATGAAATCGGGGAGCTTCTCAAAAAACAAGATTTGTTCCCTGATTTCAAAAAACTTAAGGAAGTCAACGGACATTCTCCGATGGAAGCCTTTGTCGGCAGTATTCTTGGCTTTTTTATCGGAATTGCATTCTGTGTCTTGTAACATCAGTGTGCGGGTGGGGAAATGAAAATTGATTTTAAAATGATTGTTCCGATTGTTCTCTCTCTCATAGTGTTTTTTGTGCTGTGTCAGTTTAGAACAGTGCCTGTCAGTCAATTCTGGAAAGGCTATCGTATTCTCTATGTGTATACAGAAGAGCTTTCTGAGTCTGATATTCTTACTATCCTGGAACAAAATGGCTGTGCTTCTGTGATTTCCTATGGAAAACAGCGTCTTCCTGTTTTGTCAACGCTCGCTCCCGTTCAGATACAATCAGATGATTCGTATCTCTATCGGCGGAATGATTTTTTTACCGACAAGTTGCATCGTGCGCTCGTGTTTTACATACCTGACTCACAGGGCGTTTTCCTCGAAAAATCGATTCGCCAACTCTCGGCCTTTCAGGGAACGGTCGCAGGTTCTGATGGCAAATCGTCGTTTCCGTGGGTTGCTCCGCTTTTAGCCTCTCTGTTCTTTTTGCTCTTGTTTTATTTTTCTCGCAATAAAGTGCTTTTTAGTTGCGGCGCGGCTTTCTTTGTTCTGTTTGCGTTCTGTCGGCCGTTGTATACGGTTGCGGCTTCTGTCTGCCTGTTTCTTTTTTCATTCTTCCTCTTTCACAAATTCTGGCGGCGCAAAGATTTTATTAAAATCGCGCTGAATTCACCGTATGTCTTGTTGTTTGCCTTTGCTCCGCTTCTTGCGCTGTTCTTTTCTTCACCGTTGCTTTCTTTCTTCTATTGTATTTCATTTTTGGGAAGTCTGAGCCTTGTCTTTTTGTATCATGTTGTCGAAGAAAAAAAAGAAAAATCATATTCGTTTCAGCCAGTCTTTATCAGAAGTGCGCGGATGATGCCAGTGGTGGGGCATACGGGGATCCGTCTGCTTGGCTTCTTGTTCGCGTTTTTGTTCGCGCTGTTCCTTTTGTTCGTTTTTGTTGGTAATGTCGGTGGAGGCTCTGAGCGTTCATCTATGCCGTCACTGCCTTCCCCTGTAAGCAAAACTGATGCTGAATTAGTCTCGCTCAAGGATTTTGTTGCATGGAGCTGGAATACCGTCACATTTCCATACCGAAAAATCGGTGAAAACACACCTTCAGACCCAAAAGAAGGCGAAGTAGTCTCAATCACTGACTATGTGGAAGAAAACGGCAAGATTGTTTCCGTTACAAATCCTGCCTATATTTTTAACAGCGAATTCAAAGACGGCGTTTATAAATCAATCGATCGGCTTGACTATCCTGCGCTTGAAAAACTTATGCTTGCGCAAGGGAAAAATGCTTCGTTCGGATATGCGAAGAGTGCTTCCGTGTCTTCTTCTGAACGGTTTGGCTCGCTTATGCTTTTGATTCTGCTCTCACTTCCGTTTGCGGCAGGTCTATTCTACATTTTAGGAAGGAAACGATATGGTCTCAGCGTCTAATTTTGTTTCAGTTGATAAAGATTTGATTTCTGACTCTGTGAATGCGTTCCTGCCTAAAACGGTGCTCATTCCGCTTTTTGAAAATGATTCTGAAAATGGCGAGGTTCTTGTAAAAGAAGGCGATACGGTCAAGGAAGGCGAAGTCATTGCAAAAGCAAAGGGAATTTTTGTTCATTCTTCTATTCCGGGTGTCGTCCGCACGATTGAGCAGGCGCAGTATTCCAACGGAAAGCAAGGCTTGTGTGCAACAATTGATTTAAAAGGCTCTTTTTCGTTTTTAGGAAAAAAATGCGCGAAGCAGAACTGGCAGAACTATGAGGCATCTACGATTCAGTTTTTGCTTAAGGAAGCGGGAGTCGTAAATACCTTCGATAAAGAAATTCCCATCTTTCATCAGCTTAAAAAGACGGTGAATTACAATAATATCCTTGTGATTCGCTTGTTTGACAAAGACCCCAGCCTTGTTACCGAAAGTTTTGTGTCAAAAAAATATCTTGCGCAGGTTTTGGAAGGCTCTGGTATAATCGCTAAGGCATTTTACGCAAAGACGGTGGTGCTCGCTTATTCAGCAGGCGAAAAAGATTCACTCAAAGAGGATATTGATTCCCTGCTCGAAGAAAAAAAGCCGCTGTTGTTTATGGCGGCAACGGATGTGTTTACCGTTGCAATCGATACCAAAAAATATCCGTCAGGCACGATGCATGACATTGTTCAGACCGTCAAAAAAACATATAAAAGCGATTTGTTTTCAAAACTCGGCAAAAAAGATTTGTTCATCGACAGTATAACGGCACTCAATTCTTATAATGCGATTGTGTTCGGAAAGCCAGTCGTGAGCACTTTTGTCCATGTAACGGGGGATTGTTTGAATTCCGCTGCGGTGCTTAATGTCCGCTTGGGCACTTTGCTTGAAGATGTCATCAGTCAGTGCGGCTTTTTTAAGCGGAATCTTTCTAAAATCGTTATCAATGGCTTGCTTTCTGGAAAGGCCGTCAGCACTCTTGCGCTGCCAATCGGTCGGACTGTCAAATCCGTTGAATTTATTCCGTCTGGAAAATCGAAATTCCAGCACACCAAAAATTGTATTCGATGCGGAAACTGCCGTAAAATCTGCCCCGTCTTGTTGTGGCCGGGAAATCTCTATCGCGTGGCGCACTTGGAGAATCTTTCAAATGCCTGTCTCGCCGACAAAGATGCCTACAAATCCGTGATTTTGTGCAGCGAATGTGGGCTTTGCAATGCTGTGTGTCCGTCGCGGCTTCCGCTGAGTCAGACAATCTCGCTCTTAAAGGAATCGTATCATGAAATCCAAGAAACTGAATAGCAGCAATAAATCGTTCAAATCTGTTTTTCTCGGACCGTTTACTTATTTGCGTCCTTCCGTTCGGACCGAAGCGTACATTATGCTTGCGCTTTTGCTTTCTCAACTTGCGCTGCTTATCGTAACAAAAAGCACTGCCTCATTGTGTATCATGCTTGCTTCTTTGCTCGCGTCATATGCTGCGGATTTTTCAAATAAAGAAAAAAATTATACGGATTCGTTTACGATTATGGCAAGTTCGATTCGGGGGCTTATGATTGGGCTTCTGTTGCCTGCAACATTTCCTCCTGTCGCTGTGTTTTTCATCAGTTTTGCCGTGCTTTTTATAAACAAACATACACTCGGCGGATTCGCAAATTCATGGATAAATCCTGTTGCGGTAACGGTCGCAATCTGCTGGATTATCGGAATGAAGTTTTTCCCCGATGTAAGTCTTTCTGATTCCGCGCTGCAATCAAAAAACATTGCGCTGACTCTCATTCAGGACGGCACATTCCCGATGATTAAGGCCGATGTCGCAGTCACCAACTGGCTCAACAAGCGTATTTTTTCATTGTTCGGTGTTTCTATTCCCGAAGGCTATGTTTCTCTGCTGTGGGATTCTCATTCTTTAATTCCTGCGTTCCGATTCAATTTGCTTACCATCATTTCTTCAATTATTCTGCTCGGAACAGATATTCTTAACCCGATAATACCAGCGGTGTTCATTTTTACATACGCGTTTCTTGTCAAGTTGTTTGCACCGCTCTTTTATGACGGCACTTTTTTGCACGGCGATGTGATTCTTGCCCTTCTTTCGAGCGGTACTTTGTTCTGCACATTCTTCTTGCTGCAGTGGCATGGTACGACCCCGTTTACGAATCGCGGCAAATGGTGCTACGGGATTTTTGCGGGAATCCTTGCGTTCTTTGTCTTGGGAATCGGATTGTCCCCCGCAGGTTTTGCCTTTATCATCCTCATCACCAATATTCTGTCGCTGTTCATCCAGAGCATAGAAAATCATTTTTTGAAAGAATTTACCGGCTCCGTCCTCATGCAACGATTAAAGGCCGTTAGGGAGGGAAATGATGCGTAAACTCAAAATAAAAATCAGTGCCGAAAAGAAAAAGCACTTAATCAGTTTTTCAATTTTTTTCGGAATTATTTTCGGACTTACGGTTATCCTCGTTACTTTTACGCTCGTATCGCGCAATTCGTGGAAGGCTGGGCTTGCAATGGAAATGCAGCATGTGCTTGATTCGTACGGAAACGGTTCTGCGCACTATACCGTCGGAAAGAACATTGTTCTGGACAGTACGCTTTCCACGAGCGCGGCAGTGTATTCTTTGCTCAAAAAAGATGATCGAAAAAACGGCAGCTATTACGGAGTCATTGTCAGGATTCCTTCCATACTGGGGCCGCTTCCCGCTGTGTTTGTCTATAACGATGTTTCAGGCGTATTTTTTGCAGGCTATGCGTTGGATAACGGCAAGGCTTCTGATGCAGTGGATATACGAATCGAAAACAATGTCATGAACTATTGGGAAAAGATGATTCCCACTATTATTTCAAAGGCACAGGTGAACTAGGGGATTTTTATGGCTGGAAATAAAAAAATCTATTTTTACATCGCATCGAATCTTGCGCTTCTTATTCCTGTTCCGGGTCGCTTTGCGTACGCACTGGTTCTTCTTGTGCTTTTTAATGTTCAGATGATTTCCGTTACCTTGCTGTTCCACGCGATTCATCGGCTTCGTATTGGAAATTTGCAGAATTCAATTCTTGCGCTTACGATTATCGCGCTGGGGATTTTTTACAAACAGATTCTTACAATTTTCTGCCCCATAATTGCTTTTACGCTTGGATTTTGCATTTTTTTGCCGACCCTTGCATCTGTCATTATTGAATTCTTCTTTCTGAGCTATGAGCATGGCCTAAAAAGTCATCTTATCAACAACATGAAGACTGCCCTGTTTATGACTATTTTCGCGCTTTTTTTCTTCTTGATTCGGGATATTTTTGGCTATGGCACATTTACACTGCCCGCATGGAAAAAACTTTTGGTCTTTCACCTTCCGTACAATCCGAATACAACGGGTGCCAGCGTTTTCCTTGCCACTGTTCCAGGAGGTCTGTGCCTCGTTTCAATTTTATTGATGGCATATATTTTCATAATGAATAAACTGAGAATCTTTTCTCATGCGCCATCGGCAGGGGAGGAGGAGAATACATGATTTCAACATTTATTTACTATTTTCTTTCTGCTTCGGCCGTTCTTTTTTACGGCATCGGAATCAACAAATCTATTTCTCACGCAGATTCTTTTTCGTCATCGCTGCTTACCTGTATAAAATCACTCTGCGCCACGAGTGCGTCAACGGCGGTTGCCTATCTGTTCGTGAATTGGCTGCTTGTTCCCGTTCAGCTTTCAGAATTATATCCGTTTTTCGCGACTTTGATTTTTATTCTTTTTACGACGCTCACCGAAATTTTTGTCGGTGTTGGCATAAGCCAGTCTCCTATCGATTTTTCTATTCCGCTGCTTTCTGTGTTTTTAGGACTTGGCGAAGGAATTTCAATTGCCTCAGCCGTTCTTATTTCGTGCACATGCGTCCTTTCGTTCTATTCGATGGCAATTGTTTTTCACTGTGTTCGAGAGCGGGTGAGTTTTTACACGGATGAGGGGGGGCTAAAAATGTACTGCGTGCTTTTGCTGTGCCTTGCTCTGATTATGATTGCTATTTCAGGATTTAATGTTTCCTGGTTTAATTTGTATCTTTCTGGAGGAGCAAAATGATTTTGTCTCTGTTCCTGCTTTTCCTTATGCTTCTTATCATTTCGGCGGCGATTTTTTATTTGTTCTGCTTCTTTTTGCCAGCTCTCCGCCTCAAATACGAAGGAATTTCTTCTTCGCTTGCCACAGAATTGCATTTTGAGGATGAAAGCGCAGAAAAGACGCTTCCCGCTGATTTTTCAAAAATCGCTTTCGTAGAAAATGTTGCCGCTGATGAAGAAAAGCGTCTTGTGTATCGTGGCGAAAAAAACTGTCGGCTTTTTCATGAAATATATACTTCTGAATATAAAAATCCCAAAATCTGCATGGGATTCGGCGATTGCGTAAAAATCTGCCCGCAGGAAGCGATTTCAATCAAAAATAATGTCGCGGTGGTGAGCCTCCTGTGCAATGGGTGCGGTAAGTGCATCGAGTATTGTCCTGAAGGCATCATTTCTCTTGTTCCGCGTCCAAAAAAATCTCAAGAAAATAATGAAAAAGGCTTTAAATTTTGGTCTGCTTGTTATAAAATCATAAACGGTGGGATGATTTTGTAATAGGCTTTTTATGAAGTTACTGAATATCTGTTTTTATGTTACAGGTGCATCATCCATACTTTCTCATCACGATGATTTTGAAAAAAAGTACCAGAGCACATATAAAAACATAGCATCATTTCTTTACGAACATCCAGAAAGCTGTTTTTCCCTCTCGCTCTCAGGTCCTCTTGTTTCTTGGATTAATCGTGAACATTCTGAATTCACCCAGTTGCTTTCAAAAATCATCGGCCAAAAAAAGACGGAATTTTTAGGAAGCGGCTATTATAATCCAGTTTTTCCGCTCCTTTTTGCTCCCGACAGAACTGGGCAAATTGAGCTCATGACTTCGGAACTCCGTCGTGCGGTAGGAAAGCGTCCACGCGGCATGACTATTTCCCACTCAATCTGGGACAATTCCCTTATTCCGTGCTTTCAGTCCTGCGGTATGGAATATGTATTCCTTGATAACTCTCTTATCCCCAAAGAAAGTCAGAGCTATCTTCCGCTTTTGGTCAGCGAACAGGGAAAAAACATGAGCGTGCTGGGTGTAAGCCGCGAATTCATACCGAATATGCTGATTGCTCCGCGCGAATATTTGCGGAATCTTTTTGATACTGTCAATTATCTTACAAAAGACGACTCATACAATGCCTTTACTGACGAGCGAATTGTTGTCGTTAAAATCGAAGAAAATCAGTTTCAAAAATTGTACGATTCAAAATGGTTTTCAAAGCTTTTTCTTGCGGCAAAAGAATTTTTTCCTGAGTCAATAAAAATCACGCTGCCTACAGAATACCTTCATCGCGAGCAAACGAGAATTCCTTCGTATATTCCTGCCGGTATCCGCTCCGATGTCGCAAAATGGGCAAAACGGCCGTATGAAGAATCTCCTGTTCAGTCGATACAGCCTACGATTTTTGATTTTTTGCTCACCTATCCGCAGAACAAAGCGTTGTACGACCGCATGCTTTACATTTCGCTCCTTATAAATCAGAGCAAGGGCGATAAATCACGCAAAAAAATAGCGCGGGAAAAACTCTGGATAGCGCAGACGGGCGAGGCGTATATTTGTGACCCTGACGGTGTTTTTGCAAACAATGCAGTCCGTCAGCTCGCATATCGAAATCTTACCGAAGCCGAAAAACTGGTGCGCGAAGCCCAGAATGGTGATTTTAAAGAAACGGTCTCAAGTTATGATTATAACAGCGATGGCTTTAATGAGTATATTTGCGCCATGAAGCAATACAATGCCTGCATTTCTTTAAAAGCCGCGCAAATCACAGAGCTTGATATCATGCATAATACCGGAAATTATGCTGATTCTCCCCGCCGAATCAAGCAGTTTGACAAAATTGAAGACAAGTATCACCGCGGGCTTTTTGTCGACCATCTTTTTTCTACTGAAGAATTCGCCGAGTACAAAAAGGGCAATCCTGTCGGAAATGGCATTTTTTCCCAGATTGTTTTCAAACAGCTTTCTTTTGATGCGCATCGGCATGAAATCAAACTTACGGGGACGGGAACTTTTTCTCCGATTCAGGCAAATGTTACCCTGATTAAAAAATATGTCGCGAATTCAAACGGATTTATGATTCAGTACATCCTTAAAAATGAAAGTGCATTTGATTTTAAGGGAGTGCTTGCCGTTGAGTCAAATTATGCCCAAACTGATTTTTCTTCCGTTAAGGCAAATTCCTATAAAGTAGAGACAATCGCTAATAACGAAAAAGCAGAAATCGATGCAAAAGATTCGCCGCGTCAGGTCAAAAAGGTCTCGTATGCGCAGATTACGGACACTTCCAATGATATTTCTTTTATTTACGAGCCGAATGAATTATGCGACATCGCGTGCATGCCGTTGATTTTCCGACGGCCATCCTCTGTAAGCGACATGCCCACCATTTCGGGAAATGCATTCATGTTTTCGTTATGCTGGAATATTGAGCTTGAAGCGGGCAAAGAAATCGAAAAAACAATTAACTATTCGATTATTGTGCCAAAAAAACGAGCGAAAAAGGTAAAATAATATTCAAATCGATGAGCAGTTGCAAGCATTCGCACAGACACGCGTAGGCTTTATGGCTCGCGCATCTGTGTGTCGTTCTTACACTTGGAAGTTATCAATTTGATTTCCGATAAGCTCAATCGATGTTTTCATTTTATCAGAAATCGTGTCCAACGCGCTGCCTGTTTCTCGGATTTTTATCGCGCTTGAACTCATGAGCATAACGCTGTCTTTCATAACGCCCGTTGCGTCTTTGAGGCGGCGCACTTCATCGAGAATCTGCTTGTTTCCTTCGCTCATCTCTGCGCTCGCCGTCTTGACTTCGGCAGTGCTGTCGCTCATGTTGCGAAGCGCGTCAACAATCTGCTTGCTTCCTTCCTGCTGTTCTTCCATCGCGCTTTTAATTTGGCGCACAAGTTCGTCGGTTTCTTTGATGCCGTCAGAAACGGAAGTAAAGGTCGCGCTCGTTTCCTCGGAAGCCGAAACCACCGATTCAATAGAACCTTTGATTTTATTAAGCTGCTCGCCGATTTGCTTTGACTGCACGGCGGAAGTTTCGGAAAGTTTTCGGATTTCGTCCGCAACGACCGCAAAGCCCTTTCCCGCTTCGCCCGCATGAGCCGCCTCGATTGCCGCGTTCATAGCGAGCAAATTCGTCTGCTCAGCGATAGCCGCAATCGCCACATTCGCTTCCTGCAACATGTTTGACTGGCTTTCGATTTCGGTAATGCGGTCAGCCATTTCCCGCTGCTTTTCGTTGCCCGTTTTTGCGCGGGTTTCCAGCATCTCAAAGGAATTCGCCATTTTCGCGACCGATTGGTTTACGCTCGAAATGTTTCCAATCATCTCTTCAACGGCAGAAGAAGCCTCGCTCACCCCGCGCGACTGCGTGTCAATCATGCGCTCAAGGCTCTCGATGTTTGAGGCGATTTCGTTCACCGCGCCCGCCGTTTCGTCAACGCTCGCCGACTGGTTTCCGATTTGATTCTGAACGCTTTCGATATTGGAAAGAATGTCCGCAACAGAGCGCGTGTTTTCTTCGATACCTGAGTGCATTTCAATTCCCGCGTCGCTCAAATCATTTCGTGACGATTTGACATCTTTCATAATGTCCTGCAATTTTTCGACGAAGGTGTTGAATCCGTTCGTAACAGAGCCGATGTCATCGTTCGTGTGGACTTTGATTCGCTGCGTGAGGTCTGCATTTCCCGACGCGATTCCGTTGAGATTTTTGTCAAGAATTCGGAGCGGTTTTAACATTCTGAAAACGGAAATCGCCGAAGTTCCAATCAAAATGACCGCGATTCCGAGCGCAAAACAGAACATGATGAATGTGAGGGAGCGGCTTGTGGCAAACACTTGTGCTTTCGGGACACACAATGCCATACTCCAGGGCGTTCCCGAAACAGGCGCGTACACCATGAGTTCTTGCCCCTGCACGCCTTCAACCCAGCCGTTACCACTTTCACCACGCACCATTGCCTGAGCAATTTCTGAAACACCCGCAAATTCCGCATTAACGCGCGTAAAATTTTCGCGCATAACGATTGATTTATCGGGAAACGCCATAATCGTGCCGTCACCCGTAAGCAACATCGCATAGCCAGATTCTCCAATTGTAATCGCATCGATAGCTTCAGCAAGGCGCGCATGAGAAACCGCCCCCGCAATAAAACCGATTGATTTTTTATTGATAGAAATCGATTTGCAAACATAGTAGGCCGTATCATCATTATCAGAACCAATTGGATTACTCACATACTGAGATTTTCCGCTCGATTTCATAAATTGAAAATATTCTGTTCCTGAAACATCGAAAATTTCACCACGGTCGCTGTAGGCCAGCCCTGTCGCATAGTCGCAAAAGAGCATATCACGAAAATCTGAACTGCGAATTTTCGCATGGGCGACGAGCCATTCAATAAATTCTTCGGTAGAAGCACCTTCTTGTACAGGGTCTGCCATTGTATACATGCGGAGCTGCTGCATGAATTTTGAATTGCGATAGCTCAAGCCTTGCACCTGCGCTTGAATCAATTCTGTTGTAGAAGTGATATATGTTTTTTCTATTCCTTTTTGAACAGCAAAAATAGTTGCAACTGAAAGCACCGTTATCAAAACAATGATTTCAACGCCTAAACGCAAACCAAAGCGAATAGACAAATTCTTCTTTTTCATAAAAACCTCGAATCCCTATTCTAGCATACTGCCATAAATTGTAAAGGATATAAGCGTAATAATTTTTTGTTAGAAGCAGAATTTCACGGAGAAGAAACTATCCACAGATTGCCGCAGATGAAAAAACAAAAATCTGTGAAAATCTGTGTAATCTGTGGTTAAATTTATTTTTCAAATTCCGATAATCATAATATCAGATTGAAACGCAATTTGCCTTAGGAGAAAAAAAATATGGTAAGAAGTCTTTGGACAGCAGCGACAGGTATGAACGGTCAGCAGCAAAATCTTGACACGATTTCAAACAACCTCTCAAATGTCAACACAACGGGATTCAAACAGCAGCGAGTTGAGTTCGAGGATCTTATCTATCAGAATGTGAAACTGGCGGGCACTCCGGCAACCGAAGATACCGTGACTCCTGTGGGAATCCAGCAGGGCGCGGGTACGAAGGTCGCGGCAACCCAGCGCGTGTTCACGCAAGGCTCTCTCCAGGCAACGGGCGTTGACACTGATGTCGCGGTTGTGGGCGACGGTTTTTTCCGCGTCATGCAGTACGACGGAAGCTATGCCTACACGCGAGACGGGTCTTTCAAAATCGACATGAACGGTCAGCTCGTAAACTCAAACGGACTCCGCGTTCAGCCGGAAGTGATTATGCCCGAAGGCTACGACATTCACACGCTCACGATTGACGATACAGGCCGCGTCTCGGTAAAGATTTTCGGACAGGACGACCCTGTTGATGTGGCGCAGATTGAATTGTACCGCTTCCCGAACAACGCGGGCCTTGAAGCCGTGGGAGACAACCTTTTCAAAGTGACGAACGCGTCTGGCGAGGCAATCGCGGGCCGTCCTGGCTTTGAGGGCTTCGGCGTGACTAAGCACAAGTTCGTCGAAATGAGCAATGTTTCGGTCGTAAACGAAATGGTTCAGATGATAGTCGCCCAGCGCGCCTACGAGTTCAACTCAAAAGCCATCCAAACAACAGACTCAATGCTCTCAACGGCAGTGAATTTGAAGAGATAAATAGAATCCACAGATTAACACAGATACACACAGATTAGGATTTTTGTTATACGAGATTATTTCGATTTAATATGGAATACTTTCAATTAAGAAATATATAATCTGTGAAAATCTGTGCCTATCTGTGGATAAAAAAGAGGGGAATTTTTATGACAATCGGTGGAATAAGTAGCATTACGAAAGGAGAAGGGGCTTCTTTGAGCGCGAAGATTTCTTCTGAAAAGGGAAAATTCGATGCGCTTGTAAACGAAGCAAAATCTCTCGCAAAAAACGAAGCCGCTGGTGTCGGAAAAAATCTCTCTTCTGCACAAACTTCTTACGACGGAAGAATCAACGGCGACTGGACTTCGGGCTTTACGGGCAGCTTCATGGCTGAAAGCGACAAGCACGCGCTTCCACAGGGAGCGGCGGCAAACCAGGCAAATCCTCATGTACAGCCGAGAGAAATCGACCGCACTTCAAAACTCTACGAAAAATCACTCGAAATGGAATCATACATCGTCAAAATGATGCTCTCTTCAATGCGAAAAACCGTGATGAAGGCAGAAAGCGAATCAAGCTACGCAAAAAACATGTACGAGGACATGCTCTACGATGAATACGCCACGATGATGACGAAAAACGCAGGCTTCGGCTTGGCAGACCAAATGTACTTGCAGCTGAGTCAGGGCATCGAAGCGTAGTTTTTGTGCTCTCTATATGGTAACTTTTTGCCATATTTGATATAATCATTCTATGAATATAAAAAGAATTCAGTTTCTTTCTCTTTTGTGCTGTATTTTTTCGGCAGTTTTTTCGTGTACGCTTGTTTCTTTTCATGCTGACATCTCTTTGATTGCGTTTCCTGTTTCGCTCATTTTTACGGTTCTTTTATTCTTTTTTTCATTTAAAAAGCTCTTTTCTGAGTCAAAATTGGCATTTATTTCCGTTTTGCGAGAATTTTTGCAATATCTTCCGTATGTTTTGCTTATTTCCTTTGTGTTTCGTAGGTCGGGTGAGACGGGCACTCCGTATGCGCTTGATATTGTTTCGGTAATTTTGTGGATTTTCGCGTCTGCCATTTCCGTCGTGATTTCTTATTATCTAAATCCCAAGCATATTTCAAAGGTAAGTGGCGAGTGGCATGCCTTTGTCGAGGCAAAAAAGGCTGAGCGTAAAAATCGCGGGCAAACTGCACTGGTAAAAGCAACCGTCTTTGAACTTTTGAGCTGGATTGACGCATTGGTTCAGGCTGTTTTTATGGTTCTTCTATTAAATATTTTTATCGTGCAGTTGTACGAAATTCCTTCTGAATCAATGGTGCCCGAATTTTTAATCAAAGATCGGGTGGTTGTTTTTAAAACGCTGAGCGGTCCAAAATTCCCGCTTTCAGAAGTGGGGCTTCCATATATTAAAAAATATAATCGTGGCGATATTGTGGTTTTTAGGAATCCCCACTATGCCAACGACCGCAAGTCTGAAGTCCGTACTTTTTTATCTCAGCTCGTGTATATGTGTACGCTCACTAAAGTCAATCTAAATGTTGACGAAAAAGGCAATCAAAAAGCAGATCCGCTCGTAAAGCGCGTTTGTGGCGTTGCGGGCGAGCAGCTTATGATGCAGGACGGCATTTTGTATGTGCGCACAAAAGATTCCCCGCAGTTTACCGCTGTCGACTCTGATGCTTCATGGGCGACATGGAATTTAAACGCGGTTCGCCCTTCATTAAAAAGTGGTATCCACGATTTTCCGCTCACCGAAAGTGACTATGCTGATTTGCTTTCAGTCGAAGAAGAGCGAAAAAATCTTAATTTTGATGAGCTCTCTTCTGAATGCACGGAAATTGCCACAAAATTTGAGGCAATCTGGAAAAAATCTTCCAATTCAAAGAGCGGTACGCTTTCCTTTTCTGACGAGCAGCTTTCCGTTTATTCGTTGTTTATCAATTCAAGCTATTTTACGGCAGGATTGCTTTCTTCCCAGAACGGCAGCGAGTGGTTTTCTTCATTTATGTGCGATTGGATTTCTCATGTTCCTGAATTTAGCGATGACCTTTATTCAGAAGCGAATTTCCGCCTCAACCTTATGATAAAACTGCTTTCTGGAAAAATGATTCTTCGCAACGCAGAATTGTATATTTCTGGAGTGCATAATGAAGTCTGGCAGCGGGATGTGCAGCAGAACGAAAATCTTCAGAACGCGCAAAAACTCTACACTTATGTCATGCTGCTGGATTTACGGAATATGCCGATTTTTCCTGCAAACGCAGATGACGGCTCTCCGCGCTACATTCCAGAAAACTGCTATTTTATGATGGGCGATAACCGATTCAATTCGCTTGATATGCGCCACTCATACGACCGATGGACTACAAAGCTTACCCCGTTTGATGCCTATTCCGTCACATACACAACGGATATGCAGCCTCAGTATGTGCATAAAAATCGTATGCTTGGCTCCACATCATACCGATTCTGGCCAGTTTCACGGGCGGGAATACCAGGACATACAGGAAGATAGAATTGAAAACAGAAATCAGAAAACTGAATTTTATACTTGCTTTTCTCTTTTCTTTACCTGCTCTTTTTGCCCAGACGACACAAACAGGCGAGGGGCTTGTTTCGGTACGGAATGAAAGCGTAGCGTTGCCTTCCGTCACCGAGCATATTTTTTCAGAAACTGTTCCGCTCCTTTTGCAAGGCATGTGGCAGGGGACTGACCGCCTTTTAATGTTTTCAAACAAAAATGAATTTGCCCTCGTCCTGCGCGTTTTTTACCAATGGTATGACGATCGCGCTGCAGAACCAGCATCTTTTTCTGAGTTTAAATCGCGTGACAGAAACAATACGACCAAATCTCCGGCTGAAGATATTCAGATTCGCTACACAACGATTTGTGAAAATCCTTCAAAAACGGCAGGCGTTTATGAGCTTTCAGTCACTTATCCGTACGAAAAAATTCCTGTGCTCATCCCGATTTGTATCATCGACGAAAAGCTCTACATGGATTTTATGATTAAGGACAGCGCACAAGTCACCGATTTTTCCGTTTCTGATTCGGCTCAAGTCTCGGAATCACATTCATCTTCCCGTGATGGATTTTATCGCGCAGCAGCGACTGCAAACGGCATCACGATTTCACAGCCTATTTTTAAAAAGGAAGTCCTGTCGTATTTTGTGGAGAGTGAAGGCAAAGAAATCTACAAAATCCGTTACTGGCTTTCTGAAATGGATTATTCATACGCAAAGGCAACTTTTTCTGACGGCGAAAAGATTTTCTCGGTGGACAAATATCTGAGAATCGGAACGAATGTCTATCAATGTACCACAGGAAGAAGCACAAAAATCCGAAATATTCAAAAATCATCTCAATTTGAAAAAAAACTCACCTACGATTCTGACGGAGGAATCGTGGCATTTGGCGAGCCATATCTGCTTAAAGTTCCTGAAGGAAGCGAGCGCACTGCTGTCCAAATCTCACAGCGTTTTTTGGGTACGGTCGAAGCCACCAATAGCCAAAAAAAGCCTCTCCCTGCTTCGCCGTTTCCGCCCGTATTTCCCAAATACCGCTGGAAGGAAATCACCGAACTTGAATTGTACAATCCTTCCACATGGAACAAGCGGAATTTAGATATTCATAAGTGATTCTGCACGCGCCATATGGCTTTTTTTGCGCTGATTTTGTACACTTGTTTCATGAAAATTTTTATGCGTGTATCTGCGCCTATTTGTGCCAAAGCGCTGTGCCTGCTTTGTGTCGTTTTCTCGCTTTTTCTTTCTTCCTGTACCAAAAAACTGACTCCTGAGCAAATTGAACTGCAACGAAAACAGGCAATCGAGCAGGCAAAAGACAAGGCTGTTTCCGACTATGTTTCTGCGCTTCCCCGTGAAGTAAAAATATCCCAGCTCTTTCTTGTGAATATCGAAGGAAACGAACGCTATCATGCAGTCGAAAAAACGGGCGTGCTTTTTGGTAAACCTGAGAGTGGAAGCCCGCTTGTTTCTGGCGGTGTCCTTCTTTTTTCGTACAACATTTCAAACGATCCGCTTGAAACGCACGAATATATTTCATCAATCCGCGATTTTTATATAAAAAATCAAAATATTCCGCCGTATATCTCTGTTGATCAGGAAGGCGGCTATGTGAATCGCTTGCGTTCCCTTACGAGCGTCCTGTGGGCAGAAAAAAAAGTCGCTGACACATTCTCTCTAGACGGGGCCGCGCAGTTATATTCTGCACAGGCTCGGCAGATGAAAAATCTTGGCTTCCATTTAAATCTTGCCCCTGTCATTGAAGTCGAAAATGACGAGAACAAAGATTTTTTGGATACGCGGAGTTTCGGAAATCTTGAAAAAGTGCTTTCATATGGCAAAAACTGCGTCCTCGCCTATGAAGAAAATCAAATCGCTACGGTTTTAAAGCATTTTCCGGGAAATTCAAGTACCGACCCGCATTCAGGATTGCCGGAAATTTCTGTCACAAAAAAAGAATTTGAAGAATACTATCTTGCGCCTTTTAAGAATCTGCTTCCCCATGCTTCAGCTGTCTTGATGAGCCATGCGCGGCTTACCATCACCGATGATGAATCCTACACCGAATCAGAAATTCCTGCCTGCCTTTCGCCGTATTGGGTCACGCAGGTGTTGCGGAATCAGCTCAATTTTACCGGGCTTATTTTTTCCGATGATATTTTTATGGGTGCTCTGTCCAAAAATGGCTATCCGCCAGAAAAAGCCGTCGTAAGCGCGATTGAGGCTGGAATCAATGTCATCATGCTTTCAGAAAAAAAATTCGGTTCTGTTGCAAAAATTCTGCTTGAAACGGCGACAGAAAAACCGGAATTCGCAAAAAAAATCGATGCGGCGGTCGAACAGGTAATACGCTACAAAATTAAGGCAGGAATCTTGGACATAAAAGAAGCTGAATCAGCAGAAAATGACGAAATTCCGCAGTTTACGGTGGAAATTCACACGGACTATCCTGATTTTGACTTGTATACATTTCATCAAGATTACAAGGCTGGCACAGATATATTCTACGAGTGACGCATGAAGCAAAAAGACCGAAATAAAAAACTGAGCGGTGCGCAGGGATTTGACGAATATTATGCACATCTCTTTGGCGAGCGTTGGCAAAAATTAAAAGACTCTTTTTCCCTTGAAAGTGACTATGCCGAATGGAAGGCGGGCGGTCAAAAATCGTATTTCCTTGATTCTGCTTCGGTGCGTGCAGCTCTTTCACTTCCATTAGAACACGCGGAACATATTCTTGATGTCTGTGCGGCTCCCGGCGGAAAAACGCTCGTGCTTGCCTCAAATATGAACGAAACTGCCTCGCTGCTTTCTAATGAACGCTCTGCTGAACGGAAGAATCGGCTGTTGCATACGGTTCAGGATTGTCTTCCGCAGGAAATTCAAGAGCGTGTACAGGTAATCTGCAAGGACGGTGCCGTGATGTGCCGTTCGAGCGAAAATGAGGGCGCGTTTGATGCCATTTTGCTTGATGCTCCGTGCTCTTCCGAACGCCATGTGTTCCATGACGAAAAATATCTGAACGACTGGAGTCCATCACGAATAAAAACGCTTTCGATTGCGCAGTGGGCACTTTTGTCATCTGCATGGAGAATGTTGAAAGCGAATGGATTTCTCTTGTATTCAACATGTGCGCTTTCTCCCGATGAAAATGACAAGATAATCGAAAAACTGCGTAAAAAATTTGATGATGCAAAGATTATCGAACCTGCACTCAGCTTGCAGTATAAACCGTTTTGTGATTCAGAACTTCCTGACTATGAAAAAACGGAATATGGGGCGCAGATTTTGCCAGACAGAGCGAATGGGGCAGGTCCACTGTATTTCTGCCTGATTCAAAAATTCAGATTGTAGAATTTCATACTTTATAGTAGAATACAGAAAGGAAGTTTTTTGATGGTAAAAAAAATTGTTTCTTTTCTATATATTTTCGTAGTAGTAGCTGCATCTGCTGTTTTTGCGCAGTCTTCCGCAGCTTCTGCCAATCGCCGTACCGCTATCCGCTATCTCCAGCTGTCTAAGCAGTATGCGTCTGAAAAACTATGGAATGAGGCTGATTCAAACGCAAAAATGGGCCTTGCCTATGATGATAAAATCGCAGACTTGTGGTATCTTCGTGCCATTTGCCAGATGAATCTCGGCGAAAAAAAATCTCAGGTGTTGCCACTGGTTGTTACCGCGCTCACGGACGCTGAATGGGTTGATTATAATCGCGACGGGGCAAGAATTCTGTATGCTGATATTCTTTGTTCAACGAAGCAGTTTGTTCAGGCTATTGCCACCCTTGATTCCGCTCCGTTCATTTACTCTGCTGATGCCGAATACATCCGTGCAAAATCATATTACTGTCTCGGCGATACAGAAAACATACACAAAGCACGCAGTCGGATTGATTCTGCACGCAGAATTTACCCCGCTGATTCTCGCTTTGCCTGGCTCTTTTACACGCATGAGTATCAGTTTTTCCGAAACAGTGGCTTTTATTCTTCATCTATAACGAGCGATGTGCTTTCGCTTGCAGATGCCTTTGCGCTTACCGTGCCATTGTATAAAAATGCAAATGAAGAACTCGAAATTTACGCGGCAATTTTTGCCTCTGAAGAAAAGCAGGGAAAATCAGAATCTAAAAAAGTCCGTATGCTCAAAGCATTCAACTCAAAAGGGCTAAAATCTCCGCTGTATGCGCTTGAGGCTTTAAAAACAGGTCTTTTAAATGAAGACACGGCATTGGATTATTTTTATCAGTTTTCTGACAAAACCGTTCCCGTTACGATTCTCGAAGATTTTGCCGCTCTTTTAAAAACAACTGATGCCAAAAAAGAATTCGCTGAGTATTTAAATGCATACAATGGCATTCTCACCTTTGATACCGATGGCGATTTAGTTTCCAATATGACCGTTGTCTACAAGCGTGGTCGCCCGGAGACTATTACCTACGATGACAATCAAGATGATGAAAGCGATTGGAGTGCGTCCTGCGATTTCGGCGTTCCGCTTTCACTTTCAATGTCTGAGAATGCGCTTGAACTTGACTATTCTTCTTGGCCGTATATTTCCACTGCAAAGTATAAAATGGCGAGCCTTCATTCTGATTTAAAAATTACACTGATTGCAGAAACACTGGCATGGTCTCCCTTTACGGTTGAACCAGATTCTTCCATTCGGGGAAGCCTTGATTTTGATTTCTTTGTTCCTGTTCTTGCTGAAAATGGCGGTGGAAGCATTTCTGGGCAGAGATTGCTTCGTTCTGCGTTAAGTTACACGATTCCTTCTAAAGAACGAAATGGCGCGGTTATACAGGTGAGCCTTTTGAATGGTGTCGCGCAAATCGCAAGTTATTCTGTCGGCGAAAAGATATATGCGATGGCTCAATTTGAAAATGGAATCCCTGTCTCCCGAAAAGTTGATAGTGATGGTGACGGGCTTTTTGAGACTACCGAATTGTATGGCTTTTCATCAGATTTTGTCGGTCCTGACCGAAGCGAAAACTATATTTCATCGGGCGATGAAATGCAGATTATGACGAATCTGTTTGGCTCTCCCGCCTCTGGAACGGGCTTTTATGTCAAAAAAATCACGGTCGATCAAAATGGTGATACGATTCCTGATTTTACCGAAGAGTATCTCGGTGCAAAAGAAGGGGCAAAAATTCCTGGAAAAATCTCATCATGGGATACCGATGGTGATGGAATATGGAATGTCCAATATATAAAGCAGCCGTCATCAGATGACGGAATCGTGCGCGAACAATCAAAATTTCATTATCCCATTTTGAATTACGGTGAGTTTTCAGAAGCAAACAATTCTTCAGACTATGTTGATTCGATTGTAACCGTGTTTTTTGAAAATGCGCTTCCTGTTTCTGTTCAGATTCAAAAAAATGGCAGCGATACAAGCGAAAATCTGTTTGTTGAAAAGGGAAAGAGCAAAAATTTCTACTGGATTCGTTCCTCGTCACATGAAAATTCTGTTATATCCGCAAAAATCGAAGAAAATATCATACAGGAGATTAACCAAACGCATGAGCAAGGTGTTTCTATTATAGTTGAGCAGTCAGAGCGCAACGCCTCAGATTCAGAGAAAAACCGATTCCTTGCGGTACGAATCGAAACATTGATTTTCGGAATGAAAATTTCAGACGAAGGCATCTCACAACTCATAGAAGAAAGCGAGAAAAAACAATAATATGTTTGCATTTAAAAAAAATATCGGCTTCCTGCTTTTTATCCTCTGTTTTATTTCATGCACTTCCGTGCGTGAGCCTCAACATGTATACACAGACATTGATTACACTCAGGAAGATGCCAGAAAGGAAGAACGAAAGAGAATCCTTGATTTGCTCGAAAAAAATCCTGTGCAGGCACTGTGGCGCGCCTCTCTTTTGGACGACAGCCAGACTATTTCTGATTGCGAAAAATCTGTTCTCGAAGAATTTGATTCTGCTGTTCAAAAATCAGACTGGTTTAATGCGCTCAGAATTCAAAAATCACTGGAAACGATACATGCTCCGTCGCTCGGGCAGCTTTCCAAAACTCGCTCTGAATTGCTTTCACTGTCTAAAAATGTCGTTCCCGGTTTGCATAAAAATTCAAACGAAAACAAAAAAATTTCATCATATATAAGCGGAACAGTCACTATTTGGGTCGATAAAGGAATAAAAGTCCAAAACGGAATGGGCTATGCTGACCGTGTGATTGGCTCTGGCTTTTTTATCTCAAAAGACGGCTACATTGTTACAAACCACCATGTCATCGAAGATTTAGTCAATAAAAAAAACGAGGGCTTTTCACGGCTTTTCATTAAGCTTGCCGAAGACAGTGATACGCGGATTCCTGCAAAAGTAATCGGCTATGACCCTGAAATTGACTTGGCACTTTTAAAAACGGAAGTCGATGCGCCGTTTGTGTTCACTTTGGGCTCAAGCGCGGATTTGGATGTCGGCGATAAAATTTATGCGATTGGCTCTCCTGTTGGCTTGGAACGCACGCTGACCAGTGGAATTGTGAGCGCGACAGACCGCAAATTGTTTACGCTCGGCTCTGTTATGCAGATTGATGCCGCCGTTAATCAGGGAAATTCAGGCGGTCCGTGCATTGACTCAAATGGAAATGTGCAGGCGATTGTTTTTGCCGGCATGCTGCAATTTGAAGGACTCAATTTCGCAATTCCCGTTGAGTATTTAAAATCCCTTTTGCCGGCATTGTATGCGGGGGGCAAGGTTTTGCACCCGTGGATTGGTTGTTATGGGCACACAAAGAAGGAACTTGGAAAAGACGCGGGGCTTGAGGTGCAATATATTTTTCCGGGAAATAGCGCAAGCCGTGCACGAATTCTCGTGGGCGATGTGATTACGGAACTTGACGGAGAAAAAATCACTACGCTTGAAGATATGCAGAATGTACTTATGAAGCTGCCTGCAAAGTCAATCGTAAAAATCAAGTATCGTCGTGGCGAAGAAGAACTGTTTGAGTCTGAGATATATCTTGGTATTCGCCCGGAAAATCCAGGCTACGTTATTTATAAAGGCGATATTATCGCAAAGTCCTTTGTGCCGATTTTCGGTATGAAGCTTGTCGCTGTCTCAAGCTCAAACAGCCGCAAGTATTCAATCGAACAGATTATCAAAGGCTCTGTCGCTGATGAGTCAGGTTTTTCTGAAAATGATCCCATTGAAATCAGAAATATCCAGCTGAATGATGACAATTCTGGTATGTATGCAGAAATTTATGCAAAAAATCGCAAAAAAGGCTATCTTGACGGCGTAATGGCAATTGGCGCACCGCTCGACAGCCCCTACTATTTTTAATGCTATGAAATCACTTTATCTTTCAAATCGTACCATTTCTACCGAACTCCCTGCTTTTGTTATGGGCATCGTCAATGTGACGCCCGATTCATTTTTTGAAAAGAGCAGGGGCGGGCTTGAAAGGGCACTCCGTCTTATCGATTCGGGTGCTGATATTCTTGATATTGGTGCAGAATCAACCCGTCCTGGTAGCGAGTATGTCAGCGTTGAAGAAGAAATCAGGCGGATTGTTCCTGTTGTCCGAGAAATTCGAACTCATTTATCGATTCCCATCAGTATCGATACGCGGAAATCTGCGGTTATGAAGGCCTGCTTTGAAGAAGGCGCGGATATTTTAAATGATATTTCGGCTCTTGAGGATGATGAGGCACTGCCTTCGTTTTGTGCTGAAAAAAAAATCCCGGTCATTTTAATGCATAAGCGGGGAAATCCGTCAACAATGCAAAAAAACACGATCTATAAAAATGTTTTCGATGAAGTAAATGCCTATTTGTGTGAACGGATTGCATTCGCTACAGCTCATGGCATAGCATCAGATAAAATATGGCTTGATCCTGGAATCGGATTTGGAAAAAGCACGGATGATAATTTTGAGCTTATCCGTCGTTGTGGCAGCCTTGCAGATGGAGTATATCCCGTTCTTATGGCATTATCCAGAAAAACATGCATTGGGGATGTGACTAACCGCGCTGTTGATGAGCGGCTTTCTGGCACGATTGCCGCAAACCTTATTTCCGTGCAAAACGGGGCTTCGATTATCCGCGTTCATGATGTCTGTGAGGCTGTTGATTCCTTAAAAATTCTTGGTCGATTGTTGCTAAAGTGCTGACATGCTAAGCGTTTTGAGTGAGTATTTTATGTCTTTTAAAAAAAAGTCTATCTGACCGCGTATACGCTTTAAAAAACTTATGCTCGCTGTGTCGCATGTGTAGCCGTCTGGAAAATGCAAAAACAAGTATTCCCGTGCAGAAATGAGCTGATGAAGTTCATCATTGAGTGAGCATGAGCAGCTTGCGACATCTTGTCCGTACATCAAGAGTTCTTTTATGCGGTTTAATGCTTTTTCTTCCGTTTCAAGAAATGCTCTGATTGTTTCTTTTGATTTTGGAGAATACAAGACAGCATTTTCGAGCCAGTTTGATTTTCTTGTGCTACTTGGTATTGATTCAAGATAGGCGGAGAGTTTTTCGGTTGAAAGTTCTGGTAAGCCAAGTGCAAGCCCTTGTGACGCACAATCATACACATTCTGTATGCCTCCAAACATATCGACAAAACTTTTGGCATAATTTTCAAGCGCGGTATCGGTAAAAATTTCCGTGTCGTTTTTGCCGATGATTTTTTTTGCCCCATTTTTAAATGATGCGGCATAGTTTTCTGGAGGCGTGAATCTGTTCGATGAAGCAAGCCGTAATATGTGCGCGGGCGTATTCTTTGCGTGTGTTCGTCCGATAGAAAACGAAAAATCAAGTCCGCTCACAAAAACAGGAATATTTCCATTTTCGCGAAGCGTTATAGCAATAAAAACAGCCGTAAGCCCCACTGAACCGAGCGGTGGCACAAGTGGTGGAAAATAGTCTTGCGTGCTCAGATTTTTAAAAAATGATGCGTCTGTGTATTTTGACGCGATGTATGTGACTGTTTGTGCATGGCGCGTGACTTCTGGGCGGGATGTGCAATCTGCAATCAAAAGGGAATTCTTTGCGTACCCTCCGATGTACGCTTTTTCGATTGCAAGTTGGCCTTCAAGTGCGACAACAGCATCGATTTTTATTCCGTGTGATTGTAAGGCGGGGCCTGCGGCATCAACGGCAATCACAAAGGCTTTTTCGATGAGTTTCTTTGGGACTGTGCACAGCAGTTTTTCGATACTTTCGCCTGCGCCAAAAACAAAAATCGGCTCTGTTATGCGATGCGCAAAGGGGGTAAAATCAAGTGAAGACGGAAGATTTGAAAGATTTTTGAACAGATTCCGTGAATAAAGCCGTCCCATTTTTGTGAGCGTGATTCTGTTTTTCCAAAAAGAAGCGATGGCGTTTTGTGAAAGAGTGGTTAATTTTTGATATAGTTCCTTGTGAAATTGCGTTCCTGCGCTCATTTCGAGCAACACTGCTCTGCGAAACTGTGATATATGCGGAATGGAACTGCAATCTTCGCTCGCTGAGCTGTTTTGAGCTCTTTCCCCAGTCAGAACATTCACGATATATTCATTCTGCTCAAAGGGCAGCAGCGTGACCCTTACATGTTGTTCCTCTGTTTGCGCTTTAGCTTTTAGCGTACTGAGTGCTTCTTTTGCAAAATCGTGCAGCGTTTTTTCACATTCAATTCCTAAGACGAACGAATTTTCAGGAAGTTTTTTTAGAAGCGAATCAAGTCCGAGCCAAAGGACAGGGGAGACTGCCAAAATCAGCGTGCCGGGTAAAATCTGCAATGAATCAATAGCTGCTTCAATGGCTCGGCTTGGGTCATATTTTGAATAGAGAAAACGCTTGTGATAGGAAACAGAAAAGCCCCGCTCGGTCGTGACCAAACAGGGCTTTTCGGGAATTGTTACTTCCAAAAAAATCCGTCCTTACGCTTATCGTGACATGAACTTATTGAAGTAAACATCTGCGACATTGTTTTCGACTTTTTTGCTTGCGAGAAGAACGCTCTGTGCTCCGTTTGAATCGTAGTCTTGTGCTTCTTCTGAGATTTTAGCGCGTTTTTCATCGTTTGCTTTGTCGTTTTGAATGCCAGTAAGCTGGAAAACAGCGATATAATTTCCGAGCGTCATCGGCTCTGAAATATCTTTAAGCTGCATTGAGAATGCTTTTGTCAAAAATTCTTCGTTTGAGCTTGATTCCGCCAAAGCCTTTGCGTTTTCTGCATCAAGCTTGTCGAGCATTGAAACGGCTCCATAATTGAGCGGGAAGGCCACGATAGAAACGACTTCTGCATCAGCTTTTTTTGCGGCAGGTTCAAAACCATCGATTTTTGCATTTGCAACGAATGTTTTTGCCTTTTCGGTGAAGTAGTCATCAATCATGGTCTGCTTGTTGAGTTTGATGTAGTTCTTTACCGCATCGAATGTTGCTTCGTCTTCAAGTTTTGCGGCAACCTTTTCACCTGTTGCTTTGTAGATTGAATAGCCGGTATTTGTTTTGATGATTTCGCTCAAAGAATCAGGGCTGAGTGCTGTGATTTTTTCAAAATCCGCTTCGTTTTCGAGATTTTCTTTGATTTGATAGGTGAATGATTCTTTTACTTTGCCATCACCGTCCGTGTAGTATTTTTCTGAATATTCAGAAACGGCATCCTCAAAGGTGATTTCGTTGTTGTTCAACTGTCCGAGCAGTTTTTTTGCCTGAGCTTCTTCTTTGACGGTAATCATTGAGAGAGAATAGGTGTCGAACAGGTCAAGGTTTTCCTGGCCGAATGCGCGGATTTCTGATTCTGGGTAATCTGCCTTGTCGAATGAAACCAAATCGAACGAGCGTTTTTCTTCGTTCATTGCGGCCAAGAAATCAGATTCTGCTTTTGTGGTTTTGAGGCCATAAAAAGCGTAGTCGCCAAGCTTTTCTGATGAACCAAAGGTGTCGTCAGAAAAGCGCTGCCATGTAAGCTGCTTTGAAATATCGCTCTTGAGTGATTCTTTATCGGCATTTGAAACCTGATTGTATAATTTGGGATCGTATTTGCCTTCAGAATTAAGAAAATAGGGGAGCATAACGCGAGAAATTGCAGCTCCGCTTGGCTTGTAGCCAGATTTTTTGACGGCTTCTTTATATGCCATTAACTGAACTGCTGCATTGAATGCGTAGTTGTAAATATAGAAATATGCCGACTGGTCGAGGTTTGCACCTTGCTGCTGGTAATAATTTGTGTAATTCTGCACAGCGTTTGCGAAATCAGTGCCTGGAGCGAGAACAACTTCTTTTCCATTGTATTTACCGAATGAGATTCCGTTGCCTTCACCAGAAACTGCACGGATTAACTCAGTGCCGACTCCAAATACAACGAAACAAATGACTGAAAGGATGAGGATGATTACTGACCCAATCCATAACATCTTGTTTTTCATAAAACATTCCTTATTTTATAATAATAGTGACAAATAGTGTATCATTGTGTTGTTTTACTGTCAATTATCAGATTGCGTTTGTTTTCTATCTGTGTTACTCTTTAAGTCTCCATGAACGCGCTTGAAGTAACACATCTTTCAAAAACATTCGGCTCCGTTTTCGCGAATCGCGACATTTCTCTCCAAGTAAAAAAGGGCGAGATTCTTGCCCTTTTGGGCGAAAACGGGAGCGGAAAATCAACGTTTGTAAACCAACTTGCGGGCATTTACGCGCCCGAAAGCGGTGAAATCGTTATCGATGGCAAAAAATGCGCTTTTAAATCCCCGCAGGACGCGATTGCCTGTGGCGTGGGCATGGTTCATCAGCATTTTAAGCTCGTCGATGTCATGAGCGCATTCGAAAATATTACGCTCGGCGAAAAGCAGGGCGGATTTTTCATCAAAAAGAACGAACTGTTCACAAAAATCAACGAAATTCAGCAGAAATTCGGTTTTTCAATCGACTTACATCAAAAACTGTACGAAATGTCCGTTTCGGAAAAGCAGACGGTCGAAATCATAAAAATTTTGTATCAGGGAGCGCGGATTCTTATTCTTGACGAGCCGACGGCGGTGCTTACTCCGCAGGAAACCGAAAAACTCTTTGCCGTGCTCCGCCGCATGAAAGAAAACGGCTGCTCAATCATCATCATTACGCACAAATTAAACGAGGTCATGGAAATTTCAGACCGCGTTGCCGTTATGCGAAAAGGCGAAATGACGGGCGTTGTCGAAACTTCCTCTTGTACCGAAAAATCGCTTGCTCGGCTCATGCTCGGCGGCAAATTTGAATATAAAGTCACGCGCGTTGCCGCAGGGCGGAGCCAAAATCCCGTGCTTGTGGTCAAAAATCTCATCAGCAAAAACGCGTATGGCAAAAAATCGCTCGACAATTTCAATTTCGATTTGTACGGCGGCGAAATTTTGGGCGTGGCGGGAATCGTCGGTTCTGGTCAAAAGGAACTATGCGAAACGCTTACGGGCTTGTTGCGTGCTGAATCGGGCGAAGCGCTCTTTGAAAATCAAAATCTTTTAAAACTTTCCCCGATTGCAATCAAAAAACTCGGCGTGCGCATGAATTTCGTGCCAGAAGACAGGCTCGGTATGGGCTTGGCGGCAGGCTTGGACATCGCTGAAAATGTGATGATGCGCTCGTATTCAGAAGAATCAAAATTCTTTTTGGACAGAAAAAAGGGCAGTGAGATGGCGAGTGAAATCGTTGACCGCTACGCAATTTCCACGCCTTCGATTCATAATCCCGTGCGCAAGCTTTCGGGCGGAAACATTCAGAAGGTTCTGCTTGGTCGTGAACTTGAAATGCACCCAAAATTCTTGATTGTCGCCTATCCGTTCCGCGGGCTTGATGCGGGGGCAACGAACAATATCATCAATATGCTGAACGAGCAAAAGAAAAAAGGCGTTGCAATTCTTTTGATTGGCGAGGACATCGACCAGCTTTGTGCGCTCTGCGACCGCCTTATGGTAATTCACGATGGCAGCATCAAAGGTATCGTGAATCCAGAGCAAGTCACGCGCGAAGAAATCGGCTTAATGATGATGGGAAAATCGATTCAGAAAACTGCTGAGGAGGGAAAAAATGATTAGAATCGCACTGCAAAAATCCCTCACGCAACGGCAGAAACTGCTTGTGCGGACGGCTGCGGTTTGTTCGGCAATTATGTGCTCAATGCTTGTGCTCATTTTTATGGGATTGAATCCGTTTAAAGTCTACGCGAATATTTTTTCGGGCTGCTTTGGCACTTTCTACCGATTCAAGCAAGTCGTATACAAGGCAGTTCCGCTCACCATTCTTTCGCTCGGCTGTTGCGTGGCGTTTAAAATGAAATTCTGGAATATCGGCGCGGAAGGGCAGTTTTACATGGGAGCGTTTGCTGCCACCTGGGCGTTCATGCTTTTTCCCAATCTTCCGAGTGGCGTTCTTTTGCCGCTTATGGCTCTTTTTGCGCTCGTGGCGGGCGGTTTGTTCGCGCTGATTCCCGCCGCGCTTAAAATCAAATGGGGAACGAGCGAAACACTGGTCACGCTCATGCTCAACTATGTGGCGCAAAAATGGGTGAGCTATTTAAAATACAGCTATCTTCCGTGGCGCGACCCACACGGTGGTGGCTCTCCCAAAATCGTAAATTTTTCCGACAACGCGATTCTGCCGAATGTGTTTGGAATCCACGCGGGCTGGCTCATCGCGATTCTGCTCGTGGCGGCGATGTATTTCTTATTAAAGAAAACAAAATTCGGCTACGAAGTTTCCGTCATCGGCGAAAGTTTTGACACGGCGCGCTACGCGGGAATCAATGTGAGCCGCACGATTGTGATTGCCGTTGTGCTTTCAGGCGGATTGTGCGCGCTTTCTGGCATGATTCAGGCGAGCGCGATTGAGCATTCCCTTACCGACAACATGTCCAACGGCATGGGCTTTACGGCAGTCATCACGACATGGCTCAGTCAGCTTGACCCGCTCATTTCGCTTGCTGTTTCGTTCGTGTTCAGTGTGCTTTTGCAGGGCGGAAGTTATTTGCAGACTTCAATGGGCGTGCCCGCGAGCATGGGCACAGTCATTCAGACGATTATCATTTTCTTCGTGCTCGGAAGTGAATTTTTTGTTCGTTACCGATTTGTGATTGAACGAAAAAATGCAACGGGTGAGCCAGTTGAAACTGAAAAATGACATTTCCCACTGTAACTTTACGCAAAAAAATGATATAATATGCAACTAAAATGAAAATCAATAATCCGAATTCAAACAAAGGCGCATTTCTTTTGCTTCTCATTTTCGCGATTCTTATTTCGGTCACGGTGGGGCTTGTGTTTTCTCTGCGTGTCAGCACGGTCGATGAAAATGTACAGTCTGACCGCGTAATTAAAACGCTCGTCGTTATGGAAGACAAAAACCGCGTGCTTTTTACCGATGTATTCATCTATTATCCCATTTCGCAGCGCGCTGCGCTCATCAATATCCTGGAGAACACGGGTGCGATTTTTTCAAGTTTGGGACGCGTTGATTCAATCGATTCGGTCTATCTTGAAAAAGGAATCGAAACATACAAGGCTGAAATCGAAAATCTTGTGGGGCAATCAATTCCGTTTTATGTCGTTTTGAATCTTCCAAAATTCGGTGAACTCACGGATATGCTTGGTGGCATGAAGATTTTTGTTCCGTCTCCCGTTGATGTCAAAAACGAAGACGGAAAACGCTACCTGCTTCCGAGTGGCGTTGTTTCTTTGGATGGCGAAAAGATTCAGACATACTTGAATTACGAAAAATCAGACGAAACAGATGAAGATGTGATTGAGCGACGGCAGAATGTGCTCATGGCATTCTTGGCGGCTCTTTCTCGAAACGAAAAAATCATTCAGGATAAAAAATCATTCGATGTCATCAGTAAAAAAATGACTTCAAATCTCGATGACAGAGAATTTTATCGCCTTATGACGATAATTGCGCAGGTTGATTCGGAGCATCTTACCCCGCAGACGATTACTGGCTCCAAGCGAGTCGTTGACGGAAAAACGCTTCTCTTCCCGTATTATGACGGTCAGCTTATCAAAGATGTTTTTAAACAGGTGTCGAATTCGCTCATTTCGCTCGACGATGCGAATGTGAACCGCACCTATGTGCTTGAAATTCAGAACGGAACGACGGTACAAGGGCTTGCACGAAATACAATGGCATTGCTTCAAAGCGCAGGATATGATATTTTGGCTACTGGGAATGCGGACTCAAATGATTACGAAAAAACGGTAATCATAAATCATATCGGAAATGCTGAGGTGGCAAAGAGTCTTGGGGATTTTATCCGCTGCACGAACATAGTCGAAGAAACCGTTTCTTCCGATGCGGACAGCACAACTGCCTCGAATGTTGACTTCACGATAATTCTCGGAAAAGACTTTGATGGTCGATATGTCAAAAAATAGGAGATTTTTATGAAAACTGCAGAACAGAATGCACTTGAAATTGCACAGATACTCGAAGATTCAAAAGCGGAGAATGTCGCCGTCCTTGATGTTTCTGAATTGAATTCATGGACTGACTTTTTTGTGATTGCCACGATTCACAGTTCGGCTCACTGGCAGGGCTTGGCAAAGCAGATTAAGGACTATGTGAAAGAAAACGATATGGAAATCCATCTCACGCACAACAAAGCACCTTCTGGCGACGACTGGAATTTAATTGACATCGGTTCGGTCGTGGTTCATTTGATGAGTGCTGATGCCCGAGAATTCTACGATTTAGAAAAACTCTGGCACGGCGGAAAACGACTGAAATAAAATCTCGCAAGCATTTTTTTGAGTGCCTAGTCTTCTTCTGAAATGCTTGCGTCAACATTGAGGTTTACGGAGTAGGTGCGGCCATTTTCTGCTGAAAGCGTTTTGACGATTTCGTAATCTCCAAGAATAAACTTAATAGTATGCTCACCCTGACTAACGACGATGGGGTCTGTGCTCGTGGCGATTTGATTCGTATCAAGAAACACTTTTGTGTCTTTGGGGCAAGAAAGCTTTAAAAGAGGCTCGATTCCTCTGAGCGCAACGGAAAGATTCGTTGTTTTTGCCTGCTCGATTCGGAATGTGCGGAGTTCGTTTCGATATGAATCGCTCACAACAGAAAGATGATGCTCCCCCGTTGAAAGAATTTTGTTCTTGAATTCTGATTTTTGCACGGGCTTGTCATCAATGAACACCGAATATGTTTTTTCGCCTGCTTCTTGTGAATCCGATTGAGGAAGGACGAGGCCCAAATTGAGCGCGCCCTGATTTTTAAGCACTGGTTTTGCCGTGACTTCAAGAATTGAATTTTCAAGTGATTCAGGAACGCCTTTCATCACCATCATAAACCGCAAGAAAATGCCTTTTTCAAAATTCTGGTACAGCGGAATCCGAACGGAATAAGGATTGTCTTTGATTGAAAAATCTTTTGTGATTGGAACATGAACCGTGAGCGAAAGCTTTCCTGGAAAAGTCGCAAGATGAACGCGCTCGCCATAATAATTGAGTTCCGTTTGATTTGGCGATGGTGCAAGACTGTCATAGAGCATGTAGGCAACGGAATCCTGCCATGTGGCGATTATTTCTGGAATCTTGAATGTGAGCTCAATTCCGCACACATAGGTTACATCTTCGGGCAGCGTCACAAAAAGCGCATCGTTTATGCCTGACTCAACTGTGATTTTTTGGTCAAGTTGTTTTAACTCAATGGGAATGAGTTTACGAACGCGAAAATTCTCCGCCGAAACAAATACGAGCGAAGTCAGCACGAGTGAGAAACTGATGAATTTTTTTGCATTTCCAAAAATTTTTTGAAATACGATGCGTTTCATAAACAGTGAATCATTTCAATTATAGTGCAAGTGAAATCCTTTTTCTATAAAAACATAGTGAAAAAACTGAATTTTAACTGAATAATCGAGCGGAAATGTCAAAAATGTCCAAAACTGGCCTTTATTTTAAATAACCTGTGGAATCCATGTTCGATTACCTCATTCCTCATTTCCAATTCTTTATCTGCTTTGTGGGATCAGTCGGCGTGCCGTTTTCGCGGACTTCAAAATGCAGGTGCGGGCCTGTGGAAGCCCCTGTCGTGCCGACCAAACCGATTGTCTGTCCTGTTGAAACTGTTTGCCCCTTTCGCACGAGAATTTGTGAAAGATGTGCATAGCGGCTCGTTGTGTTTCCGTTGTGCTGGATGTCAATGTATTTTCCGTAGAGTGGGTGTTCCGTTTTGTCGGCGATTGCAACGACCGTACCGCTTTTGCAGGCATACACTTCCGTTCCGATTGGTGCCGCTAAATCTATTCCCGCATGAAATTTCCAAGTACCAGAAATCGGACTTGTGCGGTATCCAAATTCTGATGTTACGATTTTTTTACTGAGCGGAAGAATCATGCCTTTGTCGTGAAAAAATGCTATCTGGGTCTGGCTGAATGATTTTTCTGGCAAGAAATAGAATTCTTCGCCTTTGATTTCATACATATGTGTTTTTTCAGTGATTTGACTTGCATATTCTTTTTGAAGCAGAATTTCGAGCGTTGAATTCGCTTTTTTTGGAATAAAAAGCCCTTGTGCGAGCGGGAGAATCAAATTCATTCCTGGCTTTACATCATCAGGTGAAGAAATGTGGTTGATTGTTGCGAGCGTCCCTTGTTTTTGCTGGAGCCGTGCGTATAGCCCATTGAAAGTGTCAAGATAATTTTCACTGTCATTTTTGACTGTATATGTATAAAAAAACGCAACGGGCAGTTCTCTGATTTTTTCGATTGGAAAATGGGGCGGAAGATTTTTGATTTTTGCGTACCGCTCTAAATCTTTTTGATATTGCTGCCAGATTTCGTTGTCGAATTTGATTTTGTTTTCTTCTTCTGGTGATTTTGCGCCTCGTGGGGAAATGAATTTGGGCGTTTCGATTTTGACTAAATCTTCCTCTGTGATTTTTGTGTACGGGGCAGGCGGCTCTTCGCCAGTAAATGGAATGTCTTCAGAAAACGAATATGAAAAAAAAAGTGAGAAAAATGCAATCGAAAAAAAACGATGTCTGAGATTCATTTTATATGTGATTTTATGCGATTTTTGCGAAAAAAAAAAGACTGCCGTGTGGGGCAGTCTGAAAAATATAACGAATCGTGATTATGCTTCGCTGATTGCGCTTGCAGGACATTCTGAAGCACAAGTACCGCAACTTACGCATGCATCTGCATTGATTTCGCGATGTCCGTTGTTCTCGCTGATTGCTCCAACCGGGCAGTCAGGTTCACAAGTTCCACAGTTTACACATGTGTTTGGATCGATTTTCATAGCCATAATTAGTACCCCTTAAAAAAGTTTATAGTAAGATTTTAACATCAATTTTTCTTAAAAACAAGGTTTTGTGATACGAATTAGGCTTTGCTAACAAACGAATTAGAAGATGCTAACGGGATCGATTCAGAAAATATTTTTCAAAAAAAAGTGAAAAAAAGTGAAAAAAAAGAGGGAGAAGGTGTTGACAGAAAGCGGATGGTGTGGTAAGTTATTTCTCACCCGCCGCGCACGGCGAGGCGGGCACGTTCTTTGAGCGGAAAGGCAGACAAGTGAGGGGACCGGAAGAGACAG
>JAFUDX010000013.1 GCA_017464425.1 Treponema sp.
AAAATAATCCACAGATTAGAAGGATTACCACAGATTATATGTTTTGTTATGTGAGTGATTTCGTGGTGAATACGAAATGCTTTCAATAAGGAGAAATCCTAATCTGTGAAAATCTGTGCATATCTGTGGATTAAATAAAAATGTGGGATGTAAAAAGGTGGAAATCGTTCATACCCCGGTTTTGCTTGCGGAATGCTTGGAATATTTAAGCCCCGTTGGTGAGCCGTTTGAAAAAAATGCTTTTATGATTGACTCTACGCTCGGCGAGGGCGGTCACTCGAACGCATTTTTGTCTGCTTTTCCAAACCTTCACATTCTTGGACTCGATCGCGATAAAACGATTCAAGCGCGGGCTAGGGAACGCCTTTCGGTGTACGGCGAGCGCATGTCGTTTTATAACGGCTGGTTCAACGAATTCTATGCGAACTATCCCGCTGAAAAAGAAAAACCGAATCTCATTCTCTTTGATTTGGGAATCAGCGTATATCACTACGAAAAATCGGGCAGGGGATTTTCCTTCCGATACGACGAAAAACTTGATATGCGCCTCAATTTTGAAGAAGGGGAGAGCGCGGCGGACATTGTAAATGAGTGGCGGGAAGAAGTGCTCGCCAACATGATATATCTCTACAGCGACGAGAAGATGAGCCGACGGATTGCGCATGCGATAGTCGAAGCGCGAACTGGCGGAAGAATCGAATCGTCGAAGCAGCTTGCGGACATCATTTTTAGTGCTGTTCCAAGCAGCTACAAGCACGGGCAGATTCACCCGGCGACGAGGACTTTTCAAGCTCTCAGAATCGCGGTGAATTCGGAGCTAAAGCGGCTTCCACAGGCTCTGCACGATGCATTCAATGTGCTTTCTATCGGCGGAAAGATGGGGGTAATCACCTTCCATTCCCTTGAAGACCGAATCGTAAAGAATTACTTTCGGAATCTAGGAAAGCAGTGCGTGTGCCCGCCAGAGCAAGCGAAATGCTCGTGCGGAGGAACGCCCTGTGCCGAAGTGCTTACGAGAAAGCCCGTAGAGCCGAGCGCAGAGGAAGTGAAGACGAATTCACCTTCAAGAAGTGCGAAACTCCGCGTGGTACGGAAACTGCGGAATGCGAGCGAAATGCACAGATTACAAATTGAGGGGGAAGCGATATGAAAATTCGGCATGAGACAAAATTGCGCTTTGTGGCGTATGCGGCGGTGATTTTGATTCCGCTCTTGCTTGCCCTCGATGCGTTTCAGGCGCATCGCTATGCAAAGCTCAAAAGCGAAATTGCCCGTCTTGAAGCCAAGCAGGTCGAAGTGGTCGAGCAAAATCGCAAACTGATTTCCGACATCAGCCTGCTTTCCAGTTCCGACCGCATCGAACAAATCGCGGAAAACGAGCTTGGTATGCATAAAGCGAAGTCGGAAGACATCGTGCGAGTGGAGATTAAATAAGTGAGCAGTTAGCAATGAGAACTGAGCAGTAAAAATACACTGCAAACTGCTCCCTGCACACTGCTAACTTGAGGAACGAAAAAAAATGGCAGACGCTAGAAGTGCTGAAAATATAGAAAGTCTCTTGAAATTGTCAGAAACGCTTGAAGCGGTGGGAGGAGTTCTTTTGAACGGGGATTTCCCCTCTGAGAACTTTTGCTTCACGAGCGTGCAAACTGACAGCCGGCAGGTCGTGGAAAAATCTCTCTTTGTTCCCCTTATCGGTGAATTTCAAGATGGGCATCTGTATGTTCAAAAGGCACTCGAA
Organism: Treponema sp.; assembly: GCA_017464425.1. GTDB lineage: Bacteria > Spirochaetota > Spirochaetia > Treponematales > Treponemataceae > Treponema_D. Next base: position 1,742 of record JAFUDX010000013.1, read on the forward strand.
CAAGGCGCGTCTGCTGTTTTTATTTCTAAAAAAACATCTAAAAATCTCCTTGACGGCTTTAAAAAACAAGCCGCCGATAACAAAAATGTAGCCTTTATTCTGGTGGAGAACACAATGCGCGCGCTGCAACAGGCGGCGGGTGCGTATGCCCGTAAGTTTCCCCGTCTGATTCGATGCGCTGTGACTGGTTCAAGCGGAAAAACGACGACGAAAGAAATTGCGGCTTCTATTCTCCGCCAGAAATTTTCTGTCATTGCCACAAAAGGTAATTTCAATTCTGAGACGGGCTTACCGCTCTCGGTGTTCAATATCCGAAGCGAGCATGAGCTGGGGCTTTTTGAGATGGGCATGAACCGTGTGAACGAAATCGGCGAGATTGCAGAAGTTTTCAAGCCGAATTACGCGATTATCACGAACATCGGTACGGCTCACATCGGCATTTTAGGAAGCCGACAGAATATCGCAAACGAAAAGAAAAAGATTTTCACCTATATAGATTCATTTGGCGCGGCGTTTATCCCGAAAAACGACGATTTTGCCTCGTTCCTCGAAAAGGGCGTGAAGGGCAAGGTCGTAAAATACGGCATTGGCACTGACGAATCCGTCAAACTCGTGGTTGACGAAGGCTTGGCGGGAACGGTCTTCACGGTGGACGGCGTTCTCATGCGCCTTTCACTCCCCGGAAAATACAATTTCTTGAACGCGCTCGGTGCAATCGCGCTCGCAAAGGAACTCGGCTGTACGGCGGAGCAAATCAAAGCGGGAATTGAAAGCCTAAAACCGCTCGGCGGGCGAAGCGTCATCAAAAAAGGCCGCTTCACGGTTCTTGAAGACTTTTACAACGCAAATCCCGACTCAATGGAAAAAGCCCTCGATTTGTGCAAGGACACCAAAATCGAAGGCAAAAAAATCTATGTGTTGGGCGACATGCTTGAACTCGGCGAAGAATCAGAGTCGGCACACGCAAAAATCGGCGAAAAGGCTCTTTCAAGTGACGCGGACATGATTATCTTCTTCGGCTTTGAGATGAATTATGCCTTTGAAAAGGCGATTGAACTTGCGCAAAAAAAATCCTCGCTCGCAGACGAGAAAATCTCTTCGGTGCGAATCATTTACATCGGAAACAAAGACGAGTCAGCAATTTCTGACACGGCAAAGGAAATCCTTGACTTTGCTGAAAACGGCGACTTGATTCTTCTCAAAGGCTCTCGTGGTATGGGCTTGGAGCGGATTTTGCCAGCAATCGGCATGGGGGCGGAATCGTGAATTTCAGCATCGTTGCCGACAAACCGTTGGAAAAATACAAAAAGTGCGACATTTCCTTGATTCTCCTTTCGGTTCTCCTCTGGGGAATAGGTATGTTCACGCTCTATGTCTGCTCTGGAAATTACGGCGAGCGCGCGTTTAACGATTCGCTCTATTTTGTGAAGCGGCAGATGATTAGCTCGTGCTTGGGCTTCATGCTGTTTATTGTATTCGCCACATTCAACATGGATACGATTAAGAAATTCCTTCCGTTGCTCGTGGCAATTTCGCTCCTTCTTTCGGTAATGACCTTCGTGCCAGGAATCGGAATTGAGCGAAACGGTGCGCGCAGGTGGATTCGGCTCGGCTTTACGACTTTCCAGCCTTCTGAAATGGTGAAATTCGTGATTGTCCTGTATCTTGCGAATTATTTTGAAAAACAGGCAAAAATCGTCGATTCATTTGACAAAACAGTGTTTCCCGCAGTGTTGATTAGCTTCATCATGGTCGGCTCAATCGTCATGCAGTCTGATATGTCAACGTCGGTGTTCGTTGCCGCGCTCGCAATCCTTCTGTTTATCGTTTCTGGCTCAAAAATTTTCTGGCTCGTTCCCGTAATGTCGATTGTCGTTCCGCTTTCGGCTCTTTTCGTCTTCCTTGAGCCATACCGTTTGAACCGAATCATCGGCTTTTTAGACCAAGACAGCTACTTACAAACTTTGAATTATCAGACGTATGCGGCTCGAAAAGCCATTTCTGCAGGCGGATTTTGGGGGCAGGGGCTTGGCGCGGGACTTTCACGCATCAATTCAATTCCAGAAATTCAGTCGGACTACATTTTTGCGGGCTGGGTTGAGTCGATGGGCTATTTTGGTGTGCTTATTTATTTTGTGCTTTTGATTTTGTTTGCATGGCGAGGGCTTCACTGTGCGCTTACGGCAAAAACGCGCTTTGCTTCGATCGCGGCGTTCGGCTTTGTCGTGTCGATTGTCACACAGTCGGTCATGAATATTGCCGTTGTGGGCGGTGTAATTCCGACGACGGGAATTCCGCTTCCGTTCTTTTCTTCGGGCGGCTCTTCGATTCTGTTCACGCTTGCGACCTGCGGGTTTTTGGTGAACGCGAGCCGTAATGAAATGAGTATGAATGACGATATAGATATAGAAGGAGTAGTTTATGAGTGATTTTGTGATTCAGGGATTTGAAGGCTTTGAAGCACATGGCAGCCGAAAAAGAAAAGCAATCTCAGGTGCAAAAGTGAATGCGGTCAAAATTTTCGCCGCAATTTTTGGCATTTTATTGCTCTGCGAACTCTGCGTGTATTTTTTTGTCGTTCCTTGCCTTGATACGGTGGAAATTTCTTGGAGCGGACTTTCCTCATATTCAAAAGAAAGCATGAGCGGCGTGATTGCTTCCTGCGCGAACAAAAAATTTATGAATTTCAGCTCGACTGAGGCAAAATCTTTGCTGCTTTCTGTTCCAGGCGTGGAGAGCGTCAGAATTTCAAAGCGATTTCCGAATAAAGTCTATATCCATGTGAACGAGCGGAAGCCAGTTGCGATGACATTCGTTTCAAACAATGGCCGTACCGTTCCCGTTGAGATTGACAAAAACGGCGTTCTTTTTTACGGAACGGCACATTCGTCAAAATCTGATTCATCTCTTCCTTTAATTTCTGGAATTCCTGTCGAAAATATACCAGAGGGAATGAGAATTCCCCAAAAATACCGAGCGTTGATGGAGCAGATTGATTCAATTCGTTCGCTCTCTCAGAATTATTTTGCGGCGGTTTCTGAAATCCATGTTATACCAAAGGAGTACGGAAACTACGAGCTGATTCTGTATCCGATTCACTCCCAGACAAGAATTCTGACGGGCAGGCAGTTGAAAGAAGAGGATTTACAATATATGATGGTAGCTCTTGATGTCGTGAATGCCCTCGAACCGAATGTTGAGGAAATCGATCTTCGCTATGGTTCGGTCACATATCGCACAAAAACTGAACCTCTTCATCAGCTAACAGGAGAATTCCGTGAGTAACATAGTTGTTGGTCTTGATATCGGAACATGTTTTGTTCGTGCCGTTGTCGGCGTAGAAAATGATGATAAGACTCTCGAAATCATTGATGTCGCAAAAAAATCTTCATCAGGTTTTTTACGAAATGGTACGATTGTCAACATTGAGGCAACAAAACAGTGCATACACGAAGTTATCAACGAAGTGGAGCAGAATACCGGTCTTGAAGTCCATTCATGCGTTACGGGAATTGGAGGCGTTCAGATTGAAAGCCGCTCTTCACGCGGGCTTGTCGCCATTTCTTCTTACGGAAAAACAGAGCGGGCAATCACTGAAGATGATGTAAAACGCGTCATTGATTCTGCAAATTCAATAAAAATCCCGCTTGACCGAAAGCTGCTCCATGTTATTCCCCAGCAGTACATTATCGATGGCACGGACGGATTTAAAAATCCCGTGAACAATATCGCGATTCGGCTTGAAGCTGATGTGCACATTGTTACGGCGAGCAGAACGGCCGTTCAGAATATCACCACCTGCGTCGAACAGGCGAATTACGAGCTTGACGAAATCCGTCTCAAAACGCTTGCCTGCACCGAAGCCGTCATGATTGAGGACGAGAAAAAACTCGGCTCCATTCTGATTGACATTGGCGGTGGCACGACTGATGTCGTTGTGGTGGTAAATGACGCTCCTATCTGCACATGCTCAATTCCTATCGGTGGAAATTTAGTCACAAATGATATTGCCGTTGTCAAAGGAATTCCCAATTCAACCGCAGAAAAAATCAAAATCGAAAACGGCTGTTGTTGGCTTCCCATTGTTGAAAATGATGATGATGAAGTGCTGATTCCAGGATTTGGCAGCAGAACCACAGAACTCACTTCAAAAATAGAACTCTGTCAGATTATCTATCCAAGAATGGAAGAAATCTTTACAATAGTTCGGGATGAAATTTCCCGCAAGTTGCCCGAAATGCAGCTTTCAGGAAGCATTATCCTTACGGGTGGCGGAGCACAAATTAACGGCGCAATCGAAATGGCGCAGAGTGTTTTTGGCACTTCTGCCGTCAGGCTCGGTTTCCCTCAGAGTATGGGCGGAATCGAAGAAAAATACCGGCTTCCAGAATATGCAACGGCTGTCGGCTTATTGCTTGCGCATAAAAAAATCCTCGATTCTGAGACGAAGAAACTCAAGAAGCGGGAAACGGCCTCTCCTAAGCGGGAAGGCGACAGCACACTCAAAAAACTGATGAAGAAATTCTTCTAAAAAATTATCAGGCGGATGTTGCGCAGTGTCGAAACATGAGCCGATGATGACATACATAGAAAAGTGTTGTAGGTGGGAGGACAACATGGGATTTGAATACGAAGTAGTTAAGGCGGCGGGTACAGATGCACCTGCCTTAAACACAACGAGCCCTACGAAAATCAAAGTCGTAGGTTGTGGCGGATGCGGTGGAAACGCCGTAAACACAATGATTGAAAGCGGCGTGGGCGGCGTTGAATTTGTCGCCATGAACACCGATTTGCAGGCACTCAGCCAGAATAAGGCACAGTATAAGATTCAGATTGGCCAAAAACTTGCTGGCGGTCTTGGCGCGGGCGGAAAGCCTGAAGTCGGCGAAGAATCTGCAAAAGAGCAGCAGGAGCAAATCAAAGAAATCCTCAAAGATTCAGATATGGTCTTTATTACGGCCGGCATGGGCGGCGGAACGGGAACTGGTTCTGCTCCTGTTGTCGCAAAAATCGCGCGGGAACTTGGCGCACTTACTGTTGCCGTTGTCACGACTCCGTTCAAATTTGAAGGCAAAATCCGTATGAATCATGCCGAAGAGGGCGTTAAGAAGCTCCGCGCGGAAGTTGATTCACTTATCGCCATTCCGAATGAACTTATTCTTAAAGATGCAGAAAAACGCCTTTCCGTAAAAAATGCATTCATCATCATCAACGATATTTTGCGTCAGGGCGTGCAGGGCATTTCTGACATCATCACAAAACCTGGCCTTGTAAACCGAGACTTTAGGGATGTCGAGTCTGTTATGAAGGGGCAGGGAGACGCAATTCTTGGAATCGGTATCGGCGAAGGCGACAATCGTGCGGTCGATGCGGCTCACAATGCAATTAACAACCGTCTCTTGGTCGACACAAACATCGACGGCGCAAAGAATGTCCTCATCAATATTTGCGGTAATGATGATGTCGCAATGTCAGAATGTGACGAAATCGCCAAAATCATCACGGAACGCGCAAATCCAGATGCCACCGTTTTGTGGGGGCAGGTTCTCGATGAGAGCATGGACGACAAAATCAGCGTCACGGTTATCGCGACTGGCTTTAATCGCGCCTCTGATGCGGTCAAAACGCCTGAAATTCAAAAAGTCGAAGAACAGATTAATTCTGATACGATTCCCGTTGGTGAATTTGAAAAAATCGGAAAACGCAAGCCAGTTGAAGCAGAGTCTCCAAAACAGAACGATTTTATGACTGGAATCTTTGGAAACAATGCAATCTACGAAGATGAAAAAACACCGTCTCCGTCAGCTCAAAACGCTTTTTCTGCATCAAGCGAAGAAAAATCAGAAGAAAAAAAAGATTTCCTTGCTGATTTCAACCGAACGTTCCATGCAGAAAACCAGAGCCGACAGAAAATGGAGCACACATCTTCATTAAAAATGCCGGCGGGCGATGTGGATATGAACGATATCAGCGTTCCTGCGTTCTATCGGCAAAAACTTGAAGGTCTGTCACGAACAATCAGTCTCGGAAAAAAATAACATTCTATGACGATAGACGACCTCCTTTTGAGATTTCATAGCGATATGGTTTCTGTTGAACGCCTGTCAGAAAATTCTGCCGCAACATACGAAGAGTGCGCAAAACTTTTTCTGAATTGGCTTCAAAACGAGGAGATTAAGCTTGCTTCCGTTACCCCGCAAATACTTTTAAGCTACCTTGTGTGGCGGCGGACGGAGCAAAAATGCGATGAACTGACGATTGCCAAAGACATTTCTGGAATCCGCTCGCTCGGAAGTTATTTGGTCAGGCAAAAACTGTGGCAAGAAAACCACGCGATGCTGCTTGACCGACCAAAAGCGAGCCGAAGCCTTCCAAAAGTGCTTTCCATTGAGCAAGTTGACGCATTGCTTGGTTCTATCGATATGACAAATCCGCTCGGAGTGCGCGATCGTGCTCTTTTTGAGCTGATTTATTCCTGCGGATTGCGAATCAGTGAGGCCGCAACGCTGCAAGTTTCAAATTTGCATTTAAAGGAGCGGCTTTTGATCGTTCGTGGAAAAGGTGACAAGGAGCGGATGGTTCCGTTTGGCGACGCTGCCAAGCAACGGCTTGTCCAGTATCTTGATGAAGTCAGACCTTCCCTTGTGGGAAACAAAATCGTGGGCGAAGTCTTTGTGAATTATCGGGGCGAGCCGATGAGCCGTAAGGGAATCTGGAAGAATTTCAAGAGTCTGGAAGTAAAAGCAGGGCTGCATGCGAAAGTGCATACGCTTCGTCACTCATTTGCGACACATTTGCTTGCTGGCGGAATGGACTTGCGGAGCGTTCAAGAACTTCTGGGGCACTCTGACTTGGCAACTACCACCATTTACACGCATGTTGGCGATAAGCAATTGCGTGAAGGTCATAAAGAATATTTTCCTGGTCATAATGACGGAGGGCAAAAATGAAAAAACGATACAAATCATTTATTGCGATTACATTTACGATGCTTACGCTTTGTGGATGTACAAAATCAAATAAGACAATCATCCGTATGCAAAAACTCGAAGAAGGAATCGAAAAATCTCCGACGACAGAAACCGAGTTAAAAGAGGCAATCACCAAATACGAAAACAGAATTGCCGACATGCAGATTGCGACTGGACAGGTGGGCATTTGGTATAAAATGCTTGCCGTTCGCTACCTTGATGCAAAAATGTACGGTGAAGCCTTGAAATATTTCCAAAAGGCGATTCAGATTTATCCCGAAAACCAGAACCTGTTTTATTATGTGGGCTTGTGCGCGGGCTACATGGCAAAGGCGAGCCTTGATTTTACGGCAAGCGGAGGGAGTTCAACCACCGACAAATACAATTATTTAAAGCTTTCGGAAAGCGCATACCTTCGTGCCATCGAAATCGAGCCGAAATACGGCAGGGCGTTGTACGGTTTGGGAATTCTCTATGTGTTTGAACTTGATCAGAGTGAAAAGGCTATTCCCCACCTTGAAAAGCTGCTTTCTTTTGATACACGCAATTTTGACGCAATGTTTGTTTTGGCGCGTGCTTACTACATGACTGGTGAGTATGACAAGTCCGCATCGTTGTATGATAAAATTGCCGCCCAAACAAAATCCGATGCAAAAAAGCAAGAAGCTCTTGCCAATAAAAAAATAGTTCTTGACGCTTCGTATTCAAAATAGGTATCTTTAATCCAAAGAGAGTGTCGATTTGGATTTATTTGACTATTTTACAGAATATGATGCTAAAGATATCATCTCCTTCTCAAAAGCTCATTTCCCATGTTTTGGGCTTTTATCGCGTCTGTTAGTTGCAGACGCGAGTTTTTTGACTCTACGCGAAAAATTTCTCTTCTTGCAGTACCTTTCTGATTCTTCTGCATCGTTTGATTCCGAACAGCAGTTTTTTGATTTTGTACAGTCACTTACCGTCGATTCAATTTCATTCTGCGTAAAAAGAGTTTTTAAGCGCTTTTCATGGAATGGAAGCGACGCACTTAAAAAAGTAAAAATTTCCGCAAAAATCCTTGAGAATTTTAAAATCCAGTATACCTGCTTTGATGATTCTGATTTTCCCGCCATGCTCCGAGAAATGAAAGACCCGCCGTTCATGCTTTTCTATCGCGGAAATCTTGAAATCCTGAATAAAACATGCGTTTCCGTGGTGGGAACGCGCCGAGCCACCGTGAGCGCAAGCCGTGCGGCAACAGAATTTGCAAAGTCTGCCTGTGATTCAGGCTTTTGCGTGGTGAGCGGGCTTGCCTTTGGAATCGATGCCGCCGCCCACAAAGGTGCGCTTCTTTCACAAAATTCTGCCACTTGCGCCGTCTTACCGAGCGGAATCGACACAATTACCCCACGCTCTCACACAAAACTCGCCCTAAAAATTTTGGAATCGGGCGGGCTTATTATGTCGGAATATTTACCAGGCACGCCTTCCGTTCAATTTCGGTATGTGCAGCGAAATCGTATTGTTGCAAGCCTTTCTGCGACTACGGTGGTCGTTCAGGCTCCGTGCGGAAGTGGCGCGATGATTACGGCAGGATTAGCTTTGGATTATAATCGCGAAGTTTTCTTCCATAACGAGTGTTTTTCTGCTCAAGCCACTAGCATAAATCAATTTTCAGAATTACAATGGAAGAAACTTATTGCACAAGGCAAAAAAGTAGATTATAAATTACATAACTCACCAAAATCTTTTGTCGAAGACGGGGCTCTGGTGATTTCAAATTTTACTGACTTCAAGGAAAAGATGTATGGCTAAGGCAAAACAGACTGCTTCAAAAAAGACTCCAAAAGAATCAACACTTGTTATCGTCGAATCCCCTGCAAAAGCAACGACAATCGAAAAATATTTAGGACCCGGCTACACGGTCAAAGCATCGATGGGGCATTTGATTGACTTGCCAAAGTCACGCATGGCGGTCAATGTCGAAAATGATTTTCAGCCAGAATATATCACGGTGCGCGGGCGCGCAAAGCTTTTAAAAGAACTCCAGAAAGACGCAAAAAAATCAACACATGTCCTGCTCGCTTCCGATAACGACCGCGAGGGAGAGGCAATCGCATGGCACTTGAACAATGCGCTCAAAGACAAAACCGAAGCCGACATCAAGCGAATTGTCTTCAACGAAATCACGCCCGTGGCAATCAAAGAGGCGGTAAAGCACCCCGGAGAGATTGTTGAGAGCAAAGTGAACGCGCAGAAAGCCCGCCGTGTCCTTGACCGCTTGGTCGGTTACAATTTAAGCCCGCTTTTGTGGGAAAAGGTAAAGAACGGCTTGAGCGCGGGGCGAGTTCAGTCAGTTGCGCTTCGTTTGATTTGTGAGCGCGAAAAAGAAGTCGAAGATTTTATTCCAGAAGAATATTGGACGCTTGAAGCCGATTTCCAAAAAGGAAAGACCAAATTCACGGCTCAGCTTGCAAAATACAAGGGCGAAAATCCTGAGTTAAAGAGCGAAAAAGCCGTCAGTGAGATTATCGAAGAAATCAAAAATTCCGAGTGTAAAGTTTCTGATGTCAAAGTGACTGAAAAAACAGTGCGACCAAAAGCCCCGTTCACCACTTCAAAAATGCAGCAGGCGGCGGCAAACCGCTTGGGCTTCACTTCGCGAAAAACCATGCAGATTGCCCAGCAACTCTACGAAGGAATCCAAATGGGCGCAAATCGCGTGGGTCTTATCACTTACATGCGAACTGACTCCGTGCGAATCGCGCAGACTGCCCTTGATGAAGTGCGCGAATGGATTGGTAAGGAATTCCCGCAGAACCTTCCGTCCGAGCCGATTCACTACGCGGTGGGGAAAAGCGCACAGGACGCGCATGAATGTATCCGCCCCACTTATTCAAGCTACACGCCTGACTATGTAAAAGATTACCTCACGCGCGACCAACTCCGATTGTACACAATCATTTGGGAGCGATTCGTTTCCTGCCAAATGACGAACGCAAAAACGGCAACCACTTCTGTCGAAATCCTTGCGGGTGACGCGCTTTTCCGCGTTTCTGCAAGCAAACTTGTTGAAAAGGGATTTTATTCGGTCATTAAACTGCTTTCTTCAAAAGAAGATGTCACGGGAAATCTTCCTTCACTCAAAAAGGACGAGGTTCTGGAGTCAAGCCACGCGTTCTACCCGGAGCAGCACTTTACGCAAGGACCTGCCCGCTATTCAGACGCTTCTATCGTCCGCACGCTCGAAGAAAAGGGAATCGGCCGCCCTTCAACCTACGCGCCGATTATTTCCGTGCTTCTTGACCGCTACTATGTCACGCGAAACAACAAACAGCTCATGCCAACCATTTTGGGAAAGATGATTTGCAAGATTTTGGTCGAAGCCTTCCCCGATGTCATTAACGAGCATTTTACCGCCGATGTCGAAAACACGCTTGACGGCGTTGAGCAGGGAAACATCGTCTGGAACAACATGATTCGCGATTTCTACGGTCCGTTCAAAAAACGCTGTGAAGAAGTTGAAACTTCTGTCGAAAGCATCAAAGGCTTCCTCGATGAGCCGACCGACAAAATCTGCGACAAGTGCGGAAAGCCGATGGTCAAAAAACTCGGTCGGTTCGGCTACTTCCTCGCGTGCTCTGGCTTCCCCGAGTGCCACAATACAAAGTCAATTCCGCTCGCCAAATGCCCCAAAGAAGGCTGTGACGGCGAAATCGTCGCGCGAAAGACAAAAGGTCGTGGCAAAGAATTCTACGGCTGCACGAATTACCCCAAGTGCGATTTTATCTCTCACTTTAAGCCGCTCGACAACCAGTATTGCCCGAAATGCGGTTGGTTCTTGGTCGAAAAATTCGACAAAAAGAACGGAAACTACAAATCGTGCATCAATCCCGACTGCGATTACTTGCACTCCGCTGGGGAAGAATAGTATCGGCCTTGTTTGCCCTGCGATGTGATTGAAGTAAGGCAGAATTTCTGCTACTATACTCATATGAAAATCAATGGCTCTCAGATTGTAATCGAATGCCTTGTTGAGCAGGGCGTAGACACCGTTTTCGGCTATCCGGGCGGAAATATTCTTAACATTTACGACGCGTTATACAAAAACGCAGACCGAATCAATCATATTCTTACCGCGCACGAACAGGCGGCGGCACACGCGGCGGACGGCTATGCCCGCACCACAGGAAAAGTCGGCGTGTGCATGGCAACGAGCGGGCCAGGGGCGACGAACCTCGTTACGGGAATCGCGACTGCCTACATGGATAGTGTTCCTGTCGTCGCAATCACCTGCAATGTCGGCACTCCCTTACTCGGAAAAGACACTTTCCAGGAAATCGACATCACGGGCGTTACTTTGCCAATTACCAAGCACAATTTCATTGTCAAAGATGTAAAAGACTTGGCAAAGACTTTCCGCGAAGCCTTCATTATCGCAAAATCAGGCAGACCAGGTCCTGTCCTCATCGACATTCCTAAAGATGTCACCGCAAAAGAATGTGAATTTGAGCCGCTCAAAAAGGGAGACGACGGACTTGCTGCGCTTGTTTCAGAAAACGCGAATTTCTCTCGCGTTGTGCGCGTTGCCGTTCCAAGCGATGAAGAAATCAAAAAAGCGGCGGAAATCATCAATAAGTCAGAGCGACCGATTATCTATGCGGGCGGCGGCGTAAAAATATCTGGTGCAGAAAAAGAATTGCTGGAGTTGGCGGAAAAAGCGAACATCCCCGTTGCAGAAAGCCTTATGGGGCGCGATGTGTTCCCCGCTTCGCACCCGCTTTGCACATGGATGGTCGGTATGCACGGCACTCGTGCGAGCAACATGGCTGTCACCGAAAGCGATTTAGTCCTCGCGCTCGGCTCACGATTCAGCGACCGCGTTATCGGAAACCCAAAGACATTCGCTGAGCACGCGACGGTCTTCCACATCGACATCGACCCCGCCGAAATCAACAAGAATATTCCCGCGCAGGAACAGCTTGTCGGCGATGTAAAGGCGGTTCTTTCGCGCTTGCTTCCGTTGATTGAGAAAAAAGACCACGCAGACTGGCTCAAAAAAATTGCTGAATGGAAAAAGGAAGTGCCCGCCTGCTATTCAGAAGTCAAAAAAGACTCAATCAACCCCAAATTCATGCTTGAGACCGTGCACAAGTACGCGGGTGACGACGCATACATCACCACTGAAGTCGGTCAGCACCAGATGTGGACGGCTCAGTTCTATCCGTTCGGAAAATCACGCCGCTTCGTCACTTCGGGCGGCTTGGGCACGATGGGCTACGGCACAGGCGCGGCAATGGGAATCCAAGTCGGTCAGCCGAACGCTCGCGTCGTTCATATCGCAGGTGACGGAAGTTTCCGCATGAACTGCAACGAACTGTGCACCATCGCCCGCTACAATCTGCCAATCGTCATCGTTCTTGTGAACAACGGCACGCTCGGAAATGTGCGCGTATGGCAAAAACTCTTCTACGAAAAACGCTACAGCCACACCACGCTTGATTTCGGTCCTGACTGGGGAAAGCTCGCGGACGCGTACGGGGTCGGCTACTACAAGGCAAGCAACAACGAAGAATTCGACAAAGAATTCAAAAAAGCCTTCGAGAGCCACAAGCCCTGCATCGTTGACGCGCGCGTAGACATCGACGAGATGATTCTCCCGATGGCAATACCCGGAAAGCCAATCGACGAGCAGATGATGAGCTGGGATAATTAACTGATTCTTCGGAGTTCCTAATTGAACGCTTTTGACGGATTACTTACGGCATGGAATTTCATTCGCCCTATCATTGATGTGGGCGTTATGACATTCCTGCTTTACAAGGCATATCAGATTATCGTTAAGACCAACGCAATGCAGATTATCAAGGCTGCGATTGTGGTCTCTCTCTTTTATGCCTTTGCATTCCTTCTCAATCTTTCCACGCTTCTTTGGATTTTGAACAAACTTGCTCCTGGATTTGCGATTGCATTTGCGATTATCTTCCAGCCAGAGCTTCGTAAGGTATTTTTGCGCATCGGGCAAAACGAATTCTTTACGTTCGGCAACCGCTCTCGCCACACTTATGTTGATACCGCTGTCGTTGCCGCTGAAACGCTGTCAAAATTAAAAAAAGGAATGTTGGTGGTGTTTACCCGTCACACGCGCTTGGACGACATCATTGAAACTGGTACAAAACTTAATGCCGATATTTCTTCGGCTCTTTTGGTCACTATTTTTGGGCACGAAACGCCACTTCATGACGCGGCTTGTATCGTTCAGAATGGAAAAATTCTTGCTGCAGGATGTTTTTTGCCGTTGAGCGAGCAATACGACATCAAAAAAACATTCGGTACGCGTCACCGAGCGGCACTCGGCCTTTGCGAAACCACAGATGCCGTTGTGCTCGTGGTCTCTGAGGAAAGCGGTGCCATTTCCCTTGCATACGATTCTAAACTTCATTATGACTTAAAACCTGCCCAAGTCACAAAGATGCTTGAAAATCTTTTGGAAATTTCTGCCGCACAACGCACAATAGAGGATACAATCGATGAAAGCAAAGCAAGTATTTGATAAAATTATCGAAAATTGGCAGGTCAAGGCTGTTTGTTTCGTCATTTCAATTTTTCTCTATGTCGTTTACCAAAATCAGAGCGTTGATAAAAAAGTGTTTTCCGTTCCGCTTGCGGTTGAGTCAAAAAATGGATTCGTGTCGGTTGAGCCTCATCCGCGCACGGTGGCTGTTTCTGCACGCGGTAAGGCGGAAGAACTGGCGCAGGTTCGTGAGTCTGATTTAAAGGCATATCTTGATTTAAGTTACATTTCTCATGACGGAAGTTATGATTTTCCCGTTCTTATTACGCTTTCTGATTCGGCAAGTGTATTGAATCCGCTTGAAATCCGTGTCACGCCAGAAATCGTTCACCTTAAAGTCGAAGAAGAAATCACAAGTTATGTGGACATCGTTCCGTTAATCAGCGGAAAGCCCGCCGAAGGCTATCTCTTTAAATCTGCAACCGTCAAACCTGAGCAGATTGCAATCACTGGTCCCAAAACAATGGTCGAAAACTGCAAGTCTTTGCAAACGCTCAATATCTCCATGTCGAACGCAAAAACGGCCTTTACCGCAAAAACAAAGGTCGAAAAAAAAGGACTGTTCATCAAGCATGACGACATCGAAGTTTCTGTTACGGTGGATTTGGAGCAGGAAATGGGAAGCAAACGCTTTACTAGAATCCCTGTCAACATCGTGAATGTCAATCCTGCTCTGGAAGTGCGTGCCTATACAACGGAAGTTGCCTTTACGCTTGAAGGAGCTATCGTCAATCTGGAAAAATTCACGCCGGATCCCACGCTTGTTACGGCGGATGCGTCTAAAATTCATGAGGCCGGCACTGTGTATCTCGATTTGGCATATTTGGTTCCGCGCTCATTCCGTCTTGTGGACGGCTACACAAAAACAATTCCTGTTACTTTTGCGAAAAAAGAAGTGACTGCAGAGCCTTCCGATATTTCTGAAAATATTCCAGAAGAAATCACTGAAGAGCCTGCTATCATCGAAGCAAGTGAAGCTGAGGCTACGGCAGAAAAGTCAGATTCTTCTGAGCAAAAAAAAGAAACCAAAAAGAAACGGGGCTGGTGGTGATTTTCGGAATTGGCTGTGACATTGCAAAGGTCTCTCGGTTTGAAAAATGGGTAAAAAATCCAGAATTGATTCACCGTTTTTTTAATGACTGCGAGATTATAACAACATCAGATGCGGTCGAAACCGAAAAAAAACTGCATTTTTTAAGCGAGCATTACGCTTCTCGATTTGCGGCAAAGGAAGCATTTGCAAAAGCTCTCGGAACAGGCTTTGTCGGCTTGGAACTGTGCGACTTCGGGCTTAAAAAAGACGAAAACGGCAGACCAGAATTCTCTTTTGGGGCAAAAACGGCCGAAATTATAAAAAAAATCTGTGGAAAAACCGCAAAAGTGTTCGTTTCCATTTCACATGAAAAAGAATTTGCGGTATCATATGTAGTGATAGAAATGGGGGTGTAACATGTATAAAAAATCGTCAAAAAAAGAAGAAGATTCTGATAAAAAGCCCAAACTTTCCTATTGGTCAAAGACAAAATGCGTCTGTCCTGTCTGCCAGCGTCCGTTTGAAAAGGAAGAAATGCTTACGGGCAGTGGACGAATGAATGCGGGTGATTTGACTGACGAACTTCATCGAAATTACATTCCTTCCGAAAAATACGGCGAAGTGTACCCGCTTATTTATGCCGTTGGTGCGTGTCCGCGCTGCCATCTCGCGCTCTTTTGGAAAGATTTTGAAGAAATCAAAGATGATAATTCAATCAATGCGCTTCGTGACGATGACGAAAACCGCAAAAAGAAGGTCGAAACTATTTTCCCTCATTATGATCTTACCCGCGAGCGCAATTTGCTTGACGGTGCTGCCATGTATTACCTTGCGTTGCTTTCCTACGAAAAGGTTGATTTGGGATACGCTCCCACATTTAAGCGCGCTATGATTTCTTTGCGCCTTGCCTGGCTCTGCAATCATTTAAACGAAAAAATTCCTGGCTATAATTATGACTTTATCGCAAAAGTGTTCTACCAAAAAGCCACTTTTTTCTATGAGCAAACGCTTCTCAACGAAACGAGCCGCGTTGAATCATTTTCGCCCATCAGCAACTTTGGTCCTGACATGGACAAAAACTATGGCTACGACGGCATGATTTATCTGATTGGTCTTTTGGAATACAAATACGGCCAAACGGAAGATTTGCCGCTCCGCTACAAAAAGTTGGATGCCGCCAAACGAGCAATTGCGCGTGGATTCGGACTTGGTAAGTCATCAAAAGCAAAGCCGGGCCCTCTTTTGGAAAATGCCCGCAACCTATACGACAAAATTTCCGACCTTCTCAAAGAAGCCAACACAATTGACTTCGGCGATGATGATGACGAGGAATAATGCGTAATATTTTACTTACCGTTTCTTATGATGGGACGGATTTTTGTGGGTGGCAGCGGCAGGATAGGAGCGATAAGGGGCGTCCTGTGCGCACAGTGCAGGGTGAGCTTGAAAAGGCACTGCAAAAAATCCACAAGCAGCAAGTGAATCTCACGGGGAGCGGACGCACTGATTCTGGCGTTCATGCCTTTGCTCAGGCGGCGAATTTTTATTCTCCGATTGATTCAATTCCTGTCGAAAAATACATTCCTGCCATCAATGCGTTTTTGCCGAATGACATTCGCGTTATTGGCTCTAAGGAAGTCGGCGAGGAGTTTTCTTCCCGATTTTCTGCAACGAGCCGCACTTACCGCTATTTTTTGCACACAGGAAATCCGCTCGCAAGTGAAATGCGCTATGTGTGGCCGATTTATCACAAGCCGAACCTTAGTGTTTTGAACAAAATGGCTTCTTTTTTGCGTGGTGAGCTTGACTGTGCCACTTTTGCGGCTGCGGGAGATGCGAGCCTTTCAACCTGCCGTTACATTGAGGACGCGCATTTTTTTGTCGATGAAAAAAATCCAGAAATCATCGTGTTTGAGATTACGGCGAATGCGTTTTTGTGGAAAATGGTCAGAAGCCTGACGGGTACGCTGATTTTCTTTGAGAAAAGCGGAAAAAATTCGGAATTTTTTAAACAGGCGTTGGATTCACACGATCGGAAAAAGGCAGGCCCCACAGCTCCGCCCACTGGATTGTTTTTGTACAAGGTGAGTTTTGAAGGCGAACGGAGGCATGTATGACAAAAGACGATAAAACAAAAATCTATACCCTTCTCAAAACTGCTTCTGACTCGCTGTATGGATATGAATCGCCCGAATTTGCAGGCGAAATCCCGCAATTTGCAGATGATACACCCGCGCCACATGGTGAAGAAGCTGCATCAGCTTCCGATTCTACGCTTTCTCATATCAGCAAAAAAATCACAGAATGTAAACGCTGCCAGCTCTGTGCGTCTCGCCGAACGGTCGTGCCTGGAATGGGCGTTGAAAATCCGCTCGTTCTTGTGATTGGCGAAGGACCGGGCGAAGAAGAGGACAAGCAGGGGCTTCCTTTTGTAGGACCTGCGGGGCAGCTTCTGGATAAAATGCTTGCCGCAATTTCTCTTTCACGCACAAAAAACTGCTACATCGCAAATATCGTAAAATGCCGTCCCCCTGCAAACAGAACGCCACTTCCCGAAGAATGTGATGCCTGCCGTCCGTTCCTTGACGCTCAGATTGCCGCCCTCAAACCAAAGGCGATTTTGTGCGCGGGAAGCACTGCTGTAAAGAACCTTTTTCACACAAATGATGGCGTAATGAAGTTGCACGGAAAACTACTTGATTTTAACGGAATTCCCGTCGTTACGACCTGGCATCCAAGCGCGCTTCTTCGAGACCCAGCCAACAAACGCCCCGCATGGGAAGATTTAAAAGCCTTCAGAACCGTTCTGCTCGGAATCGATTCTGAATATGAGACCCGATAAAACGCTTGCCGAGCACAAAAAAACTCCCGCACGGGTAGTACGGGAGCTGGACTCAACGAATTAATTAGATTATTCGAAGAATGTCTCGATTAAGTTGTCCAAAGTCATATTACCCCAGTTGCTGACTGTAAGAGGTGATTTGCCACTAGTAGGGTCAGATGTTTGTTTTTTTACTTTTCCTGCACCTTTCAAAGCAATAATACCTACATTCCATTTTGTTTTTGATAAGTTTTTTTCTGTTGTTGCATAATAATTTGTGCTACAAGCGGCAAGTGTGACTTTCTCTGATGATTTGTCATATTTGATATAAAAATCAGCTAAAGTTTCATTAGTAGTGCCACTTGTTCCTGTTACTGATGAAGTGCTTGAATCAGTATATTGAAACCAATAACCTGCTGTTTGTCGTAAAATGAGAGTTTCTGCATCTTCTCCATCTTCCCCGTCTTTACAGCCTGTGGTCACGAATGTGAGCGCGAACGCTGCCAACAATGCCATTAAAATCGAAATCTTTTTCATTTTTCTTTTCCTTTTAATTTTTATCCACAGATTAGAAAGATTGTCACAGATTTTATACTTCTCATTCAGAATCCTTCATATCTTGTAGGCAATTTTCATAATCAGTATAAATAATCTGTGTTCATCCGTGCAAATCTGTGGATTGTATTTTGTTAGAATTGATACTTCGCGGTCAACTGCAAGAACATTTTGTCGTGGTGCTTGCTGTTTTCGGTGAAGTTGTAGAACTCTCCGTTCTCGTTGTCGCTGTACATGTATGCAAAGCGGCAGCCGAATGTGAGGCCTTCGATAACATTGTACTCAATCTTTGGCGCGACCATGAATTCTTTTGTCTCGATGCACCAAATGCCCTGAACTTCGGTCGTCAGCTTTTCGTTGAGCCATTTGTCAGAAAGGAGCATGATGAGCTTGTTGTTGATGTATTTGTCATCGCTGTTGTGATCGACATCATGAGTTGCGTACAGATTGGTCGGGTCTTTTGCCGCGTCTTTGATTTTGTCGTTTTTGAGGACATAGGTACCGTTTTCCTGCACGTTCAAGTTGAGGTTGTGGATTGGAATGTCAATGTCAAAACCTGCAACCCAACCGAGCCAGTTGTTCTTTACCCACGGATTGTCACCGGCGGTATCTTCAGTGAGGTTATACGCAACTTCCCAGCGAGTGTTGAACTTCCACAAAACGAACGCTGCTTCCAAACCGAAAACCTGCACCTGGTCGTAGTTGAGGGAAGGAAGTTTGTATGTATCGTCTTTTTTGAAAGATTCGTCAAGTGTGCCGTCTTCTGCCCAGTCTAATGCATGTCCTTTAGCCACTGCCACTGCGGATGCCTGAAAAGCCTGCTGTTGTGTCATAGCACCTGTAGCAACTGCCGTACCATAGTTGGTCATTAAATAATTGTTGATTTCTTCACCATATTTGTTTACGAAGGCAGACGATGTATTGTCACTAGCATATTTTGTAAGTTCTGCTGTTACATATGCTGTGGTTGCGTTTGTAATTGCTGTGGTTTTAGAATCAATATACGCACCCAAGTTTGCGCTTGGCTGTTTGTAGTGACCGTAGTAGTAGCTTGCGCCCCAGTCAAGGCCGCCCAATGTTCCCGTAAGGCGTGCACCTGCCTGAGCATATTTGATGCTGTACAGATTGTCAGGATAGAGCTGGTCAGAAGAGAACTGCAAGTTTCCTACAACCGTTTTCAAATCATCATTTGTATACGCAAGGTATGTGTTGTGCAAAACGATTCCCTCTACTTCTTCGGTAAGGTGTGTCATTGAATAGGGCACCAACATGCCGCTTTCTGCGAATCGGTCTGCGGTCATCCATGGGGTAAAGATTCCTTCTAATTTGAGGTTGTAATCCCATGAGAGGTTTGCCGTTGCCTTGAACATGACTTCGCCCAATCGGCGGTCAATGTAGTCTGGGAAGATGAAGTCTGTGTAGTCGTTTGCGTTGAAGTTGTCGAGGACATGGATTTTGTCGCCTTTGCCCCAGACTTCCTTCATTTTGCCTGCTTTGAGCTGGAATCGTCCGTCGCTAAAGCTTCCGCTTACAGAAAGCTCGTCGATGACATCTTCTGGGTGGTCAAGAAGGCTTGTGCTGTCGAGCTTGAGCTTGAGGTTGGCGTTTGTGTAGTCGCCATCGTAGTTCAGTTCGAGGTTTGCGTATGCACCTGCGTCCAGTTCAGTTTTGCTCAAATCGTAGAAACTGCCGTAGCCGCTTGTGTTGTACTTTTCAGTGTCGGTTTTCTGAGTGCCAATCCAAGCGCGTCCTTCT
This sequence comes from Treponema sp., assembly GCA_017464425.1. Lineage (GTDB taxonomy): Bacteria > Spirochaetota > Spirochaetia > Treponematales > Treponemataceae > Treponema_D. The sequence goes on from JAFUDX010000013.1 coordinate 21,430, forward strand.
GCTCCGACTTCGCCTGAAATAGTGACTGCAGGTGTGCTTTCTTCTTCGTAGCTGCCCATATCGCCGCCGCCCATCTCATCGCCGAATCCAAAATCCTGCGCAAACGAGAAAGAAGCCAACGAAACAGCCGCTAATGTAAATAAAATCTTTTTCATAGTATATACTCCATAAGAATTCCTCACAGAGCAAAAGAGCGCACAGAGGTTTTATCTTAGAAAGTAATAATTCTCTGTGAACTCTGTGAACTCTGTGAGAAATTTTAATTTATTTCGCTTTTCCGGTTGAGAGGTACTGCTGGGTGAAGTAGCCTGCGGAAATACCTGCGTCGAAAACAGGGTCTTTGATGTCGAGCGTAGTCTGGCGACCAGTGAAGTTGTTTACGATGCGTGCCTTCATACGCATGGTGTATTTTTTGCCCGTTTTTGAAGTGAGGTACACCCAGTTTTCGGTAGTGTAGGTCTTCATGATTTTGGTGTTGTCTTTTTTGTCGTAATATTCGATTTTTGCCGGTAAGTAGGTTTCTTTGTCGATGTACTGAACGCGGTATGAATATTCGACTTCGCTCTTTTTGAGCGGAACAGACTTGATTTTCCAACAGGTGTATTCTCTGCCGCCCGGAACGGTGATTTTGACATTCGCATCGAGCATTTCATGCTTGTCTTCGTCAACTTTGCGGATACCCATGTCGTTGTAGGTGAATTCGTGACCGACGAACTGCTTGTAGCGGTCGCCCATTGGGATTCGGCGAACCTGGCGAAGGTTTGGCATGTAAATCCAGCGGTCATCTTCGCGTGCATCTTTTTCCATTTGGAGAACGCGCGTGTCTTTTACTGTTTTGGGGCTTTTGAAATCGAAAACGGTCTGGACAAGGCCCTTTTCTTTGCGGCCGAACTGATGCATTTCCTGAACTGATGTGGAGCCGTTTTTTTCGATGTCGGTGATTATCATGATTGCCTGAGATGAATCAGGGGCCTCAAGTGTAGACTGTTTTTTGATGACATCATAAGCTTCGTCTGCAAAGAGCGAAGATCCGAGTGCCAAAGCAACTGAGGCGATGGCAAGTGTTTTTAAGATTTTCATAAAGTCTCCTTATTATTGACTAAGATAAAGATAAGAAGAGTATAACACATTGGAACGCATATTTCAACTTTAATTCAACCTTTCTTCTGACAAAAATTAAAAAAATGTCGAAATAAAAGCGGTGCGAAGTGAATCAGATGCACAATCTGTGGTTTCAAATTTTCCGTATCCGTGCTACAATCACATACATGGAAAAGAATGCTGAAAACATCAAGAAAATCGCGGCGATGATTGACCACACGAATTTAAATCCGTGCGCAACAAAAGCCGATATTGAAAAACTCTGCGACGAGGCAAAAAAATACGGCTTTGCTTCGGTCTGCGTGAACCCGTCGTATGTGCCATTGGCGGCGGAAAAACTTTCAGGAAGCGAAGTGAAGGTCTGCACTGTGGTCGGCTTTCCGCTCGGCGCTGCTTCTATTGACGACAAGGCGAGCCAGGCGGGGCTTTTGGTCTATGACGGCGCGCACGAGGTTGATATGGTCGTTAATCTCGGACTGGTGAAGGACGGCGAGTGGGACGATGTGTTTGAAGAAATTTATGCCGTGCGCTGTGCGGTGAACGATGTCGATATTCCGGGCGATCCAAAAATCATCGTCAAGGTGATTTTGGAAACTTGCTATCTTTCCGATGCCGAAATCGTAAAATGCTGCGAGGCGGCAGAAAAAGCGGGCGCGGATTTCGTGAAGACTTCCACAGGATTTGCGATTTTAAAAGGCGCGGACGGAAAGCTGCTTCTGAACGGCGCGACAACTCACGCGGTCTCGCTCATGCGAAAAACCGTGGGCGACCGTCTCGGCGTAAAAGCAAGCGGCGGAATCCACAACTGGGAAGAAGCGTGCGCGATGGTCGAAGCGGGGGCAAGCCGAATCGGGGCGAGCGCGGGCGTTCAGATAGTTAGGAGTTAGGAGTGAGAAGTGAGCAGTGAGCAGTTGGGTGGGGGAAGCCTCCCCCTCGCTCCAACCGCTTCGCGTTTTCCGCTACCCCCTCTGCGGGCTCAAACGCCGCCCGCAACGCCTGCTTATTCTTAATCTGTGACATCTGTGTAATCTGTGGTTAACTATGAGAAATGTTTCAACTCCGGCATTGATTCTCTCGGTCGCGATGTCGGGCGAAAATAACCGGCGGGTGACGATTTTTTCACCTGATGAGGGGATTTTCTTTGCGACGCTCTACGGCGGGCCAAAATCAAAATTGCGTTCTCTTGTCTCGCCCATGAATTCGGGAATCATCTATTTATATCGCGATGAAGTCAAAAATCAGACGAAAATCACTGACTTCGATGTGAAAAAGTATCATCTTTCGTTCCGCGAGAATCTTTTTAAGAGCTGGGCGGCTTCGTTTGCGACGGAAATTTTGATTAAGACGAAGTGCGCGGGGGCTTTAAAAGAAAGTTGGAGAATTTTAAATGGATTTCTTGACGGAATGGATTTTTCAGATGAAAATGAAAGCAGGCTTGGATTGGTCAGATTTTTGTGGCGGTATCTTGCGTTGCTTGGCGTAAAGCCAAATACGGCAACATGCTGCTCGTGCGGCACTTCGCTTCATACGCACACATTTTCTGACGATTCTTTGTCGGATTCGTATGTGTTTTCGCATATGGAGAACGGGTTTTCGTGTTCAGATTGCGCCCATTATGAAAACAGCATGGATTTTGTGCTTTCAAAAACGGCGCTTACCTATCTTGAGGCGGTCACTTCTCTTTCTCCAAAAGATGTGAGAAAACTTGCCGTTTCTGGCAAAACCTTAAACGAAATGAAGCAGCTGGCTTATTTTTTGATTGAGCAAGCGTGCGGCACGAAGCTAAAGTCTCTTGAATCGGGAATCGGAATCTTATAAAAGGGGGAATGTATGGTTGATTACACAGAAGGTTCAGGAAAACAGTATCACACGGGCGTGGGACCGAGCGACATCGGAAAATATGTGATTATGCCGGGCGACCCGAAGCGATGCGCGAAGATTGCAGAGCATTTTGATAACGCAAAACTCGTTGCCGATGTGCGAGAATATGTCACTTACACAGGAACGCTTGAAGGGGTGCCAGTTTCTGTTACATCAACGGGAATCGGTGGACCTTCGGCTTCGATTGCGATTGACGAGCTTTCAAAATGCGGCGCGCACACTTTCATTCGCGTGGGAACATGCGGCGGTATGCAGGAAGATGTGCAGGGCGGTGACATCGTGATTGCAACAGGGGCTGTGCGCATGGAAGGCACGAGCCGCGAGTTTGCGCCGATTGAGTATCCTGCTGTGGCGAACATCGACTGCGTGAATGCGCTCGCCGCAGCCGCACAAAAACTCGGAGTTCCCAATCATGTGGGCGTGGTGCAGTGCAAGGACTCATTTTTCGGTCAGCACGAGCCTGAGATTATGCCCGTGAGCTACGAGCTTGAAAACAAGTGGCAGGCGTGGCTCAGAATGGGCTGCCTTGCAAGCGAAATGGAAAGCGCGGCGTTGTTTATCGCAGGGCTGTTCTTGCGCGTACGAGTTGGCTCATGCTTCCTCGTAGTGGCGAACCAAGAGCGGGCGAAAAAGGGCTTACCGAACAAGCAGGCGCACGACACCGAAGCGGCAATTTCCGTAGCCGTCGAGGCATTGCGGAGCTTGATTTTGAAGGATAAAGCAAGCGGAAAAGCGTAAAAAATCAAATATAACAAAAAATTATTGCTATGCGTTGCCGAAACTTGCATTTTAACGCCTATATATAGGTGGGTGGGGGAAGGAGCTGAAATGGTAGAAAAAGAACTGACCCTAGAGGAAAAATGGGAGCAGGCAACGATAGCAGATAATTTCATTTTTTATAAGGTGATGCGGAATAATCCCGATGTCTGCAAGCGGCTTTTGGAAATTTTGCTGGAATTTCCGATTGAAAAAATTGAGATGCAGCAAGAGGAAGAAATCGACATTGACTACGGAAGTCGCGGAATTCGGCTTGATGTGTTTGCGAAAAATGACGGTCAAGCGTTCAATATCGAAATGCAATCGATTGACACGAAGGAGCTTCCTGAGCGGGCGCGGTATTATCAGGGTGTGATAGATGTCGATATGCTGAAATCGGGGCAGAAATATAAAGAACTGAAAGATTCGTATATCATTTTCATCTGTGTGCACGATATTTTTGGAAAGGGGCTTGCAAAATATACCTTTGAAAATTTGTGCCGCGAAAATTATTCGATAAAATTGAATGACAGAACCGTAAAACTGTTTTTCTGCGCGAAGAATTGTGATATACTGCTTAATGAGGAACAGAAAGCGTTCCTAAAACTTATCACAAGCAACGAGAGTAGCGATACATTTTCGAGCAGAATTTCACTTCTCGTTGCGGAAGCAAAACATAATATTCAGTGGAAGAGGCAGTATATGGATTTCGCACGAGAAAAAACTTATGCGTTTGAGGACGGCATGGAAAAAGCCCGAATCGAAGACATCAAAAATTTCTTTATGAATGGTGCATCCGTTGAGCTTATTGCAAAATCGACGGGAATGACCATAGAGCAAATTGAAGAAATCACAAAAGATGTCGCCGTCGTTTCGGAAGCATAACTCCAGCTTTTGGAAGAAAAAGGGATTGAAAGGGAAAAAGAAACCTTTTGTAAAAAGGTGGCGTTTTCCCTTTTTTGTTTCTTGAATTTATGCTATTCTTTTCTCGGAATTAACGATGAAAAATTGGATTAAAAAACATATTACCCGCGTTGATGTGGGCGCGTTGTACGACAAGTTCGGCGTGAATGCGCTCACGGCTTCGATTTTGGCGCGGCGCGGAATCACTGAGGGGAGCGATGTGCAGTTCTTTTTGGAAGATGATTTGCGCTTTATGCACAATCCGTTCCTCTTCAACAATATGGAAGATGCCGTTGACCGAATTTTGCAGGCGAAGGACGAGGGCGAAAAGGTTCTGATTTTCGGTGACCGCGATGTTGACGGAATCACTTCTACGGCTGTCCTGTACGACTATCTTACTTCTATTGGCGTTGATGTTACATATCGGCTTCCTTCTGGAACGGATCCGTACGGGCTCAACAAAGATGCGGTTGATTCTTTCGAGAAAAATTTTGGCTCGCTTGTCATTACGGTGGACTGTGGCATTTCCAATGTGGAAGAAATTGCCTACGCTTCTTCAAAGGGCATGGATGTGATTGTGCTTGACCACCATACGCCGCCCGAAGTGTTGCCGTCTCCCGCTATCATCATAAATCCAAAATGCGCCGACAGTGGCTATCCGTTCAAGGATATTTCGGGCTGTGCGGTCGTCTACAAAGTCGTTACGGCGTTACGCTTTGCGCATACTGAATTATATAAAAACGAAATCTCACTTTTAACGGCAAAAATCAATGCCGATAAGACAAGCGCAACGGTTGAAGTCTTAAAATTACAAAACCTTGTCGAAAAGGCGCGGTTTTCTCAGAGCATTGCTTCTGACACATCAATAATGGAAACAAAACTCGTGGATTTTTTGCGCGGTCAGCAGATTTTTGTGTGGGATGAAAAAACAACTTCCGCCATTTTATCGCAGATTTTTACGAATGGTGCGGAATTCAACTGTATGGACCTTCGGCCCCAAGCCGCAAAAATTTCTCCTGCATTCGCAACGCTTTCTTTGGAGCAGCTAAAGGCAAAGTCTCGGCTCGCAAAATACAATCCGTCTTTCGATTCTGAAATCATGGGCTTTTACAATGTGTTCGTTACATTTATGAATGCGCAGATTGCCCGTCAGTTTCCGCACAATGCGGAGGCAAACGAACGCGATTTGCAGCTTGTCGCACTTGCTGCCCTTGCCGACATCATGCCACTCAAAAACGAAAACAGAATTTTTATTCGGCATGGAATCGACTCAATGAACAAAGGAAAGGCGCGTGAAGGTCTCAAAGAACTGCTTTCGCTGCAAGGCTTGCTCGGAAAGCGGCTTACCGCAACGGATTTGTCATGGAACATAAACCCTGCTTTAAATGCCACGGGGCGGCTCGGTCAGCCTGAAATCGGTCTGGAACTGTTTTTGGAAAAAAATGCCGATGCACGCACGCAGATTGCAAAAAAAATCATCGAAATGAACAATGAGCGAAAAGAATTGGGCAATCAGGGGTGGAATTATGCTGTCATGCAGGCAAAAGAGAGCATTCAAAAATACGGCGGAAAACTGTGCGTGATTATCGACGAGCGGATTCACAGGGGCGTTTCTGGTACAATTGCCGGAAAACTGGTGAATGTGTACGATATTCCTGCTATGGCAATCACTTTTGTGGACGACAATGCAATCGGCTCCATGCGAAGCTGCCGTGGTTTTGAAGTTCTTTCGCTTTTGGACAAAATGTCAGATTTGTTTGTAAGTTATGGCGGACATGCATATGCGGCGGGCTTTACATTCAAAAAAGACCGACTGAACGAATTTCTTGCCGCGCTTGACAAATTTGCTCCCGAAATCGAACTTTCTTCTTCTGAAAGCGAGCAGATTAATATCGATGCGGAAATTCCACAGGATTACTTAAAGCCGGATTTGCTTGCGATTGTCGATGATTTTGAGCCGTATGGCGAAGAAAACCGAGAGCTTACCTTTATGAGCAAAAATCTTCGGATTTGTGACGCAATGATTATCGGAAAAACCGAACGACAGCATCTTAAACTTACATTCGATTTGGGAAAAACAAAATGGCCGGCGCTTTTTTGGGGCGGGGCAGAATTTTTGCACCGAGATTTTGACAAAGGAGATTTAGTCGATGTGTTGTATCAGATAAATCGAAACACATACAATGGCGTGGAATCTCCCCAGCTCGTTATCACTGACATTCGGAAAAGCATGTGATTATGGAAACAAAATCAAAAAATCTTCTTTCACTGCAAAATGGAAGCGATATTCGTGGAATTGCCTCTGAAGGTGTGGACGGTGAGCATGTCACGCTGACAGCTCAGTTGTGCGCTCAGATTGCAGTGGCTTTTTCCGTGTGGCTCTCAAAAAAAACGGGAAAACTGTGCGCAGAACTAAAAATTGGCATCGGGCGGGATTCTCGGATTTCAGGCGAGTCTCTGGCTTCTTCGGTTATGGTGGCCTTGCATTCCCGGTCTGTTTCTGTGTTTGATTGCCGATTGGCGACTACGCCTGCCATGTTCATGTCGATTGTGTTTGCCGAGACGAAATTTGACGGAGCGGTTATGGTCACGGCAAGTCATTTGCCATTTAATCGGAACGGTCTTAAATTCTTTACGGCGGACGGATGCCTTGAAAGCGCGGATATTACCGAAATTCTTAAAAATGCACAAAAAATTCAGTGTGATGCTTCGATGGTGCGTGGAAAAGTGCGTGAATGTGAGCTTATCTCGCTCTATGCGTCCTATCTGTGCGGCAAAATCAAAGCGGGCGTAAAAAAGGGCGATGCTCCGCTTTCTGGTCTTTCTATTGTCGTGGATGCGGGAAACGGGGCAGGGGGATTTTTTGCGACGAATGTACTCGCTGCGCTGGGGGCAGATATAACGGGGAGCCAGTTCTTGAATCCTGACGGAATGTTCCCGAATCATATTCCCAATCCAGAAAATGCAGAGGCGATGGCATCTTTAAAATCTGCGGTGCTAAAAAATGACGCGGACTTGGGCTTGATTTTTGATACCGATGTTGACCGCATGGCAGTTGTGCTTTCTGATGGCACTGAAGTCAATCGGGATGCAATCATTGCGCTTGTGTCGGCGATTCTTGCGCCTGAGTATCCCAATTCTACTATTATAACTGATTCTGTTACTTCTGATAGGCTTACGAAATTCCTTGAAACAGAACTGGGACTGAAACATCATCGTTTTAAACGGGGCTATAAAAATGTAATCAACGAGTGCAAACGGCTCAACGAAGCGGGAACGCTTTCTCCGCTTGCAATGGAAACTTCTGGGCATGGAGCGTTAAAAGAAAATTTCTATCTTGATGACGGTGCCTATCTTGCCGTAAAAATCATTATTGCGCTTGCGCAGGCAAAAGCGGGTGGGAAGAGCCTTTCTAGCCTTATCGAAAATCTTGAGCCGTTGTGCGAGGCGATGGAAGTCCGCTATAAAATTACCTGTGAAGATTTTTCATCGTATGGCGATATGGTTCTTGCCGAATTCAAAAAAACTGCGTTGGAGCAGGGGCTTGCCGTACAGAAATCATACGAAGGCGTGCGAATTTCTTTTGATGATAGCGAAAAAAAAGGCTGGCTGTTGCTCAGAAAGTCACTTCATGAGCGTGTCATGCCACTGAATATTGAAGGTTCTCGAAGCGGTGATTGCAAGAAAATCTTTGACAAAGCGAATGAGCTTCTTTCAGCCTTTCCGCATATAACTTTGTAAATACGATGTAATTGTTATATCGACAATTTTTCAAACCTGTGGTAAAATAGTACAAATATTTTTTAATGAACTTTTGGAGGTTCAAAAATGGCTCTTAAGTCAATTAAAGACGTTGTAAAAACAGTAAAACGCCCAGAGAAAATCTTGCAGTTTGGTGAAGGCGGATTCCTTCGCGCATTCGTTGACTGGCAGATTGATATTGTAAACGAAAAAACTGACTTCAACGGCAGCATCGTTATCGTTCAGCCGCTCGAAAAAGGCATGATTGACGCGATGAACGCACAGGACAACCTGTACACCACCGTTCTCCGTGGCATGAAAGACGGAAAACCAACCGTTGAAACACGCGCAATCACTTCTGTAAGCCGTTCAATCAACCCGTACACAAACTACGATGACTATATTGCACTCGCTTCAAGCCCGGATTTGCGCTTCCTCGTTTCAAACACGACTGAGGCAGGCATCCGCTTTGACACAGAAATTGACGGCGTTCCTGTAACGCTCGACCAAAAGCCGCAGAAAAACTATCCTGCAAAAGTCACGGCTTTCCTTTACAAACGATTCCAGGCTTTCAAGGGTGACATTTCTAAAGGTCTTATCTTGATTCCTTGTGAACTTTCTGACCAGGCCGGTCTTAACCTTCGCATCAACATCCTCCGCTATGCAGAAATGTGGCAGCTTGGACCGGACTTCATCAACTGGTTTGACGAAGCATGTGACGTTTGTTCATGTCTCGTTGACCGCATCGTTCCGGGATACTTCCCACTCCTCGCAAAAGAAGAAAACGGAAAAACTCAGGCAGAAAACCTCTGCGAAAAACTGGGCTATGAGGACAAACTCCTTGACTCAGCAGAGCTTTTCCACTTCTGGGTTATTGAATCTAAAAAATCACACGAAGACGAGCTTCCCCTCCAGAAGGCAGGACTTTCTGTTATCTGGACACAGAACATGGACTACTACCACACAAGAAAAGTCCGCATCTTGAACGGAGCACACACTTCTTCTGTACTGGCAGCATTCCTTGCAGGATGCAACTATGTT
>JAFUDX010000014.1 GCA_017464425.1 Treponema sp.
CTGTTACTATTTGCAAAGCTTTCTTAAGAGGCTTGTGTCCTGCAGAAAATGTAATCTATTTGATTTCAAAAAATCTTCTGCCAGAAAGACCTGGTCGCTCCTTTGCATTGGAGTTAAAACCCAAATCATGCACCTATTTCGATTACAGGGCGGCTTAAATTAACGACATCATCAACCTTTGCTTGTCAAATGTATGGGGGGGGATGGGCGAAGTCGTATGAAATGCATTGCATTTATATTATAAACAAGGGCGGTTCGATTACCTGGGGCTGTTTGTGATTGATTGTTCGCTTGAATAGGCAGATTTTTGACCAAGGATGCAAAAATGAAAAAATATTCGGTTACGGTCGCGCTTGCGCTTTTCCTCGCAGTCCTGAGCGTCTCCTCGCTTTTTATCGGCGTGATTGATGTGAGCCTTGCCGGGCTTTTGTACGCGGACGCGCTCCAGTGGCAGATTTTCCTTGCCTCGCGCCTTCCGCGCCTGCTTGCGATTTTGTGTACGGGCGTGGGAATGAGCATCGCGGGGCTTATCATGCAGCAGCTCTGCATGAACAAGTTCATCTCGCCCACCACGGGCGCGACAATCTCGTCAGCCCAGCTTGGCATCCTCTTCGCGCTTCTTTTTATGCCGCATTCCACGCTCTGGGGGCGTGCGTTCTTTGCGTTCGTGGCGGCACTCGTGGGCACATGGGTGTTCGTGTTTTTTATCCAGCGCATTCAGTTCAAGGACGTGATTATGGTGCCGCTCGTGGGCATTATGTTCTCAGACATTATTCGCGGTGTGACGAGCTTCCTTGCCTACAAATTCGACATGACGCAGTCGCTTTCAAGCTGGCTCGTTGGGCATTTTTCGCTCGTAATCCGCGGAAAGTACGAAATCGTGTATCTCGTCGTTCCGCTCGTGATTTTGGCGTATCTTTTTGCAAATCATTTCAACATCGTTGGCATGGGGCGCGATTTTTCGCAGAACCTCGGTGTACCCTACAATGTGGTACTCTTCTTTGGGCTTTCTATTGCGGCGGCGATTACGGCAAGCGTGGTTGTGGTGGTCGGCTCAATCTCCTACATCGGGCTTATCGTTCCGAATGTGGTGGCTCTCTACAAAGGCGACCGGATTCGCGGCACGATTTTTGACACATCGCTTTTCGGTGCGCTCTTCGTGCTCGTCTGCGACATCTTGGGCAGAATCATCATCTTCCCGTATGAGCTTCCGATTGAGCTGATTATCGGCATTATCGGTTCGGTGCTGTTCATCCTGCTTTTGTTCTACCGGCTCAAGCACGGCCGCAGGGCAATCCGCCTTGAAAAAAAACGGAGCGATTCTCTATGATACAAAAAAAAGTTTCATCTGGCGCAAAAATCCTCATCATGGTCGCGCTTGCGCTTTTAGTTGCGACGGCGTACACGATTTTCGGGCTTCGTTTTTCAAACGCGTGGCTTTTGCACTATCAGCTTGTAAAGCGGATTCCAAAACTTATTGTCATCGCGCTCACGGCGTTTTCAATCGGAAGCGTGCAGTCCACCATCACGCGCATTATGGACCCCAACGCGTACGAAACATTGCTTACTACGCTTGTCGCAAGCTTTGACAATGCGAACACGAGCCTGATTATTTTCAGCGTAATCGTTCTGATTGCAATCGCGTTTGTGTTCCGCCGGGATTTGCACCTGCTCGACGTGCTTACGCTCGGAAAGGACAAGGCTATAAATCTCGGCGTGGATTATGACAAAAGCATCCGCCATCTTCTGCTTGCCGTAACGCTCTACATGACGGTGGCGACCGCGCTTGTCGGCCCGCTCGCGTTCCTGGGGCTGATTATCGCAAACCTGTCGCGCCAGCTCATGCAGACCTACCGACATTCGCTTCTGATTACCGCGTCGGTGCTCTTCGGCATGACTGTGCTTTTGGGCGGTCAGTTCCTTGTTGAGCGCGTCTTTTCGTACAATGTGCCGGTGAGCGTGTTCATTACGACCGGCGGCGGCATCTACTTTTTGTACCTGCTGATTGCAAAGAAAAAGCCGTACTAGGCGATTTACGAGGAAACACATGAATGTTGAGAATCTTTCAAAAAAATATGATGACAAAATCGTGCTTGACGGCATAACGCTTGAATTCCCGCAAAAAGCCGTCATCTCGCTTATCGGCCCAAACGGCGCGGGAAAGTCCACGCTCATGGGAATCATCTCGCGCCTCTTGGAACGGACGGGCGGCGCGGCGATGTTTGACGGAAAGGACGTGCGCGACTGGAAGAGCAGCGAGCTTGCAAAACGGCTTTCGATTCTTACCCAGAGCCACAACGTGCAGATGAAGCTTACCGTGCGCGAGCTTGTGGCATTCGGGCGCTTTCCCTACAGCGCAGGGCATCTCACGGCGGAGGACAAGGCGATAATCGACCGCGCCATACATGGAGCTTACCGACTTGCAAGACCGCTTCATCGATGAGCTTTCCGGCGGGCAGCGGCAGCGCGCCTACATCGCGATGGTGATTGCGCAGGACACGCAGTATGTGCTTTTGGACGAGCCGACGAACAATCTTGACATCTACCACGCCACGCAGATGATGCGCATGGTGCGCCGCCTGTGCGACGAGCTGGGGAAGACCGTGATTCTCGTGCTCCACGAAATCAACTACGCCTCGTTCTACAGCGACTTTGTGTGCGCCATGAAGGACGGAAAAATCGCCCGCTTCGGCACGGTCGATGAAGTCATCACAAAAGAAGTGCTTTCCTCTATTTATAACGTGGATTTTGAAATCATGCGCGTAGGCGGAAAGCCGATGACGATTTATTACTAACGGACACAGGGGCGAAAAGCCCGAAGGAGTTTTTATGAAAAAAATTATATCTGTAGCAGCGGCGATTTTGCTCTCTGCTTCCGTCTTTGCAAAGGCAAAGACCGTAACCGTCGAAACGCTCAACGGCAAGAACGAAAAAACAACCGTCAGCGTGCCCTACAATCCCAAGCGGATTGCGATTCTCGACCTTGCCGCCCTCGACATTCTCGATAACCTCGGCTTAGCCTCGCGCATCGTCGGCTCTGCCACCACGAGCATCGACTACCTTTCTGAGTATTCGCCCGACAAGAATAAGCGCATCAAGAACATCGGCAACATCAAGACCCCCGACATGGAAGCCGTGTTCGAGTGCGAGCCGGACATAATTTTCATCGGCGGACGCCTTGCCACCAACATGAACATCGGGCTTGTGGAGAGCGTGAAGAAAAACGCAAGCATAATCGCATCAATTTTCGGAAAAGAAAAGGAAGTCGCCGCAAAGTTCGCAGGCTTTGAAAGCCGTATCAGTGCGCTCAAAGCACAAGCAAACGGAAAAACGGCAGTGCTCGGCATGGTTACAAGCGGAAGCTGCAACCTGCTCGGAAACACGGGGCGACTCAACCTGATTACAAACGAAATCGGCTTTACGAACATCGGGGCGAACCTTTCAAAAGGCACTGACCCGGCATCTCGCGGCAGACGTGGCGGTAAGGGCGGCTCTAGCGGACAACTCGGAAAACCGCAGGCAATGCAGAGCCCGCAGGAAGTCGCTTCTCAGGCACACGGCGAGGAATCTTCGTTCGAGTTGATTGCAAAGCTCAATCCCGCCTACATCTTCGTGCTTGACCGCGACAGCGCAATCGGCACGAACGGCGCAAAACTCGCCCGCGACATCATGGACAACGAGATTGTAAAAATGACCGACGCGGCAAAGAACGGGCACCTCGTCATCTTAAGCTACCCCGCAATCTGGTACACTGCGGAAGGCGGCATCACCGCGCTTGACTACATGCTGCGCGACTTGGAGGCGAGCCTGTAAATCCTGAGTTGCGCAGTGAAAAATCGGGAAGATTTTTCTTTGAGGGGCAATCGACACATCCACAAACAAAATGTCTTCCGTATCTGGCGGAAGTTCTTGCGTGACCGAGCCACCACGGAAGCAGAACGCCCCGCCGTGTGCATTGGACTTTTCAGAAAGTGAATTGACCAGCAGCACGGTGGGCGAAACCTGCGAGACTTGTTTCGCATATTCATGCCTAAATGATTGCCATTCCGTACTCGCATAATCGACACATACGGGCCACAAAAGCGGTGCATTCGTCTTAAAGCGTTCGGGAAAATCCCACAAGTCGCCGCAAAGTGCAAGTTGAAATTCCCGCCCCTTGTACAAAAAGGAAGCGGCTTCAATTCCCTCGCAATAATGCGCATCTGCGTACGCACAATCCTTCCAGCCGACAGAAATACGGCGGTAATTGTGCGCGAGAATGCCGTTTTTCAGCAGGGCACATGAGGAATACAGTTCTTCGCCGTTTCGTTCGATGTAGCCAACGAGCAAATCGACACCGTACAAGTTTGTAAGCGCACACAACTCACGCATAACGGCAGAATTTTGCGTAATAGCAACGGATTTGTCGCGCTCGTAATCCCACGAAAGCGAATCAAAGCCCTGCAAAAACGCCTCGCCGAAACAGAGCAAGTCGGCACGGAAATGGGCGCATTCCAGAGCAGAGCGAATCTGCGAAATGTTGAAAGAAATATCGTTGTTCACAAAGCGGTATGCCGCAAGCCCGATGGTCATCAGCACACATTGTAGCAATGTATACGAAATTGATAAATACACTGAAACATGATAGATTCTGTGTATGAGGAAGTTACTATATATTTTTGTTATATTCGCACTTTTCTCTTCATGCACTTGTAACGATGATTCAGATTCAAAAAACATTGTAGATTGCCCTGATGACATTGCGGAGCGGGCGTTCCGTTTTGCAGAATTATACAAAGACTCTGATACGATTTATGAATTGGGTGGGCAGTCGCCCGTACGCTCTGCAATCGCTATCGACTGTTCGGGTCTTGTGGTTATGTGCTACAAATATGCGATGGTCGATACAAAATATTCACTGCTTCTTTCTGATATGTCGGCGGGCTATATGTATGAAAATGCTGCTTCAATCGTTCCACTAGAAAAAATGCGGCGTGGTGATTTGATTTTTATGGGCGAGGCGACCTCTTCAAAAGTAACGCACATCGCGCTGTTTGATTGCGTAGAAAATGATTGCGTGTATTTTATAGACGCTACGGAAAAAGACGATATAAGCGGCGTTACCAAAAGGTTTTACAGCGTGGAAGACGCTCGCTTTAAAGCTTTCGGCGTTATGAAGGTGTATTCACCGTGAGGATTTGAAAAAGCTCCTTTGTTTTGATACAATGACTCACAGAGGAATCTTATGAACGAAATCAATCTTATCGAAGGAAAATTAGTCGCCCCACAAGGCATGAAGGTCGCGATTGTTGCGAGCCGATTTAATGAAATCATCGTGAACAAACTTCTTGGTGGCGCGGTGGACGGTCTTGTTCGTCACGGCGTCGAAGAAAAAAACATCACTGCCGTTTGGGTTCCGGGCGCGTTTGAAATTCCCGTTATCTGCGACAAGCTTGCGGCGAGCAAAAAATATGACGCGGTGATTGCCGTGGGTGCGGTCATTCGCGGTTCAACAAGCCATTACGACTATGTGTGCGCCGAAGTCTCAAAGGGCGTGGCTCAGGCGGGATTTAAAAACGGCGTTCCTGTGCTTTTCGGCGTTATTACCACTGAGAACATTGAGCAGGCAATCGAACGCGCGGGAAGCAAGGCGGGCAACAAAGGCTATGACTGTGCTTTGGGCGCAATCGAAATGGCAAATTTGATGAAGCAACTGTAAGTGTAATTCTGCGCATAATCTGTGACGAAAAACTGCATTTGTGCTAAAATCAGATTATGCGCATAACACTTGAACATTTAAAGAAAACATATACTTCCATAAATAATGGCGCAAAAACCGAAATTCACGCGGTGGACGATGTTTCGCTTGACATTCCTGAGAACACGATTTTTGGCATCATCGGAAAGAGCGGGGCGGGAAAGAGTTCGCTCGTGCGGCTCGTGAGCTTGCTTGAATCCCCCGATAGCGGGGCGGTCTACTACGGCGAAAAGCGCGTCGACAATCTCCCCAAAAAAGAGCTGATTTTACAGCGGCGGAAAATCGGCATGATTTTTCAGAATTTCAATCTTTTTTCTTCACGGACGGCGGGAAAGAATGTCGCCTATCCGCTTGAAATCGCAAAAGTTCCCAAAGAGAAAATCAAGGCAAAAGTCAAGGAAATGCTCGCGCTTGTCGGACTTTCTGACCGTGAGAACGCGCCCATAAGCACGCTGAGCGGCGGGCAAAAGCAGCGCGTGGCAATTGCGCGCGCACTTGCCACCGAGCCGAGCATTCTTTTTTGCGATGAGGCGACGAGTGCGCTTGACCCGAACACCACGCGGCAAATTCTCGCGCTTATCAAAGAAATCCAGCAAAAGATGAACCTTACGGTCGTAATGATTACGCACCAAATGGAAGTCGTGCGCGATGCCTGTGAGAGCGTTGCCGTGATTGAGAACGGCAGAGTCGTGGAGACGGGCAAGGTCAAGGAGATTTTTACGAATCCCAAAACAGAGACCACGCGCGATTTTATCAAAAATATCGCCGTGCAAGCGGGGAATCGCGACGGCGACATCGTAAAGTGGTCTGAAAAAACGGGCACTTTCCTGCTTCATTTTGTGGGCGGCGCGACGGGCGAGCCGATTTTGAGCAAAATGGCAAAGGAATTCAAGGTGAGTTTCAACATTCTCGCCGCAGGAATCTCGCACTTACCAGACGAAGATGTGGGCTACATGGAAACGGACATCATCGGGGAAGACGCGGAAGTCGAGCGAGTAGTGAAATGGTTGAGCGAGAATAATGTGAGGGTACAGAAAAAATAACTATCACACGGATTCGATTTTGCTACGCAAAATCAATTTAAATACGGAGATTCCGTAGGAATCTCGAATCCGTGTGACAAAAACTTGGAGATTTTTATGGAACAGATTTTGATTCTTGTCGGGACTTCGACGCTTGAAACGCTTTTGATGGTCTTTTTCTCAACGATTTTTGCGATTCTGATTGGCTTTCCGCTCGGCGTTTTGCTGAACATTACGAATAAATACGGCATTACGCCACATCCCGTGTTCAATCTCGTGCTGAGCCGGATAATCGATGTGTTGCGCTCGTTTCCGTTCGTCATTCTGATGATTGTGCTTTTGCCGTTCACGCGCTTGATTTTGGGAACAGCAATTGGCACGACGGCAACGATTATCCCGCTTTCAATTGCGGCGGCTCCGTTCGTGGCGCGAATCACCGAGACTGCGCTGAACGAAGTTGACCCCGGCGTGGTGCAGGCGGCACGGGCAATGGGCTCAACGAACTGGCAGATTATTTACAAAGTCTTAGTTCCAGAGTCGCTTCCGTCTGTTGTTTCAGGAATTACGCTCACAATTATCACGCTTGTCAGCTATTCAGCGATGGCAGGAACACTTGGGGGCGGCGGCTTGGGAGACTTGGCAATCCGCTACGGCTATCAGCGGTTCCGAACGGGAATCATGATTGCGGCGGTTGTGGTGATTATCATTATGGTCGCGCTCATTCAGTTTGCGGGCACAAAGCTCACAAATCGTATGTTAGCCAAGCGGTAGTTGACACAAATTTCAATTCGATGTATAACTACAAACATACTAACTCACTAGGTTAATAGTGATTAGAAATTTCAAAATCATAGGAGCATTTTATGAAAAAGATTCTTTCTTTCGGTGCAATCGCTTTGGCTGCAACATCAGTTTTCGCACAGAAAGCCCTCAAAGTGGGCGCGACTCCTGAGCCGCACGCAGAAATCCTCAATCTTGTCAAAGAGGACTTGGCTGCAAAGGGAATCGACTTGCAGGTCGTTGAATTCACGGATTATGTCACGCCGAACGATGCGGTAGAGGCGGGCGACATCGACGCGAACTATTTCCAGCACATTCCGTACCTCGAATCTTTCAACAAAGAGAAAGGCTACCACCTTGTGAATGCGGCGGGAATCCACGTTGAGCCGTTCGCGCTCTATTCAAGCAAAGTCAAAAAAATCGCCGACTTGAAGAAAAAGGCGACGATTGCGATTCCGAACGACCCGACAAATGAAGGCCGTGCACTTCTTCTCTTGCAGGAAGCTGGCCTTATCGAACTTAAAAAAGGTGCTGGAATCACGGCGACTCCGCTCGACATCGCAAAAAATCCGAAAAAACTCAAGTTCAAGGAAATCGAAGCTGCTTCTCTTCCGCGCACACTCAAAGATGTTGACGGTGCGGTTATCAACGGAAACTACGCGATTCCGGCAGGATTGAGCGCAAAAAAAGACGGCTTGTTCGTTGAAGGTTCTTCTTCTCCGTATGTGAATGTCATCGCTGTAAAAGCGGGCAACGAGAACAAAGAAGAAATCAAGGCATTGATTGAAGCCATTAAGAGCGAAAAAGTAAAGAAATTCATCTCAGAGAAATATCCGAACGGCGAAGTCGTGGTGGTTTTCTAGGATATAAGACTTGTTTAAAAAGGAAAACGGGCTGCACTTCAGATTGAAGGTAGCCCGTTTTGTTTTTACATTGCGGTGTATCCGCCATCGACTGGAAGAACTACGCCAGTGACATAGCTTGATGCCGGGCTTGAAAGGAAGATTGCCGTACTGTCAAGTTCGCCTTCGTTGCCGTAGCGAGAAAGCGGAATCATAGTACGCGCGTTCTGCTGGAAGAAGTCTGAATCAAGTGTTTCTTTGGTGAGCGGGCTGTAGAAGTATCCTGGACAAATTGCGTTTACATTGATGTTGTATTTGCCCCATTCCGAAGCCAAACCTCGCGTAAGGTTGATGACGCCACCCTTTGCCGCATGGTAGGGAGAGCAGGGGGCAACTTTGTTTCCGACCATGCCGTACATTGACGCGATGTTGATAATTCTGCCGTATTTTGCGCCAATCATTGCTTTTTTGGCGACCGCACGAGCCATTTTGAATGTGCCACCCAAGTCAACATTAAGCTCACCATTGAACTGGTCATCGGTGATGTCTTCTGCAGGAGCAACGGCTCCCGTGCCAGCATTGTTGATAAGAATGTCGATTCTGCCGAATTTAGCAACAATTTCATCTACAGCGGCATTAACGCGGTCGGTGTCAGTGATGTCACACTGGATTGCAAGCGTTTCGACTTTGTAGGCTTCAGCAATTTCTTTTGCAACTTCATCGATTTTATCTTTTCGGCGAGCGATTGCAACGATTTTTGCGCCTTGATTTGCGAGTGCTTTTGCCATCTGAACGCCAAGACCTGTTGAACAGCCCGTAACAACTGCGACCTGTCCGGTTAAATCAAAATAATTCTTCATAGACGATTCTCCTGTTCTTTTAAGTGTACCTTAAAATTTCAAACAGGTTTATTATAAACTATAACCGTTTTTTTTGCAAATGTTACTTTATGCTAACAGCTGGTATGGTGTTTTATTCGTCTACACAATCGTTAGTTCATCTTTTGAAACATCGGTGTGATTTTCGACGATGAACGCGTTCAACACGGGATTGTCTTTTTCCATGAGCGAGAGAATGAGGTAGCGAGCCTTTGAGTCGAAGAAGAGTCGCTTATCCTCTTCGCTTGGTCGGCTGGGGCTTTCGGGGTGCGAGTGCCAGTTTCCGAGCGGAACCAAGCCCTTTGAGCGCATGTCTTTGATTGCTTTGAGTTGGTCTTGCGGGCTGATGTTGAAATGCTCGTTTGAATGGTCGGTGTTTTCAAGGAGATACACTTCTTTGATTGTCTTAACGCCGTTTTCTTCGGTGCCAGCGATGAGTCCGCACGCTTCTTCTGGAAGACAGCCCTGAGCATGCGAGACAATTTTTTCATAATCAGATTTTTTTAAAGTAATCATAAGAAGTTCTCCTTGTACGGTGGTTTCGACACGCTCAACCACCGTCAGTATATGTTAATGTGCTTGCTTCAACTCACACGCGGGCTGCTCGTAGTCAATCAGCTTGGTGATTGTCGGATTTTCGCCACAAATCGGGCATTTTCCGTTTGCGGGCGGAAGTTTGACCGTATGGAAGTTGTTTTTGAGGGCGTCGTAGGTGAGCAGTTTGCCCACAAGGTTTTCGCCCACGCCCACGATGTATTTGACGGCTTCCATTGCCTGAAGGCTTCCGATAACACCGCCCATCGCGCCGATAACGCCCGCCTGTTTACAAGTGGGAACGGCATCTTTTGGCGGCGGGTCTTTGAATACACAGCGGTAGCATGGTCCTTGACCAGGAATGTAGGTCATCAGCTGACCTTTGAAGCGGATAATTCCCGCGTGGCTGAACGGCTTTTTTTCCATAACGCACGCGTCGTTAATCAAGAATTTGGCGGGGAAGTTGTCCGTGCCGTCGATGATGAAATCGTAGTCGCGGATAAGCTCGCGGATATTCGTTGAATTCACGAAAAGCTGATAGGTTTTGACCTCAACATCGGGGTTCATCGCCTTCATCGTCTCTTCGGCTGACTTGACTTTCGGCTTTCCGACATCAGCGGTGGCATGGATAATCTGCCGCTGGAGGTTTGAAAGATCAACGACATCAGCGTCAACGATACCGATAGTGCCCACGCCTGCCGCCGCAAGGTACATTGCCGCCGGTGCGCCCAATCCGCCCGCGCCGATGATGAGCACTTTCGCGTTCAAGAGTTTTTTCTGCCCCTTTACGCCGACTTCGTTCAAGATGATGTGGCGTGAGTAGCGTTCAATCTGCTCGTCTGTCATTGCCATTATTGTCCGCCCCCCATGAAGTACAAGAATTCAACTGAATCGCCCTCTTTGAGAACGGTCGAAGCCTCTGCGTCTTTCTGAATGAATTCTTCGTTGATTGAGACCGTGACATACTGCGGAGTCTCAACTTTTTCCTGCTCGATGAGTTCTGGGAGCGTGAGCCCGTCTTTTACTTCTTTTTTTGTTCCTGCAACGGTAATTGTCATAATGTTCTCCTGTTATTTTTTATTTTTCGACTTTCTGAACGAAAAGCATGTATGTGCCGTCGCCGTTTTCGTTGAGTTCAAGCACCTGGTGTCCTTCGTCTTTCATTGAGCGCGGAACATTCTGAACCGGCTCGCCGTCATTCAATTTGATTGCCAAGATTTCGCCGTCGTCGAGTTCTTCGAGCGCGACTTTTGCTTTTACGAATGTGAGCGGGCACACTTTGTCGGTGATGTCAACAAAATCGTCCGCCTTCACACCATTTTCTGAAACATAATCAGCCATAGTTCCTCCAGTTATTTCTTTTCGCCATTGTATGCGTCGAGAATCACTTTTTTGAATTGCTCTTCGCCCGTGCGCTGAATCATAAATCTGAATCGCTCGCTCGGTTTTGCGTTTTCTGCAAAGTAGGTGATTGCGGCATCAGCCACGCGGAAGAGCGTCTCTTTGTCTTTGATGAGCGGCAAGAACGACTCGCCCTTGTAAATTTCGTTTCCGAACAAACCGCCCAGCGAAACGACATAGCCCGCTTCTCCGCTCCAGGCATCGAACGGACACGCCTTTACGCATCGACCGCACTTCACGCATTTTGATTCATCGAATGTGATGCCAGTTGCCTTGTCGAGCTGGATTGCGTTCCATCGGCACGCTTTTACGCACACGCCGCATTTTTTGCATTTTTCGTTGTCGATTTTGACTTCCATGCCCCCCTTTACGCCGAAGTCATTTTCTTCGGTTTTGAGACAGTTTGCACGGCAGCCCGTAACACCAAACTTGAATTTGTGAGGAAGTTCGCGCCCAAAGTAGCGTTTGTGGAATTCCTCAGCGATTTCGTAGGTGTTGATAAGACCGTTCGGACAAATTTCTTTGCCCTGACAGGCAGTGACGGTTCGCACACGAGGACCACACACGCCCGTCGGCACGCCACCTTTCAAAAGTTCGGCTTTGACTTCATCGACATCTTCAACATCGATGAACGGAATTTCAATTCCCTGTCGGCTCGTCATATGCACATAGCCGTGACCGTATTTTTTCGCAACCGCTGAGATGGTCGCAATCTGCTCCGCTGTCATATTTCCGCCGATTGTCATAACGCGAAGAGAATATTTCCCCTGCTGAACCTGCGGCATAAGTCCGCCCGCTTTGAGTGCTGCCTTATCGACTGTTTTTGCCATTTCTAGCCTCCTATTGTAAAACGCCTGTACCTCGTGACGCTTTTTTATGATTGAATCGCCTGCGTGAAGTCCGCAAGCAAGTCTTCTATATCCTCGATTCCGACGCTGATTCGCACCGTGTCGTCAAACACGCCCGCCGCGTTCATTTCTTCTTTTGTGTTGTGAAGGAAAAGCGTAGTGGCAGGATAGATGACGAGCGTGCGCACATCTCCGATATTTGATGCGATGATTGCAGTTTTGAGCGAGTTGATGATTTTAAAGGCGCGTTCTCGGCTTCCCGTGCTTATCGTGAGAATGCCGCCGCCGTATCCTTTAAGCTGTTTTTTTGCAAGTTCCGCAGTTTTTTCATTGAGAAGCGGGTAATTTACCGTGATTCCGTCGATTTTGCTCAATTCTTCGGCAAGTTTCTGCGCGTTCTCGTTGATTTTTTGGATTCGTAAGCCGAGCGTTTCAAGCCCGATGATGTTCAAGAATGCATTGAACGGAGAAAGACAGCCGCCCAAGCTCGCCCATGAGTCTTTTCGTAAGCGCACGAGATAGGAAAGATTTGAAAACGCCTTGTATTCTTTGAGCGCGGGGAATCGGTCGAAATCCCATTTGAATTTGCCCGAATAGACGACCACGCCCGAAATTGCGTCAGAAGAACCGTTTATATATTTTGAAGAGGAGTGAATCACGATGTCCGCGCCCAAATCAATCGGATTGACCAAAAAAGGAGTTGCCGTGGTGTTGTCGATGACGAGCGGAATTGCTTTTGAATGGGCAAAATCCGCAAGCGAGCGAATATCGATGATGTTTAGGCTTGGATTTCCAATCGTTTCGGCAAAAATCGCCTTTGTATTTTCGGTGTAAAGTGCTTCAAGATTCTCGTGAGAAAAATCGTTCGTGTATTTTATAGAAATATTGAACTGCTTGAAAACCGAAAAAAGCTGAATTGTGCCGCCGTACAAGCCTGCCGATGCGATGATTTCATCTCCCGCGCTCAGAAAATTCATAAGCCCGTGCGAGATTGCCGCCATGCCCGAAGACATAGCGACCGCGCCAAAGCCGTGCTCCAACGCGTTGATTCGTGACTCAAAGGAAGCGACTGTGGGATTTCCGATGCGTGTGTATGCAAAGCCCGACGACTTTCCGCCAAAGACCCGCTCAAGCGTTTCCATGTCGTTGTAGCCGAACGCGCTCACCTGATAGACAGGTGTAATCGTCGCGCCAAAACTTTCGTCTTTTACAACACCTTTATGCAATGCATCTGTATTGAATCCCATAGTTCATCTACCCTTTAACCTACAATCTTAATAGGTTTTAAAAATATAGCATGATTCACACTTTTGAGCAATACCATGCACACATTTTTTACAGAGTTGTTGCAACAAAATCTTCCGCAACGGCGAGTGCTCCCGTGATTCCTGCGTGCGTGCGGTTCAAAATCACCGTGTGATAGGCGGGATATGAAACGACAAGCAACGGCACGCCTTTTTTTTCTGCGACTGATTCTTCGAGCGAACTTCCCAAAATCAGATTGCTCTCCGTGTAGCGAAGAATTTTTTCGATTTCGGTTGCGTCCTGCGCGATGAAAATTTTTTCCGCCACATTTTTCAGGCTCTCAGCCTTCGCGCTTTCGGGATTGTCATCTGACGGAAAAAAATCCGTGATGATTGCCGTCGCGATTTTTACGTTAAAGTGCGTATTCAAGAAATTCGCGTATTTGATGACGGTCGCTTCGTCGCCCACGATGTCAACGGTTTTCGCAAGGTGATTCTGATAGAAAATTTCCAGAAGACTTGAAAAATAGTAGTCGAGTCTTTTCGCTTCTTCTTCCAAAAATTTCTCCGCTGGCGAAAAATCGAGCGAGAGCGCATCGGCGACTTTTTTCAGGAATTCCGCTGTTTCTTCAAGACCGAGCGGAACCGAACCAAATGAAAGCGTTGGAATATTGTAGAGGGCATTGAGTTTTTCTGCGGGAGCGTTTCCCCACCGAGAAAACACGATGTTGAGCGAGGCATTTTTTGCGTTCAAAAGCTCTTCGCTTCCGTCCTCTTTTCCAAAAAATATATTCGCCTTGATTCCAAGCGATGCGAGCACGCGCGTGATTTCTTCCAAATCGCCCTTAAAGAACAAGTCTTTTTGCGGAACGATGCCGAAGATGTTCACGAGATTCGCTTCTTTTTGCACGCCTGAATTCTCGACTTTCGGAAGATTCTGAAAAATTTCGGTCAAAATCTGCTGATAGCCGTAATGCACATCGCCGTGAAAGCCCGCCTGAAGTCCGTCAACAACTTTTTCGCCCTGTTCCTGCACTTCGCGCACCATCGCGTCAACATCATCGCCGACCATTGCCGAAGGACAGCTGTTCAGCACGACATACAGTTTTCCGTCAATCACTTTGAGCGTGTTTTTTATCTGCTCGCGAAGCCGTGACGCGCCGCCAAAAATGATGTGACGCTCCTGCATATCAGTGCCCGGAATTTCTTCGGTGGGAATAAAACTCGTTGTAAATCCCGCCGCTGAATTCGCAAGGAAATTCTGAAATGCACAGCCCGCCGTTGAATGTACGATGGGAATCACATTTTTTATTTCTTGAACGGTCTGCAATGCGCCCTGAAACGCACAGCCGTTTCGTGGAGTTTTTAAAATCGTCTGCATAGCCTCTCCTTACTTCGTTTCCTGCTTGACATACCAACTGCCGCTCTTTTTGAGCCACGCGTCTTTGTACAGCGAAGCACGATTTTTGCCGAACACCGCCGCCGTTTTGAGCGCGTCGATAATGTGCGTGATGCCCGAATAGCCGAAAATCTGCACCGTTTTGAGCGAGACAGGAATCGCGCCGACTTCCGTCGCAAATGAAACCGCTCCGTTTTGGCTGATGTAGTAATCGGGCGTGAGTTTTGCAATCGCGTTCGCTTTTTCAAAATACTGACCGTTTCCGACAATCACGGGCGTGAGGGAAGGTATTGAGTCGAGCCGCTGCAAGAACGCACGGTTTTCCAAATCAATCGTCTGAAGGGAAAATCCCGCGATTTCGCCGCCGAGCCGATTGAAAAGCGTGAAAAATCTCGTCACATCGGAAAGTTTTCCGTCGAAGTAGATTTTTTTGCCCGCAAGAATCTGCTCAGAAATTGCTTTTTGGAATCCCGCTTCTTTTTCCTGAATGATTTTTTCGGCTTCTGCTTCCTTTCCGAAGATTTTTGCGATATTCCGCAAAAATGCGTTCGTGCCCTGCAATCCAATCGGCGCGTCCGTTTTGATGTAGGCGACATCAAACCCGTCACGCAATTCTTCTGCAAGGTAGCCGCCTTCGTCTTGCGAAAGCACCACGCTTGCCTGTGCGCTGCCCGCTTTTTTTATGCTGTCAACTGAGCCGAATCGGGGAAGAATGTTTGTTTCGATGCCGAGTTCTTCAATAAGTGAGGCGACCGAGCGAACGGATTCCTCACTTTCGGAAAAACTGATGATATTCAGAAGATTTTTATTTTTTTCATCAGATTTTTCAGTGATTTTTTTGAGAATCGAATGAGAAACAATGTCGTAGGCAGTGAGCGCAGACTTTGTTTTGAATCCGTCCGAATAAATGAACACGAGTTTGATGTTGAATTCATCTTCCAGCTCAAAAATCACCGAATTTACATCGTCGTTGTTGATGGCGATGACCGGCGTTCCCACGATAAAAATGACTTTCGGGTTCACTTCCTCCACGATTTTTGAAATCGCCTTGTGAAGCCGTGCGTCGCTCCCCAAAATCGTGTCTTTTTCCTGCAAATTCGTTGAATAGATGTTCGCCGCTTTTTCCGCATTGAAGAACAGGTTTGATGCGGCACAGCCCGCCACGCCGTGCACGATGACCGCCGCCTGTTCAATCGTCGAAACGGCCCTGATTGCCGCAACGATTTCATCTTCATTTATCTGCGAAAATGTTCTGATGCGCTGTTTGATTTCGCTCCCGCCCGCCTCGTTTTTGAGTTGCTCAAGCGTGCCGTTAAAATGGCTCAGCGTGCTCAGCCGTTTTTCGCGCGTGACAATTTTTCGTTCGTCAAGGTAACTCATTTTACAGTCCTTCAGAATCGCGCACGACTCCGCCGTTCAAATCATAGAGTTTGTCGCCCCATTCTCGTGCCCAGTCGCGCAATTCCGTAACGCCAAGCGGGTTCGGCACGACCAAATCTTCGTTTTCCGCGATGTGTTTTGCCAGTTTTCGGTACAAATCTGCCTGAGGAGCGGTCGGGTTTGCCTCAATGACGGTTTTCCCGTACAATTCGCTCTGCTGAACGACAATCGACCGCTCGATGTAGCCCGCGACCGTCGTTCCTGTGCGTTTGGTGAAATCGTCGATGATTTCCCGTGAGTAGCCCGCCGTGATTGAATTTGCGATAACGCCACCGAGTTTTGCGCCACCTGTGGGAGCGTATTTGTTGATTGCCTTAAACAGATTGTTCGCCGCATACACCGCCATAAAATCCGAAGAACTGACGACATAGGCGCGGTCGGTGATTCCGTCACGAATCGGAACGGCAAAGCCACCGCATACGACATCGCCCAAAACATCGTACAAGACATAATCAGGCTTGAATTCCTCGAACAAATGAAGTTCCTGCAACAGCGTGACCGCCGCATTGATTCCGCGCCCCGCACAGCCGACGCCCGGAACAGGTCCGCCCGACTCGATACAGAGCACGTTTTTGAATCCGCTCACCGAAATGTCGCTCAGAGAGACTTTGTTTCCGCTTCTGAGACTGTCCAAAACGGTGGGCAGGTAATTGTTTCCGCGCAAAGTGTTCGTTGAGTCGCTTTTTGGGTCACAGCCAATCTGAATGACCTTGTAGCCCGCTTCCGCCAACGCCGCGCTGATGTTTGATGTGGTCGTTGATTTTCCGATGCCACCTTTTCCGTAAATTGCGATGTGTTTTCCGATTTTTGCCATACTGTTCTCCTATTTTTTAATTCGTTTATCAACAAAGAGCACTTCGCCATTGTCGATGTGATTGTTAATTCGGTACAAATCTGCGTACTGCCGCCAGTCTGGAATCACATCATACACTTGTTCGTAGGTGATTCCGTTTTTTTTAAGAATTTCGTAGTTCTTCAAGACCAAATCCCAGTGCCAGTTTTCGTTCGGCGAGCGATGCCCCTCAAATGCCGAGCCGATTGCAGGCACCCACTGAATCGTGAAGGGAATTGCCCCGCGAGAAGCGAAGTATTCAACGCCTTCAAGCACGAGTTCTTTTGGTTGCAGACCCGCGACAAACTGCGTGCGCACCCTGCCTTTCCCGAAAATCTGCACGGCTTCATCGACCGCTTCAAGATAGTGTTTGAATCCGCCGTTGACTTCGGCTTTTCCCGGACAAATCGCGTTGAACCAGTCTTCGCCCCAAACTTCTGGATGAATCGCGACGGTACGGTAGCCAGCTTCCTTGTAGCGTTCAAGCACGCTCAAATCTTCTGGCGCACCGATGACTGCCGTTCCGTTGAAATCTTCAAGCCCCGTTTCGTCCTGAATCGCTTCGGCAACATCGATGTAGTATTCAAGTTCCCGACGCTCAGGAACAAATCCGCCCGAAATATTGAAATGGTCAAATCCCTCGTCAAAAGCGGCTTTTACCGCCTGGGCGATGTCTTTCGGATATTTCCAAAAATTTCCCTCCCGCTCGGCAAAGCGTTTTTTGGTGGACGCAATATTGCAAAAACGGCAGTCTTTTCCGTTCATTGAAAGCGCGCATTCGTTGCTGTAGCAGGTGAACACGCATCCTTCGCCGTGTGCAAGGCTTCCCGGAGCCTGACAAATGTCTTTCAGTTTCGTTCCGCTTGCCGCCGTTTTTTCGTACCAGGCAGGAATTTCTGAAAAACTTGCCTTCGTGAGGAGCGCGCCATCCCGCTCGATGTAAAATCCGTCAGATTCTTTGACGAGCTGATACGGAGAGCGAAAATTGGTCGAAAATCCGCGCGTCGGAAAGCCATGTCCCACGCGAATTTGTCGTGGTGCAAAAAATTTTGATGTGTCATCGATGCTGCAATCGAGCATGTGATGATTCTGCGCCAAATCAGGATTTTCTTTCAAAAACTCGGTGAAAATCTTCGGGTCATAGCGAACGCCCTCAACTTCAAGGCCGTTCGCAATCCTCACTTCCTCAATCAGTTCTTTTCGTAATGCTTCATCTGCCATAGTTCGCGCCTGTTGTGTTATTTTCCGAGTTCTTTTGCCGCTTTCTCGTAATATGAATTATCGAGTGCCGTTGAGACATCTTTGTGATTTGTGATTCGCCCGACTGATTCCAAGAAGTCAAACAAGCCCTGTTCACGGCGGATATTGTCTTCGGGAACGAACGCAATCAGATTTTCAAATTTGCCGTTATCGTTGTTGTAAATTGATTCTCCGAGTTCCGGATGCTCTTCAAGTTGCCGCGCAGAAAGATTGACATACAATTCTTCCGTCGGATTTTTGACAAATTCGTCACGGGCACGAATCAGTGCCTTTTCAAACGCGACGACGACTTCTGGGTGTGCCTTTGCGAATGCCGTCCGAGCGACAATCGTATCCATCGGTGCCCACTGCTGGTATTCGCGTGTGTTCAGAATAATCGTTGCCTGCCCTTCGACTTCGAGCGAGCGCGCCTGATTTTCGCCGAGCAAGATAACATCGACATTTCCCGTCAAAAGTGCGGTGATTGCCGTTGAGTGAACCATATTCAAAATCTCGATTGAATCACGGTCAAGTCCGAATTCTTTGACGACCGATTCAAAAAGATACTGTGTCGTCGTTCCGATTCCGAATCCGACTTTTTTTCCGTTCAAGTCTTTTACTGAGGTAATCGGGGAGCCTTTTTTGACGACGAATGTGCTGTTGTATGAGCGCAAGCCAACGCCAATCCAAGTAAGACCGATGTCATTTGAAATGCCGACCGCGCACGGAACGTCACCGAGCGTTGAGATGTCAACATCACCCGCGATAATGCCTTCATTTACGGCAACGCCCGTCGCAAAGCCCGTGTATTCCGCTTTCCAGCCGAGTTTGGCAAATTCTTCGTCAATGAAGCCGAATTTGATTGCAGTTGCCGCAATCCCCAAGAAATTGCCGCTTTCGCCCGCAGAACTTCCGATGTGAACGATTTTATTCTCTTTTTTTGAGCAGCCTATTGCGCTCAAAGCCATCATTCCTGACAAAACTGCCAGTACCGTGTTTTTCATCAATTTTTTCATAAAGATACCTCTTTTTATACTTTTTTTAGAAATCATACGATTCCGTTAAATGCTGTATTCGACTGTCTGCTTTTGCGGTTCTTCAAAGAAATGCTCGAAAATCCGTTTTTTGTAGAACGAAAAATCCGAACTGCCACGCGTGCGATCGCCTGCTTCCACGCGGATTACTTCTTTGATTTCTCCTGGTCGCGCCGACATCACGACGATTCGCCGTCCTAAGTAAATCGCTTCGTCAATGTCGTGCGTGACCATAATCATCGTTGTTTTCTCTTCTTCCCAAATCCGCAACAGTTCCTGCTGCATTTGGATTCTTGTGAGCGCGTCCAATGCGCCGAACGGCTCATCCAAAAGCAGGATTTTCGGGTTTGTGGAAAGCCCTCGCGCAATCGCCGCCCGCTGGCTCATACCGCCCGAAAGTTGTGACGGGTAGGCGTTTTCAAAGCCCGTGAGTTTTACCAAGTCGATGTGCTGCTGCACGATTTCTTCCCGCAGACTTTTGCTCAATTTTCCAAGCCCAAAGCCGATGTTGTCTTTGATTTTGAGCCACGGAAGAAGCCTGTGCTCCTGGAACACCATGCCGACCTCTGGCGATGGCTCGGTGATTGGCTTTCCTTCGCGCAGAATCGTGCCGCTTGAAAGTGTCTCAAGCCCCGCGATGATTTTGAGCAACGTGCTCTTTCCGCAACCAGAATGTCCGACGATGGTGATAAATTCTCCCTCTTCGATGTCCAGATTTATGTCGCGCAACACTTCGATTTGCTTTCCGTCAACATCGAAAGTCTTGTTCAAATGCTCAATGTGTAAAACCTGTGCCATAGTTTCCTCCGATTACACATCAGCCTTTTTCTTCGCCCATGGGGTCAAGAATCTGAAAACGAGCGAAATGAGCTTGTCCATAATAATTCCGACGATTCCAATCACAATCATACAGACGATGACCACATCCGAGCGCATAAGGCTTCGCGCGTCACTCAACCGATAGCCGATTCCCGAAGACGAGGCAATCAATTCCGCCGCCACGACCGCCATCCACGAACTTCCCAAGCCGAGTTTTAAGCCGACGAGCATGTGTGGGAGCGCATGCGGAAGATAGACTTTTGTGAAGGTCTTCCACTTGCTCAGGTTGTACAATTGCGCCAGCTCAATGTAGCCCTGCGGTGTGCTCAAAATGCCGTTCAATGTGTTCGTCATAATCGGGAAAAACGCCGCCATAACGATAATCACCGTTTTTGAAAGCTCTTTGATGCCGAACCACAAGATGATGAGCGGAATCCAGGCGATGTTCGGAATCTGACGGATTGTCGTAAGCGAGCCGTGAAAAATTTTGTACACGCTCGATGACATGCCCATAAGCGTTCCCAACAGCACGCCAATCAGAATCGAAAAGAAATAGCCCCGAAGAACGCGCACAATCGAAATCGAAATATCTTTTTGGAGCGTGCCCGCCTTTACCAGCTCGATAAAGCCGTCCTTTACGCTTGAAATTCGCGGAAGAATGCTCTGTGAGATGTCCAAAAAATGCGTCGCATACAGCCACAGAATGAGCACCCCCACGGGAATCAGCAACCGAAGCAAAATAGATGTTGTTTTATTCATATGTTCTCCGTTTTTGTTCACTGACCGAAAAAAAAGGTTCAGACTTGCAGGCACATGATACCCGCAAATTCTGAACCTCTGGTTTTCCAGTCAGTTGCACTTTTTTAATAAAACCTACAAAACAGATAGGTTGAGTGTAAAAATACCGATATTGATTTTTTTTGTCAATCAGATTTTAAAAATTTTTTCAAAAAAAATTTTGAGACAGGCAATTGACAAAATCAGTGTAAAAAAGTATTCTTCGTTAAACCTATAGAAAAACTAGGTAATGAAAATAACTGACTGGTCATCCGGAGGTTATGAATCTGGCACAAATTTGCCAAAATTCATTTCCTCCTTTTTCTTTGCGTTCAATTTCATCTGCATAAGGAGAAAATATGAAAAAGATGATTCAGAAAGTTGTGTTGGCAGTTGGTATGTTCGTGCTTGCAGGCGAAGTTTCGTTTGCCGCAAAGAAACAGCAAAAAGTCGTCAGAATCGGAAGCGCGAGCGGTGCAACCCGACAGTTTGACGGAACGCTCGGTGTTGGCAAGGAACTCGGCTATGTCGAAGAAGAGCTTAAAAAAGTCGGATACGGCGTTGAATGGATTGCATTCGCAAACGGCCCGGAAGTAAACGAAGCATTCATCGCAAATGCGCTCGATGTTTCTGGAATCGGTGATATTCCTGCGCTGACAGGATTTTCAAACGGAATCGGCGTTTCATGGATTGGAAACATACTTGCAAACAATGACAAAGTAATTGCCGTAAAAAAAGGCTCGTCCATCAAAACTCCAAAAGATTTGGAAGGAAAGTCAATTGCGGTCGGAATCGGAACGGACGCACATTACACAATCGAAAAATTCATCGAAGGCTTTAATCTTGACCACAGCAAGATAAATTTAGTCAACCTCGTCATAAATAATGGAATCGCTTCCGTGCTGAGCGGGGCAGTTGATGCAGTTGTTGGAAATACGGCGGTTCTGCTTCCGCTTGTTGAAAACGGGGAGCTTGAAGTTTTGTTCTCAACGGTCGAAAAACAAGAATGGAGCACGCAGATTATCCTCGTCGGACGCGATAAATTCCTCAAAGACAATCCAAAGGCAGTCAAAGCGCTCTTTACGGCATTGCTCCGCGCCCATGAAGAAATCGTTAAAAATCCTGAAAAATACTATGTGACGGTCTCAGCGCAGAAAATTGCGAAAGCACCACAGCTCGGTCCTCAGTTGTTTAATATCGATGGCGGAAAATTCATAAACCTTCATCCGCAGGTACAGCCAAAAGCAATCGAAACGGAACAGTCAATTTATGACTTTTTCTATTCAATCGGACGAATCAAAACGCAAAAAAATCTCAAAGATTTCTACAAAAGCTCATATTACGAATCAGCAAAGAAGTAGCAGCGATGGCAATAACACGAAAGCAAGGGCTTGAACAGATTGCGATTCTTGTTCAGCAGGAAAATGAAGGCGTAAACATCAGCCTCGACATTATAAAAAATCTCGATTATCAGAACACATATCTTGAACAGGTTCGTGCATGCTTCGACTGGAATTTCAAGACCTATCTCGACACGAAAATTCCACGCGGTTTCAGGTTCAAGAATTCAGGATTCTTTGCGCAGCTCTACTGGAATCCAAAAGCAGAGCTTGAAATCGTCAAAGAAGGCGAGAAATTCTTCCTCATAAAAAACGGCGGAAAAGATTTTTGTGAGGAAGTTACATTTGAGCGAAAGCCCGCGTACTACAACATGCGCACTTCTGATGGAAAGGATATGAGCAGAATCGCACAATCGTATTCAAAAGGTCGGCTTGCGATTACCTATTCAAACGAATGTGCGCTTAAAGACAAGGGCTTGGACTGTCTGTTCTGCAATATCAATGCGACAAAAAAAACATTCAGCGAGCATGATAAAATCGAATGGAAAAATGCCCGACAGATTGCAGAAGTCGTTACGGAAGCCTACAAAGAAGGATTTCACGGCTATGTACTCACGGGCGGCTTTGTTCCCGAACGGCGCGAAGTTGAGTATTACATCGATGTCATTGAAGAAGTCAAAGATGCAAGCGGTCTGTCTGATGAAGAAATTCACGGGCTTGCGGCAATCGGTGCCCCTGAAGATTTAAGCATCATCGAAAAATACAAAGAAGCGGGTTATTCGATGATTGCAACAAATCTTGAAGTGTGGAACAAAGATTTATTCAAGTATATCTGTCCTGGGAAAGATGCGCTGTGCGGCGGACGCGAAAACTGGCTCAACACCGTCAAGCACGAAGTAGAGGTATTCGGAAAATGGAATGTTCGCTCGCTTTTTGTGGGCGGGCTTGAGACGAAAGAATCTCTGCTTGAAGGAGTCGATTATCTTTCTTCGATTGGAGTCGTTGCAGATGCCTCAATCTGGAAACCATGCATTGGCTCTGCCCTTGAAGGACACTGTTCGCCCACGACGGAATGGCATCAAGAAGTCGCGGAACGAATCTATCAGATTCACAAGAAAAACGGTCTGCCATACGAAAAACTGTACTACGCACGAGGCGAGCATTGGCCACTTGCGGCATATTTTCAGCTCGACGGAGCGCATATGCCGTGGGAAAAACCGCTTGAAATCGTGGGATAGGGGAGGCTTAATCAATCACTTCCAATGGCTCTTCCCAACTCATGTGTCCGCCATCAAGTTGGAAAAGATGGGCTATTGGAAATCTGTCGCCACGCGTCCAATAGTAATGCTCGTATGGAACTCCGTATTTTTTAAGAATCGTGTACTGCCACAAAAGCAAATCGATATGCCAATCAGTTTCGGGAGAACGATGCCCTTCCAATGCTGAACCTATGCAAGGCTTCCAAATCGAAGTATCCACGACCACGCCGTTTTCTGTCAGAAATTCAACGCCCTCTAGAAGTGATTCCTTTGTCTCCAATCCACCAACAAACAAAGATCGAGCGTTCCACTTACCGAAAATCTCAACCTCATTTTTCGTCCCAGACTTCCATATTTGTGGCAATATGCTGGTATCCCGCTTCTTTGTAATTCTCGATAGTTTCAAAACTGGGGGCTCCGACACACGCCATTCCGTGAATTTCGTCATAAGGAATATCAACATGCTCGCGAACTGCCTCAATCACATCAATATAATATTCTACTTCTCTGCGCTCAGGGATGAATCCGCCCGTTAAATTGAACCCGTGATAACCTTCTCGATACGCTTCGGCAATTGTCTCACCGATTTGGCGCGGATTTTTCCACTCAATGTTGTCGATTTTTTCAAAACGGCTTTTCCTGTAGTTTATGTTACAAAAAAGACAGTCTAAGCCTTTATCCTTCAAAGAACATTCGTTGGAGTAGGTGATGTCCAGCCGTCCGCTTGAACGCGCCTGAATGATTCGGCTCATGTCTTTCCCGTCCGAAGTAAATTTATTGTAAAAGGCAGGTTTTCTTTCGATTTGTATTTCTTCAGCGAAATTTTTGTCGTTTTTCTTGGTGAGATAATAGTTTTCACCTTCCCTTATGATTTGAAGTGACGAATTGGGATTGTAAAAAATTTGGGAATAAAAGTGCGTGTCCGAAAATCTGAACCCCGAAGGAATTTTTGAATCGACATATGTCTTGAAATTCCAATCAAAACACGAGCGGATTTGTTTAGTAGGAATTGTCAGCAAGCCCATGAACATCTTTCTGCACGGGTAAGCGTCCAATTTTCTTAAAGAAATCATACAAAGACTGCAATTTTTTTATCAAATCCTCTGTGATTTCAGGCGAATAATTCTGGAATTTGCCGCCGTCAACATTGAATAATTGCGGTCCAAATTCAGGGCACTGTGCGATTGACTGGCCAGAAACGGCAACATACCAGCGGTCAGGATTTTTTATAATTTCATCCCACGCGCGAATCAGTGCTTTGTGAAGCGCAACAGGCACTTTCTGATTTTGTTTCAGGAATTTTCCTCGTGCAAAAAGGACTCCCTGATTTGTCCATTCTGGTTTTTCCTACGTGTTGAAGATGATTTTTATTTTTCCTTCATTTTGCTTGACCGCAGCGAGCGCACTTTCATATGTTCCGATTACGGCATCAACATCACCGCGCAACAAAGCGGCAAGTCCGTTTGCAAACGCAATGTTTGAGACTTCAATTTTTGATTTGTCGAGTTTGTATTCCTCAGTATATTTCTCAAAAACAAACTGATATGCCGTTCCGTTCTGATATGCGACCGTTTTTCCCGTAAAATCCTGCGGGGATGAAATCGGCGAATCGCCTCTGACAATAATCGCCTTATCATTTATCGCATATGTCGTGCCAATCCACACATTATCAAGACCGTTCGCATACGAAGTAGCGGCTGGTAAATCGCCGATAGAGACAATATCCAAATCGTCTGCGGCAAGGGCTTCGTTTACCGCGACTCCGTTCGCAAAGCCGATATACTCAACATCATAGCCGATTTTTTTGAATTCTTCTTCGACGAAACCGAGTTCCTTTGCGACAGCAAGATTACCGTAAAAATTTGCCGATGTTCCTGCCGCCGTTCCGATTCTGACGACTTTCTTGTTTGTTTTTGCGAATGTGAAATTCAAAGTGACACTGATGAGCAAGACCGCCATGAGTGCTGTTTTTACTAATTTTTTCATATAATTTTCTCCTTACTTTTTTCAGTAAAAAAAAAGGTTCAGTCCTGCACGCATACATTTGCCTACAGTTACTGAACCTCTAGTTTTCTAGTCAGTTAGTGATTTAAATGTGATTTTACTTCAGCAGAGCCTTGATTTCGTTCACCTTGTCAAGTTTTTCCCATGTGAAGTCGGGGTCGTTTCGCCCGAAGTGACCGTATGCCGCTGTCTTTTTGTAAATCGGACGACGCAAATCAAGTTCGCTGATGATTGCCGCAGGCCGCAAATCGAAGACTTTGTTGATGACTTCAACGATTTTTTCATCGCTGACCGTGCCCGTGCCGAATGTTTCAACCGCGACTGAGACAGGCTTTGCAACGCCGATTGCATATGCGACTTCAACTTCAAGTTTTTTTGCCACGCCCGCCGCAACGAGATTTTTTGCAACCCAGCGCGCCGCATATGCAGCCGAGCGGTCAACTTTTGTGGGGTCTTTTCCGCTGAATGCGCCGCCACCGTGCCGCCCCGTGCCACCGTAGGTATCAACGATGATTTTTCGACCGGTCAAGCCTGAGTCTCCTTGCGGGCCTCCGATAACGAAGCGTCCTGTTGGGTTGATGAAGTAAATTGTTTTGTCGTCAAGCAATTCTGAAGGAATCACGGGCTTTACGACCTTTTCAATCACATCTTTTCGGATTTGCTCAAGCGTAATTTCTGGTTTGTGCTGCGTTGAGACGACAATCGTGTGGATTCGCTTTACCTTTCCGTTGTCGTCAAATTCAACCGTTACCTGCGATTTTCCGTCCGGGCGAAGGTAGGGGAGCGTGCCATCTTTTCGCACTTTTGAAAGCTGCTTGGTAAGACGGTGCGCAAAACTGATTGCGGGGGGAAGGTATTCTGGCGTTTCATCGGTCGCATAGCCAAAGATGATGCCCTGATCGCCCGCGCCTGTTCCGAAATCTTCTTTTCCGCCTGATTCTTTTGACTCCAATGCCGTGTCTACGCCAAGCGCAATGTCCGCCGACTGCTCATCGATTGACTGCAACACGGCGATTGAGTCCGCATCGAAGCCCTCAAAATTACCCGTGTAGCCGATTTCGCGAATAGTGTTTCTGACGGTCTTTGAGATGTCAACATACGCTTTTGTGGTGATTTCACCGACAATGAGCGCCAATCCCGTCGCAACCGTCGTTTCTGCCGCAACTCGCGAATACGGATCCTGCTCGATGAGCGCGTCAAGAATTGCGTCCGAGATTTGATCCGCAACTTTATCTGGATGTCCTTCCGTTACTGATTCTGATGTAAATAATCGTGCCATTTTTTATTCTCCCTTTTTTGATTAGCGGAATCTGATTTTTTCGTTTTTATCGACCTGCACGATTCTTGCGTCTTCCACATGAATCGTCACCGAGCCGAATTTAATGTTTTTAATCAGTTCCTCAACTTTTTTGATGTCGTCAGTGCTGCTTTTTTTTATGAGCACTGCGCCTGTTTTGTTATTTTCTGTTCCCATTTTCGTACCTCAATAAGAATTTTTATCAGAAACAACAGTCAAAAAAGAGAAGATGCATGGATTTGAAACGGTGGTATCTTTTCATAAGAAAAACTCTCTCCGCGTTATTAACCTATCAATCCGATAGGTAGAGGATAAAACAGACTATATCTATCTTCACTTTTTCTGTCAAGCGATTTTTTTTAGAAATTTTTGAAAAATAAAAAAATTCCTACAAAACCTATTGACTAAATAGGTTAATCACGGTACAGTCATCTCATATTTGTTTGCAAGCAAAAATCTAGCCACAAGGAGGTCACAATGAGAGCGAATCACAATGCAATCAGTTTCGGTCAGTGCTTGACCGATTTGTGCGCTTGTTGTTGCAGCAAGTAATCAAAAACAAAACCTAACCCTAAAAAAGTTTATATCTAACAAGTCAACTTGAGGATAGCGGAGTTTCTGCTATCCTCATTTTTTTTCAGCTAAAAAAGTAAGGAATTACACATATGAAAAAAAATAAAATCATCGCGCTCCTTGCACTTTCAGTGCTTGTTGCAGGCGCGGCACATGCGAAGGCAAAAGAGAAAATCGCCCGAATCGGAAGCGCAAACGGTGAAGGTCGTCCATTCAGCGGATTAAGCGCAATTGCGAAAGAAAACGGTTTCTTTGAGGAAGAATTTGCGAAAATCGGCTATAAAGTCGAATATTTCACCTTCCAAAATGGAATCGCTGTAAACGAAGCACTCATTGCAAAAGACATTGATTTTTCGGTCATTGGCGATGTTCCCGCCATCACTGGATTCAGAAATGACATCGGGGTGGCATGGATTGCTTCTAATACAAGCGCAACTCATTTAACAATCGCCGTTCGGAAGAATTCGGGAATCAAAAATCCCGAAGATTTAATCGGCAAGTCAATCGGCTTGAATCTTGGAACAAACGCGCAGCAACTTTTTGAAAATTACATCACCGCGCACAATCTTCCCCGCGAAAAATTAAATGTGCTGAATCTGACACTTGCAAACAGTACAAATGCGCTTGTTACAGGCGACTTAGATGTTGCAATCGGAAATTCAACCACATTTTTGCCACTTATTGCGCGAAATGAAGTAGAAGAATTGTACAGTTCAACTCAAAATGCTGATTGGTCTGCACAAAGTCTCGTCACGGCACGAAAAGCATTCCTCAAAAATAATCCCGAAGCAGGAAGTGCATATCTTCGCGCATTGTTCCGCGCTGACCAAGAATTAAAAAATAATCCCGACAAAAATTACAACATCGCTTCGGGAAAAACACTGGATAACAATCCCGAACTGGGAAGCGTTTTGTTCAGTCCGGCCTCATTTAATCCGCAAGTCAGTGCACAAGCAATAACAAAACTGCAAATTTTGTATGAGATTTTGAAGTCAGTTGGGCGCGTTTCGGGAAGTTTCGATGTTGGAACGGTGGTTGACAATTCATATTACGAAAAAGTCGCAAAAGAATGGCAGAAGAAGAATTCTAAAATCACGATAGCGACGAAAAAGTAAGAAAATCGGCTGAGATTACTTTCTCAGCCATACAAAAAGAAGGAGAACTGTATGAAAAAAATTCAAAAAATATTCATCGCAGTAGCAGCATTGCTTGCGATTGGTGATGTCACTTTTGCAGCGAAAAAACGCCCCGTTCTTCGTGTCGGAAGTTCAAGTGGCGATGCTCGCGATTTTGACGGAAATGTCGGGGTTGCGAAGGAATTAAAACTTATCGAAGCGGAACTTGACAAAATCGGCTGGGATGTCGAATACACGACATTTGAAAACGGAATTGAAGTAAACGAAGCAATCATTTCAGGCGATATTGATGTTTCGATTATCGGCGATGTTCCTGGCTTTACGGGATTCGGAAATGCAATCGGCAGCGTATGGATTGGCTCAACGCTTAAAACATTCGACCTTGCAATCATCACCGCGAAAAATTCCGCAATCAAAAGTCCAAAAGACCTTGAAGGGAAAACCGTTTCATACAAAATCGGCACGGTAAATCATTTCGGATTTGAAAATTTCGCAAAAGGCAATAATTTGAACCGCGAATCAATCAAAATCGCAAATTTAAACGGTCCGAATGCGCTCGCGGCACTTTTTTCGGGTGAATTGGCGGCGGTTTCCGCAAACGCATCATTCTGCTTGCCGTATGTTACAACAGGAGAAGCAGATTTGCTTTTCAATTCAAAGGACAAACCCGAATGGGGAAGTCAACTTCAGCTGATTGCACGACAGAAATTCGTAAAGAAAAATCGGGAAGCGGTTGTTGCGTTTGAAAAGGCGCTCATCAAAGCACGGGAAGAAGTCATTAAAAATCCAGAAAAGTATTATGTTCAGATTTCTGCAAAACGAATCGCAAAAACGCCCGAAATCGGCGCGGAACTATACAACATCGACAATGGGAAATTCTACAATCTCGTTCCGAATATTACGGAAGAATTGATTGCAAAAGGTCAGACATTGTACGACTTTTTCTACGATTTGGGGCGAATTCAAAAGAAAAAAGATGTACATGCGTTTGCGGATAATTCATTTTACGAGCAAGCCGCAAAAGAACTCAAAGCAGAAGGATTTCGCATCACTGAATAAAAAAAGAAGGAGCAAAAAAATGTCTATCAAACGAGAACAAGGTTTAAAACAAATCGCGCTCGCAATTCAAATTGAAAATGAGGGCGTAAATATTCATCCCTCATTATTTGAAAATCTCGACTACAAAAACACTTATCTTGAGCAAGTCCGATCTTGTTTCGATTGGAATTTCAAAAATTGGACGACTTCAAAACTGCCCGCAGGATTCAGATTCAGCGACTCGCAGTTTTATTCGGCGATTTATTGGAATCCAAAGGCGGAATTGTCAATTGTTGAAGAAAACGGAAAATTCTTTCTTATTAGAGGCTCAGACGGCAAAGATTTGGCAGAAGAAATTCAGTTTGAGAGAAAACCAAAATTCTACAACAAGCTGACATCTGAAGGAAAAGACATGAGCCGAATCGTGCAGGCTCGTTCTCGCGGACGACTTGCAATCACTTACTCAAACGAATGTTCGCTCAAAGACAAGGGCTTGGACTGCTTGTTTTGCAACATCAACGACACGAAACGCCGTTTTGAAAAAGTCGATAACATCTCGTGGAAAAGCCCGAATGAAATCGCTGAAGTTGTTGCCGAAGGCTATAAAGAAGGCTATCACGGCTACAATTTGACGGGCGGTTTCGTTCCCGAACGACGCGAAGTGGAATATTACATTGATGTCATTGAAGCGGTAAAAGAGCATGGCGTAAAAGAAAGCGAAATTCACGGCATGGCGTGTGTGGGTGCGCCGCAAGATTTGTCAATCATCGAAAATTACAAAGAAGCGGGGTATCAACACATCGCCACGAATCTTGAAATTTGGGACGAAGATTTGTTCAAATACATTTGTCCTGGAAAAGAACAATTCTGTGGCGGTCGTGAAAACTGGCTCAAAACGCTCAAACACGAAGTCGATGTGTTCGGAAAAGGAAATGTGCGCTGTCTGTTCGTTGGCGGACTTGAAACAAAAGAATCTTTGCTCGAAGGACTCGAAACGCTCATTTCGATTGGTGTTGATGCGGAAACATCAATTTGGAAGCCGTGTATCGGCTCGGCTTTGGAAGGACATCGCTCGCCCGAAACAGAATGGTTTCAAGATGTGATTCTAAAAAATTACAATCTGCTCAAAAAATACGGAATCACCTACGAAAATCATTATTTCACGCGCGGTGAATCCGACCCAATTGCGCTTTTGTATCGTCTTGACGGCGAAACGCTCCCCTGGGAAAAACCGCTCGAACTGATTAAATCGGCATAAGGAGAAAACTATGGCATGGACAAAAGAAAGTGCGTTTGAATACGCAAAAGAAGCAAAATCGGCGGTGTTCGCTTCGCTCTGCACAAAAACAGGCGCGCCGCGAATCCGCTCAGTGGGCGGGTACGGGCTTTCGGACGGGGTATTTTACCTCAACACGGCGAAAGATTCTGCAAAGGTTCGGCAGATTCAGAATCGCGCTGATGTGACGATTCTGTTCCAGCACGAAGGACAGACAGTGCCCAAAAATGTGACTTTTTTCGGGCAGGCATCGCTCCTTTCGGGTGATGAAGCGGAAAAAGCGCGGGAAATCATCAAGGCTCGCCGACCGCAAGCACTTTTTGACGACACGAAGGTGATTGTCAAGGTGCAGGTCGAAAAAATCAAGATTCTTGACTTTTCGGAAGACGAGAAAGTTCAGGAAATCGAACTGTAACAGGAGAAAACTATGGCAAAAAAACGAGTGTTAATCACAGGCGCGAACAAAGCGCATGGAATCGGCATTGAAACGCTCAGGCTGTTCCTTGCGGCGGGCTTTGAGGCGGTCGTCGTTGCGCGGCACTTCGATGATTTTGAATTCGCTGGCAATCCAAATGTAACGGCGATTGAGCATGACCTTTTTGATTTGGCAGGAATTCCTGAGCTTGTCAAAAAAGTCGGGCATATCGATGTGCTCGTGAACAATTCTGGAATCAACAATTTTACCAACTACCGCGACTACACGGAAGAACTGGCATCTCGGATTCTCCGCGTGAATTTTCTCGCTCCGCTTGAACTCACGAAGGCTGTTGTCGCTGACTGGGAAAAAACGGGCTTCGGAAGAATCGTGAATGTCTCTTCAATTGCGGCAGAAAGGGGAAACCGCGATGTGTTCTATGGCGCAACAAAAGCGGCTCTCACGAATCTTGCAAAAAGCCTGTACCTGCTCGACGGGGACAAAGGCTTGATAATCAACACGGTGCATCCGGGCGTTGTCACATCAAACTGGTACCCGGAAAATCCCGTGCGAAAAATCATCGTTGAGGAAGCGAAAAAGACAGACAAACTGATTTCACCAGAAGCGGTCGCAAAAACAATTTTCTGGCTTGGAACAGAAAGCCCTTCATCAATAAACGGTGAAGTCATCCGAGTCGCAGCGTAGTGCGAAAAATCTAAAAAACAGGAGAAAATATGAAAAAGTTTACAAAAATTCTTGCGGCAGTAGCCGTTATTTTCACCTTGACAGTGAACGCAGAAGCAAAATCTAAAAAAGTCATCAGAATCGGAAGCGCGAATGGGGGCGGTTCACGAGAATTTCAGGGAATTCTTGCAATCGGCAAAGAACTCAAACTTTTTGAAGAAGAATTCGGAAAGCTCGGTTATGATGTCGAATATGTCACGCTTGAAAACGGAGTCGCTGTCAATGAAGCGATTCTTTCATCACAACTCGAATTCGCTTTTATCGGCGATGTTCCTGGTTTTGTCGGACTTTCAAATAATGTCGGTTCGGTGTGGATTGGTGAAGATTTAGGATTTTCCACGCTCGGTATTGCCGTTCCCAAAGATTTTACTTTAACGAGCGCAAAAGATTTAATCGGGAAAACTGTTGCCGTGAACATCGGAACGAACGCACATCTTCTGTATGCAAAATATTTTGAAGATGGAGGCGTGGCTGAGGATAAATTCACCACCGTAAATCTGACGCTCGCAAACGGCGCGGCTTCTCTCGTCGGCGGAAAGGTCGATGCGGTGTTCGGAGACATTACGGCACTCTACCCGCTCGCACAACGAGGCGAAATCAAACTTGCATTTACGACACTCCAGCGTCCAGAATGGCATTCCCAACTTCTTCTCCTCGGTCACAAAAAATTCTTAAAGAAAAACCCGAATCTCGGAGTTGCGTTCTTTAAAGCAGTCATTCGCGCACGACAAGAAGCACTGAAAGCACCTGAAAAATACTACGGGGCTATTTCAGCAACTGCGCTTAAAGACTATCCCGAATTTGCCGCATCACTTTACAACGCAGATGGTCAACTCACTCCGCTCAAAAGCAAAATTACCACAGACCAAATTGCACGCGCACAGTCTCTCGTTGATTATTTTCAATCAATCAAAAGAATCAACGGAAAGCACGATGTAAAGACTTTCATTGATACGAGTTTTTACAATAAGGCTGCCCAAGAATTAGGAATCACGGAGTAGAAAAATGAAAACGTGTACAAAAGAAGCGGCGAGAACGCACATTGAAGCGGTCATCAAAATCGAAAATGAAGGCGTTGCCGTTGACCCGCTTATCTTCAAAGATTTGGATTACGAAAACACATATCTCGAACAAATTCGCGCCCGATTTGATTGGAATTTCAAGAACTATGTCGAATCGAAAATTCCTGCGGCGTTTCATTTTTCGTCATCGAATTTTTACTGCCCGCTGTATTGGAATGACAAATCCGATTTGAACATTCAAAAAGATGGCGAAAAATTCTTTTTGGTGAAGGGAACGGGAGATGCCGTTGATGTCATCGATGAAATCACATTCGACAAAAAACCGAAATTCTACAACCTGAAGACCACCGACGGAAAAGATATGAGCCGAATTGCGCAAGCAGCCTCGACTCGCGTTGACATCACCTATTCAAATGAATGTTCGCTCCGCGACAAAGGCTTGGACTGTAAATTCTGTAATATCAACGCAACAAAAGACCGATTTGGTCAACTTGACAAACTCGAATGGAAAACGCCGACCCAAATTGCGGAGGCAATTACCGCCGCATACAAACACGACAATTTTCATGGCTTTAATTTGACGGGCGGTTTTATTCCAGAACGGCGAGAAGTTGAATATTACATTGATGTCATGGAAGCCGTGCAAGATGTGAGCGGTCTTTCTGCCGAAGAGATTCGTGGCATGGCATGTGTGGGCGCACCACAAGATTTGTCCGTTATCGACAAATACAAAGAGGCGGGCTACACAAACATTGCGACGAATATGGAAGTCTGGGACGAAGACATGTTCCGCTACATCTGCCCTGAAAAGATTCAG
Source organism: Treponema sp. (assembly GCA_017464425.1). Taxonomy (GTDB): domain Bacteria; phylum Spirochaetota; class Spirochaetia; order Treponematales; family Treponemataceae; genus Treponema_D. The sequence goes on from JAFUDX010000014.1 coordinate 33,748, forward strand.
TTCGGTGGCGACCATAATCACTGGGTTCGTGCCTTAAAGCATGAAGTCGAGGTTTTTGGTAAGGGAAATGTCCGTTCGCTTTTTGTGGGCGGTCTTGAAACAAAAGAACGAGTCATCGAAGGAATTGAAGAACTCGCTTCTTATGGCGTAATTGCGCAGCCGTGTATCTGGAAGCCGTGCATTGGCTCGGCACTGGAAGGTCATCGCTCACCAGAAACAGAATGGCATCAAGAAGTCATCGACAAAACTTTTACAATTTTGAAGAAAAATGGTTTCACTTATGAGCAATATTACTATGGATTGGGCTGTACAAATGTGCTCGGAAATTACTTCAAACTTGACGGACAATGGATGCCATGGGAAGAAAAAGTCAAATTTGCGTGAGGAGAAAAACGTGAAAGAATCTGTAACTGACATGACAAAAGGTCCTATTTTAAAACTGATTGTCCTGTATTCGCTGCCACTTTTGGCGGGGAATTTGTTTCAGAATCTGTACAACACCGTTGACAGCCTTGTGGTGGGGAATTTTCTCGGAAAAAACTCACTTGCGGCCATCGGTACAACAACTTCTCTGATTTTTTTGCTTGTCGGATTTTTTAACGGTCTTTCGACTGGTGGCACGATTGTCATTTCACAACTCTTTGGTGCAAAAGACTATGAAAGGCTCAACCGTGCTGTTCATACCATGATTTGCGGAACATTTCTTCTCGGCGTTATGTTCTCTTTTCTTGGTATTTTGTACAGTCCGTTTCTGTTGCATGTAATGAATGTGCCAGAAGATGTGTACGAAGAAGCATATGCATACCTTTCGATTTATTTCTCAGGCATCGTGTTTCTTATGCTGTACAACATGGGAACGGGAATTTTGCGGGCGGTCGGGGATTCAAGGAATCCGCTGTACTACCTCATTATTTCTTCGCTGACAAATATTGTTTTGGACTTGTTTTTCGTGATTGTCTTCAAAAGCGGAATCAAGGGAGTAGCTTTTGCGACGGTGCTTGCCCAAGCCTTGTCAAGCACGCTTGTCCTCAGAAAGCTATTTACGACCAAAACATATTATCAGATGAGCGTGAAGAAATTCTGCATCGACACGAAATGCCTTGCAAAGACGCTGATGTATGGGCTTCCGGGTGCGATTCAGATGACTATCACGGCATTCTCAAACATGTTTGCACAGCGATACATCAATCACTTCGGTGCGGACTGTATCGCAGGGCAGGCGATATTTCAAAAAATCGACTCTCTTGCGCTTCTTCCATTAATCACGCTCGGAGTCGGAATCACGACATATGCGAGCCAGAATTTTGGTGCCGGCAACATTGAGCGTGTCAAAAAAGGAAATGAATTTGCGGTCTGGCTTTCCGTTGCCATCACCGTAGTTATAGGAGGGACAATCGGTGTTTTTGCTCCTCATCTTGTGCGGCTTTTCAACACCAGCGAGGGAGTCATCAAATACGGTGTCTTCTTTACGCGGGCGGCGAGTTCAGTCTGCATGATTCGGAGCATCAATGAAGTGTACACGGGAACACTTCGCGGCGTGGGAAATATACGAATGCCCATGATTATTAAAATCGGCTCATTCGTTGTATTTCGCCAAGTCTTTCTTTTTGTGTCAACAAGAATAACGGATTCCTTCTTTCCTGTTGGAATTTCGTTCATTCTCGGTTGGATTCTTTGTAATGTGTGGATGGCAGTCTATTACTACTGGTACATGCACAAACATTACAGAGAAAATAAAACTTCTACATTCACATTTTAAAACGAGGTATTACTATGAAAAAGTTTCATCTAAAAAACAGTATGTCTATTTTGGCAGGAATTAGTGCTGCAGCTTTGCTCACGGCGATTTTGAGCGGGTGCAATGAAAAGAAAAACAACGCGGCTCTTTCAGAAGTCACTGATTTTTCTGGTCATATTGCGAGCGAAGTAAATGTCGGGTATGTCGATGTCACAGGAAGCGGCAAACTGACGGACACCATCGGACTTGCCCGCGACAAAGGATTTTTTAAAGAAGAATTTGATAAAATCGGTGTGAAAATCAACCTCATTCCGATGACGGGGGCAGGGCCGGCAATCAATGAAGCACTCGCAAGCGGTGATCTTGACATCGGAACGCTCGGTGATGTTCCCGCCGTTCTTGGAAAAGCAAGCGGCATCGATACAAAAATCATTTCTTTCAGCGATTTTGCAGGCGGGGCTTCGCTCATTGCGGGAAAAGGAACGACTTACACATCCATTGCCGATTTAAAAGGAAAGCAAATCGCAACCCAGCGCGGAGCCTTCATGCACAGGACGCTCGCATATCTTCTTGAAGAAGCAGGACTCACATTCAAGGACATTGAATTCGTTCATGCGAATGCACAGACGGCTGCAGAAATGCTCGTCACGGGAAATGTCGACGCGGCGGTTGTCGGCGGAGTCACTCTTGCACGCCTTTATGAACAAGGATTCAACATCGTTGCTGATTATCGCACAAGCTCGCAATACAGAAATGCGGGCGTTCAAATCGCACGGACGCAATACATAAAAGAAAATCCCGACATTATCAAAGCATTTGAAGTCGCACTTGCCCGCGCTCGGCTCTATGCAAAAGAAAACAAAAACGCGCTTCTTGAACAATGGACTTCAACGGGCGAAAGTGCGTCATCGTACGAATATTTGTATCCAGGACACGACAATTACCCGCGCTTACGCTCTGCCCCAGACCTTATTGCGAATTACAACGATGTCCTCAAATTCCTGCTCGACAACGATTTGATTCAGCAATCGAAAAAATTCAGCATTACTGACTGGATTGACGGGCGTTTTTACGAATATGCGCTCGCAGAAGTCGGTGAATAAGCACGCAAAATAAAAAAAGAGAAGAGGTATGAAAAAATGGCAGATTTAAAACAAAAATTATATGAAGAGCTTGCGCTCAAATCAAAAGTAATTGTCGAAGGTGTCCGAGTAAATCCAAAGATTTTTGAAAATCTCGGACTGGGAACTACGATTCAAGAACAAATTCACGGCCTTTTTGAAATGGACCACAAAGAGCATGTCGGCATCAAATTCCCATGCAGTTTTACATCTCCGTCTGGACTGAATTACGCCTTTACATGGGATCCTCGCTCAACAGTCTCAATCGATTACAAGGACGGCGTTTTTGTTCTGTTTGACGATGGAATTGAGAAATTCCCCGTTGAATTTACCCGTCGCCCTGAATATTACAAACTCAAAACATCTGACGGAACATGGATGAACCGTGTCGGAAATCTCAATGTATCGGGAACAATCGGAATCGCCTATTCAAATGAATGTTCGCTCAAAGAAAAGGGATTGGACTGCCTTTTCTGCAATGCGAATGCAACCAAAAACACATATGCTGAAGCCGAAGGAATCAAATGGAAAACACCGCAGCAAATCGGTGAGACGGTAAAGGCGGCGTTTGAACTGGATGGCGCAAAACACATCAATATTACGGGCGGTTTTGTTCCTGAGCGGCGTGAAGTTGATTATTACCTTGATGTAGCAGATTCAATCAAAGAAAATCTTGGTGTGGAAGAATTCAACGGAACAGCCGTTATTGGCGCTCCACCTCAGTTTGATGTCATTGACAAGTACAAAGAGGCAGGTTTCAGAACGATTGCACTTCAACTTGAGATTTGGGACAGAAATATCTTTAAAACAATCTGTCCCGGCAAAGAACTTGAATGTGGCGGCCAGCAGCATTGGATTGATGCACTTGAATATGCGGTTGGAATTTTTGGGAAGGGCAGGGTACGCACGGGCTTTGTCTCAGGAATTGAGCCGAAAGAGCGCACGCTTGAAGGAGTTGAATATCTTGCAGGCAAAGGCATTTTGAGCCTTACAAACGCATGGAATCCAAATCCAGGCTCAAAACTTGAAGGTCATCGTACGCCAAGCCCTGAATGGCACTTGGATTTGGCAAAAAAGACATATCAAATTTTTAAAAAAGCAGGTTTCACATACGAGCAGTATTATGACGCTTCGCCGAATGCCGATATGCTTGTTCACGATATTTTCAAAATCGAAAATGAACTTCTGCCTATCTTCAAAAAGGGAGCATAAAAAATGAGCAAAAAAGACGAATTGTACAAAGAACTGGAGCTTAAAATCAGAATTGAACAGGAAGGCGTAAATGTACTTCCAAAAGATTTTAAGAATCTCGCGCTTGGAACAGAATTTTTGGAACGGGTATACATCGACCCTGAAAAACTCACGAAATTCGTTCCGGGAACATTGCTTCCGGCCTATGTTTACACGCCGCATCACTTATCCATCGGGTTTCGCTGGGAAGGGAAATCTCCGTTCAGTGTTGAAGAAGAAGACGGACATTTCTTCCTCACGGAAAACAAAAGCCGTCTCTTTGAGCTGAGTTTTCCGAAACGCCCCAAATTCTACAATGAAAACACGGCAGATGGCGTTCCCATGCGCTGGATTGCAAATTTTACTGAAAGCAAAACCGTTCGCGTTTCATACAGCAATCAATGTTCATTGCAGGATAAAGGCTTGGACTGTAAATTCTGTCATGGAGACCCCGCGCGAAACCACAACGGACTTTCTGACCAAATGAAAAACCCGAAGCAAATCGGCGAAACATACAAACGGGCAATTGATTTGGACGGGGCAGTACATTTTCAGCTTACGGGGGGATTTTTGCCTGAACGCCGAGAAGTTGAATATTACCTCGACATTGCCGATGCCTTGCGCGAAGCGACAGGACTCGAAAATTTTCACGCAAATGCATGTGTCGGCTCACCACTCGACCTTTCTGTATTTGACAATTACAAAGAAGCGGGATTTGAGACAATCGCAAGCAATCTGGAAATTTGGGATGAAGGAATTTTCAAGGCAATCTGTCCAGGAAAATTCCAAGAATGTGGCGGCTGGAAGCACTGGGTCGAAGGCTTAGTCTATGCGGCAAAAGTCTTTGGGCACGGAAATGTTGGCAGCAATTTTGTCGCAGGCCTTGAACCGAAATCAAGTCTGCTTGCAGGCGTTCAGTATTTGGCAGAAAACGGTGTCGTTCCTTCAATCAGCTTGTTCAGACCGATTCCCGGCTCTGATTTGTGGGGACATCGTTCCCCTGATGTAGAATGGCATTTGAATGTCGGCACGGAAATTTTCAAAATTCTTGATGCGAACAAATTCACATGGGATAACTTGTGGCATGTCACGCCAAGCGACGGCATGATTACGCAAGATATTTTCCGAATCGAAAAAGGACTCATTTAATGGCAAAAAAATACTACACCGCGGCGATTCTCGGTGCAATCGACATCGAAATCGCCTATATTCAGCAATATCTCGCCAATCGTGACGGCTGGGAGCAAACTGCTGAAAATGAATATGTCAACGCCGAAAAGAATCTTAAAATCATCTCGTGGATTTTAGGGCCTGGCAAAGTGAATGCCGCTTACGGCACGGCTGACATCATCAACACATACGCTCCCGACATCATCATAAATGTGGGCGTGGCAGGCGGATTCGTAAAAAACGCAAAGAGGGGAGATGTCGCAATCGGCACGGATTATGTGCAGGTCGATTTTATTCCGTTCTTTGACAAGAATCTTCCGCTTCTTGCGCCAAGTCCCGCATGGTTTGTGGATTCTGCCGAAAAAGAAGCAGAAAAACTTGCGGTGACGGCGACAAAAGGCACGATTGCAACGGGTGATTTTTTCCTGCACGACTCAAAGCAAAAGGCTGAGATTGCGCAAAAATACAATCCCGTCGCGTTTGACATGGAATCAGGCGCGATTTCACAGGTTGCCTCGGCAAAAAACATCGATTTTATTTCGATTCGGACATTCTCGGATTTTGCGGACGACAATGCCCCGAACTTAATTTTTGAACGGAGAGAAGTAGCAACGGTTGACGGCGTGCGACAGGTGACAATTGAATACAGCCCCGTTGTCATCGCAATACATGCACTCGAAAATCGTTCCTGAAAGCACTCAGTTTTCTGAACTTTCAGGTGGTGAGCCAGTCAAGTCTATACCTCCTTAGGCTGGCTCACCTTTTTTATTTTAAATGCAAAAAAATTCCAAAATCTCTACAAAACATATTGACTATTTCCTATTAAGTCACTAGGATATTCGACATATCACATTTTACCTACTAAACCAATAGGTAATAAAAAATGGAGGTCTATATGAAAAAGTCACTTTTTAAGATTGCGCTCGCTTCGGTTTTGGCAGTAAGCACATTCGGAGCGTTGTCTTGCAATAAAAAGACAGGCGAAGCTAACGGTTCTGGAGATAGGGCAGCCGCTCCCCAGAAAGTCACCATCACAAATGTTTCATACGATCCAACTCGTGAATTGTATGCGAACTACAACAAAATTTTTGCTTCTCACTGGAAGGAACTCTCAGGTCAGGATGTTGAAATCACACAGAGCCACGGCGGTTCAGGAAAGCAGGCTCTTGAAGTCGCAAACGGTCTTGAAGCCGATGTCGTAACGCTCGCCCTTGAATACGATGTAAATGCAGTTCAGAACGCAGGTCTTATCCAAAAAGGCTGGGTTTCAGAATTCCCGTTGGATTCTTCTCCATACACTTCTACAATCGTTTTCCTCGTTCGCAAAGGAAACCCGAAAAACATCCTCGACTGGGATGACCTCATCAAACCGGGAGTCGGCGTCATCACACCGAATCCAAAAACATCTGGCGGCGCATGCTGGAACTATCTTGCGGCGTGGGCATTCGCTCAGAGAAAATTCAACAATGATGAAGAGCAGATCCGTGACTTCGTAAAGAAGATTTACGCAAATGTCTTGGTCTTGGACTCAGGCGCACGCGGGGCAACAAACTCATTCGTTCAGAACAAGCAGGGTGATGTTCTTCTCGCATGGGAAAACGAAGCATTCCTCTCAATCGCTGACTACCCGGATGACTATGAAATCATCACGCCGTCTTTGAGCATTTTGGCTCAGCCGTCAGTCGCAGTTGTTGATGAAGTCGTTGACCGACGCGGAACTCGTGCAGTCGCTACCGAATACCTCAACTACTTGTATTCAGAAGAAGCACAGCGCGTTGCGGGAAAGAATTTCTATCGCCCGTCAAATCCAAAAATCCTTGCTGAATTCTCGAATGTATTCGACTTGAACATCAACTTGGTCACAATCAATGATTTTGGTGGCTGGGATGCCGCTCACGAAAAGCATTTCTCAAATGGCGGTCTCTTCGACCAGATTTACGACAAAAAATAAGAGATTGTCGGGTCACGCCCGACAATGACATAAGTAAGGGAGCCTTGTATGAGTAAAAAAGCTAAGAGAGTTATTCCAGGATTTGGAGTCTCAATGGGTGTCACGATAAGCATTTTAAGCCTTGTAGTGCTGATTCCGTTGGCATCGTTGGTTGTTTACTCTGCAAGGCTCGGTCCTCGTGAATTTTTCACAGTAATTACGCGCGACAGAGTGCTTTCAAGCTTTTGGGTGAGTTTTATCACGGCTTTCGTCGCGTCCATTGTCAATGCGATTATGGGAACAATCATCGCATGGGTGCTCGTGCGCTACACCTTTCCCGGAAAACGCATTATGGACGGAATTATTGAACTTCCGTTCGCACTTCCCACCGCCGTCGCAGGCATTTCACTCACATCGCTTATGGCGGATACGGGGTGGGTCGGTTCACTTTTTGCCAAATTCGGCATTAAAATCGCGTACACAAAGGCGGGCATTACGGTTGCGCTCATTTTTATCGGCATTCCGTTCGTTGTTCGTGCGGTGCAGCCCGTCCTTGAAAAACTCGACGCAACCTATGAAGAGGCGGCAAATGTGCTCGGCGCAAACAGGCGTACGATTTTCAGAAGGGTCATTTTGCCTGAACTTTTGCCCGCATTGCTCACAGGAGCGGGTCTTGCATTCGGTCGATGCTTGGGAGAATACGGAAGCGTCGTCTTCATCGCGGGAAACCAGCCGTTCAAAACGGAAATCGCCCCACTCATCATTATGTCAGAATTACAAGAATACGATTATCCTGCCGCAACAAGCATTGCGCTCGTCATGCTCGTGTTCTCGTTCTTAATACTGTTCCTCGTCAATCTCATGCAGGCACGAAATTCCAAAATCTTGGGGGGAAAATCATGAGCAAAGAGCCATTTTTTACGCCGAGCAAAAAAACGGCAATTCTAAAAGAAAAAGACCGAATCCGAAAAGATTCTGGCGCAGTCAAATGGATTCTCATCGGAGTAAGCACGCTCTTTTTGTTCGTGCTTTTGATTCTCCCGCTCGTCACTGTCGTTGTCAATTCGATTGCAAAAGGAATTTCATTCTATGCGAAGTCGATTTCTGACCCCTACGCCATCAAAGCGATGTGGCTCACGCTTGAAGCAACGCTTTTTTCGGTCGTCATCAACACGGTGTTCGGACTTTTCGCCGCATGGTCGGTCACGAAATTCCGCTTTCACGGCAAAAAAGTGCTGACCACACTGATTGATGTTCCCGTCACTGTGTCGCCGATTATCGCAGGTCTCATTTTTATCTTGATTTTTGGTCGTCAGAGCGCGATTTTCCCGTTTTTGAAGTCGCACGGAATCCAAATCGTGTTCGCCGTTCCGGGAATTATCCTTGCCACCGTGTTCGTCACGTTCCCGTTCGTTTCGCGTGAACTCATTCCAGTGCTTGAAAGTCAGGGCACTGACGAAGAGGAAGCGGCGGCGTTGATGGGCGCAAAATGGCACACGATTTTTACGCGCGTCACATTCCCGCACATCAAATGGGCATTTTTGTACGGCGTGGTGCTCTGTACGGCGCGTGCGATGGGTGAATTCGGTGCGGTTTCGGTGCTTTCGGGTCACTTGCGCGGAAAAACGAACACACTTCCGCTTCACATCGAGATTTTGTTCAATGAATTTCAGTATGTGCCCGCCTTTGCAGTTTCGTCAATCCTCGTGATTCTCGCAATCATCGTGCTGATTCTGCGAAGCGTGCTCGAAAAACTAGGAAAGAAAGACGCGGAAGCGAATAGATAAAGAGGAGTTAGGAGTGAGAAGTGAGCAGTTAGAAGTTTTGAAGGGGGAAGTCTCCCCCTCGCTCCAACCGCTTCGCGTTTTCCGCTACCCCCTCTACGGGGAGTTCCCCGTAACACCCCCTATTTAATCTGTGAAAATCTGTGCCTATCTGTGGATAGGAAAAGGAGAAAAATATGTACGTTGAATTGAAAAACATAAACAAAAGTTTCGGGAATTTTAAGGCTTCGGATAATGTGAGTTTTGGCGTGGAGAAGGGAAAATTGGTCGCGCTGCTTGGTCCTTCGGGTTCGGGGAAGACGACGATTCTCCGCATGATTGCAGGGCTTGAGTCTCCCGATAACGGCGATGTGATTATTGACGGCAAGGTGGTGAACGATATTCCCGCCGCAAAACGCGGAATCGGCTTCGTGTTCCAGAATTACGCGCTTTTCCGCTATATGACGGTCGAAGAAAACATCGCGTTCGGGCTTAAAGTGCAGAAATTGGATAAAAATTTCATTAAAGAGCGCGTCCAAGAGATGATTGAACTTGTCGGCTTAAAAGGCATGGGAAAACGCTACCCAAGCCAGCTTTCAGGCGGACAGCGGCAACGCGTCGCATTCGCACGGGCAATCGCTCCGAATCCGCATTTGCTGTTGCTTGACGAGCCGTTTGCCGCAATCGACGCGAAAGTCCGGCAGGAATTGCGCACCTGGCTTCGCTCAATGATTAGCAAACTCGGCATCACGAGCATTTTTGTCACGCACGACCAAGAAGAAGCCGTCGAAGTGAGCGATGAAATCATCGTCACGAACAGAGGCCGCGTTGAGCAGGTCGGCACTCCGCTTGAAATCTACCGCAAGCCCCAAACGGCTTTTACGGCAAAATTCTTCGGACAGGCAGGATTTTTAAAAGACTACACGGTGTTCAAGGATTTTGAAGTCATTGAAAATGCGGATTCAGCCTTTACGCGCCCCGAATTCGTCAAAATCACCAAAAAAGATGAGGTCGAGAAATATACTATTTCTTCAACAGACGGTGTTGTGAACGATGTATGCTTCCGTGGCACGCACATTGAGCTTCGCGTGACCGTGCATGAGTCCGAAGTGATTGCAACACGCCGCCTTGACGAGACTCCGATTGAAATCGGCGAGCATGTCAATGTGTTCTTGTACCGTATTTTCGTTACGAAAGGCGATGAAGTTCACCAGCTTCTGAACCAGGCACTTGATGAAGGATATGTTTTCATTTAGGGCAAGCGGGCAGGCACACGCTTTGCCCCGCCTTTCATGCGACGAGGAAGTGGGAGCAGTTGATTTTTGCGTCAAATCGTAATATTATAATAATTATGAGTTTTCAGCGCACAAAAAACACTAAATCTGCGTACTTCCTCTTGACACGCACAGTGCCGTGCGCCCAAACTTATCACTTAGCCGAAACTTTTTCCAAATAAAATTTCAAAGACTCATAAAGGCGAGATTTCGTGAACCACAGTTTCGCCGACCTTTTGCGCTTTTGCAATTCCATATTCAGAGCAAAAAATCTTCTCATTCCGATGGTACACCAAATGACGCGTTAGCGGCAAAAAAATTTTTCACCCAAATTCATACCAGAGAGGTATCATTATGAAAAAACGACCACATATTATGACAGTGCTTTGCACACTCGCCACCCTGCTGACCTTCACCACAGGATGTAATGTTGATAGTGACAGCACTACTTACTACACCGTCTCGTTCGACAGCAACGGCGGCACATTCGTTACAAGTCAGAGCGTGGAAAGCGGAAAGAAGGCGGTAGAGCCAAAATCACCCACGCGAACGGACTATATCTTTGTGGCATGGAACAAGGGCGATTCCGCATTCGATTTCTCAACCCCGATTACGGCGGGCATAACGCTCACTGCGCACTGGAAAGCCACGAGCGAGAACGAGAATAATGCGAACAATAATGTGAATACTGACGGCAAAGACGATGATTCGGGCAATAACGGCGGCGCGGGACAGGTCATAACGCTGACTGCGGAAAGCCTTGCCTCTCTTTCGCTTTCAGATTCCTCGTACGGCGACACCTATACGCTCAAACTAAGTGGCGAATGGACGAATGACGATATTCTGGCACTCGGCTCAAAAGTAAAGGCGATTTCGGGAAAGAAAATTTCAGTCGATATGACACAGACGACTGGCATAACTGAGATTGGCTCTGAGGCATTCCGAAACGCCAGTTCGCTTGTTTCCGTGCACTTGCCGAATACGCTTGAAAGCATTGGGTGGTGTGCGTTTAACCGGTGTACGGCACTCATGAGCATTGAAATTCCTGCCAGCGTGACTGAAGTCAACACCTGTATATTCCAAGACTGTACCGCACTCGAAAGCGTGACATTCCTTGACTGTGCGCTATCTATTAATAGTTGGAATTTCAAAGGGTGTACGGCATTAACGACCGTAAATTTCGGAAGCAACATTACAGGTATTGGTCACGAATCGTTCGCTGACTGCACCGCTCTTACGAACATAGAAATACCCGAAAGTATAAGTGGTATGTCAGACCAATGCGGATTGGTCATCGATAACATCAAGCACTTCTATGTTCTACTATTGCAATGCTCTTATGGGTGGCAATGACACGGCATACAGTTCGAGCAATGTCACCGCCGCCTACGCCCATATCGATGAGGAGGGAAACCCCGGCTACTTCACGGCGAAGCCAGAGCAGTAGCACACACAGCAACGCACAGGCAATTCCCCGCACGGGAAGTTGCCTGTGTTTATGTGCGGTGCGTGCCAAAGCGAGGACACATCGCTTGACATTCTGCGGGAATGTGGTATAGTAAAGTTGTAAGCAACAGGTGTGCTTGCGCGAGCGTTGAAGTAAGGTGTTGCGCCAACAGGCAGTGCCTTATCAGTTCCATAAGGGTTCGACATTTACCGCCAGTTGGCTAGGCGAAAGCCGAAAGAAAATGTCTCTTTTATCCTGCTTCATCTGCAAGCAGGATTTTTTTATAAAAATGGACGCACTCTGCAAGGCTGCAAAATCATTCAACAGGCTTCTCGGAATACGCTACGAAATCGTCTTGGGCAAAAAAGGAAAGACGGTTCGCTTCGGCATAACATTCTCAAAAACAGAATTCTACCATCTCGCTGGATTGCACTATCTTACGGACATCCGTGGATTGAAGAACGACAGGGAAAAACTGTTCGACAGGATTATGACGGATTACGATTTCCGCGAAAAACTGCTCGCCTCAGATTTCTATGTAAAAATCAGCGAAAGAATTCAGCATCTTGCGAATTTGGAAGCAATCATCGACAGCAATAAGACGATTTTCAAATACAACGACACCGAACGACCGTTTTCAAAAATCAAGGCGGATTTTCTTCTGAAAAATAAGGAAACTGACACGAACATTTTTCTATTCCTTGCCTATCGGCTTGAAAACGAGTGCTTCTGTCGCTCATTTTTCGCTGATGACAGAGTTGATTATGCGGATAATCAGATTAGCATGTCGTTGCTCCGCAAAAAGAAAATCTTTGCTCCGAGCGGAAAAACGATTATCCTGTATGACAGCATTGGTCTTGTGTAAGCGGGGTGATGTCAAAACGGCAGCGTAAAACTTGCTTGACGGCACGAGGATTATACGGCGAAGTCTGAGTAGTAGCATGTACAACAACGCACAGGCAATTCCCCGCACGGGAAGGTGCCTGTGGTTATGTGCGGTGAGTGCCAGAACGCGAACACATCGCTTGACATTCTACGGGAATGTGGTATAATTACACCGTATAGTTGACGAACTGTGCGTTATGGCTCGGTCGCAAGACCCGGGGCCAACCTACTAAGGCGGGGAGACTCCCCGCCAATTTTTTTTGGAGAAAGCCGTTGAAAACAATCAGCATATTTGTTGACGAGTCGGGCGACTTCGGAAGGTACGAGAAATTCAGCCATTATTATGTCATTACGATGGTGATTCACAATCAGGACTTCAACATTTCCGAGCAAATCACCCACCTTGACCGAGAGCTTTCTTTGATGTGAATCCCGAATCATACGGTTCACACAAGCCCTAGGGAGCGACGGCTGAAAGCCGGCAAAACTCACGAGGTGAGTTTTGAGCGAGTCTCCGAGCAACTGTGTTGCGAAGGTTCATCCGCCGTGAAGAAAACTATGTGAACATGCAGCCGAACGAACGGCGTAAAATCTTCTCAAAGTTGTATTATTTTGCGATGAACTGCGACATTCAGTACAAGACTTTCATTTACAACAAAAAGGAGTTTACGGACACCTTGAAGCTGGAAGAGCGGATGTACCGCGACATGAAACATTTTTTCGATGAAAGCCTTTCGTATTTTCAGAGATTCGAGAATGTCATTTTGTATTACGATAACGGTCAGCAAAAACTGAATCATCTGCTGAACCTTGTGCTTGCCGCGTGCTTTTCAAAATATGAGGTTAGAAAAATCCTTCCGAGCGAATACAAGCTTTTTCAGGTCGCCGACCTTATCTGCACGCTGGAACTTCTGAATAAAAAATTTGAGACCGAAGAAATGACCCGCTCCGAAAAACTGATTTTCCACACCAAGCGCGATTTCAAAAAAGACTTCTTCAAGGGCTTGCGGAAGAAAAATTTTTCCAATAAGTGGCAATAGATTCCGCGTTAAGGATTGTAGGGGCGGCGTAGCCGTTCGTGGCTTGTCCGCGAATGAAGCGATAGCGGAACCCCGAAAAGCCTGACCCGCCGTTAGGCGGGGAACGCCCAAGTTCTTTTCCTACAGCGACCACACCAGCCCAAGTGAGGGCGCAATCTGGAACGAAACGCTGATGTCTCCCCTCACCCCAACGCCACATCAAGCACCATCATAAGCGCGAATCCTGTGGCAAAACCGAGCGTGCAAATGTCGGTCTTTTCTTCGCGGGTGGCTTCGGGGAGCAGTTCTTCAACGACCACATAGACCATCGCGCCCGCGGCAAAGGCGAGCAGGTACGGCAAGAACGGAAGCACGAGCGAAGTGAGCAAAATCGTGATGATGGCGGCAACTGGCTCAACCGCGCCCGAAAGCGTTCCGTAGACGAACGAGCGCAGCTTGCTGTTTCCTTCCGTGCGGAGCGGCATGGAGATAATCGCGCCTTCGGGGAAATTCTGAATCGCAATGCCGAGCGAAAGGGCAATCGCACCCGCCGCCGTGATTTCGCCTCCGCCACTTAAAAGGCTTGCGAACACCACGCCCACCGCCATTCCTTCGGGGATATTGTGGAGCGTGACGGCAAACACGAGCATCATCGTGCGGCTTATTTTGCTCACCGACGATTTTGGTCCTTCGGGATTGACCGCCTTTGCGTGCAAGTGCGGCGTGATTCGGTCGAGCAAGAACAAAAACGCCACGCCGAGCGCAAATCCTGTGAGCGCGGGAAAAAATGCGAGTCTTCCAAGAGAATCGCTCATCTCCATCGCGGGAATCAAGAGCGACCACACGCTTGCGGCAACCATCACGCCCGCCGCAAAGCCGAGCAATGCTCGCTGAATCGTGTCGTTCATCTCTTTTTTCATGAAAAAAACGCAGGCAGAACCTGCCGCCGTGCCAAGAAACGGAATCAAAAGCCCGTAAAAAGTCGTGTTCATGCACAAAGTGTAGCAGATTCTTTGGAAGTTATCTATTGCTATCTTTTTTCACCCATCGCACATAAAACAAAATCCCTGCGAGTGTGGTGAGCGTTTCGGTAATCGGGAAAGTGAGCCAAAAATATGGAAGTCCCAAGTGCGAAAACAAAAAGCCGAGTGGAACGAAGAGAATCACCGTGCGGAAAATCGTAAGGAAGGAACTTTTGAGCGCAAAGCCGAGCGACTGAAACACAACGGGGAACATAAGCGAAGTGACCATCGGGATAAAACTCACGCCGATGAACTTGAAGCCCCACACGCCGATTCTGATGACTTCGCTGTCTTTCGTGAATACACGGAACATCGGTTCGGCAATGAATTCAAAGCAGAGCGTTCCAAAAAACATGAGAGCCATCCCGAACAAGATTGACTCGCGCACCGTCTTTCGGCATCGGTCGAGTTTGCCGCTTCCGTAATTGTAACTGATGACGGGAACAACGCAAGTCTGCATACTTCCAAGCGGGATAAAGAAAAAAGTCTGCCATTTGTAGTACAAACCGAGTGCGGTCACGGCTTGGTCAGAAAAAGACTTTAGAATCAGGTTCAAGCCGAGAATGTAAAAAGTGTACGCCGACTGCATGAGCATGTTCGGGATTCCGAGTTTAAAAATGAGCGTAGTGTATGCGGCAAAAAATCGTAGTCGGGGCGGCTTTCTTGCTCCCCTTTTCATAACGACGAGCGCGGCGGCAATCTGCCCGATAACCGTTGCATACGCCGCCCCTTCGATTCCGAGCTTTGGGAAAAATGCAAGTCCGAAAATCAAAAGCGGGTCAAGCGCGATGTTCACCGCTGCCCCCACGATTTGCGCGAGCATAGGAAGAGCCATATTTCCTTCGGATTGCAGAACTTTCGTCCAGCCGCTTTCAAGGAACAAGCCAAAACTGAACACGCATACAATTCTTCCATATACAATGACATCGCTGATAACTTCGGGCGACGAAGTTCCGAGCCTGGCGTACGCGGGCATAAAGCAATATCCGACCACGGCGAACACCACCCACAAAACCACTGCAAGCAGAGTCGCCATGCCAGCACATTTTTTTGATTCAGAAAGACGACCGCGACCAAGTTTCATCGCCATCGCCGTGTTGATTCCGACTCCAGTTCCCACCGCAAGGGCAATCATCAGAAGTTGTACAGGATAGATAATCGAAAGAGCCGTCAGCCCTGTTTCCCCAGAGCGACCGATGAAGAAACTATCGACAATGTTGTAAAGGGCTTGAATCAGCTGAGAAAACATGACGGGTGGCGCGAGTTTGAGCAAAATGCGGCTGATTCTCTGAGTTCCAAAAAGTTCCTGTGTCGTCATGGTGCAGACAGTATATCAGAAAATGCGCGGTTGTGTCTTAGCAAGTATTCTTGACACTCACTTTTGATAAGTTTATACTAACTTTCATTAGACACCGCTAACATATTCTGCTCAAGGTTCTGTATGATGATTGACAAACGCCTCGTGAATTTCGTTCCAGAGGCAAAAAAATTCGTTTTTCTGACAGTGTTGCTTCGTGTTTTCGCCCTCACCGCGAACACGGTCTTTATTTTTTCGATTGCCGCGTTTTTAAATGCGGGATTTTCCGAAAAATCAGTCATTTTCCCGCTCATTTTGATGCTTTTCTGCATTCTCGTGAGCGTTCTTTCAAATCTGTGCGCCTCGTACACGGCATTTCGCTCCTCATCACAGGTCAAAACGGCTCTTCGATCCCGCTTGTATGAAAAATTGCTTTCGTTTGGGGCGGATTATCAGGAAAAAACGCCCACGGCACAGGTGATTCAGACGGCAGTTGACGGCGTTGAGCAGATTGAAACATGGTTCAGCGCGTTTTTGCCGCAGTTTTACTATTCGATGATTGCCGCCGTGCTCACTTTTTCTGTCCTTGCGTTCTTGAATTTAAAAATGGCGTTGGTTTTGCTTCTGTGCGTTCCGCTCATTCCGATTTCAATGGCGGTCGTGCAGAACATTGCGAAGAAAATCCTTGGGAAATATTGGGCGCAGTACGCAAACCTTGCCGACAATTTTTTGGAAAACCTTCAAGGGCTTACGACGCTCCAAATCTACGAAGCGGACGGCTTTAAGGCAACGCAAATGGCACGCGAGGCAGAAAATTTCCGCCGCGTGACGATGAAAGTTCTTTCGATGCAACTCAATTCCATCATCATTATGGACGGAATAGCCTACGGCGGTGCGGCTTTGGGAATTGCGTTCGCGCTTTCGTCTTTTTATTCGGGCACGCTTCCGCTCTCCCACGCGTTTGTCTGCATTTTGCTTTCGGCAGATTTTTTCATTCCGCTCCGTCGGCTTGGCTCTGCGTTCCACACGGCAATGAACGGAGTCACCGCAAGCAAAAACATTTTTGAAATTCTAGACCAGCCGTGTCATTCCGAGCGACCGAAGGAAGTCGAGGAATCGGGCGCTCCCTGCCATTCGGCAGGTCGGGCTTTGCAGGGTTCCGCTGACGCTTCATTCCTACGCTCCCAAAAGTCGCTTCGGAACGGCTACGCCGCCCTTCCAATCCCTAGCGCAGACAGTGATAGCACTCCTCTCTTCCAAACAAACAATCTTTCGGTCACATTTTCAACTTCTGATTCTTTGCGCACGGTCTTGAAAAACTGCTCGGTCGAGATTCCGCGCGGCTCATTCGTTGCCTTTGTCGGAAAGAGCGGAAGCGGAAAGTCCACTTTGGCAAAAGTCTTTTCGGGAATTTTCAAAAACTATGACGGCTCGGTGTTGCTGAACGGAACGGAACTCACAGCCATTTCACCCGCTTCGCTCCACGATTTTGTGACCTACATTTCCCACCGCGACTGGATTTTTGCGGGCAGCGTTCGTGATTGCTTGCTCGAAGGAAACGAAACTGCCACCGACGATGAAATGAAATCCGTCCTTTCCAAAGTAAATCTGCTTAATTATATAGAAGAAAACGGCGGTCTTTCGTTTGAGTTGAAAGAAGGCGGCTCAAATATTTCGGGCGGGCAAAAACAGCGGCTTTCGATTGCGCGCGCCCTGCTCCACAAAAGCGAACTCTACATCTTCGACGAGGCGACGAGCAATATTGATGTCGAGAGCGAGCAAGTGATTCTGAATCTGATTCGCTCGCTCAAAGGAACAAAAACCGTGATTATGATTAGCCACATCGCAGAAAACTGCGCGGGCGCGGACAGTGTGTATGAATTTGAAAATGGTCATGCTGAACTTGTTTCAGCATCTAAAAATGATGAGATTCTGAGACAAGCTCAGAATGACATTGGGGGCGAAAAATGAAAACACTGGTGCGCCTTTCACGGCTGATTCTTCCCCTCTTTCCTGTGATGGCACTTGCCGTGCTTTTTGGAACGGCGGGATTTTTGTGCGCGATTGCAATTCCCGTCACAGGCATTATGGCGTTGACATCTTCGCTTCCCTTTAAAATGCTCGTGATTGTCGGTGTGGCGCGGGGGGTGCTTCATTATGCCGAGCAATATTGCAATCACTTCATCGCGTTCACGCTTTTGGCACGAATCAGAAACATCGTGTTCAAAAAATTGCGTGAGTTAGGTCCTGGCAAACTTGACGGGGCAAAAAAAGGCAACTTGATTTCGATTCTCACGAGCGACATTGAGCTTTTGGAACTGTTTTACGCCCATACGGTTTCGCCCGTGTGCATCGCTATTTTGGTGAGCGCAGTTTGCGTTGCATTTTTGGCGCAGTTCAACGCAGTTCTTTCTGCTGTCGCTTTCGTTTCCTATCTTTTTGTCGGCGGCGTGATTCCGTTTGTGATTCAGCGGACGGCAGTAAAGTCGGGAATCGTTCATCGTGAGCGTTTTTCTGAAATGAATTCGTTTTTGCTTGATACGCTCCGTGGCTTACAGCAGACGATTTTGTTCAACAATGGCAAAAAACGGCACGAAAAACTTCTTGAAAAAAACACCGCGCTTTTAAAAAGCCAGAAATCGCTCGCCCTTCACGAAGGCGCGACGGCGGCATTTATCGAAGGCAGTGTTTTTGTGTGCGATATTCTCATGCTGTGCGCATCAGTTTTTTTGTACCGCTCTGGAAAAATTGACTTCAATTCAAGTCTCATTGCGACGGCAACGCTTGCAAGTTCTTTTGGACCTGTCATCGCGGTGGCACGGCTTGGCTCGTCACTTTCGCAGACCGTTGCGAGCGGAAAGCGCGTTCTTTCGCTCCTTGATGAAAAACCGATTGTGGAAACGGTCGTTGGCGGAGAAAATCTTGCAGAATTTGGCGGTGCTTCCTTTGAAAATGTCGATTTTGCCTATGATTCAGAAAGAATCATCGCCAATCTTTCGCTTGATTTCCCCAAAAATCAAATCATCGGCTTGGAGGGAAAAAGCGGCTCTGGAAAATCGACGGTGCTCAGGATTCTCATGCGCTTTTGGGATGCTTCCTCTGGCACGGTGAAGATTTCAAATGCGGCGATTCAAAAAATCAACACTCATTCGCTCAGAACTCTTGAAAGTTATGTTACGCAGGAAACGGTGCTTTTCCACGACACCATCGAAAACAACATAAAAATTGCCCGACTTGACGCGACCCACGCTGAAATTGTCGAAGCGTGCAAAAAAGCGGCAATCCATGACTTTATCGAAAGCCTTCCGAACGCCTACGACACGCAGATTGCCGAACTTGGCGAAAATTTTTCTGGCGGGGAGCGGCAACGGCTCGGCTTAGCGCGTGCATTCTTGCACGGGAGCGAATTTTTGCTTCTTGACGAGCCGACGAGCAATCTTGACTCATACAACGAAAAAATCATTTTGGATTCGGTCAAAAAAGAAGCGGGCAGAAAAACGGTCGTGCTTGTTTCGCATCGGGAAAGCACGCTCAAAGTCTGCGACAAAATCCACAAAATCAGTAATGGGAGAAACTCATGAAAATTGCAAAACCTTTTTGGATTGCGCTCGGATTTATTTTTATGGCGATTGGGGCGGTCGGCGTTCCCCTGCCGCTTTTGCCGACCACGCCGTTTTTGCTTTTGGCAGCGTTCTGCTTCGCAAAAGGCTCAAGAAGGCTGGACGCATGGTTTAAGGGCACAAAATTGTACAAAAATCACCTTGAAAGTTTCGTACAGAGCCGCGCGATGACGCTAAAAACAAAACTATGCATCCTCATTCCCGTGTCAGTCATGCTGATTTTCGCGTTCATCGGCATGAGCCACAAAGACACCACAGGAACAAGAATCGGTCGCGCCACCGTGGTCGCTTTGCTTATCCTCAAATATGTGTATTTTTTCACACGGATAAAAACGATTTCCGCTGAGGAAGCAAGAATTCTGAATGCGGAAAAAGCTAAGGAATGCCACACGGATTCGATTTTGCTAACGCAAAATCAATAATAATTTAAAGAGATTCCGTAGGAATCTCGAATCCGTGTGGCAATAAACGAGGTAATTATGAAACTAATTGAATTTATCAACTTGGGCGGTCCTGTAAACTGGGTGCTTGCGGCGTTGCTTTGCTTTTGCGTGTGCCAGTGCATTGAGCGGGGGATTTATTTTTTTCAGACACGGCGAGGCTCTAAACGCGATGTGCTTCTTCGGCTGCAAACAAAAATGAGCGAATGTGCGAACCTTGAAAATCAGAAAAAAGAAAAGGCGTTTCAGTCGGAATGTTCGATTTTGTACTACGAAATGAACCGCGGGCTGTGGTTTTTGAACTTCATTTCGTCAGTTGCGCCGTCTTTGGGGCTTTTAGGCACGGTCACGGGCTTAATCAGCGCGTTCTCGAAACTTTCTGAGGCGGGAACGAATGTGAACATCTCGGATTTGTCGGGCGGCATTTGGGAAGCCATGCTCACAACGGCATTCGGCATGATAATCTCAATTCCGTCGCTCTTGTGTTACCGCACATTCAAACGAATCATCGAAAAGCGGCTTTTGGCGATGAGTCTGTACGATGAGGACGAAGATGCACAGTCTTGATTTTTTGCATCATAACGAGGAGGAACTTTCAATCAACATCACTTCGATGATTGATGTGATTTTTATCCTTCTGATTTTTTTTATGGTCTCCACGCAGTTCAAAAAAACATCGCTGCCGTTGGAATTGCCGAAAACCGAAGAATCGACTGAAAGCACTGAGGATAATTCCACAAAAGTTCTTGCCGTTTCGTCTGATTCTCTGGAACTTGACGGAAAAATCATCACGATGGAAGAACTTGAGCCGACTTTGAAACATCTGTACGCCGAAAATGCGGAAATCGCCCTCTCGCTCGAATGTGAGCGCACCGTTGATTTTGAGCACATCGTTCAGATTCTCACGAAAATCCAAAACGCGGGAATCAGCCGCATAGGAATCGTCCATGAAATGCTTGAATAACGCTGACTTTGCCCGCCTTCACTCATTTTCTCCAAAACGCTGGCTTTTTTGCGCACTTTTCACGCTCGCGCTGGTTTTAGGAATTCTCGCGCTTCCGTTCTGGAGTTTTCATGTGACCGCCACCGTCAGCGAATCGATTTCAGAAAATGCCGTTTCGGTCGTAAAAGTCACACAACGGCGAAGAACGAAGAAAGTCGAAAAAATCGTGCAAAAATCGCTTGCCCCTAAAAACGACTCGATTCCCACGATTCCAAAAGAGCCGATGGCAGAGCCAGAAGAAAAAAGTGAAGAATTTGAAAATCAAGACGAAACCGCCGAATCAACCGAAGAAAATCTTTCAGACAGCACGGAAGATTCCTCTCAAACAGAAAGTGCGGGCGAATTTTCAGAAAATCCCGTCATTTCAGAGGAAGTACAAAAAGCCACCGCAAGCTACAAATCTTACGCGCTGAGCCGAATCGCAAGCAAAAAGCAGTACCCCGCTTCTGCGCGCGCAAAAGGTCTTGAAGGCAAAGTGCGGCTTTCTGTGGTCATACATCCTGACGGAAGCCTTGCCGAATGTAGCATCGTAAGCCCCTGCGAGCATGAAATCTTAAACGAAGCGAGCCTCAAAGCCGTAAAAAAAGCCGCCCCGTTCAAAAAAATGCAAAACGGAATGAGCGCGATGAGCCTTACTTTTGTAATGGATTTTTCGCTCAGGTAGTTAGCAGTACCTAACTACTTGCACAAATTTCCCAAAAGAGATACATTATCCCCTACGGTTAGTCTTGGCTAACTAATATTATCTTTATCTATCTTGGAGGTTGCTATGAAGGCAACGAAAACAAAAAGTTGGCTTGGCACGCTTCTTTTAAGTGTGCTATTTATTTGTATGGGGTGGGGTAATCTCATGCTCGAACGATGACGATGAATCATCTTCCTCTGACCCGCAGGTTCAGGACAACGGCTCTAAAGTTTCAGGCGATTTAAGTGCAGCCGAGCAGGAAAGCCTTTACGGTTCCTATTGGGGAAGCCTTACAGTTTCTGGCACAAGCTACGATATGTGCCTTGTAGTCGGCTCAGACGGAATCGCCCTCAAAAGCACAATGATGACTCAGAGCTATTCAGTTGTAAAATATAGCAAAAATAATGACGGAACTTTCCTTGCCCAGTGCTACAACTCTGGCGAGGACACAAGCAAAGACACGACCCATGTAAGCGTAACATTCACGCTTTCAGAAAACAGTGCGACCTGTGTTCCGTGCATCGTGCCTATGAAGTCAATCGCAACATTCGCAACCTGTACACGCGGGACTGCCTACAACGGCGAATATGACGGATAGGGCGGCGGTGATGAAACCGATGACAACAAAACTTATCCCGATGTTGAACAGAGTGCGCTTTATGGAAGTTACTGGGGAAAATTGAATTTTGGCTCACTTTTTGATATGTGCCTTGTAGTTTCAAGCGAGAGAATAACTCTTGCTTCATCTGCAATGACACATCATTATGATGATTTTACTTTTGAAAAATCAGAAAAAAATAAATGGACTGCAACCTGCTGGCAGAATGAAGGACATACAGCAGTAAGTGTTTCTGTGGATTTTGATACATCTGTTACACCTTATCAGGCAGTAGCAACAATTGTTCCAATGAGTGCGTCTTCTGAAATCCTTACGATGGGAAATGCATATAACGATGAATTTTCACCAACAGAAAGAGAGTTTTCAAGTTCTATAAATGCAACGCTCAGTCAGGCAGTTGAACAGATTCCAGTTATTACAGAAAACGCATCGTTTAAATTGAATGGTCAACTTGAATCTGATTCCTTGACAAATATAACTCAGGCATTGTATCAACTTTATGTCAGATGTGCACAGAACGGACTTGAATTATATGTAGAACTTGATTTTACAGAGATTACAGATTTTACTGAAATTCCTGATAACGCATTTAATTTTTCTGCGTGTCTTGCTTCGATTAAGATTCCTTCAAGCGTAACAAAAATAGGAAACAGCGCTTTTGACTCTTCGGGACTTTCTTCAATTGATATTCCGGACAGTGTAACACAGATTGGTGAACTAGCTTTTCATGTATGTTCAAGATTGAAAACCGTCACAATAGGAAAAGGTTTGACAGTAATTCCAAAAAATTGTTTTGCTGCAAGTCCTGAGCTTGAGAGTGTTCAGATTGGTGAAAATGTACAGACTATCGGAGAAAATGCTTTTCAGGAGTGCGGACTTGAAGAAGTTATTATTCCTGATTCTGTAAAAACAATAGAAACCTGTGCATTTATAAATAATAAAAAATTAAAAAAAGTCTCTGTTGGTAAAAACGTTGAAACAATCGGAGAGAGAGCTTTTAATAAAAATATAAATCTTACCAATTTTTCTGTAGATTCAGTAAGTCCTAATTTTTCTTCTGATGGAACTGCTCTTTATAATAAAGACAAATCAGTTCTCATTGCAGCTCCTGGAATAAGCGGAGATTATACACTCAGTTCCACTGTGTCATCGATTGAACCGTTAGCTTTCGAAAGTACTCGCTGCAACAGCATAACAATTCCAGACAATGTTACATCTATCGGTAAGCAGGCATTCTGGAATAGTGAAATTGAAAAAGTGACTTTAGGTACAGGACTAACAAGCCTTTCCAACAGCTGTTTCTTGACCGCAACAAAACTTACAGAGGTAAATATACCTGAAACAATTACTGTAATTGAAGCTGGTGCCTTTCAAGGTTGCACAGCACTCAAATCTGTTTCAATTCCATCCTCTGTAACAAATATTCAACTTCAGGCTTTTTTGGGTTGCTCTGCACTTGAAACAATCATTATTCCTGATTCCGTAACAACGATTGGACAGGCTGCTTTCCGAAACTGCACTTCATTAAAATCAATTGCTATTCCAAATGACGTAGAAGAAATCGGAAAACAGATGTTTGATAGCTGTAAGGCACTTGAATCTGTAACACTCGGAAGCGGAGTAAAGACAATTAATGCAAATGCTTTTTCTAATACAACAAGTCTAAAGTCAATTATAATTCCTTCACAGGTTACAAAAATCAGCAAGAACGCATTCACTAAATCTGCCCTTGAATCCGTAACATTCGCCGACACCACAGGCACTTGGTACGTAACCGATTCAACTGATTACACTGGTGGCGAAAAAATTGAAACTATTACAGCAAGCGACAGCACTAGCGAAAACGAAAAGACTGTAAGTTTCCCAGCAGTCGAAGACCTTAAAGCAAATGCTACTGCACTTAACACAACATATAAGGCAAAATATTTGTATAAGGCGAGCGAATCTACTGGTGAGTAAATTTTTCTTCTAACAAGTCCTTCTCCCCTGTGCAGAAAATTTCCGTGCGGGGGAGTTTCTTTATCTGGAAAAACTAAAAATATATGCTATAATCTAATGCAGAGGCTTTTGTTATGATTAATGTATGGATTGATGAATTTACACCTTGCTTAAAAGATTCTCAAACTGGCGAAATCGTGCAAACAGAAGTTATCAAGATTGTTCGTAAATCTTTTTTGAAAAAATATAATGAAAAAAATGGTTGGTATGTAAATTGGGCAGACCTTCTTGATGAAAATGAAGTGTATGCTCTTGTAGTCGAAGGTTCGGTTGATATTCAAGGTTTGGTTGCTGTTTCAAAGAATGAAGATATGAAAGCAACTTATGTGTGTTGGATGTGTGCAAATCCTTTGAATAACAAAGAAATTGTTGAATAGGTAAAATATACTGGAGTTGGAGGACACCTTTTTGCCATAGCTGCAAAAAAATCTTGCGATTTTGGATATGATGGTCTTTTGACAGGATTTGCTGCAAATGAAAAGTTGTTGGAGCATTATTGTACTGTATTTAATGCGGAACATATTGGAATTCTTCATCCGTTTCACTTTGCGATTGATGAAGAAAATGCAAAGAAAATAATGGAGGTTTATGATTATGAATGGACTGATGAACAGATATAGGCAATCATTAAAAAATACTCCAAAACCTGTTTTACCCTCTAAAATCACTGGGAAAAAAATAGATTTATCGGGTTTGATAAAATATGCAAAATCTAAAAATGTTTCTCCTGTTCAATTAAATGAAACTGAGAAAGCAATTTTTATTAAATAAACTCTCCTCCCCTGTGCGGAAAATTTTCATGCAGGGGGCGTTTTATAAATCCTTCCAAGAGATGTTCCAAATTTTATGCAATTTGTCCAGTCGATTGGTCAAATTACATAACTTTTTCTGAGGTATACAAATTTTCCTTCAAAAAAAATCTCCAAATTCTCTTGCATTACTTTTTAATTATTGTTATATTTTGCTAACTTAAATTTGCCTTGACTAACAATATGATTCAGCACGGTTTTTCTCGACAGTTTCTAGTTTTGCTTTTTTCGGCTTTTCTTTGCCTTCCGCTTTTTGCGCAATCAGAATATGAAGACGATGAAGAAGCTGTCATTTCCGTGAATTCCACGCGAATTTCGCAAGATGTGAGCGAAGAAGTTCAAAAAACAGAAGTCATCACCGATGAAGAAATCCGAAAATCAGGCTCAAAAACGGTGGGAGACGCACTCAAAAGTTTGCCTGGCGTTATGGTGTCGAACGCGAGCGCGGGCAATGCGAATGAAAGCATTACGATGCAGGGCTTGGGCACGGGCTATGTAAAAATCATGATTGACGGCGTGACGATAGCAACGGATATTTCGGGAAGCACACCCGTTTTTCAGATTCCTGTTGAAAATATCGACCACATTGAAGTCATAAAGGGCGCGGATTCGGTGCTGTACGGAAGCGAAGCGATGGGCGGTGCAATTAATGTCGTCACAAAGCAGGGAACTGAAAAATCTGATGAAGAGAAAAAAGTTTCTGTTTCGGGCAATCTCACGGAAGAATTCGGATTTTCGCCTTCGATTAAAGACTGGAAGAATTTTGCGGCGGGAAGTCTTTTTGTGAACGGCACGAATCTTTCTAACGCGCTCATCGCTTGCCTTGACTACACGCCGGGAAAAGAAAAAACAACGGCGGACGCGCTTGCAGGTTCAATCACATACTACGAAAACACCAAGAAAATCCTTGCCTTTGTCCGCGACACGCTCACTTGGAAGGACAGTTGGGGCAACATCGCGCTCTACGGCTTGTACGGAGATTCATATCAGGTGAGCAATTTTACAAAAACGGGCTACGACAAAGGCTCCGACATGGAATACCGCTCAACTCGCGGCGAAGCGGGCTTGAACGGAAAGTATATTTTTGGCGACAGTTTTTACATCGACGGCTTTACGGCGGGAAAATTGTACTTTCTTGACACGACCTACAATGTAAAGGCAGGTTCTTATTCCTCTTCAAAATCAACGGAATCAGATTCAGCGGATTGGGAAACGGATGTGCGCGGTCACTGGAAAAAAGGCGACTTCAACGACATTACGATTGGGGCGAACGCAAATCTTGCATCGATTGACGGCACTTCCTTTGAAGAACGAAAATATGCGCTTGAAACGGCTCTGTTCGCGCAGGACAGCATTTTGCTTTTTGACGAAAAATTCACGGTCGTTCCGGGCGTGCGCTTTGATTTGTCGCCCGCGATTGACGGAAGCGAAACGAATTTTATGGCGACACCAAAACTTTCGCTCAAATACAGCCCAACGGAACAGACGGCATTTCGCTTGAGTTACGGCATGGGCTACAAAATCCCCAGTTTGCGCGAAAAATACTGGGTGTTCAAGCACAATTACGCGCCAGAAAGCGGAAATTTCATTCTCTACGGAAACGCCGACCTTGTTCCCGAAAAATCACACAGTTTCAACGCGGGATGGGAGCAGAATGTAAACGACATCTTCAAATTTTCGCTTGAAGGCTATTTCAATTACATCATCGACTTGATTGACAGCGTGGTGACGGATGCCACTTCAAGCCCGCAAATCCGCGAATATCAGAATGTTGACAAAGCAATGACCTACGGCGGGGAATTTTCAGTTTCTTCTGATTGGGACAGATTCAAAATCAAAGCAGGCTATGCGTATACGGCAGCAAAATTTTATGACGAAGAAAGCGATTCGTGGGAAGATTTGGCTCTTCGCGTGACACACCGAGTTACGGCGAGCGCAGAATACACGATTCCTGTTTTGGAAACAACGCTTGCCGTAAATGTCCAATGGAATTCAAAGCAGCTTTTGAGTGCGGGAACTGACTATTACACGCCCGATTATCTTATGCTCGGCGCGGACATTTCAAAGAAATTCTGGGATGAAAAACTTGAAGTGTATGTTGGCGCAAACAACATTCTGAACAACCTGCACTTCAAAAAAGGCACGAACGGAGAGACACAAAAAGACTACTACGGCTTGAACGAAGGCACGCTCCTTCGCGTGGGCGCAAAATTGAAGTTTTAATGTGCGGTGATTGAGCCTGTCGAAATCACCAACACGGGAGATTTATAATGAAAAAAACATTCTTTACGGCATTTGTACTGCTTTTGCTTTTCGCATTTTTCTCATGCGACACTGACGATGAAGAAAGCGTGACCGATTACGACATTTCTGAAATCTACGGCTACACATACTACGGAAACATTACGGCTTCAAGCGGAAACACGCTCATTCCGTCACTCATCATCTACAACGAAAACCGCTGCGACTGGAACATGAACACGAACGGCATGAACAACAATCAGTTCTATTACTATGCGGTCAAAAATTCGGCGGCAAATTACACGCTCTATTGGTTTGCTCCTTCGGAAGTTTCGTACTGCGCACAAAAAGATTCGTCAAAAACATCGATGGTCGTACAGGTCGGAATCAACTCTCCGAGCGAACTTGTGATTTTGCTCACGGGCGATGAATTCAGCGGCGTTTCAAATATGACGAACACCCGCGTTCCCATGACAAAGCAAAATTCAATCGAAAAAAACACAAATCCTTCAGAAATCCCGCTCGACACCGATGTAAAAGACATTTCAATCACCATTCCAGAAACTGCGGTCGCGGCAAACTGGGGCGGAGAAGAATCCTACACTGGCTCGTATACATTTCTTGTTATCAGCACAAACGACACTTATCTTGCAACAGGACAGGGAACTGCGACTGAGGACGAGAACGGAAACCTTGTCCCGACAAGCGTAAAAATCAAGGACACAAGCGCGCTGGCTGCAAACACCGTAACCGTCACCACGAATCCAGTTTCGTACACGGAACAAATGTCGGTGGGCGCGTTCGACATTTCGGGCGTTCAAGTAAAAAAAGACGGAGAAGTGTATTACCTGTACAAAGAATCAACAACAATCACGACCGAAACGCAAACTTTGAATGAAGTGACTTTGGTCGGAAAACTCGAAAACGGCATTCTGACTTGGCGCGTAAGTTTTAAGCCCGGCGCAATGCCCTTCCCGATTGTAGAGATTTTCACGAGCGGGGAATAATATCATTCAGAACGCAAGTCCGTCATTCTGAACTTGTTTCAGAATTTCATTTACAAGGGATGCCGAAACAAGTTCGGCATGACAAATTTTGATTACTTTCACGGCAGACCGGTAGCCGTGTTGTGATAAAAAGATGAGCGTATGCTTGTCTTATAGAAAAAAGTGGATTGCCTTTGAAGCGAATCCGCAAAAAGGAAAAAATTATGATAAAGAAAATGTCGTTGGTTTTGATGGCTCTTGCCGTCGTATCTTTTGGTTTTGTGTCATGCTCGGACGATGAGGATGAAAAATATACGGTTAGTTACACTTCCGACTATGGGACAGCCCCCACATCAATAGAAGTTGAAGAAGATACGGTGTTGTCAGAAACACAACTTCCAACAATTTCTGTTGAAGACACAAACGGCTACATTTTTAACGGATGGTATGACGGTGAAACTAAGGCTGTGGCAGGAACATACAAAGTAACAAAAAATGTGACACTCACGGCAAAATGGACTGTTCGATATGCAAATTATTGGGGAACATGGTCACTTATGGGAAGTGATTATTCGATGTGGGCAGAAATTACAAAAGATTCGTTCTCATGGGCAACAAAAGGCTATGGTACGACAAAAACTGAATATGAATATGTGAAATGGGCAACAGATTCTGATGGAAATGCCGTATTCTATGGATATCCAACAGAAAAACGATACACTGACGATGATCCAGCGGCCTCGCTGACATTTACTGCTGAAAAAGTGTTGTTTGATGTTCCTTCAATGAAAAATAATGCATATATTCAAAATTATACATCTGCTGAATTGACGGCAGGAGATGCGTATGAAAATCAATATGAAGGATACGCACCGTATTGGGGAACATACACTGGTTCACTTACCGTAAATAGTGATGCATATGACATCACCGTAACCGTTTCGAATGGCAAATTCGCTTATTCGTCAACGAAAATGAGTGGCGAATACACGAATATCGCATGGGAAGCAACCTCATCTGGCAGAAGTGTTTCAAAATGGACGCTTTCAGGGTATGCAGACACAGATACAGATAAAGAAACGGCAAAAATAATTTTTGAAGCTGATTTGTCTGGTGATTCTCCAGCCTATACCTTTACTGTGAATGTTGCCGCTATGGGAACGCCAAGTTCAACACTCACAAAATCAGAATAATCAACATTGATTTTCAGCATTTTTACAGGCAGATTATCTTTCACTAGGCAATCTGCTTTTTTTAGAAAATACTTCGGAGGAAAACAAAAATGGCATTCACCGACAATTTTGGGCATCCGCGCGGGCTTTTGGGGCGGCTCATGCTCGTGACGATGGAACGGGAGCATCTTCCGATGGCGAAGTGGGCGTTTGGCTTGCTCGAAGTTCCTGCGCACGGCACAATCGCAGACATCGGGTGCGGGGGCGGCTACAATGTGCGCCGACTGCTTGAAAAATCAGCCAGCCTGTCGAAAGACAAGGCGGGTGCAAAAGTTGTCGGCATCGACATTTCCGAAGAGAGCGTCAGAAAGGCGAAGAAGGTCAACAGGGCGGAAATCGGAAAGCGGTGCGAGATTTTGCAGGGAAGCGCGGAAAACCTGCCCTTTTCTGACGGCGAGATTGACTTGGTGACGGCGTTTGAGACCGTGTTCTTTTGGAAAAATGTCGAAGCATGCTTCTCAGAAATCCATCGCGTCCTCAAATCGGGCAGGCGGGTCGCCGTCATCAACAACTACGGCGACCCGAAGATTGACTGGGAGAAAAAAGTTCCCTGCATGACACGGCGCACGGCGGCGGAAATCAAGAACCTCATGGAAAACGCGGGTTTCTGTGAAATCAGAACCGAAGAAAAAGGCACACTGTTCTTTGTGGAAGGACGGAAATAATGGCGCAAAACGGTGCTATTTGTGCAATTTGTCCGTTTAAAAACCATACTATTTGTGCATTTTACGCCTTTTAAAACCGTACTATTTGTGCAAATTCTGACTTTACAAACCGTACTATTTGTGCATATAATACCGTATGTCGTTCAAGAGGAAAATCTACCGTCGGTTTTTGGACTGGAAGGAAAACTGGGCTTCAAGCCGCGCGTTGCTTGTGCAGGGGGCAAGGAGAATCGGGAAGTCCACGATTGTAGAAGAATTTGCGAAAAACGAATACAAGTCGTATATCCTCATAAATTTTCAGTCGGATTTGGCAAAAGTAAAGCCGCTTTTTGACGACATCACGAACCTCGACAATTTTTTCAGAACGCTTTCGCTCATTTACGGCAAAAAACTCATTCCGCACGAAAGCCTGATTATTTTTGATGAAGTGCAGCTTTTTCCTGTCGCACGGCAGTCAATCAAGCAGCTTGTGGCGGACGGACGATTCCACTACATTGAAACTGGCTCGCTCATCACCTTGCGGCAGAATGTGGAAAAAATCTTGCTCCCCAGCGAAGAAAAAAGCATAAACATGTACCCCATGGATTTTGAGGAATTTTTGTGGGCAAAGGGAGATGATGTGACCATCGAACTGATTCGGGAAAATTTCGCTTCCAAAAAGCCGTTGGGCGATGCGGCGCATAGAAAAATCATGAAGGACTTTCGCCTGTACATGGCGGTGGGCGGAATGCCGCAGGCGGTGGACGAGCTTCTAAAATCCAATGATTTTTCCAGAATCGATGAGGCAAAGCGCGACATTCTTACGCTCTATCACAACGACCTAAAAAAACTGGACGCAAGCTACAGCCTTTCAACTTCTCTTATTCTGGACGCACTTCCCGCCGAACTTTCCTCGCATTCACGGCTTTTTAAGGCAACCGTTCTTGGGAAAAATGCCCGCGTTTCGCGCAACTACAGCTCGTTTGAGGCAATCAAGGATTCCATGATTGTGAACATTGCGAACAACTGCACCGACCCGAATTTCGCTTTCTCGCTGAACAAGGACATTGCAAGCCAGAAGATTTTTATGGGCGATACGGGGCTTCTGATTACTCAAGTTTTTATGAATTCAGACGAGCCGATAGAGGA
Source organism: Treponema sp. (assembly GCA_017464425.1). Taxonomy (GTDB): domain Bacteria; phylum Spirochaetota; class Spirochaetia; order Treponematales; family Treponemataceae; genus Treponema_D. The sequence continues at coordinate 65,070 of JAFUDX010000014.1, forward strand.
TTCCATTTACAAGCAGCTTGTCGTGGATAAAATCAGCCTGAACTTGGGAATGATTTTTGAGAATGTCATCGCGCAGATGCTGTGCACAAACGGATACGATTTGTACTTCCACAACTTTGACCACCACGAAATTGATTTTATGCTTCCTAAAGGGAAAAAAATAATCCCGCTCGAAGTAAAATCCTCCGCATACAAAAACCACCGCTCGCTTGATGTCTTCTGCGAAAAGTATTCGCGGCAAGTTTCAGACCGATATGTCGTTTGCGCAAAAGATTTGAAGTGCGAGAACGGCGTGACATTCCTGCCGTTTTACATGGCGATGTTTTTATAGGGGGAATTTCTCCCCTTTTCTTGACACACCCCCGCCATCTCTGTATCATAAAGTTAGCATACACTAACAAAAAAAGGACGCAAAAATGGCAGAGAAAATCAAAATCGAGAAGAATACGGTGGCGGAAACGCTGTTGCTCCCGTTGAGCGGGCGGGCGGATTGCTCGAAGAAATATCCCGAAGTGTTCAAGGACGCGGAGGCGGAGCGAATCGTCGAGTCGATTGACTACGACTTTTCCGCGCTCTCCTACTCGTCGTTCGTGGTGCTTTCGTGGGCGGTGCGGAAGCGATTTTTGCTGGGCTGTGCCAGAGCCTACCTTGCCGAGCATCCGAACGCGACGATTGTGAACTTGGGCTGCGGCGCGGACACCTGCTTTGACGAACTTGACAACGGAAAGTGCCATTTCTTGAACCTCGACCTGCCCGAAGTGATTGCCGCACGCGAAAAGTTTACCGCGTGCCACGAGCGCGAAAAAAATGTGGGCGCGTCCGCGTTCGACCTTTCGTGGCTGGAGCAGGTTGAGACAAGCCGCGAGGACGGGCTTTTCGTGATGAGCGGCGGCGTTCTCTTTTATTTTGAAGAAGAAAAAGTGAAGTCGCTCTTTCTCGCGCTCGCCCAAAAATTCCCCGCAGGCGGCATCTGCTTTGACGCGGTGAACAAAAAAGGCTTGGAGAAGTCCAACAAGGTCGTCGAAAAAAGCGGCAACAAAGGCGCGAAAATCGTGTTCTCGCTCGACGACGCAGAAAAGGAGCTTTCCGCATGGTCGCCCGCCTTCAAAAAAGTGAGCGTGTGCCGCCGCCTCGCCCCAGAAATCAAAAAGGCAAAGTCCATCCCGTTCGGCACGCGCTTCGCCGTGAACATGGGGCTCCGCTTGGGCTTCATGCAGTTCGTGGAGATTCGGTTTAAATGAAACAATCCATCTGGGACTCGTTCGCGCCCATTTACGAGCTTGCGATGTGCTCCCCAAAAAAGCAGTATGAGCTTCTCTACGAAAAAATCCGTGCGGCGGTGAGCGGAAAGTGCGTGCTGGAACTTGCGACAGGGCCTGGCTTGATTGCAAAAAACATTGCGGAGAGTGCGGCAGCCGTTGTTGCGACCGATTTTTCTGAGAAGATGATTTTACAGGCGAAGAAAAACAAGAACCGTCCGCGCGTGACTTTTGAGGTTGCCGACGCGACGAATCTTCGTTATGAGGAAAACGCTTTTGATGCGGTAATCATTGCGAACGCGCTCCACATCATGCCGAATCCGCAAAAAGCCCTGTCGGAAATCAATCGCGTGCTGAAAGCGGACGGCATCCTTATCGCGCCGAATTTTGTGGGGCATTCTGGCGGCAAAAAGCCGAACTTGTGGGCAAAAATCCTCAAAGCGGTCGGTGTGAAGTTTGAGCATGAGTGGACTGAAAGCTCTTACACGGCTTTCCTCGAAGAAAACGGCTGGAGCGTGCGCTCATTATGCCTCATCAGCGGCAAAATCGACATGCTGTATACGGAGTGCGTGAGAAAATGAAGCTTTCCATCCGCTACCGCCTTGTCCGCTTGCTTTTCAAAATCCTCAGAGTGAACAAACTGCTCGACAAGCAGGGCGAGGATTTTCAAAAACTGCTCGAACGCTACCGCGAAAAGCAGAAAATCCCGCTCAAAGTTCCTTACGGCAAGTTGAAGGGCTTTATTATAGAAGAAAAGAATGTCGCGGGAACGAATGTCTTTGTGGTTTGTGAAAGCGGTGTAAAGCCGAAGAACGCCGTGCTGTATCTGTTCGGCGGCGGCTACATTCTGCCTCCCGACCCCGGCGACTTGGTGCTGTGCGCCCAGATTGCGAAAAACTGCGGCGCGGAGGTATGGTTTCCGCTCTACCCGATGGCACCCGAAAACCGCCTTGTGCAGACGGTGGGCGCGGTCGTGAATGTGTACGCGGAACTGCTGAAAACGCATACAGCCGAAAACGTCCGTTTTTTTGGCACATCGTCGGGCGGCGGTTTGGCACTTTCGGTCTGTATGTTCATCAGACACGAAAAGGTGAATCTTCCGCTTCCCCAAAAACTCGTCTTGCAGTCGCCGGGTTTGCAGATTCCGCCGAGCAAAAGCCAGCGCGAGAAGATGGATTCGCTTGCAAAACGTGATGTGATGATTCCGCCCCGATTTTTCGACAGCATTGCCCCTGTCCTTGCGACGGGCGACGAGGCGTACCTTTTGAGTCCGCTCCTTTTTGACCTTGCGGGCTTCCCTCAAATCGACCTTTTCTACGGCACGCACGAAGTCATGTTCGCCTATCTTTTCGATATGGTTGACGCATGTAAAAAATACGGCGTTCCGCTGAATGTCCACATCGGGCAGGACATGATGCACTGCTGGGGTGCGATGGAGGCAGTCCCAGAGGCAAAGGCGGTGCGGAAGGAATATTTTGCGGCGTTGAAATAGATGCGGTTTATGGAGACTTGAATGCAGCAGATTAGCGAGATGACCGAAGACGAGATGACCGAGTTCGCGGAGAGCTTCACCTGGTACGAGTACGGCGCGGGCGAGCGGGGAATGGTTCCGTTCTATCCCAAATTCCCCGACCGAACGCCGCTCGTAAACTACCTTAAGGCGATTATCCGCCCCGCGCTTGCGGCAGGGTGCGTGTGGACGACGGGCGAGAGCCATGAGGGAATCATAATCCTCACCGACACCACGAACCCGCCTAAGGCGCGCCATGTCATTCAGATGCTCTGCGGCATGGTGAAGGCGCTCTCGCTCAGGGGCTTTCTTTCCGTGATGAAGAAATTTCAGGCGGGCGGGGAGAGCTTGGAGAAGAAATTCCGCAGGGAAAAGCGCGACTTCGTGCAGATTGAGCTTCTCTGCGTCAAAAGGTCGGCGCAGGGCAAGGGCTTCATGCGTCCGCTCGTCGAAAAGGCGTTCGCGCTCGCCGACGAGAAGGGGCTTCCCGTCATCATCACGACCGACGCCGCCCTCAAAAAGGACAAGTACGCCCACTTCGGACTGACGCTCGTGAACACGCGCAAAATCGCCGACGGCTCGCTCCTCTACGACTTGGTGCGCGAAGGGAAAGCGTGAGCGAAGTAACTGCCGCGTTTTTTTATGCCCGAAGTTTGTCAAAAAGCACAGATGCTTCTCCAGTCGATTTGTGGATTTTCTTTTTGTAGAGGAGCGTCCAGTTCGTCTGCCCTTTGGAATAGTCTTTGTTAATCTGCGGGAAGAACGAGCGGCAGAAATACTTTCCGCTTGCCTTGTCGTTTGAAAGAAAGGTGAAAATGTTTCTAGACTGCATTTCGTTTTTCAAGAGAAAATCCGCCTGAATCGCGGAAAAGGCTTCCAATCGGGGATTGTATTTGAAGACGGTTTCGTTTGAGTCCATGATTTGTTCAAGATAGGAGAGGTATTCAATCCTGTCTTTGATTTTGGGATAGAATTTTGAGGATTCGAGTTGTTGTGCGGTTATAGTTCCGTTCAGAATCTTATGAAACAACTGCGCTCTGTCACCATATAACAAAGTCGTTCTGTCGGTGAGATAGTGAAGTCCTGCTAAATGGAAAAAATGGGCTTTTTCAAAAGTTATCGAGAGAGGAATGTTTTTCTTTTTCTTTCCCAAAAGAATCTGATATTCAACATCGAGTAATCGGCTGTATGCGTTAGCACCAATGCCGTTAATTTAAGCCGCCCTGTAACCGAAACAGGTGCATGATTTGGGTTTTAACTCCAATGCAAAGGAGCGACCAGGTCTTTCTGGCAGAAGATTTTTTGAAATCAAATAGATTGCATTTTCTGCAGGACACAAGCCTCTTAAGAAAGCTTTGCAAATAGTAACAGCGGTTGAGAAATTTACTTTCTGAGGTTTTATGTCCTTATTTTTTTTTGACTTCTGCAAGGGACGAATTTATCCTACAGAAGTCATGCATTATCAAATTTGAATA
>JAFUDX010000046.1 GCA_017464425.1 Treponema sp.
AGCAGCTGCAGTGGGAGTTGCCTTGGAAAACTGATGATTTCCCAAAAGACTTTTTTCAATTGATTTGTTTTCGAACAGAAGAATATCTTCTATCAGTTTTGGAAGAGGTAATTCTCTGTTTCTGATAAAGGCATTTTCTACATTTCCCATATTTTTCCACCCTTATGGAATTCTACAGGAAAATAGAAAATTTAAATAGTGCTTAAGTTAATGGTATTGGTTACCGTAGCGATTTACCTGCGGTAATATGATGAGGGACGGAATAAGATCAACTTGGTAGGTGCAAAACTCTGCCCGTATTGCAATATCAATTACATATACACCGTTTCCGATGAAATCGTATTTTCGTGCAAAATTCACTAAAAACATTTCGTACTTTCGGTTGATAAAATCATCTGACCGTACAGGCTCGTTCATCTCAATCAACAAAAAATGTAAAGGACATTCTCATTCCCTCAGAAGAAAAGAATCCTTCGGCTCTATCAGAATGGCCTTAAAAAAAACACGATGTTTTTCTGTAGGAATAATTGCGATGAGTGAAAATATATCTTGATTCTTTTTAAATTTTCGTTATATTAAAAGTATGCGTATGTAAGTATGCCCATATTCTTTTTCTGTAAGGAGCCGACAGAATTATTAGTTAAAAGCCAAATTTAAAATATAGGAGGTTTCCTATGAAAACTAAATTTCGGAGAGTAATTGTTGCAAAGTCCTGACTTTCAGCACCTTATTCTTCTACTAAATGATATTATAGATTTTATACATAAGTATTGTGATGGTATGACCCCAACACAACGATTTGTGCTTTGGATAGTTTTTTGGCTATCCATTTCGGTAATTGCTATCACACAGGTTTTGAAAAATTATTTTAATAGAAAAGTATAAAAATAAATTACTTTTTCGGTAATGGCTCCTAATACGAAAAGTACTGTTTTTTGCTTTTCAACTACATTATTGATTCTTATACATTCAATGAATGAATATGAAAAGATATGTTCTCGTTGATTGTAAAAACAGATGATTGGTAAGTTTCCAATTATCAGAAAAAAACGGCTTGCGATTGAAAAGTTCTTCTTCGCAAGTCGTTTTGTTTGTTATACTAGATGTAAAAAAAACGCATTCTCCTTGATGGGAAGAATGCGTTTGTAAGGACTGTGACAAAATTTATCGCGCGTACTCGACGATTCGTGTTTCGCGAATCATTGTGAGCTTTATGCGGCCCGGATAGCGAATGTCCGTTTCGATTTGCTTGGCAATTTTTTGCGCAAGCTCTTTGACTTCGCCGTCTGGAATTTTTTCGTTGTTGACGAGAATGCGAAGCTCACGGCCTGCCTGAATCGCATATGCCTTTTCAACGCCGTTGAACTTTTCGGCAGTTTCTTCAAGGTTTTCCAAGCGTTTGACATAGTTGTCAACTGTTTCGCGTCTCGCTCCTGGTCGCGCGGCTGAAATTGCGTCGGCAATCTGCACGATGACCGCTTCAAGCGTGGTTGCTTCAACATCATTGTGGTGTGCGGCAATCGCGTTGATAATGCGCGGGTCTTCGCCCATTTTGCGGGCCATTTCTGCGCCGACTTCTGCGTGGTTCTGGTCGCTATCGTTTTCTGCGCCTTTACCGATGTCGTGGAGAAGCGCGGCTCGCTTGGCAAGCTCTTTGTTTGCGCCCACTTCAGTGGCAAGCAGGGAAGCGATTTCGGCGACTTCTTTTGAGTGCGTGAGTACATTCTGACCGTAGCTCGTGCGGAAATACAATCTTCCGAGTGCGCGAACGCCGTCCTGGCTCATGTTGTGAATGCCCAAGTCGAAGAGCACCTTTTCGCCCTCTTCGTAAATCTTCTGCTGAATCTCGCGTGTGACCTTTTGAACAATTTCTTCGATGCGGGCGGGATGGATGCGACCGTCCGTAACGAGGCGTTCAAGAGACTGCTTTGCAATTTCTTTGCGAACAGGGTCAAAGCAAGAGATAACGACTGCTTCTGGCGTATCGTCAATGATGATGTCAACGCCCGTGAGCGTTTCGAGCGCACGGATATTGCGACCTTCACGACCAATAATGCGGCCTTTCATTTCATCGCCTGGTAAAGAAACGGTGGTGACCGTTATGTCGCCTGTGGTTTCGGTGGCGATTCGCTGAATTGTCTCTACAAGAATCTCCTGTGCCTTTTTTTCGGCAGAGAGCTGTGCGTCCTGCTCAATTTTGTTGAGCAAAGCCTGCGCGTCGTGGCGAGCATCGTTTTCAAGATTCTTGATGATTAAATCTTTTGCTTCTCGCGCAGAAAGACCAGAAATCCGCTCCAATTCTTTGCGGTACTGTTCTTCCTGAGTGCGAAGCTGCTCCTCGCGCTTTTTCATTGCGGCAACGCGGTCGGCGAATTCGAGTTCTTTTTTGTCGAATTCTTCTGCACGCTTGTCAACCAACTCTTCTTTTTTGCTAACCCGCGCTTCGTATTTTTGAACTTCGGCGCGGCGTTCACGATCTTCCCGTTCCTGCTGTTTTCGTTCACGAATGATTTGATCTTTTGCTTCGAGCAAAATTTCTTTTTTCTGTGCTTCTGCTTCCTTTATTGCATCCTGTCTTAAGCGTTCAGCTTTTTGTTCTGAC
>JAFUDX010000015.1 GCA_017464425.1 Treponema sp.
CCTCATCCTTATCATCAAAAACAATTTTATTTAAAACCAGGTCTTCAAGAACATCTGACTCCGACATCTTACCTTTGCTGAGAAAAATCATATAACTTCTAAAACGTGGAGATTTAAAAGCATACATATAAGTTCTAAAAGATAAAAGAATTTTATAATTATGCCTAATATAATTTGTTGCCAGTTCAGATGGACTTTTCCCATAATATGTTTTTGAATTCTCTCTATATCTTTTGGCCATTTCTTTATATTTTTCTGTAGTAAAATACTCTTTACGTCTCTCTATATTCCTTGGATTATTTTTGTTTTTGTAATAAGAACGTCTCTGTTGTTCTCTATATTTTTCTTTATTGCGTTCTCTGTACAACTTTGCTTGTTCTGCATATTGCTCTTTATGAGATAGATAGTATTTTTTTTGGTTTTCTTTAATGGAATCCTTATGTTCAGCACGATATTTTTTCATGTATTCATGTTTATGCTCTGTCATCTATCAAACTCCTTTCATAATGTTTATATCTTTTATTAAAACAATATCTCTGCTGATTAAAATACTTATTGCAAAGTATGTAGTTTACAAGCATTATTATTTCGCCTTGCCAATCTCTGTTAGGAACATTCCAATTATCAAAACCATTTGATGGATATTTGATTTCCTTGAACTTTCCGTCTATGTAATAATACAATCCCCAATCCTCTGGGATTTCCTCTTTTTTAATAAAATCTCCGTAGCAAACATAGGCAAATCTACAACCTGCTTTTTTATGATCTGCTTGTCTGCATTTTTTCTTGAAGTCGGCAAGAAAATCAGCACGGCTCATTTTAATCTCGTATATCGTACTTCTGCCACTTGAATTCCAGGTAATCACATCTGGATTTTCCCATTTTCCTTTCACTTCCCATAAAGCAAAAGTCTGGCAAAATTTTCTTGCTGTAAGCTCGCATAATTCACTGTGGGTCATCGTTGTCCTCTTTTTCTTCAAAAGGCGAAGAAAGATTCTGTATCGCAGCTATTTCATCAACAATCAAAGCTGGTGAGTCTAGTCTGTGTTATTCATTTCTTCCTCCCAAATTTTTCTTTACCTATTTTTTCAGCCTGCATTATTCTTTTGCTTGCAATTTCAAAAAACAAAGAGTCTTTTTCGATTCCAATAAAATTTCTTCCTGTATTCAGGCATGCGACTCCCGTACTTCCGCTTCCCATACAATTATCCAGAATAACATCACCTTCATTGCTGTAGGATTTGATAATATATTCAAGCAATGCAACAGGTTTTTGAGTCGGATGTAATGCTGATTTCTGAATGTCTTTAGGGAAACATAGAACTGACTTTGGATAGCGTTCAGTGCTGTCGTATGAAGTCAAGCTGACCTCATTATAATCAGCAGACTTCTTGCAGTTTATCTTTGAACTTGCATTAGAAACTTTTCTTTTGTACCCGTCAGTTTTCTGTGGATTGTAAACAGGAAGTTTTTTATAGAACACACAGATGTCCTCATGATTTCTGAGGGGCATACGCTTTGCATTGAGAAAGCCTGTAGGTTGAGTTTTTTCCCAAATGAGGTTGTACCTCCACATTTTCTGATTACTCATCATCAGCTCTGCAGTAAACATTCAGTTTGCAAACAGGATTATTGCCCCGTTATCTTTTATGATACGGCTGTATTCAGCCCATAAAGGTGCAAAAGGAAGCTTCAAATCCCACTTGTTTCTTGCCGTCTGCTCATAGGGCAAATCACACAGAATCAAGTCTATGGATTTATCAGAGATGTTCTTCATTTCAATAAGGCAGTCGTTTTTATAAAGTTTTATCATTTTAAACTTTCTCATCTTATAAATTTTCCCATAAAGAAAATTCCGGCCATTATAGAAGCTAATCCACCCAAACAGTGAATCCCCATATACAGACATTCTATTTTTGTTGGTCTCTGTTTAGAAATAGAACAAAATATTAATGCAATTGCAGAAAATAAAATAAAACTTATTCCTAAACCAAAAAATTCTATAGCTTTTTCCATAAATTGCTCCTATTTCCAGTATTCCCAGCCAGAACCTGGACCACCATTTGACTTGTGTATTTCAAGGATTTTGTCAGCAATTTCTTTACTACAAACAAAATAAAAGAAAGTATCATCTTCTACATCAAGTAGAATACGGTCAGGACTTATTATATAGTCAGAACAAAAAACACACTTTCCATCTGTAGGTCGTCTATAGAGATAATAAACATGTCTATAAAACTCTTCAGGTACATCTTCAATTGAATTAATTTCATTAGGACCGCAATGATAAACATCTGCTTTTTTCTTTATCAACATATTTTTATTATCATTATTATTCTGTTCAATTTGAGAAATGTTTTTTTCAGAATGTTTAAATATCAAGTTCCTATTTTGGTAAGTATCTATAAGTCCTAAAATTCCAAAAGTTATTGCAATTAAAGTTGCAATATGCATTGGTTTCTTTTTATTAAGTAATGCAAAGATTACAACCAACTCAATTAAACAAATACCAAGAAAAATAAAAAAAATATCTTTTTCCATTTAGTTACTCTCCTCAGCTTTCAAGAACTGTTTTAGTTCTGCTGAATTGAGAATTTTTCCTGTTTTTATCTCAGTAATCTGATTATAAAAAATACTTATTTCTTCTGAACAACTCTGATCTATGTATATTTTTGCATCGGGGTCAGACAAAGTACTTTTGTCTCTGATTACATAGGCAACGCCATTGCCATTAACAGAAAATTGATTGGTTAGTACTATAAAATCATACTCTTCACTTTTGAGATGATACCATTCTTCTTTTGTCACCTGTTGGAGTTCGTATATTTTACCATCAATTCTATAAGCGAAATTACTTTTATTGTTTTTTATGAATTTATTAATTTTGTTCTGCTTACATTTATGCATGAAATAAATGAGAATAAAACAACAAATAACTGTTGCAATACAGTAAATACAGTAAGGAATACGTTTAAACTCACCAGATATACAAATGAGTATTAGGCAAAATATTGCTACTATACTGATAAACCCCAGGATTGAATAATCCTCTGATTTGTTAAACAACATGCATGATTCGTTTGTTTTTGTAGCTTCGTATGAAGCTGATACTTCTTTTTCCATAATTTATTTCTCCTCTCTTGATTCTGATTCTTCAAAACCAATTACAAAACCCATTTTTTTGAAACAAAATTTAAATGCTTCATTTTCTGAGCGTAATTCTTTTACTTCATTCTTCAATTTCCTGATGTCAGAGTTATGCAAGCCTAATTGCAAACCAATTACTGCACAAGAAATTCCAATACCAATACCAAGAATAATTCTATCAAGCTTATCCATAGTTTTATTTCTCCATGTCCTTATCCGCTTTGTTTATTGCCTTGTTTTCAAGAAGGGATTCAATAAACTTTCTTCATTTATCTTCTCCGCTTCCAAGTTCCGTATATTTTTTATATAATTTATATCCTTTCCACTTATTAATTATTCTTTCTGCATCAAAAAGCTCGTCTTCTGCTTTCCTTCTTTTTTCTATAGCTTTTTGTCTTGCAATTTGAAGGGAATTATATAGCTCAATCTGTTCATCAGAACCGTATATATCTGTTTCGTGATTTGATATTTTTACTATGTGCATTTTGCTTTCAAGATTTAAAATGTCAGATTCAATTTTTTCTTCAACGGAAAGAGCTTTTTTATATTTTGCTTCAAGTTTTGGAACATTAAAAATCTGTCCAAACAGTAAGCAGAATATTGGTGCTAAAAAAACTAATACAAGTACAAAGCCTATAAATTCCTTCAATGCCTGAGTAAGAGAGCTGATAATTTCTTCATTTTTTTTTGTAGCTTCGTCTGAAGCAGATATTTTTTTGTCCATAATTTATTTCTCCTTCTTATCTAATCTTTTAAACTTTCAAGATATTCAATTGTTATAGAAGCACTTCCAGAAGTAAAAACTTCAACCCCAGTATTAAATAAACATGAATGGTCTCCGCAGATACATTCATTGAATATTCCTTTGCTATCTAGCCAGTCATTAAGTTTTGATTCGCATGAAAGATATTTCATTGCATAATTTTCCCTCTGTTTGAGAAGTGTTTTAATTTGTTTTGGTATTTTCATTTTTAACTCCCCTTTCCTCCGCCGTCAGAAATGTACAAATCAAAGCATCCATTTCATACCAGTCTTGCCCGTTATCCTTGACACAGCCAATATCTGATACGGTTTTGAAAGAAATTCCACTTTTTAATATTTCATTTAGTTTTGCGAGAGTTTTATCTTTTTTAGGTATTGCTTTTGAAAAACGGACAAATAAAATCAAGCCTATAAAGTAAACATGTTTCATTCCTAGTACTGATGCAAACAACTTTGCTCCTGCAAACGCTTCCTGGGGATTTGTATCTTTTATATTGTCTATAAGTGGATTATAGGAAGCGGTTCCTTTTTCTGGTTTAAAAATTATTTTATCGTCCATCATTTTTCTCCTTCTTTTTTTGGAGGAATTACAGAAATTCCTTTTCCCAAACGGGTTCCACAAACTATTATGTTTTTACCTGTATGCTTAATTTTATTTTTACTGTCTATAACTGTATTCTCGTTTTCCATCTCTAGTTTCATCTCTAGTTTTTCCCTTACATCCGGGTCATGTCTTAACAGTTCATCTATAAGGTTTATTTCCGGCAAATCCTTTATCATATAATTCATAGTTTTCCTCCTGACCTTTTATTTATTTAAGAAAATTTTCCTGCTTTTCAAGCAGATAATGTATTCTTTTATCTAAAGGAATTTTTTTCAGCAAATAATCATCAAAATCCTTAAAATTTTCCGGTTTTAATGAATTCCTCTTTTTTATCAGCATATTAATTTCAGCATGGATCTTTTCAAAAGCAATATCATTTTTACAGTCATTTAACTCCCTAATAATCTCTTTTTTATCTTTGAAGAAAACTGGATATTGGGAACATAACCATTGTATGATTACTGGTTTACTGTATTTCATAAAAACTTCTTCTATTGGTTTATTCTTCTGCATAATCTTCATCCTCCCATTTGTCACTCATGCAACAGTGAAAGTTAACCTCATTGGCTTCTGAAAAGTTGTTTACCTGGTGCCAAAGAAAACAATGTCTGCGTTTTCCACAGTTAAGGCAATTTTTCATAGAGTTATAGACAGCTTCATAAACATATTTTGCTTTTGAATAGTCATCAGGCATATTTGAGAATTCAATTATGTTTTCTGTATTCCACCAGTCCTCAAATTTCATAACTAGTTTCCTTATGCCGTCATCTCGCTCAATATCTGACTGAACATTGCCTTGGCAAAATTTGGAGGAACTGCATTTCCAATCTGCTTTACTACCTCAACTTTAGTTCCCGTAAACTTGTAATCCTTCGGGAACCCTGTTGCAGCTGCAAGCTCATTCGGCTGGAGCATTCTGAAACCAAGCTCTATGCCGTATTCATCTGTTCCGATAAGTCCATAGCGGTCTTTTGTAGTTAATGTAGGAATAGGCTCACTGAGCGGCACTGCATGACCGTTGCCGTAATACTGAATAAGAAGCGGCTGAACCAGACAGTGTTCCTGCTTTGTGCAGATTGTAGATAAAGGTTCAGACAGCCTTCTGTTCCTCTGCTTTGCCGAGGTCTGCCCGATTCCGCAGATGAACGGTTCTACAAGTCCATATCTGTTAGAGCAGTCCAGTGTTGGCACTGGTTCGGATAGAGGGTGAACACGATTATTACCCTTGTTATATCTGCAAAGGAACGGAGTTATCAGCATGTGATGCGCACCAGAACAAGAGATTGTTGAAAGAGGATTATCAAGATTTTCAGCATTTGAAGTACCGTAAAGCTTTGCGATGAACGGCACGGCAGCATCTCCCCAGAATTCACGGATTCCATATTCAATTCTTCGTAATGTCGCTGGAGCAAGAGGCTTTTTTCTTTCACTTATGAGTTTACTAGGAATAGTCCAATCAATAATTTCAGCTGCACTTCTCCAGTCAGGTAATATGAGGTCTCCGCCTTTTACATTCGTTGGCTGTGGCCAGATAACTTTCTTTCCACAATCCTTTCTTACACACTGAATGAAGAGCCTTCTTCTTGAAGTCGGAGCACCATAGTCAGCAGCACAAAGCACTCTCCAGTCCACAACATAATTAAGGGACCGCAGAGCCGCAATAAATACGTTAAAAGTTTTTCCCTTGCATTCCGGTATAATCCTTCCATTGGAATCCAGAGGCCCCCAGGTTCTGAACTCTGGAACATTTTCTATAATTATTCTTTTTGGTCTTAAAATTTCTGCAAAACGGACTACTTCCCAGGCCGGGCTTCTCTTGTCTTCTGAGCGAGGTTTACCACCTCTTGCACTTGAAAAATGTTGACATCCAGGACTTGCCCACATAAGGTCACATTCTTTAGATGCTCTCAAAGTTTCAGGTTCAATGTGCTGTACGTTTTCACAACGATGTTCTGCAAATGGATAGTTCTGTGAATGGGTCTCAATCGCCCTTTCCCAGTGATTTATTGCACTCATATTGATGTCAAAATTATATTCATGAGCTGCCTCAATAAGGCCTGTTGATTCTCCGCCACCGCCGCAGAACATGTCTACGATATTCAATTTATTCATATTTGTACCACCTTTATTTTGCAAAATCCCAAAACATAGCAACAATAAGAAAAACGAATCCCAAAATTATAAAAAATGCAAAATGATTTGCTTCTTTAATTGCTACGGGTTTCTTTTTTTTCATACAGCGTAACTTTGCGTCTGTTGTATTGAGAAGTTTATTCATAAAATCAAAGTAACCTGTCTTTTTAAAGTTTTTTAACTGTGCATCATATTCATCTCTTGGCATACTGAAATAGGTATACCCCTTATAATCATCTAGCACGATGACATTCTCAGTTTCGTCTTCGTAATCAATTAAATATGCTGATAAAACTTCTCCGTCTGGTGTTTTACAGTAGAACAATGCATTATTACAATGTTTTTCTGTAGATTTTTCAGACTTACGCAAATTACGATTTATATTGTTCATCAGAATTAAATGGGTTAAGCCAGTTATATTATTCATTTATCATCTCCTTACAAAATCTTCTCACAAACATTCTAATTAGCGCCATTTGGCGCTAATTGCATTTACCATACTTTAGGTCGATACGACCAATGTGTTTTCCAATAATCCATTCCTCTATTAAATTGAACATGGTCAATAAGGAAAGGAAGATCAATTTCCAGCTTTAAAAGCTTTTTCATTGTCATTAAATGTTCTTCTTCAGATTTTTCTTCATCTGATAAATTTTTCCAGTCTGTACAATTGTGCATTCGTTCATAAATCTCATTTCTAATAAAACAATAATTTTTCCGCACAAATTCAAAAGTTTTTTCACTATCAATAAATCTTTTATTAGATTTAGACTTCAATTCTCTTTGCAGCTTTTCTTTCTCGTTATAAATATTATTAAGATTATTTTGCATTTCTTGATTCTGTTCAAAAAGATTATCATTCAAAGCTTTTAATCGCTGTAAAACTTTTATCATTCTCTCCCAGGTATCTTCAGGCTTTATTTCAACCATCTTACAAGGAAGAGGATCAAGGTCCTGCAAAATCTTTAATGAATCCCTTTCCTTTTTCTGAGCCTTTTTTCTTCTCTGCCTTTCTTCTTTTGTTTCGCCATTTACTTTCCAGACAATACATGGGTCAAGAATTGGTAAAGAACATGTAGGTTCTTCAAACTCAGATACAGAATCTCCGTGGTCAACAAAAATTGCATTTTCTTTTCCTTCACAAGTCCTAAGGATTCTTCCTACAATCTGAAACCATAAAGGCCGACTTTTAATATGCCTGCAAGAAAAGGCATAACTGACAGAAGGACAATCAAAGCCATAAGTTAAAAGAGCTGCATTAATAAGACCATCGACTTCCCTGTCCTTAAGCTGTCTTATAAGATCCTTCCTTTCTTTTACGCTCATCTCTCCAGTAATGATTTTAAAGTTATATCCTGCATTATTAAAAATCTCACAAACTTTCTTACCCATTGCAATTGTATTTGTAAAACCAAGAGCTGGTCTTTTAATACCATTTTCAATACCATAAGTTTCATAAGACTGAACCAAATCCCCCCAGATTTGATTAGTATCAAAAATATCTGTCATCTGCTCATCAGATAATTCCTGCCCATTTGCTTCATCAGGCTTAATATCAACAATTCCTTCAATCGGTTTTGTGTAATACTTTAACGGACAAAGATAACCTTTTTTTATCAAAGAGCTTACAGTCTCTTCCTGTAAAAGCTCATCAAAAACGCCAAACTTATGAAGTGAATCAAAACCTTTCAAAAGAGCTTTTCCATCCATCCGTTCTGGTGTTGCAGTAAGACCTAAAACTCGCAGAGGCTTAATAAGCTGGACAAGGTTAAAAGTCTGTTCCAGAGAAATATGTGCCTCATCAAAAATTAGAACAGAACATTCAGGAACACATTTATATTGAGTCCTCAAAGAATCTTTTGATGCAACAACACATTTCTTTCCAGTAAGATTTGTTTTATCACTCCAGATTACATCTACGTCTCCAAACTCATTTACAGCTTGCTCTATTAATTCAAGCCGTGGAACAACAAAGACAACCGTAAGCCCTTCTTCATTCAAAGCCTTAATTACAGACCAGGCAATGAAAGTCTTACCGCTACCAGTCGGAAGACATATAAGCATGTCTTTTTCTGAAGCAATAACCTTGTTCACAATCTGACTCTGATATTCTCTTAATTCTTTCATTCCTATCCTGTTTTCTAATTAGCGCCAATTGGCGCTAATTGTAATTTAATTTATTTATACTTTTGTTTACTCTTTCAGTTGAAAAAAGGTTTTCTTTATATGTCAACCAAAAGCAAACTTTAATGACATTCAAAGCTCAATTATTAATCTTCAAAGAAAACTCCGCTTCCATCAAAAATAACATAAACACAGTTTTCACCCTGAACTTTTTTATAAATGTTATAGCCTGTTGTAAGTTCATAATAAAGGCCAAAAACAGAATCATCTGAAACAAGAACTTTTACAGAATAATTTCCATCATCAACACTTATAAATTCACAAGAGCCAGCAGAAAGATTTCCTTTCCAGATTCTCTCATATCCTTCTGACTCCTTATCTTTAACATAGACTTCTCGAACAACTAGGCCTTTATTTTCAGAATCATTTCTTACACAGATGGAACCCTGCTCTACTCCATAATTTACAGTGCAGGATGTACAAGCAATAAAAACAAAAAAAAGAATACACATAACATCAACAACAATTCTATTCATATAACACGCTCCCTGATTAGCGCCATTTGGCGCTAATTAACAGTCTTATTTATTTTAGAAAATATTTCCCTTATTTGTTCAAGTCTACTAATATTGTAATTTACACTAATTAAAATGTCAATAACTATTTATTATTACACTATAAAAAGAATAAATAAAAGTGCTACATAAGGTGCTTAAAAGTGCTACCTATAAAACACACATGTAGCACCGCTATAATAGGTAAAAACTAAAAATGTAGCACTTCCTTTATCTTGCCTATCGGGTAAAAGAGCTATATTCTATTAGCTCTTTATAAATAGCCTTTTTTTAACCTGAAATTCCTTATTTCAGTAAAAAAATTTTTCATTACGATAATTAGCGCCATTCGGCGCTAAAATGAAATGCCATTATCAAAAGCATAACTTACCAGATAAGCTAATTAGCGCCATTTGGCGCTAATTAAAAAAGAGTAGCTAACAATAAAATTAAAGTGTTGCTTTAATTACAAAAGTAAATCCCTCGCTTATAATCAAGTTATAAACGTCATGGAGGTATAAGGAATGACTAACACAAACAAAGAAAAAATCATGAGCCTGATTGCACAGGCCCACATCGGAGATTCATGTTTTGAAAAAAAATATGGATTTAAAATCAATGTCGGAGATGTTACCGAAGAAAACCTGGACGAAAAGAACAGAGAATACCAGGCTCAGTTTTTAGCAGAATTGGAGAAAAAACTCGATGAAGAAAATCTTCCCGATTCATTCTTCTACGACCTCCTGTTTTCCACTCCTTCTATTCCTGCCTGTTAATTAATCTTTCAATGTTACAAAAGTTTATTTCTAATTAGCGCCATTTGGCGCTAATTAGAATAAGTGTAAATAAAATTATTTATTGACTAAAATAAAAAAATAAACTAACATTTATTCAAGCGCTAAAAGGAATCAAATTGCTTATACTTACAGAAAAACCTTCTGTGGCACAATCCTTTGGAAATGCGCTCTCAATTCCATTCGACAAATCTCAGGGCTTTTATACAGACGGCTCAACAGAAATTACAAACTGTGTCGGTCATCTTTATGAGCTTGCAAAACCGGAAGATTATGATGAATCCTATAAGCACTGGTCATTTGAACTCCTTCCTATAATTCCAGAAAACTATATCTATAACCAGAATGAAGAAACTGCAAAACAAATTAAGAAAGTAACTTACCTTCTTAAAAAACATTCCCATGACAAAATTGTAATTGCCACCGATGCGGATCGTGAGGGAGAAGTAATTGCAAGAATTGTCTTTAAAGAAGCAGGCCTTACTGATATTTCTAACTGCTACCGCTTCTGGGTTTCCGAAGCTCTTACTCCAGATGTAATTCAAAAGGGAATGAAGAACCTCAAGAATTGGAACGAGTATAACGAACTTGCAAAAAGAGGTTTTGCCCGCCAGCACGCTGACTGGCTTGTCGGAATGAACCTTACACCTTATGAAACCCTTCTTGCAGGACATAAGGTAACTCTCCCTGTCGGCAGGGTACAGACTGCAATTCTTGCCGCTATAGCCCAGAGAAATAATGAAGTAAAAAACTTTGTACCGCAGCCATATTACCAGTGTGTTGCTCATTTGAAAGATAATAACGGCAATAAGGCAGAAGCCCTACTTTTTAATCCAGAGAATAATAAATTCTTTTTTCCGAACATAAACGGATATATTAACCAGGCACATTCTTTCAGCGAAGCAAATAAAGCCATTTCTGTTCAGACAGAAACAAAACGCAGATCACTCAATCCGCCAAAGCTTTTAAGCCTTACAGAACTTCAAAAAATTGCTGCAAAAGAATATGACTATTCTTCAAGCAAGACACTTGAACTTGCACAAAGCCTTTATGAAAAGCACAAATGCCTTTCTTACCCTCGCACTCCATCATCTGTTTTGGGGGATGATGATGTTGAACTGTTCAGAGAAAAGTTTGATCTTTTAAAAAACAAATATCCTATTTCACAATTTTGCAATACAAGCTTGATAACAAAAGACAATAAACACATCTTTAATTCAAAGAAGCTTGATTCTCATCATGCCTTGATTCCGCTGGATTTTATTCCAGAGACAGCAACACAAGCAGAAAAAAATATATATGAAATTGTTTTAAGACATTTCTTTTTAAGCTGTATGCCTATCTGTGTTTATGATGAAAAAACACTTTGGATTACAAACGGTGAGTATAAATATAAGGCAACATTAAAAACAATCGTTGAGGAAGGCTGGAAAAAAGCAGAACAGCAATTAGCGCCAAATGGCGCTAAAAAGAATGAAGAAGAAGATTCACTTCAAAATTTTGATGAAAAAACCTGTATCTTGAAAAATACAGAAATCGTAAAGAAAATGACAACTCCCAAAAAAGAGTTTACGGAAACCAGCCTCCTGGCATTTATGGAAAACCCAACAATGGAAGATTCGGATGAAAAACTTGTAGGACTTGGTACTCCGGCCACAAGAGGTAATATTCTGTCTAAACTCGAAGAATACAAGTATGTTTCAAAACTTAATAAGAAATATTACGCTACGGAAAAAGCATTTTTCCTTTTAAAACTTTTATTTAAAAATCCGCTTACAGCAAAAATAGCGAGCATAAATCAGACAACACAATGGGAAAAACAGCTTGAATCATCTCCAGAAACTTTTGAAAAGCAGATCATCCAGTATATCAGAGACTGTGTAAAAACTCATCCAGAAATTGAAAACTATGAAAAGCAGGGATTAGGAAAATGTCCTTTATGCGGTTCAAAGGTCTTTGAAGGCTCTAAAAGCTATTTCTGTGAGAAAATCAATAAAGAGCCAAAGTGTAACTTCATTATTTATAAAACGGCCTTCAATGCAACTATAACGAGCAATGATGCAAAACTGCTTCTTGAAAGAAAGCAGACTGGCATTAAATCTTGTAAAGGAAAGTCTGGAAAGCCTTACAAGGCAAAGTTTTCATTCAATACACAGACAATGAAACTTGAACAGACTTTTATAAATACATTCAGCAAAAAGAAATCAGCGCCAAATGGCGCTAAATAGAAGAGGTAAAAAAATGATTTTGATTATTAAAGGAATTATATCATTTATTCTGGCTGCATTGATTCTTTTATTTGGAGTTGGTGCAACAATTATTAATTATGAAAAAACAATAGTTGAAAAAAGGGAAAAACTAAATGGAGCAGTTAATTAAGGAAAACATTTCTGTGCTGCCACGAAAATACTGGCTGACTCCTGGAAAAGAAGGGAATAAAAAAGAGTATTCAAAAAAGGAATCTGTCACAAATGTAACTGCATTAATAATCTCAGCTCTTACAGAAACATTTCCAGAACTGGCAAAATGTCCTGAAAATAAATTCATAAATTTTCAGGATAAGGTATCAAGAATATTATCACGGCTTAATTAGCGCCAATTGGCGCTAATTAGTTAAATAACACAAACAGGAGTATTTATGAGCTATTGCAGGTATTGCGGAAGGGAAATTATGTATACCCGGACAGCAAATGAAAAATGGCTTCCTTATGATGTTACAGGGGAGCCTCATTTTTGTAACAAAGAGGGTAAAAGCACAAAGAAAACAAGCGGCCTTGAAGTCTGTAAAACTTGCGGAAAACCTGTTTTTAAGATGAAGGGAAAAACCGTGGACTATACCACACTTGAAATACATCTGTGTAAAAAAGGGGATGTAACAAGATATGAAAAATATAGAAAAGCCCATACTGACAAATTAACGCCAGATGGTGCTAAAAGGAAAAGAAATGAACGCAGGAAGTAAGATATTCTGGTTTATCTATATTCTTATATGTGCAGCAATTCTTTTTTTTCGCAGTCTTGGAAGAGCAAGGCATTTTAAGACAATACAGAATGCAAAAAGAATTTATAAAAGGATAAATGCAATACAAAACGGTAACTCTGGATGGCTTTTGTCATACCTTAGAAAGATAGACCCTTTTGTATTTGAAGAACTGATTCTTCTTGCCTTAAAGAAAAAAGGATTCAAGGTCAAGAGAAACAAAAGATACACGCATGACGGAGGCATTGACGGAAAGTGTATAAGACATGGAGAAACCTTCATAATCCAGGCAAAGCGTTATTCAGATTACATAAAAGAAGAGCATGTAAGACAGTTTATAAAGGTCTGTCACTCTCACAAAATACGAGGATATTTTATCCACACAGGAAAGACAGGGAACGAAACAAAAGAGCTTATAAGACAAAATCCGCAGATTAAATTATTGAGCGGAGAAAGCCTTTATTCTCTTTTTTTACAAAACACCTCAGAAAATACAAAACTTTATTTTTAAGGAAAATATATGATAACCAACGCAGAAGAAACAAAGATAAAGAAACTTTACCTCCAAAATAATACCTATAATGAAATATCAAAAGCCCTTAATGTTTCAAAGAAAGATATTATGAATTATATAAAAAAATCAGAATTGCAAATCAAAAGAAAAGAAAGAAATATTCAGATAATCAGAAAAGGGCTTGAAGAAAATAAATCAAGAGAGGAGATTGCCCAATTACTTGGAGTGGAACCTAATAAAGTTTCAAATCTTGCTGCATATTTTAAGATTCCGACTAATTTCAAGGAAATACGCCATAACAAACAAGAAATAACTATTCTTGATGAATATAAAGAAAAACCTCGAAGCATTCAAAAAATGGCTTTTGAAACAGGAATATCTTATTCTTTTTGTAAAAAGACTTACGAAAAACACAATCTGAAAAGCATTGTTGTTCGTAATACAGAATACAGAAAACTTTCAAAGGAAGAAACAGACCAGATTATCAAGGAAATCAAAGAAGAAAACAAGACGCTTGCACAGATTGGCAGGAATCACCATGTTTCAAGACAGTGGATAGCTCATCTAAAAAAAAAACTAAATTGTGATTAGCGCCAATTGGCGCTAATTAAACCACATCTTTATTGACAGCAAAATAACTCATAATTATATTCAGTTTAAAACCATAATTTTAAGGACTGATAAATTATGAGCGCTAAACTTACTCAACAACAAGAGGAAAGGAAAAAACTTATCCTCAAAGTAGTTAATAAAGAATTAACTACAAGGGAAGCTGCTGTTGAAGCAGGCCTTACAATCAGGGCTATTCAAAAAGCTGTACAGCGGTATAAAAAACATGGCGATGATTCTTTTGTTCACGGAAACATTGGCCGGATTCGTGAAGATCTCAGACGAACCGAAGACAAAGCCAGAATCATTGATATTTTTCAGAATACTAGGGTAGATGGAGTAAATCCTTTTGAAGATATTACCTATGTTTTTTTCAAGGAGATACTTGAAGAAGACTTTCATATCAGAGGTTCTGTATTCTGGATAAAACATATCCTTAATGCCATTGGGTATTACTCTCCGATAAAACATAAGTGCAAAAATACGGCTGTTCATCTTATGAGGGAACGAAAAGAACATACAGGAGAACTTGTACAGGCTGACGGAACACCTTACGACTGGTTCAAAGACGGCCACATGTACTGCATTCAGGGATTTATAGATGATGCTACAGGCTATCCAGTCGGCTTATATATGACAAAAAATGAATGTACTTTAGGATATGTAGAAGCTTTCAGAAACATGGCTGAAACTGACGGTATTCCAGAAGCCTTATATCCAGATAAAGCCGGAGTATTTTTTGTCAATCAGAAAACAAAGGATGATGAAAAACATCTTACACAGTTTGGACTTATGATGGAAAATCTTGGGGTAGACATGTTTCCGGCACACAGTCCACAGGCCAAAGGAAGAATTGAGCGATTCTGGCAGACTATTCAGCACAGGCTTCCAAACCTGTTCCGTTTAAGAGGAATAAAAACAATTGAACAGGCAAATAAATTCTTAAAAGAAGATTTTCCTAAAATCTATAAAAAATGGTTTCCTGTAAAGCCAAAATCAGATGAAACTCATTTTGTAAAAGCCGACATGAACGAAGTAAACAGCATCTTAAAGGCAACATTTCCAGGTCATATTGACAGGTCTGGTGTATTTCTACTCAAAGGTTACAGATTCTTTTGCCCTGAACTTACAGACAGAAAAATCTTGATACATTTGAATGAAAAGGAAGGTCTTTGGATTACAGATGCTGCAAATCCAGATAAACGATATTCAGTTACACTAGTAGAAACAGATACTACAGGAACAATGCCGGAAGTTATGAAAGACCTTATTGATAGAGTTTTCCTAAAAAACGCAAAGCCAAAATTTAGGGAAGTCTACTTTGATATTGATGATGTAGTTCTATCACAGGTCAAGCCTAAACTTAAGAAAGCATCATAGTTTATAAAGTTAAAGAATAAATTCTCACAACAAGCCTCTGAAAAAGAGGCTAAACGTATTTTAAATAGAACTTCAAAATCTCACATAATTTACTAAAATATTGTATTAAGCCCCCCTAAGAATAACCTGTGTCAATAATACACTCCGGTAAAAATACTGTAAAATAAAAAAAAAGTTAGCGAACTTTTAAAAAGTTGTTGACAGAGCTGTGCACGGATTTTATACAGTTTTTTGTTCTATTCAATCAACGCCACTTTTTCTTTCTTCGCCTTTGCCGCCTTTACGACGAGTTTTTCCTTTTCAAAAGTGACTTCAACTTCCCCACTTTCAGGAATCGTTCCCGAAAGAATGAGATTTGCGAGCTGGTCTTCGATTTCGTTCTGAATCAAACGGCGCATAGGGCGCGCACCCATGCTTGGCTCGTAGCCGTGGTCAAGGAGATAGTCACGCGCCTTGCTCTTGATTGAAAGATGAATGTTTCGCTCAGAAAGGCGGTCTTCAAGCTCGGCAATCTGAATGTCGAGGATTTTTGAAATTTCCTCGCGCTTTAGCGGATTGAACACCACGATGTCGTCGATTCGGTTGATAAGCTCAGGAGCCATAATTCGTTTGAGTTCTTCCATTGCGTTGGCTTTGATTTCGGCTGGCGGCAAAAATCCGTCATCAAGCTGGGCAAAACCGAGTTTTTTGTCGGCGGTAATGCTCCTAGCTCCCGCGTTAGAAGTCATAATAATCACGGTGTTTCGGAAATTGACAGTGTGGCCGAGATTGTCCGAAAGCTCGCCCTCTTCGAGAATCTGCAAGAGAAGATTGAACACCTCGTTGTGCGCTTTTTCAATTTCGTCAAAAAGCACGACCGAATACGGCTTTTGCAAAACCTTGTTCGTGAGCATACCGCCCTCTTCGTAGCCCACATAGCCCGGGGCAGAGCCGACCAAGCGGCTTGAAGTGTGCTTTTCCATAAAGTCGGACATGTCGATTCTGATGAGCGCGTCTTCCGTGCCGAAGAGGAATTTCGCCATCGCCTTTGCAAGCTGGGTCTTTCCCACGCCAGTCGGTCCCAAGAAGATGAATGAGCCCATCGGACGGTTCGGGCTAGAAACACCCGCACGGCTTCGGCGGATTGCGCTTGAAAGGTACTTCACCGCCTCGTCCTGACCGATGACATCTTTATGAATCTCCTTTTCCATGTCTAAAAGCCGCCCCGCTTCGTTTGCGTCAAGTTGCTGGGCAGGGATTCCCGTCATGTCGGAGATGATTTTCGCGATGTCCGCCACGGTGACATGCTTTCGCACAGTGACGGCATTGTTCTTCCAGTAATTGTTGAAGTCGTCGAGTTTTTGCTTTAGGTCGCGCACTTTGTCACGAATCATCGCCGCCCGCTCATAGTCCTGATTTGCGACAAGGGCTTCTTTTTCGTGGCTCAAATCTTCGATTGACTTTTCAAGCTCGGCAAGTTCGGTCGGTCGGCTCTCGGAAGTGATTTTTTTGGCACTTCCCGCCTCGTCCAACAAATCAATCGCCTTATCGGGCTGGTATTTTTCGGGAATGTAGCGAGAAGAAAGCTTTACGATTGCCTCGATTGAGCCTTCATCGTAGGTGACATTGTGGAATTCTTCGTATTTGGGCTTTAAGCCATTGAGAATCTGAATCGTCTCGTCGTTGCTCGGCTCTTCGATTTTCACGAGCTGGAAACGGCGCGCCAAAGCGGAGTCTTTTTCGATGTGGCGACGGTATTCCTTGTAAGTGGTCGCGCCCACAAGCTGCAACTCGCCGCGAGAAAGGGCTGGCTTTAGGATATTGCTTGCGTCCATTGTGCCGTCAGGGCTTCCCGCGCCGATAATCATGTGAAGCTCATCGATGAAAAGAATGATGTCCTTTGATTCCTTGACTTCCTTCATCATGCGCTTCATGCGCTCTTCAAAGTCACCGCGGTATTTCGTGCCCGCGACCATCGCCGTAATGTCCAAAAGAAGCACGCGTTTTTGAAGCAGATTGTAGGGCACTTCACCGCTCGCGACGCGCTCTGCCAATCCCTCGGCAACCGAAGTTTTTCCAACGCCAGGCTCGCCCACGAGAATCGGATTGTTTTTTGTGCGGCGGCTTAAAATCTGCACCACGCGCTCGATTTCCTTTGAACGCCCGATAACGGGGTCAAGTTCGCCCTTTTTCGCCAAGTCCGTCAAATCACGGCTGAATTCTGAAAGAAAGGAACGCTTTTTCTGATTCGGCTGCTCGTTGTTCTTTGCGTTCGCGTACTCGACTTCTCGGTTTTCGGAATTGTCCTCGCCGCCGTTCTCGTTCTGCAAATCGCGGATAACACTGCGGACTGTATCAAGCGGAATTGAACACCGCTCAAAAAATCGGTATGTGGCAGAATTTTCCTCGCGCATTGCGGCAAGCAACAAATGCTCCGTGCCCACATACTCGCTCCGAAGAGAACGAGACTCAATCACCGCCACATCTAAGAGCGTGCGCAAGCGGCGGCTCGGCGGGAGCGCGGAAAAGGCGGGCGGATTTTGCACGCGCGGAAGCTGAGACAAAGTTTGCTCGATGAGAAGTTGGAACGAGAGAACATTTATATTGAGCACTTTTAGTGCGTTGTACGCCATGTTGTCTGCATCTTTTAAAATGGCAAGCATAACATGCTCTGGCAAAAGTTCTGCCGAAGCGGAATTTCTGCCTTCTTTTTGAGCAAATTCGGTAATAAGTCTTTGAGCTTTTGGTGAAAGTCCTTTCATAGTGTGACAGTAAATTTAATAAAGAAAATGTGAGAAGTCAATTATTTTTTACTCATGCCGCAGTTTTTCTGCCAACTCCAGTGAAGCCGTTGCAACCTTTTTTCCTTTTTTTTCAAGATATTCGATGTTTTCTTCAAGGACGGCAAGCACAAGAGCGTGCAGTGATTTTGCCATGAGATTTGCGCGGTACTCTTCGGTGGATTGCGGACGACCTGGCTCGATTTTGTCGGCAACAAAGAGCAGAAGAGCAAAATCGCAAGAATCGACCGAACCGAAAGTGTGATTTGCAATCGCATCGATGATTTCGCCGTCAGTCACGCCGAATTTTTCTTGAATCAGAACCGCCGCCGCCCTTCCGTGGAGCAATTCGGGGAGCGATTTTTCAAAATCAGAAAGTGGCTTTCCGTCCTTTTTTACGAGCGCGAACAGTTCTTCGTCGGAACAATCCTTGCACATGTCGTGCGCAATGCCCGCGACCAAGCCCTTTTCTTCGCTCAGACCGTAATTCGCGCAGAGTGTCGCAAGCATTTGAGCCGTGCGCAGTGAGTGAGCATAGCGGCTTTCTTTTACGACCGTTTTTGTATATTCAGAAATTTTCTCGAACAAAGAACCAAGTTCTTTGTCTTTAAATTCAGTTTGCATAGAGATTCCTTTCAATAATATACTCAAAAACGGGCTTTGGAACAAGATAACGCCACGCACCGTTTTCCGCGACCTTTTGCCGAATTTCCGACGACGAAATTTCGATTTTTGGATTTTCGACGATTTTGTGCGGATAGGGGAAATTTTCGCGCGTTACGCCCTTCATGGGATGCTTTCCGTATTTTTCGGTAGGAGAATTCTGAAATTCCGCCTTTAGTCCTGTGTCCTGCGGTCGGCACGCGAGAATCAAATCCGCCCGATGAGCCAACGCTTCGGATTTTTCCCATTTGTCGTAATCAGGAAGCAAATCTTCGCCAAAAATCAAGCCGATTTTCCCCGTGAGAACGCCCTTGTATTTTTCTTCAAGGTAGCAGATTGTATCCCATGTGTAGGAAACACCGCCGCGCCTGAGCTCGCAATCTTCGGCTTCAAAGCGGTCGTCGCCCGAAACGGCAAGCCGTACCATCTCAAAGCGGTCGTCGCTCGGGACTTGGCATGAAAGCGACTTGTGGGGCGGCTGGTAGGTTGGCACGAAAAGGATTTTTTCATAGCCGAGCGTTTTGCACACGCTGTCCGCGAGAATCAGATGACCTATGTGAATCGGGTTAAAGCTCCCGCCGAGCATCGCGATTTTCATTATTCGCGCTCCGAAGATTCCTGCCCCGGAAACTGTTCTTCCATAAATTCATCAACGGAACGGGTCGCCAAAAAATCCGCTTTTAGGCTCGTGCCCTTCTTTTTTGAAGAAAGAAATGAGCCGTCTGAAACGCGTTTTCCGTCGGAAGTGACGGTATCTTCGCCCGCCATTTTTGTGACAAGCTCCAGAATCGCAACGCGAACATCATTCAAGCCCCAGCGAGCCGCCACCGAAACAGGGATAACCTTTGTTTCTGGCTCGATTTTTTTGATTTCTGCGGCGATTTTTTCGGCATTTTCTTTTGCGCCCTCAATGTCGGTCTTGTTGCACAAAACGATGTGCGGCTTATCGAGCAAATCCTTAGAAAAGCCTTCGAGTTCCGAGCAAAGCGTTTTGTATGCCGTGAGGCAATTTTCGTCGGAGCAATCAATCATGAACAAAAGCCCCGCCGTGCGCGAAATGTGCTTCAAAAAGCGGATTCCCAAGCCCGCACCTTCGCTTGCTCCCTCAATGATTCCCGGAATGTCGGCGATAATCACATCTCGTTCGGCATCGGCACGCAACACGCCGAGATTCGGAATCTTCGTGGTGAACGGATACGGCGCGATTTTCGGGCGCGCGTTCGTGAATGCGTCGAGCAGAGAAGATTTCCCTGCGTTTGGAAAGCCGACCAAACCGATGTCCGCCATAATCGAAAGTTCAAGGAGCAATTTTCGGTATTCGCCGGGCTGACCTGGATTTGCGTTTCGCGGTGCTTGGTTCGTTGACGACTTAAAATGCACATTTCCCCAGCCGCCGTTCCCGCCTTTGAGGAAAACAAACTGCTCGTCTTCGCTTTCTGTGGTGAATTCCTTGATAAGTTCTTTTGTTTCCGCATCACGGATTGCTGTTCCAGGCGGCACTGCAATCACGACATCTTCGCCGTCTTTTCCGTATTTGTTCCAGCCCTGTCCGTCACCGCCATTCTTCGCCTTAAAAAATCTCTTGAAGCGGATATTCGCGAGCGTTTTGACATTGCGCTTTACGCAGAAAATGACATCGCCGCCCTTTCCGCCGTCGCCGCCGTTCGGACCGCCCATCGGCACATATTTTTCGCGGCGGAATGACACGCAGCCGTTCCCGCCCTTACCAGAGGTGACTTCGATTATCGCTTCATCAGCAAATTGTTTCACACTATTCTCCCACTCACAAAAAAACCCGGAGACAGAAAACTGAATCCGGGCTTTCATCGTTTAGATTGCCGGGGAAAGCCCGACAATGACATTTTTACGCTTCTACAGGTACGATTGACGCGTACTTTCTGTTCATGCGCTCGTGGAATTTGACAGTGCCGTCTGCTGTTGCAAACAAGCTGTCATCGCCCGCGCGTTTTACATTGTCGCCCGGGAAGATTTTTGTTCCACGCTGTTTTACGATGATTGAACCGGCTGTTACGAATTCGCCGCCGTATGCTTTAACTCCCAAGTATTTCGGGTTTGACTGACGGCCGTTTTTTGCGCCGCTACCACCTTTACTTCGTCCCATTTTAATCCTCCATCAGAATTACATTCTTAGGAAATTCTTTTGTAAGAGCTTGAAATCCAGTTCTTAAAAAATCTCCGATACATATAAGCTGAGTTTCCGTTTGCGGATTCTCAGATTTGGCTTCCACCGCAAAAGAAAGATTCCCGCGTGAAGAAGCGTCTGCTATCAATAAAACATTTTCGTTATGTGAAAGAACTTGCATTGCCGTGCGGACAAGAATTGTGATTGCCGAACAAACAATGTCACTTCCTTTCTTAGAAAAATCCGCGTGCCCGTTAGCTTGACATTTTTTTATCACGCCGTTTTTGCCATAAGAAAGTGTTACGACTGTCATCTATTAAAGAGTGATGTCCTTAACACGAATGTTTGTGTATTCCTGTCTGTGACCGATGAGACGGTGATAGTCTTTCTTGCTCTTGTATTTGAAGACAAGAACTTTTTTGTCGCGGAAGCTGTTCTCAACAACTGCGCTGACCTTTGCGCCTTTAACGAACGGTGTGCCGACAGAAATTTTGTCGCCGTCGCTAACCAAAAGAACTGAGTCGATGTCGACTGCGGCTCCGTCTTCAGCATCGATTTTGTCGACCTGAATGAGAGCGTCTTTCTCAGCCTTGTACTGTTTGCCTTTGTATTCAAAAAGTGCGTACATGTAAAACCTCTTAATCGCCGCAAAGTGTAACGGAACTCTAACGACTAAAACTAAAATATAAGTACGAGATTATATCAGATTTTTGGAAATATGGTCAAGGGAACGAATTGAAAACCAGACACATAATTATAACAACTTTTTCTGTAACTAATTTTTTTCTTTGAGAGTTTTATTAGTAGAAATTAAGATTCTTCACTCCTTCGGAGTTCAGAACGATGTAATACCTTTTGGAGGCAAAAATATGAAAAAATTAACGAAACGTATTCTCGCGGGAACGGCAGCGTGCGCACTTGCATTTGCTGCTGTTTCTCTTTCTTGCACACGAGTTCAGGTTCAAGGAAGCGCGGCAACGGCATTTGCAGACACTTCAAAACCTGCAATTGCCATTTCTTCAGAATCACTCAAAGTAATCGAAGCATTGCAGAACTCATTCCGCTCAATTTCTTCGGGCGTGCTTCCTTCTGTCGTCGAAATCGATGTGACCGAAAAAAAAGAAGTGCAGACGATGAATCCATTTGAGGGCTGGCCGTTTGACTTCTTCTTCGGAAATCCAAATTCAGACCGTGATTCAGATTCAAAAAATAAAAAACGCGAATACGAGCAGAAAGGTTTGGGCTCAGGCGTTATCGTGCGAAGAACAGGCGACACGGTGTATGTGCTCACGAACAACCATGTTGCAGGAAAAGCGACCAACATCACCGTAAAATTAAACGATGGTCAGGAATTTGACGGAAAATTGGTCGGTGCTGATGAGCGACAGGACATCGCGCTTGTTTCATTTGACGCAAAAGACGCGGAAAACATCGTTGTTGCAACGCTCGGCGACAGCGACAATGTGCAGACGGGCGACATCTGCTTGGCAATGGGAGCACCGCTCGGCTACCGTCAGTCAGTCACGCAGGGCATTGTAAGCGCAACGGGCAGAAGCGGAGACCAAATCGGCAACATGAACGACTTCATTCAGACTGATGCGGCAATCAACCAGGGAAACTCAGGCGGCCCGCTCGTAAACATCTACGGAGAAGTGATTGGAATCAACACTTGGATTGCTTCGGGTTCAGGCGGCAGCGTGGGCTTGGGCTTTGCACTTCCAATTAACTCAGTCAAAAAAGCAATCGATGACTTCATTTCAAACGGAAAAATCACCTACGGCTGGCTCGGTGTTTCTTTGGTTGATGTCACAGATGAATACAAAAAGGAACTTGGCGTAAAAGGTCAGAAAGGCGCATTCGCTTCTCAGGTATTCTTGAATTCACCGGCGGCAAAAGGCGGTATGCAGGCAGGCGATTACATCATCGCGCTCAACGGCAAAAATGTGAACTCACAGAATGAGCTTGTGCGTGAAGTCGGTTACTTGCCAGCAGGCAAAAATGCAGAATTTGTCGTGCTCCGTGCAGGAAACAAAGTCACGCTCACGGTAAAAATTGAAGAACGAACTGATGAAGTGTCAAATGACAATGCAAAACTCTGGCCAGGCTTCATTGCTTCTCCATTGAACAAAAAATTGCGTGAAAGCCTCAAACTTGATGATAAAATTCAAGGCGTGGCAGTTTCAAATGTGCTTGAAAAGTCACCTGCTGCAGCACTCCGAATCCAAAGCGGCGATGTCATCACGGCGGTAAATGACAAGAAAGTCACGAATCTCAAAGAATTCTATGAAGCACTTGATTTTAACCGCAACAAAGAAATCTGGTTCGATGTGTACAACGATGGTCACACGATTTCAACGGGAAAATACAAACTAAACTGAAAACTGAAAGTTGAAAACGTAACCACAGATTACACAGATTAGCACAGATTTTATAAGTAAGAAATTAGGAAAAGAGAAACACAGGAAGCAGAAGAGAGAAATTGAGCAGGGGGAAGTCTCCCCCTCGCTCCAACCGCTTGCGCGTTTTCCGCTACCCCCTCTGCGGGCTCAAACGCCGCCCGCAACGCCCGCTGTTCTGTCTTCTCATTCCTGATTTTTTTTAACACACAAGATCATCGCACGCGGTAAGCACTTCCGTATGGTCGGGGAATACGGCAACCGTGTGCTCTTCGTGGCAACTCCACTTGCCGTCGGAAGTGAGAACTGTCCAGCCGTCTTTTGCCAAATCTACATCGCCCGTACCGAGGTTAATCATCGGCTCAATCGCCAAGACCATGCCCGCCTGAATGCGCGGATTGGGACCACCTTCGGGAAGATTCGGAACGCTTGGATCTTCATGCACATCAAGCCCCACGCCATGACCGCAATATTCGTACACAACGCCGTACCCATAGCGTTCATGCGCCACATCGTACACCGCGTTTGAGATGTCACGGATTCGGTTTCCTGCCACACATGCCGCGATTCCCGCGACAAGGCTTTCGCGCGTTGCCTTGACGAGCCGGCGGATTTCGGGCTTTACATTCCCTACCATGACCGTGTGCGTTGAATCTGAAATGTAGCCGTCCAAGTCGATTCCGATGTCGAGCGAAACGATGTCGCCGTCGTGAATAATGCGCTTTCGAGACGGGATTCCATGAATTACTTCGTTATTGATGCTCACGCACGCCGCGCCCGGAAAATCTTCGCGGTACCAAGCAGGTTTTCCGCCGACTTTTTTGATGAATTTGACGACCAAATCATCGACTTCCTTTGTGCTCATGCCCGCGTGAACCTGCGGCACGACTTCTCTGAACAAATCCGCCAGCGCATGGCAAGACTTCCGAATTCCTTCGATTTCCTTTTCATTCTTCAATCGAATCATAAAATATATATCTCCTTGACTGCTTCCTTCGTTCAGTTAGCAATGAGCAATGTGCAGTGTGCAGTTATTCACCGTCCAATTGCTAACTTCTAACTGCTCACTGCTAACTACTAATTCTTCTTGCTTCTTCTTCGCAGATTCTCGCCGTTGCAACATCGCCCATTCTTCGGTATGCCGCCGCCATTTTGCGCAAGAAATGCGCGTCGTTGCTCTTTCCGAAGCCGAGTTCAAGCGCGCGCTCCCAGCAATCAAGAGCAAGCTCGTCGGCGATTTTTCCTTCGAGGTGATTTTTGAGCACGCTTGCGGCAAGCTCCATCACTTCGGGGAAGAACAAGCGGAAATACTGGTAGCTGTATTCCATGCGGATAATCTGCTCCAACAAAATGAACGCGTCGTAGTATTCCTGCCGCAACACAAGTTCCTCAGCGAGAATAAAGCCGTAGTCCATAAAATCTTCGCGCGTAAACCACTTCGCAAGGCGGAATCCCGCATGATTCATGCTCATTTTTTTAAACTCGGCGACCGCATCATCCTCACGGTTGTGCATGAGGTCGAAGAAAATGAGCTTTGCGCGGCTCTCTTCGTCGGTGCGGGCAGAAAGCCACTTTCTATAATCGAACGAATTGACCGAACGATTATAGCGGTTCTGAGCATGACGCATGAAATAAGACTCATCGAAAAGCGAGCGTTGCTTTACATCGGAGAGAATTTCATACGCCTTGACGAGCCTGCGGAATTCCTCAGTCGTTTCGGCACTTTGAGACGCATCGGGATGTAAAAGCTTTGCTTTCTGTCGGTACGCCCGCTTGATTTCTGCCGCCGTAGCGTCGTGGCGCACTCCGAGAATCTTATAACAATCTTCCACTTTTGCTGAATATAATAGAACTTTTCAGCAATTTATACAAATGAAAAATTATCAGAAAAATCAGGAAGAGTCATAAGACTTAGTAAAATGCCCGCTCACAGATGCATTTTCATACAATATGACAAAAAAAAGCGAGGAATTTTCGTTCCCCTCCTTTCTGTCATTACCACTTCGCACTGCTACTGTTTTTCGTCATTGCGAGAGCATTTATGCTCAAAGCAATTTATTTCACAATGTCATATATTTAAATCGTTCAGGGGACTGTATTTATACAGTTGTTCCGCAGGACAATCAATAAATTCAGGAGTGAAAAATTAAAAGACTCAATCGAGGAAATCTTTGTCGCAGCCGTAAAGCTTTTAACCCGGAAAGGGTATGTCAGCCTCGAAAAATATTTCGTTGACGGAACAAAGATTGAGAGCGCGGCCAACAGATACACCTCCGTCTGGAAGAAGGCGGTCGAGAAGAACGGGAAGAAGTTTGATGAGAAACTCAGGGTATTCCTGAAAGACGTGGATGAAATCACGCACAAAGAAAACCAGCTTTACGGAGACAAGGATTTTGCAGAAACAGGAGATGACGGGCCTGTCACAAGCGAAGAGATAAAGGCCGCAGCCGCCCAAATCAATAAAAAACTTGCAGAGATAAATAATCTGGATGATGAAGAATCAAGAGACGTAAAAAAAAACTGAAAAAGGCCAGACGGCTGATAGAAAAAGACTACCTCCCCCGAAAAGAGAAATACGAAAAGGCAAACGCGACCTTCAGCGGCAGGAACAGCTACTCGAAAACAGACGAGGACGCGACTTTCATGCGGATGAAAGAAGACCACATGCTGAACGGGCAGCTCAAACCCGGCTACAACATTCAGGTCGGAACTGCGAACAATTTCGTAATCGGCTATGACGTGTTCCCGAACCCGACGGACACAAGAACGTTTGCACCCCACCTTGATAACATGATGCGGAGGCTTGGCTGTAAGTTCAAGTTTGCTATCGCGGATGCCGGCTATGGAAGCGAAGAGAATTATGATTATCTGGAGGGAAAAGGGATTACGGGCATCGTAAAATACACAAGCTACGAAAAAGAAACAAAGCGGAGCTTCAAAAAGAAAATCTTCAATGCCGAGAACTGGGAGTATGACGCGGAGCAGAAAGCATACACGTGTCCTTGTGGAAATCCGGTCCCTTATAAGAAAACAGAGACAAAGAAAAATAAGTCAGGCTATATGCAGACTTATGAAGTCTACCAGTGCGACAACTGCGAGGGATGTCCGTTCCGTGCCCTGTGCACAAAATCTGAATACGGGCGAATGGTTCAAAGAAATGAGCACTGGCTTGACCAGAAATCAAAAGTAAAGAAACTTCTCGCTACGGATGAATACAAAAAGCTTATGAAAGAACGTTCTACAGAATGCGAGACTGTCTTCGGTCAGATAAAATGCAACCAGAAATTCAGACGTCTTAATCTTCGTGGAAAAGAGAAAGTAGGAACCGAATGGGGATTACTAATGCTCGGATACAACTTTAAGCAGATTGCAAGACTTATAAAAGCTTAAAGAAAAAAACTCAAAGTAAATGCTCTTCGGAAATGGCTCTGTTTTTAAATTAAAAAGGCTGTCCTTTGTTGATAATTTTCAACTTTAAGGACAGCCCCTTTTTGCAATTCCAATTTTAGTTCAGAATTTACTTTACAATGTCAGCCAAAGCCGCTTTCATTCGCCGCAACCTGCGGTTGCTTAACGAGAACGCAATGCGTTCTCGCGGCATTTATTTGACGATATTTGCCAATGCGACCTTCATACCGTCTTTCTGGATATTTTCCAAGTGACCGGCAACAGCAGCTTCAAGTCCTGCAACTTTTGTCAAATCTTCCTTCCAGAAGTCAACATTGCTCAAGACCTTGTTTGCGATAACCTTTGCGTCTTTTGTCTCTTTGTTGAGGGCGGCAAAGAATTCGAGAACAGGAAGTGTGTCCAGGTTTTCGTATTCGCCGTCTTCTCGCTTAGAAACGAGACATTTCTGGCCTTTTGCGTTCTCTTTGATTTCTGTGCCGTTGTAGAAGGCGATGAGGGCTGCGATTGAGAAGCCCAGCAGTTTTGGAACAGAGCCGTTCTTCTTGACAGACTGCAAGACAGAAGGCAAACAGCGTGTCCAATATTTTGCGACTGAGTTCAAAGAAATCTCAATCAAGCGGTGCGGGTTGAACGGATTCTGGAAGCGAGTCCAAACATCCTGCGCGTATTTTTTGAGGTCTTCCTGGTCGCCGTCGATTGAAGGAACGATTTCGTTGAAGATGATGTCGTGCATGAATTTCTGAGCGTCGGCGTTTGGTGTGTTAAAGCCTGTTCCCACTTTTTCTGAGCATACGATGTCCTGAACATAGTTGCATCCTGCAAGGAATGCTGCCAGTACAGAAGAAGTGTGTGCTCCGTTCAAGATGCGGACTTTTCTTGTGTGGTAGTAGTCCATGTTCTGTGTCCAGATAACAGAAAGTCCTGCCTTCTGGAGGGGAAGCTC
>JAFUDX010000016.1 GCA_017464425.1 Treponema sp.
ACACGTCATATCCGATTACAAAATTGTTTTCAGTTCCAACCTGAATATTATAGCCCGGTTTGAGCTGACCATTGAGCATGTGGTCTTCCTTCATTCTCATGAAAGTTGCGTCTTCATCTGTCTTTGAATAGCTGTTTCTGTTATTAAAAGTGGCGTTTGCTTTTTCGTATTTTTCTTTTCTTGGAAGATAATCCTTTTCAATCTGGTGTTTTGCCTTCTACGGATTCTTCCAAGCCTATTTAAGCGTCCGTTTTGCTCGGTAATGATTTTATATCACCGAGGCTTCTAGACCTCTTTTCTGTCCGATATCCGCAATACGGTGATGAGGATTTCAGCGTCCTTTATTTCACAAATCACACGAATATCGCCTACTCCATAACGCCAAAGCCCGGATAAATTTTCCACAAGAATTTTACCACGAGAGCGAGGGTCTTCAAGCTTCGCCACCTCGTCCATATACTCCTTAATTCTTTTTTGGATTGGCTGGTCAAGTTTTTTAAGTTCTTTCAAAGCGTTTCAGAATACACCACTCTCACAATCCGAGCTCCTTGTAAACTTCATCTGCGGGGATTGTCTTTTCCTTTCCGCTTCTGATGTCAGCAAGAACTTTTTCCGAAAGATAGATGTCCTCTAAATCATCAAGATAATCTTCCAAAAGCAAATTGTAATAAAAGCTCGTAGGTCTGCGAGTTTCTTTTGCAAGAAAATTAACTCTTTCTTTCAGTTCGGGCGTAGTTCTAAATGTTACAGTTGCTGTAAGTGCCATATTTCTTACTCCTTATGTAATACATTGTATTACAGTCTATCAAGACATTTGTTTTAATATCCGTGAGAATGAGTTATATTCCGCTCGAACTTTCGCTCAATTTCTCGCTTGCCAAGTGCATCCTGCGGGTAGCACTGTAATTCAACGTGGCCTACTTTAATGTGAAGAAGCCTTTCTACAAGCTCAGCACTTATTTCAGGATACCGCATAACTTCCTGAAACATGCCGTCGTCGGCGAAAGTCAGTTTATCGTAGAGAAGATTTTTAACCTTTGCACTTTTGACATAAATTTGACATATTTAACTCTTGGTAGTATATTTTAGTCGGAGATAGGTAATATGACTACAATTTCTGCAAAAATAGAAGATTCTGACAAAGATTCATTCGAAAATATAATTTCTTCAATTGGATTAAATGTTACAACAGCAATAACAGCCTTTGTAAAAGCCGTAATCCGCGAAAATGGCCTTCCATTTGAGTTGAAAGCAAAAGATGATCCTTATATTTATTCGGAGGAAAATCTCAAATATCTTCGTCAGGCAATTGCTCAGGTAGAAGGTGGAAAAGGGCAGGTTCATGAATTGAAGGAGTTGTCGTAATGATAAAAGTCTGGGCTGATGTCGCTTGGAATGATTATTGCAATTTCTTTGAACTCCACCAGCAAAAACTAATAAAAATGGTGCATGAACTTATAAAGGATATTGAGCGGAATGGTGTAGATAAGGGGCGTGGCCAACCTGAGCAATTGAAATATGAGCTTTCTGAATATTGGAGCCGAAGAATTGACAGGGCAAATCGACTTGTTTATAGGGTTGAAGGCGATAATCTTTATATAGTTCAGTGCGGAACTCATTATCATCAGGAAAAATAAATGCTCCTGCTTCCACTAAAAAAAATGGCAGCTCCCGCTCCTTGGGCAGCTGCCGAGCCCGAAACCGCTGGCAAAGGCCTGCGCCCCCTGCCAGTTCTATGCGGCAGTCAAGCTGCCGACTGGCTTTCCTCAATTTTTTTCATTGCAATTTTTATTTTTTTTCATTTCCTATGAACAAGTAATGCATTTGTCCGTCATTAAGTGAATCCCCAAAAAAAAGCCATTTTCAAGTTTTTCTAACGCTCCGAATTTTTCGTTGAGATTCAGGTATTCTGCGAAAGCCATCAGCTGACCTATGTTACCTTCTGCAACACAAATCCATTTTTCATCGCACATAAGTATCTGGCGGTTGATTGAGCCAAAACGATAATCAAGATAAATACGGTAGGTGTGATTTCCCATCTGTTTTTCTGCAATCATTCGGATAAGCGGATTCTTTGCATGTATGAGAGCAGAATCCTTTTCTTCATCAAGTGCGGCCATCCCTTTTTCCTGTACATCCTTAGCAAATGATTCAAGTTCTGAAGGAACTTTTTCATAAGAATAAAGCGTCCAGCCATTAATTTTGAACGACGCAAATCCTTCTTTTTTCATTTTTCCCCCCTTAAAACTTATTTATTAGTGCGTGACGGATTGCAGGGGCAAGACCTGTGTATTCGTTTTTGGCTGTGCCGAATCGGGCTTAGAGTAGGTGACCAGAATAAAAATTTGATTTATCCCAAAATTGTATAAAATCGTCAATTGTCATTTTATATTCCTTTTGACAAAAAAATATCTTCGTCCATAAGGAATTTGGACGAAGATAAATAAGTTACAGAATATTATTCATCATCTTCCTTTTTCTTTCCAAAGCCGATGTGCGGAAGACAACTGAAGAACAAACCAAAGAATGCTCCAGCAACAATTCCAGTCCCTACCGATTCTCCAGAATAAAGCATAAGTATTACGCAGGCAATTATTGCAACAAGTACAATTATGCCGGAAATTATAAATCTTGTTCTAAGTCGTTTCTTCATAGATTGAGAAGCTTCTTCATAGAGTTCTTTTAGTTTTTCGGCTCTTTCAGGATTAGAAGTCTTTTGGAGTTTCAATTCGTTCTCAATTTTTCGTTTGTAAGCCTTCTTGTAGTCACCGTCTGCAAAGAGTCCTGGATTACACTCTTTGTAATCGTCCATAAAATTCATTACAGAACGTACATAAGCTTCGTCAGAAGAATCGTCGAAGACATAATTCTTTATTTCTTGAACTGCGGCTTTATGAGCTGCTTTTGCCGCCTTTATTCTTCTGTTCTCTGCTTCTTCCTCTGCAATTTTTGCCGCTGCTTTGTCTGCATATTTTGTGCTGCCACCGCCTCCGTTTCCGCCGCCACCAAAAGCTCCTGCACGCTTACAATCCGGACAAATAGGCTTTTTCACCATGCTGGCCATAAATTGAATACCTTTATCGCTGTCGCCCAAAAGTCCACTTTGAGAATACATTCGTCCACAAATACTACATTTTGCAGTTCCCATATCTATTTTCCTCCGCGTTTTTTTTGTCCGCCGACTTTTTTTTATGAGGTCAAACCTCTGTATTTGAATTAAATTATACAATCAGATTTTTTTCTTGTAGTCAGTGAAAACACACTTTATTTCAGTGAGTTAACTCATAAATACAGAGTAAATCTTAAAATTAACGATTTTGGGGGAAGTCGGACTTGTAAATTTAACGATTTTGTGGTTATATTGCATTATAAAATTAACGATTTTGAGGTTTTATGACATTTAGGCGCAAAATTTATGATACTTTTCTGGAATGGAAAAGAAATTCTGACGGCAAAACTGCTTTGCTTGTAGAAGGTGCAAGACGAATCGGCAAATCAACCATTGTTGAGGAATTTGCAAAAAACGAATACGAATCCTATATCCTCATTGATTTTACGAAAGCTTCGCAGGAAGTTTTTAAGCTTTTTGATGACATATCTAATTTGAATTATATTTTCATGCGGCTTCAGCTTATCTATCATAAAGAACTGCAAGAGCGAAAAAGCCTTATCATTTTTGATGAGGTTCAGTTCTGTCCAAAGGCTCGTCAGGCAATAAAGCATCTTGTTGCTGATCATCGTTATGATTATATTGAAACCGGTTCTCTGATTTCGATTCGAAAAAATGTAAAGGACATTCTTATTCCAAGCGAGGAACGCCCGGTTCAAATGTACCCGATGGATTATGAAGAATTTAAATGGGCTTTGGGAGACAGTGTTACTGTAAAGCTTCTTCGGGAATCTTTTGAAAAATATCAGCCGCTGGGGGATGATTTGAACCGTACGATGATGCGCGACTTCAGGCTTTATATGCTTGTTGGCGGAATGCCAAAGGCTGTGAGCACTTACATTGAGACAAATAATATGAGGCTTGTTGACGAAGAAAAACGCGATATTCTTCGGCTTTATGAATCCGATTTTATGAAGATTGACTCAACAGGAAAAGCCGCCATGCTCTTTAAATCTATTCCGTCTCAGCTTGAAAAAAATGCATCCCGGTATCAGGTTTCTTCGGTTCTGGAAAATCAGCGCAACTCTACAGTCCTTGAACTTATCTCAGAAATGGAAAGTTCCAAGACGGTTCTTGTCTCTTATAAATCTGATGACCCGAATGCCGGACTTACGCGAACAAAGGATTTGGAAAACTTCAAGCTCTTTGTCTGTGATACAGGTCTTTTTACAACCATGCTTTTTATGGATAAAGATTTTACAGAAAATATCATTTATGAAAAGCTGCTCAGCGATAAGCTTTCTGTAAATCTTGGATATCTTTATGAAAATATTGTCGCCCAGATTCTTAAGGCAAACGGAAACTCTCTTTTTTATTATACATTCCTTGATGAGAAATCCCGTCACAATTTTGAAATTGATTTCCTGCTTGCCCGAAAGAATAAGGTTTGCCCCATAGAAATAAAATCTTCTGGCTATAAAACCCACGCTTCTCTTGATGCCTTTAGCGAAAAATATTCATCACGTATTCTGAATAAGTATCTTGTTTACACAAAAGATATGGGAAAAGACAAAGATGTCCTGAGCATTCCGGTTTATATGACGATGTTTTTGTAAGATTTTCTGGGCGCGACCGCTTGCTCCACTTCGTTCCGCAAACAGGCAGAATTGGTTTGTTTTCCGTATCGACTTATTTTGCAACTTTTCGATTTTACTCCATGTCAGCGAGTAATTTATCTGCCTTATGGTCTGTCATAGAAAGGATAATGCCGCATTCTTCTTCGTTTGCCCTGCGGAATTCTTTCTGAATTCCAAGCGGATTTGTGCTTTCTTGATTATTTGAAATTTTTCCGCGCAGTTCAGCGACGGCATTCATGTAAAGCTGTTCAAGATTGTAGAAGCCTTTTAGTTCTTCCAGATAATTCTTTATCCGCTTTCGACTTCGTTCTTCTTTCTTTGTGTTGAGGTTTGCAAGATATGTTCCCAAAAATGTAACCAGAGAGCCGAGCAGGGCAAAAATTCCGCCGATTATTGCTTCTTTCATAATGTTTATCTCCTATAAAAATGAGTGCAGAGAAAATCCCTGCACTCATAATTGCTTTATCTTACGGATTGAACGATGCGGAAACCATATTTGTCATTTCCGTAATCACTACCATAAGCTGTTCGGTATGTAAATGGACTCTCGCTTTCGCCATAAGCTCTATCTCTTAAAATTCGGCTCGGGTCATAGTCATCGGATTTAGTGTTTACTGGATCTGAAACGGCATTAGAGGAGTATTTTCCATCGAAATCCCAGCACATTTCCTTTACATTTCCAGACATATCATAAATTCCAAGTGCATTGGATTTATAAATCATAACGGCATGAGGTTTATAACTTGATTTACCAGCGACTTCTTCCCAATTGTCACTTCCGCTATATTTGAAAGGACTGTTGTTTTTTCCTCCGCGGGCGGCATATTCCCATTCTGCTTCGGTCGGAAGACGGTACCCGTTTGCTTTAAAGTTACATTTAACATCCTTCATCTCTCCGTCAAGTTCTGAGTAACACGGTGTAAGACCATTCAGCTCGCTAAGTCTGTTACAGAATTCAATAACTTGTTTAAGCTTAACTCTTACTACCGGCATAGTATCATCTTTGTAAGTACCTCTGCCTTCTTTTTCTCCGGTAACTTGCTTCCACAGGCTCTGTGTAACTTCACATTTCATCATCTTAAAACTTGAAACTGTTACAGAATGAACTGGTCTTGCATCTTCATCCTCGTTGTCTCCCATTTGGAAAGTTCCGCCTTCAACATCAACCATCAGTTCTGCCATTGTCTTCTTGAGCATTTCTCCCGCAGCACTGTCGGCAACGGCATCGAATGCATCTTTATCTTTTCCCCATACGAATTTTGCATTGTCAATCTTTACTTCTGGGAGGGATTTCATCCAAGTTCTGTCTTCTGGTGCTTCAAATGAAACTAGTGACTTTGGTGGATTTCCGTATTCAAGGAATGCGCTGTCAAGTTCAAGTTTTGCCTTTCCGCTGTCAATCAATTTCATGCTTGCCTGATCTATATTTTTAAAAATATACACGCTGCCGTATATACTATTGTCACCGCCCATCATTGAAATGCGGTTGCTTGTATAAAGAGTTTTTCCGTTTGCATCTACAATTTTTGCCTTTAGGTCAATAAGACATCCTTTTTTTGGTTGGTTATTGCCCCAATTATCAATAGAAGAAGCACCTTCTACAAATGCCGCCGGAACAATCGAGTAATATGGATACTTGCGAAAAGCTTTTTCATCATAGTAATCTCCTGCATATTTTTGAAAAAGAGCCGCCCCATTTTTTAAGTATGTATCCGTTACTGACGCAAAATATCTTCCAAAATCTGCCCCAGAAGTAAAATTCTTTGGTCTAACTCCTTTTAATTCTGCCATGTATACAGATTCTTTCGGCCATACTTTAGGAATACCAGTCCAATCATCTTTCCATGATTTTTCTAAACCTGCAAGGACTGCTTCGGATATTCTTTTATATTTTGCTGACCATTCCTCTTTAAGGCTTACTTTGTAATTACCAGTCTTGGTAGCTCGGTCAATGCTGTCTCGTTCAAGTTTGTAAATAATTGCTCTCGGGCTGTATTCAGTCCAATATTTCTCATATTCCTTACAGAAAGCAAGCCAATTGTCATAAATTTCGAATTCGTCAAATTCTCCAATTCCTGGCTTTCCGTCCTTTATGGAATCAGACAATGTGTTGAAAGCATCCTGTGCCTCTTTTGAAGCCCCGCTTGGTTCTGCCGCAACAGCATCATAATAAGTTCCCAACGCATATACGAACTGCTTTTTGCCTTCGTATTCCTTAGCCTTTGCAAGAAGTGCTTTGTAATCCGCACTCTGTGCAAACAGCCCCATTGTCGTGGCAAACGCAACTGATGCCACAATCAGTTTTTTTAATTTCATATGAAGAATTCCTCCGCGTTTTATCGGACAAACCGAAAGGCCGCCGACTTTTTTTATGAGGTCAAACCTCTGTATCTGGAGAAAATTATACAATCAGATTTTTTCCTTGTAGACAGAGAAAACACACTTTATTTCAGTGAGTTTTCTCTATATATTTCTGCCGCCCGATGAAGTACAATAAACTTATGATTGAGATAATCAGTATTGATGACCACGAAATGATAAGTTTGGGACTGGAAAGGGTATTTTCTGAAACTTCGGATATCAGGGTCTCCGGCTTCTGCAAGACAAAAGATGAGGTTGTCGCCTTTGTCGGCACAAAATCTCCCCAAGAATTGAATCAGACAATTGCAATGATCGACATAAAGCTTGAAAACGAAAGCGGCTTTGACTGTGCCGATTTTCTTATCGGGCGCGGGATAAACTGCCTTATGTATTCTTCTTTTTCAAATGCGGGCTTTATCGTAAAAACGATGGAGCACAAAATCAAAGGCTTTATCTCCAAAAATGCCGCTCAATCAGAAATCCTGGAAGCAATCCGTGCAGTCGCGTGCGGTGAAACCTATATCC
>JAFUDX010000017.1 GCA_017464425.1 Treponema sp.
GTTTGCGCCGACTGTACCGTCACCACCGATACCCCAGAATTTACATTCTACTGTACCTTCAGCGGCTGTGATTGGAGCCG
The DNA here is from genome assembly GCA_017464425.1 of Treponema sp. Lineage (GTDB taxonomy): Bacteria > Spirochaetota > Spirochaetia > Treponematales > Treponemataceae > Treponema_D. The sequence continues at coordinate 81 of JAFUDX010000017.1, forward strand.
GTTTAACCTCTGGAAGAGAGAGATTTGTAACATCATCAACAATTCCGAGAGTGAAGCGTGGTTTAGGTGCGTCTTTAGCAAGCTCTGTGAATACTGCGAATACTGAGCTTGGAGGTGTGTCTTTTGAACCCAAACCGTAGCGTCCGCCAGAAAGAACTACATCGTTGAGGCCAGCCTCGCGGAGAGTTGTAGCGACATCGAGGAAGAGTGGTTCACCCAGAGAGCCTGGTTCCTTTGTTCGGTCAAGAACAGCGACTTTCTTTGCTGTTTTTGGCAATTTTTCAAGGAATTTCTTTGGCATCCATGGTCGGTAAAGATGTACTTTGATAAGACCGACTTTCTCGCCCTTCTTTGTGAGGTAGTCGATGACTTCTTCTGCAACATCACAGATTGAGCCCATAGCGACGATAACGCGGTCAGCATCTGGAGCGCCGTAGTAGTCGAAGAGACCGTATTTTGTGCCGAGTTTAGCGTTGATTTTGTCGATGTATTTCTCAACGATTGCCGGGAGAGCCTCGTAAGTTGAGTTACAAGCCTCGCGGTGCTGGAAGAAAACATCACCGTTCTCGTGAGAACCACGCATTGCAGGATGCTCTGGGTTGAGAGCGTGAGCACGGAATTCTTTGAGGGCTTCAGTTGGGAACATCTCTTTGAGATCAGCGTAGTCCCAGGTTTCGATTTTCTGGATTTCGTGTGAAGTGCGGAAACCGTCGAAGAAGTTGATGAACGCAACCTTTCCTTCGAGAGCCGCCAAGTGAGCCACGGGAGCCAAGTCCATGACTTCCTGCGGATTGCTTTCTGCGAACATAGCCGCGCCCGTCTGACGGCACGCATACACATCTGAATGGTCGCCGAAAATGTTCAAAGACTGAGTTGCAACACAACGAGCCGCAACATGGAACACACAAGGAAGCTGCTCAGCAGCAATCTTGTACATGTTCGGAATCATAAGGAGCAAGCCCTGTGAAGCCGTGAATGTGGTGGTAAGCGCACCAGCCGCCAAAGAACCGTGAACCGTTCCCGCTGCTCCTGCTTCTGATTCCATTTCGATAACCTTTACTTTGTTACCGAAAATGTTTTTCTGACCTGCAGCAGACCAGTTGTCTACCCAGTCAGCCATTGGTGAAGAAGGAGTGATTGGATAGATACCAGCAACCTCAGTGTAAGCATACGCTACATGAGCCGCAGCCTGGTTTCCGTCCATTGACTGTTTTTTTCTGGACATTTTGTCCTCCTATAAAATAGTAGAAAAAAGAAGATTCGGAATGTGGATTAGAATCTTCTATGAAAAAAATACTTTGAATGATTACTTAATAGAATAAACCTAAATCGCATTTCTTACAAGGGAAAATTTTTTAAATACATAATTGGGCGCATTTTTGCCCGCCCGCCTACGGCAGTCAGGCAAAAACCGCGCTTTTCGGGGTTACGCTATCGCTCCATTGCCTACGGCAACGCTTCGCGCCCCTACAATCGCTTGCGCGGCCAGCGTGATAGCATCCGATGCCTATGGTGCGGGCGTAAATAGCATTGAAGAGTTTTGCTTTAATACAACTGTTCTATTTTGCTGAATTTAAAACCGCCACTTCCCGCACTTCGGACAAAGACGACATAGAAATACTCTGGAACCATCGCAGTAATTTCCCGCGTAAGAATCTCGCTGCTATCGTCTGTAGAAGAATATCTGACAACTTCTGAACGGCCAAGTTCATTGCCACCTTCATCAATAAGAACAATATAGTTGTCAGTTATTGTGCTGCCTACTTTTTTGAAAGTGAAGACTATTTTTTCAGAACCTACCTGTGCGGCCTTTACTTTCAAATACCCTGTCTGTGATTCAAGTTTGGAAAGATTTGTTGAACCACAAGAAGCCTGAATATAATGATGACTTTCACTAGTACTCTCAACAATTTTTATTTTTCCAGCTTGAGTCTGTACTATGAAAAGGCCGCCGTCAAACAATACTGTTGTCCCTATAGTACCTGTTTCATCTGTGATAGTGATTTCATCACAATCATACACCAAAACATTGTCGTAAGAGTTTTCAGTTGTATTAGCATTCGTCTTATTCTCAACATTTTCGATGCTGCTGTTACCACTATTGCTAGGAGTGCTGTCAGTGCTTGTTCCCATAGTGAACTTCATTTCAAATCCATTATAAGATGCGACAACGATATTACCGCTTATGCTTTTGATTGTGTATGAAAGCAGTTCCTGTGTCACTCCGCTCATAACGACATTTATCTTAACCGTTTCTCCCACTTTCGTTGGGTCACCTGTATACTTTGTCAGCCCCTTGTTTTCAAGTTTGTCATATGAATAGACATCAACGGAGTTATCGGTATAGAAAATGTAGTAGCTGGTCGCATCATCTTGGAACACCCATTTGCAAACGACATTGGAAGAAGTGCCTGTAGTGCCAGAGGTGCTACCGCTATTTCCTGTGGTATTACCGCTTGTACTGTCAGAGCTTGTTCCCATAGTGAATTTTACATCAAATCCATTATATGATGTGGTAACGATATTGCCGCTTATACTCTTAACGGTGTACGAAAGCAGTTCCTGTGTCACACCGCTCATAACGACATTTATCTTTACCGTTTCTCCCTTTTTTGTCGGGTCGCCAGTATACTTCGTCAGCCCCTTGTTTTCAAGTTTGCCAGATGAATAGACATCAACAGAGTTGTCAGAATAGAAGATGTAGTAGCTGGTCGCATCGTCCTGAAACACCCATTTGCAGACGACATTGGAAGAAGTGCCTGTAGTGCCAGAGGTGTTGCCCGTGGTGCTACCGCTATTCCCTGTGGTATTACCGCTTGTGCTGTCGCCGCTGTCTGTTCCCGTGATGAACTTTACATCAAATCCGTTATACGATGTGATGACAACATTGCCACTTATGCTCTTGACAGTGTATGAAAGCAACTCCTGTGTCATTCCGCTGATAACGATATTTATCTTTACCGTTTCTCCCGCTTTTGTCGGGTCACCGGTATATTTTGTCAGCCCCTTGTTTTCAAGTTTGCCAGATGAATAGACATCAACAGTTTTATCGGCATAGAAAATATAATATGAAGACTCATCGCCATCAAATACCCACTTGCAGACGACATTATTTTCCGTTCCTTTGTTGGAGGAGGTCTTTTGCATGGTAAATTTTGTGCCAGAATCCATTTCTGTAGCAACAACGCTACTATTTGCATTTACAACAATAAAGGTTTTTATTGTTATTCCCGCCCGATTCTTTATTGTTAACGCTCCCGTTGTCGTCGGTGCTCCTTCATAACTAAGTTCATTTCGCGTATAAATACATTTATTGGATTCATAATACTCAACAGTCTTGTCACCATAGAAAATATAAAAATTAGTCTGATCGGTGTCTTGAACCCATGTAGCGACAGCCGCATCTTCATTTTTACCGTTGTTCCCATCACTACACGCAACAAATGAGCCTGCGGCAAGCACTACTAACGCAAAAATCGGATAGAAGAGCTTATGAAATAATACCCCCCCCCGTATAAACTTTACATTCGCCATATTGGCCTCCTGTACCTTATGATTATATTCATTTCAGAAAGCACAATAAGAGAATGATACGCAAAAGAAATGAAACTTCAGTATAGGATACCCCGAAAACAAGAATCTTACAAGGATTTTTTACTCTTCCCCTGCTAAATAGTACGAATACCCCCGCAAAAAATTATCGTATTGAATTGATTTTAGCGATTCAGTTGCATCGGGGGCATTTGCGGCAAATGTTTTTGTGATTTTGGAGATTGGCTTGCCTTTTTTGCTCAAAGTTCTTGTTTCTTCGCTCGTGCCGTCTTCTTTGCAGGCGATTGACACTTCAAAATCAACGCCGATTTTGGAAAGTGCCTGCTGTAATTCATGCACCTTGTACAAGCAGAACTGAAAATCCGCAACGATATATTCTGATTTTAGATTTTTGGGGAAAACGGCCGAATCAAAATCAAGCTGTACGCCGTCATAAAAAAGGCTGCCCATCGTCGTGCCGAATTCATTGAAAATCGTCATGGAAAGCTGCTGCGGGTCTGAAATGACATAGACATCAAAATCAAAACTCTGCTCGCCGAATTTCATGGTCATCCGCTGAACTTTATCTATGCTCCCTTCCATGCCTGCGGGTGGCAAAATCGCGAATTTGGAAGTATTGGTTACATATACGGGCGAAAATTGTGATTCAAACCGAGAACTGGCACATGCTATAAACAAAAATGGAATCAAACAGAGAAAGATTTTTTTCATGCCCTCATTCTAGCATAAAATTCTGGCTTTGTCTCACTGGAGCATATTTTTCATTGAAAGCCGTTATTTTTTCTGATAAAATAATCGTCATGAATGCAATTATCACGGTCGTTGGTAGCGACAAAGTTGGAATCATTGCGGAAGTAAGCGCACTTCTCGCAAAACATAAAATAAACATTGCCGACATCACTCAGACAATTCTTTCTGGCAATTTCGTTATGATGATGATGGTTTCTCTTGAAGAATCAAGCATTTCCATTGATGAGCTTCGCACGGTTCTCGAAGAAGCAAGCAAAAAAATGGGTGTCGAAATCAACATCATGGCCGAAAAGGTCTTTTCTTCAATGAACAGGATTTAAAATGAAAAAATCACTTTCCACGCTCTCTGCGCTCTTTTTGGCTTCTGCGCTCTTCGCGCTTCCATCGCCAATCACGGTAAAGGCAGGTTCCAAACCAGTTACAAATGGCTGGGCAGACATGGGCAAGCTTTCGTATCCGTCACGAAATGTCATTCTTATTGATGACGCCACCTACCCTTCTGCAGAAAAAAAACTCGAAGCATTCACAAATGCAATCGCATCAGGCTCGGTCACGGATTCAACGCTTTCACACACTCCTGCGCTCATCATTTTAAGCGGCACGGTTGATTTAAGCGGCGGAAAGGTAAGCGACACCGATCATTCGTATTTTGACCAATTCGATCCCAGCACACATCAGCGGCTTCACAAAGATTTTATGTACGATATTGGCTCAAACAAGGCAATCATCGGCATCAAAAACGCAAAAGTTGCGTTCGGCGGATTACGAATCAAAGCATATGAAGACGGCCGCAAAAATGTCATCATCCGCAACATCAATTTTTGGGACGCGCATGGCTCTACCGAATACGACACAAGCATCCCCCAATACATGACCAAAAAAGCGAGCGCGGATCAGCTTGTAATTGAAGGAATCGAAGACAAATCTACCAAATCACGCTATCTGTATGTTCCCGAAGACATTTGGATTGACCACTGCACATTCTCAGACGGACTGTGCAGCGATTTGGACAGGAATTTCAATCATGACGGTGCGCTTGACATCAAATGTGGCAAAAACATCACCATCTCGTTCTGCGAATTCACGAATCACGACAAAGTGACTCTTTCTGGCTCCAGCGACAAATTCACTGACCCAAGCGAACGCGAAGTCACCTTCCACAACAACTATTATCATGGGTGCGTTCAGAGAATGCCACGCACACGCGGAGGATATTTCCATCTTTACAACAATGTTTTTGACGACATTGGCACAAAAAACAATTCTGGAGCAAGCTTAGGACCAGGAATAGGCGCACAATTCATCGTCGAAAACAATTTTTTTGGAAATCATGCGGGCAAAATCTTAAAGGCACAGGACAGCTCAGAGCCTTCCGATTCTACCTTTTACAAAATCTATGCCAGTGGCAATTCCCCAGAACTTACTAAATCCAATTCAGAAGGATTTGAGGCTCATCAGGTCACAAAAAAGCCGTGGAATATTCCATACAAATACTCACTTCAAAACGCGATTAAAGCACATTTTGATGTGATGGAACAAGCGGGATGCGGTGCCGAAGTTTCTTTTCAATTGAAGGGGTCTAGGAAAAATCAGCAGTTCTAGCTTCTTACGCTCCATATAAAAATCCAAATAAAGCACATAACGGTAATGATTTTAATTCCCGTGCCAAGCAAAAAGCCCGTAAAAGCCCCGAATGCCGCTTTGAGGGCTTTTTTTGTGTCGGAAGAATCGTGCAACAGCTCGCCAATTAAAGCCCCCACGAATGGCGCAATCAGAATAAAAATCGGGCCGAGAAAAAACGAAACAATCAGCCCGATTGTGCATCCCCATGTCGCGGCTTTGCTTCCGCCGGCTTTTTTTGTCATGAGCGAAGGGAAAACATTGTCCATGACCGTCACAAGAGCAGCGACAATTCCCGTTACCACAAGAATCCACACTTCAAGCCCTGAATAGGCCGAAAAATGCGCGGCAAGAAGCCCTGCCCACGCAATCGGCGGACCTGGCAACACAGGCAGGACGGTTCCAATCAAGCCGATTAACAGCAAAAGTCCTGCGAGAACAGCAAAAAAAATCGTAGGGTCAATATGCATACTTCTTCCTTAAATATCCCACCAGCCGGCTGCCGTTTGGTCAGCAAGCTGCACTAAAAGCACGAGCGGATTCTGCAGCAGATTTGAATAATTGTATGTTTCCATCGGGCTTAAATCTGAAAATCCCATGTGGCGACTGATTGCTTCGATTACCGTGCGCTTTTTGAGCAGATGAGGCATCGACTCCAAAAGAAGCAAGACGGATTCATTTCCATGCCCCAGATTCCGCAAATCCGATTTTGTTTTATAGTATGGCTCGTATTTCCAGTTTCCGTTGAAGTCCTTTGTCTTTTTGCTTTCGGTAGCATATGTTCCGCTTTTACAAAAATCATGGGCAAACGCTGAAATAAAAACATCTTCTGCCGTGAACGAAAATTTTTCTGAGTATTTTGAAAGGGCAAAATTTTCAGCGAACGGAATTGCGAAACGCAGTGCCTGAACAGTAACTAACAGAGAATGTGCGGCTAGCCCGCCCTTTGTGTTCCCATGAAAGCGCGTACTGGCAGGTGAAGTCCAAAAATCATGGTTTTCCATCCATTCTGTTATCCGCAAAAGTGACTCTTTATCCTCGATAACATAATCCATCATTTTGAGGGCTGCTTCTTTGACGGCATCTGGCGAAAAAGTTCCGTCTTTTTGAATCGGAGAATATTCCTGAAACAGAGCAAGCAGGTCGTTTATTTGAGAGCTAAATCTTTCATCCATATGCGTATTCTAACGGAAATCAATCAAAAAGTCAGTAAAAACACATCTATAGAATTTTCTCACAGGTTTTGGTATACTTTCGTAATGACTTATTTTTTTGAGACTTACGGGTGCGAAATGAACATTGCGGAAAGCGCGAGCGTGGAACAGCTTATGCTTTCGCGTGGATGGCAAAAGGCCGAGCATCCCGAAGAAGCAAATATCGTGGTAATCAATACCTGCTCTGTGCGTGGCAGTGCCGAACAACGCATTTTGGGCAGGCTCGGCTATTTTGAAGGCGTCAAAAATATCCGTCTCGGTGAAATTCCTTCAAAAATCCGCCTTGAGGACATGAAATTTGCTGCTGAGTTTTTCAAAAAAAACGGCAAAATCCCGCTTACGCTCGTCGTTATGGGCTGTATGGCGCAACGCTTGCTCGATGACCTTAAAAATCAGTACCCCGTAGTCGATTATGTGGTCGGCACATTCGGGAAATACAAATTCGGCGAGATTATCCAAGCGGTCGAAAACGGAAACAAGCCGTTCAAAATCAAAGACGAAGAAACCTACACCTTTGCGGCAAATTCATACGAGCAGGGCGCATTCTCCACATTCGTGCCGATTATGCACGGCTGCAACAATTTCTGCACCTACTGTATCGTGCCATATGTGCGCGGGCGCGAAGTAAGCCGCCGCGTTGACCAGATTTTTGCAGAACTTGATTTCCTTTCAAAGGCGAATGTCAAAGAAATCACGCTTTTGGGACAGAATGTAAACGCATACAAAGGAGAAGACGGCACAAATTTTCCTCAGTTGCTTCAAAAAATCTGTACTCACATCGACGAAACCAAATCTTCTATAAAATGGATTCGCTTTGAGTCGTCAAATCCCAACGATTTTTCTGATGAATTAATTGAAGTAATCAAAAAGAATCCGCACATCTGCCGAGGATTCCACATTGCCGCACAGCACGGAAACAACGAAATCTTAAAGCGCATGAACCGCAAAAACACGCGCGAGGAATTCATTACGCTCGCAAAAAAATTACGCCAAAATCTTCCAAATTGCCAGCTCGTCACTGATTTGATGGTCGGCTTTCCAGGCGAAACGGAAGCGCAGTTTCAAGACATTCTTTCGCTCATGGAAGAAGTCAAATTTGAGTCAAGTTTCATGTATTTTTACAATCCGCGTGAAGGTACTCCTGCCGCCAAATACGAAAATCAAATTCCGCTCGAAGAAAAAAAGGCGCGGCTTCAAAAAGTAATTGATTTGCAGTCAAAACACACTTCTGAAGTCATGCAAAAGTGCGTTGGCGAAACAATTGAAGTGCTTGCGGACATTGTTTCACGCAATGATGAAACAGAATTACTCGGTAAAACCGAGCAAAACGAGCGAGTAGCATTCAAGGCGGACAAAAAACTGATAGGAAGCTTTGTCAAAGTGAAAATAACTGACTTGCAGGGTAACACTTTTAGAGGGAAAATAATATGAAATTCCTCACAGAGTGCACGGAGAACACAGAGAAAAATTTCTTAATAGAAAAACTCTCTGTGTACTCTTTTGCTCTGTGAGAAATTTAATAAGGAGCGAAAAATGCCAATTCGTTTAATCGGAACAATCATTCTTCTCATTCTCGTCACGATTTTTGCGGGCGTGAACCTCGACAATAAGTGCAACATCACTTTTGTGTTTTACACATTTGAGCAAGTGCCCGTTTTTATGACGGTGATTGTCTCATTTGCAATCGGTGCTATTCTCATGCTGCCGTTCACGCTCGGACGCAAAAAAAAGAAGCCACAAAAACCAGTTCAGACTCAGCAGATTTCTGCAAGCCAAGCACAGCCAAAAGAAGAATCAAAAACACTCTTCGACTTTAAAATCAAGAAAACAGAAAACGGAAAATTAAAGGCCGAAAATTCAAAAGCCGCATCAAAAGAAAAAAAATCATTGTTCGGCTTTGGAAAAAAAGAAGAAAAAAGCAAAACCGCCCCCGCACAGAGCGAAAATCCTGCGCAAAATACATCGGCACCATCTTCCGAATCAACTGATGATGCCGCAACAGGCGCACCCGTGTAAAAAATCTTATGCAACGGTGCGTCATAATCGGGGCGGCCCCCGTCAAAAATTACGAAAAAATCCGCTCGTTTTTGCGTGAAGACGATTTTGTCATCGCGTGCGACGGTGGATTACATCACATCAAAAAACTTGGTCTTGAATCTGATTTAATCATCGGAGATTTTGACTCACACGAAAATCCGCACCTTCCAATAGAAACAATCGTTCTTCCGCATAAGAAAGACGACACAGATTCCGTTTTTGCGCTTAAAACCGCTCTTTCGCGCGGATTCACCGATTTTCTCTTTGTCGGAATGGTTGGCGCACGGTTCGACCATTCGCTCGGAAATCTCTCACTGCTCCTTACCTGCCACAAAGCCAATGCACACGCGCTCCTGCTCGATGATTTTTCTGAAATGGAAATCGTCGGAAGCGAAGAAAAACAAATTTCCAGCAGCTACGCATATTTTTCGCTTTTGAACATCACGGGCAAGGCACAAGGTGTCACAATTAAAAACGCGCTCTATCCGCTTGAAAACGCCGAAATTACCCCTGAATATCAATACGGTGTAAGCAACGAAGTGCTTCCCGAAAAAACAGCAAGCGTTTTCGTGAGCGAAGGCGAACTTCTTTTAATCAAAGTGTGGAAATAAAAAAGCGTCACTCCTTTGCGGAATGACGCTGCAAAAAGATTTTCCGTAGGAAAATCGAATCCGTGTGACAATTAGAACTTCGCTTTTCTTAAGCGCACTTCCTCAATGTTCTCGCTGAACAATTCGCGCAGGTCGTTCAAGCCGAGTGCCATGAGAGCCATGCGGTCGATTCCGATGCCCCATGCCGCAACGGGAACATCAACGCCCATCGCCTTTGTAACTTCGGGGCGGAAGATTCCTGAGCCGCCAAGCTCGAACCAGCCCAAAACAGGGTGCTTGATGTGAACCTCAACAGAAGGCTCCGTGAACGGGAAGTAGCCCGGCACATATTTGACTTCGGTTGCGCCCGCGACTTCTTTTGCGAACATCTCAAGGAAGCCGAGCAAAGTGCGCAAGTTGACATCCTCGCCCAAAACGATTCCTTCCGTTTGATAGAAGTCGCTCAAATGCGTTGCGTCAACCTTGTCATAGCGGAAGCATCGCGCAATTCCGAAGTATTTTCCTGGGATTTCAGCCGTGTGGAGCTGATGAGCCGAAAGAACCGTACCCTGTGAGCGCAAGACCAATCGGCGCGTAAATTCATGGTCGAAAGTGTAATTCCAGCCACGGCTTCCTGAGTTTCCGCCCGTCTGATGCTCGGCGGCGACATTTGAAAGCCACGGCTCTTCGATTGATTTTGCGTGCGTGGGTTTTTTGATTCGGTAGACATCGTGAATGTCGCGTGCCGCATGGAACTGTGGCATAAAGAGCGCGTCGCCGTTCCAGAATTCGGTTTCTACAAGCGGACCGTCAAATTCTTTAAAGCCGAGAGAGCAGAGCTTGTCTTTGACATGCTCCAAAAACTGTACATACGGATTCGTGCGACCCGGAATGATTCGTGCCGGCGGAATGGCGATATTGTAGCCACGGAAAGTGCCGTTCTTCCATTCGCCAGAAGCGAGCATCTGCGGAGTGACCGCGCCAAGCTCCTCGCCCGTGATTCCCGCATTTTTGAGAGCCGCAACGACATCAGCCGCTTCTTTATTCAATTTGTAAACGACCGTCTCGCGTTCGATGATTTTGAATGGAGAATCAGCCGCACCGCGTTTTTTTGCATAGTTCGTGATGACTTTCTGCTCTTCCGCGCTCAGTGAAGCATTGTCGAGCTGACCGCTCTCAGTCTTTGCCGCCTTTTCAAAAAGTGATGTAGCAATCGCGATATTCGCGGGGATTTCTGCGCCCGAATACTCTGCCTTTTTTTCGGCATTCATTTTGAGAACACCCGCCTTTGAAAGCCCGCCGAACGCAGAGCCGACATCTTTTTGTTCAAGACTAGTGCCCGCGGCGATTTCGGGAAGCGTTTTTGAGCCGTTTTCTTTAACGAAGTTGATAATACGCACTTCAGGGATTCCGCTTTTTGCGTAAGCGCGCCCCAAGTCGGTGATTTCGTAGAAAGTGTGCGGCGTTTTGCTCACCACAGAAAGCAATTCCTTTCCGCCGAGCCAAGAGAACGCCTGGTTACAGTGACCTTCTTTGTAGTCCAATTCTTTTTGAAGTTTTTCTGAAGTAAGTTCGTCTTTTGCCGTGTAATTTAAAAGAACTTTGATTTCAAGCGGGTGAAGATTTTTAACAATGTTCTGAATGTCCATTTTTAATTCCGAAATTTTATAAAAAATGTGAGCCAGCTCTTATGAACTGGCTCTGTGCATTAGCGGTTGAACTTTACATAAGAATGATACTGTGCATATTTCATGTTTTTATCATCCTTGTAGTATTTAACCGAATCTTTGCGCAAGTATTTGTAGCTGTAGTACTGATTGCCCTTCTGGAAATCCTGCAAGCATGCCAAAACGGTGTTCATTGCTTCACCCTGATCATATGTAACGGCAACGCATGTGTAATACACATGAGCTTCGTCCGTGAGCGGCGTGTATACAATTTCAACCTTAGCCGTTTTATTTGTGGTGTGCTGATCTTCTGGAACAATTGTCTGCACAGACAAATCAACTGCATTTGGATCTCTCTGCAATTCTTCCAAATCGTCTGCAAAAGTAAATCCTACAAAACAAAAAAGTGCTGCAACAACAGCGATAAATTTCTTCATATTCTTCCTCCTTGTGAAAAGACGGATAAATCGGCTTTTCTTCAAGTTATTTGCAATTTAAAGTTTTAAGACTAAAAAAAGTTACAGAATTTTTGTCAGCCCGAATTCAGTTCGGGGGCTGAGATGCTGAAATAAATTCAGCATGACAAGCAACTTTTAAAAAGTCTTATACTCTACTATTCTATCAGTTTCCATAAAAAAATCAAGGGTAATTTTATATCTACCGGCATCAACTCCGATTTTTGGCGGCTCTTTTATCAAAACCGTACCCGAAATTTCCTTTGGCTTCGTTTTAATCCATTTGCGCTCATAATTGCGCACTGCCATTTTTAACGACTCTGCGCACGCCGCTTGAATTCCGTCAAATCCTTCCGAAAGTTTTGCGTAGCCCACCCCTTGAATGCGCGGATGCAAGACCGATTCCCACCCCTTAAAAATGTGAACCTGCGCGTCACTTCTGCGGAATTCCACCCAACAGTTCAGAATCGAATCTTCTATCCAGGGTTTTGCATATTTTATTCTAGAAAGTTCATCTTCATTGAGTTCTTGAACAGGCGTAAATTCAAAAAACTCCGCCACTCCGCGTGCCTTATCATACGGAACATACTCAAATTTCCAGCCGTAGACCATGCCAGAAAGAATAAGCGGGGAAATCTCTTTGATTTTTTTAATGGGAAGTGAAAGTCCTTCTGGATTTGGCTCATCGACACCGGGGTAGCTTTCTGTGGAAGCCCACAGCGAAAACCGCACCATTCGTTCCTGCGAAACATCCTGTGCAAACAGAGGGAGAAAAATCGTCATCATCAGTGAAAAAATCAATTTCTGTACGCGTCTTTCCATATTCTGAGCGGATTCACTCCCATTCTCGCAAAAAAGTAAAGCCATGCAAAGCCGAAGCCCGCAAGATGTGTCATATGAGCAACATTGCTCGAACCGATAAACTGACTGCCAAATTCAATTACCGCGTACGCAAGAACCATAATCGGCGCGGGAACGGGAATCAATCCCCAGATAAAAATCCGTGAGCGCGGAAAAAGCACCGCATACGAAAAAAGAATTCCGTACACTGCACCGCTTGCCCCAATCAGAGAAATGCCGAATGTCCACGGCTGAATTCCGTTGTTTGCCAGAAAAATTCCGAACGCGTAATACACTGCGACCGAAAAAAGCCCGCTCAAAACGCCAATTGTAAAATACATGAGAAGAAATTCTTTTGAGCCAAGCGCACGCTCAACACCGATTCCGAAGAAAAAAAGCGCGAGCATGTTGAAAAAAATATGCGAAATGTCGCCATGCACGAACATATAGGTAAAAATCTGCCAAAAATGATGCTGATACACAAAACCAACAACGCTCAATCCAAAAAAATTGCGATTCAAATGAAGAGAAATAATCAAAAAATGCACCGCGATGTTCACCAAAATAAGAGCAAGCGTCGCGTTAAAAAAAGAATATCTGAATGGCTTTCGTAAAATGTTCATTAGTTGTCTAACTTTACATCAGAAATCAACTTTGGGTCGGCAAAGGTTACTTGATTTCTGCCGTTTCTTTTTGAGACATACAATGCTTGGTCGGCCTGGTCAACGAGCAGCTTGGGCACGGTGACAGGATTTGCCTCTTTGTCGAATGTAGCGACACCGAGCGAAATGGTGACTTTGACATGCTGATCTTCGTAGCAGAAATCAAACTGCTCGACTTTGCTTCGGATTCGCTCCGCAACGATGAGCGCGTCTTCTTTGCGCGTGTCGTTCAAAAGCACGGTGAATTCCTCACCGCCGTAGCGCGAAGCCATGTCCATGCCGCGAATATTTGACTTGATGATTTTTGCGACCGTGATAAGCACATAGTCGCCGCACGCGTGCCCATAGGTATCGTTGAAGCGTTTGAAAAAGTCGATGTCGAACATGATGATAGAAAGTTTGCCGTCATTTGCAAGCGCGTTATCAAGCTTATCCGTGAGCGTGTTGTAGAAGAAATATTTGAGCTTCAAATGCGTCATCATGTCGGTTGAGGCGCGTTCAAGAAGAGCGGCGTTGTTGATTGCAATGGAAGCGAGCGAAGCGATAACGGTAATCTGCTGCTTTTCGTAGTCAGTGTAGCCCGCATCTTCAGAAAGAGTGATTCTCTCGCCCAAAAGCAAAATACCGTTCAAGTGATTGTGCTGCACGAGCGGAACGATGAGCGACGGTTTGAGCGTGGTAATCATGTTGATGTCAGTGCCTTCGGGAAGATTTTCGATTAATTCATCGACCGTAAAGGCTTTGTTGCTTGACTCCAGAAGCGCAACAACCGGATTTGACATGGGAATGACATACGAGATGTTTGGATTGGGGTCAATGCCGTTGTAATTTGAATCCAAGTGGAAAGAATCAGCATCAAGCGCGTTTAAGACGAAAATTCCCGCACCCAACACATGGAACTGCCCCATGCAAGTGTACAAAATTGATTCAACCAGCGTAGCAAATTCAAGGGTAGAGCAAAGTGAACGCGAAACTTCAAGCAACTGCTGCAAATCGTAAATCTTTTTTTCGTATTCATCAATTACTGCCTGCATTTCGCCATTTTGAGAATTTTCATTTTGATTTAGAGCTTCGACTTCATTGCCTAAGTCGAATTCGCTGATTTCGCTACTCATGACCTTTCTCTATCTCACCGATAATTGCATAATTCTTCATAATCTTAAGGAAGAGCTTCCAGTTTTCATACTGTTGCTCCATCATGCCCGCTCCGTCGTGATTTCGTGCCGAAGTAAGCAAGACCTTAATATTAGAAACCATATCAGACTTAGACTTTTTAGAATCAAGAATAAGCTCGCCAATTTCGATGTACAGTTGGTACAGGATTTTTGAGGTCTCTTGAATCAGCGCATGAGCCTGATTATTTATATTATCGACCATAGAGCCGACTTTTTTAAGGAAATCCTGATTTGTTCGGCTGTCACGGATTAAACCGCGCAATTCTGCCTCGTCATTTTTGCCACCGCGGGCAAATGAATTTTCAAACTCGGCAATCTGGTTATCGATTTCGTTGACCGCGTAAATAGTGGAAGAAAAATCCGCCTTGTAGCTTGAATTGTTGAAGAAGCCTTCGATGACGATATTATTGAGAACTGTTTTGACGCTTGTCGTTAAAAAGACCGACATGAATGTGCGGAGAACTTGAACCGGCGTGACCCAAATAAATGAATACGGTGTTTCAGAACGCAAGAATTCGTTTGTGTCCGCATTGTAGACTTTGATATTTTGAAGTTCCTGCTCGCCAAACAATTCTTTGATTTCAAAGGAAACGGTATAATCTTTGACTTCACCCTTAATTCGCTCAGAATCAGACGCAAATTTTTTCTGCATGAACTCGATAAACCCTTTGAGCGAATTTGAGCGATAAGTAGCAAACTGAAACGAAATGGATGAGTCCTGCCTGCCGAGACAGATGATATTTTTGAACACATCGCTCGTAAGATATTTTGTGAAAACAGAATTGATTTTTTTAAGGTTGTGAGAAATGGCGTCTTTTTCGCTTTCAGAAGGTTCCCGCCCCGTAAGCAGCTGTTTGAGCGCAAAGAGAGCCTTTTCTTCGGCGATGGTGATTTTGAATCCGCCAGTGAGGTAGTACAAATCCTGCAGCGGTGTGGCAAGCTTGTCTGGTGAAACGCCCACAACCGTGCCAAATTCCATTGATGAAATACCGTCAAAATCTTGGTCAAAAAGGCGGATAACATTGAGATAATTGAAATGACACAAATCAGCAAGTTGTTTGAGGGCACAGAGCGTGTCATCAATCTTCATAAATCCTGGCGCAGAAAGCTGTTTGAGCAGCATTTCAAGCGTGCGCTTTTGCGCGTCAATGAGTTTGTTCATCGATTGGTCGGAATCCATGATTTCTTTTTTGCGGTTTTCGTATTCAAGGCTGGCGATTTTTTCTTGGGAAGCCTCGTCAAATCCCGTAATGATAAGCTCTGATTCAAAACGACCGTTGCGCGGAATGTCTTCGGAACAGATGGTATTAGAAAGAATTTCGTCGATTGGCTTAGAATTTTCGTACAAAACTCTAAAAAGTTCGGCAAAGTTGGGCTGAAGCAGGCCATTTTTTAAAATCTGGGATGGGAGCATTTTTAGTTCGTTCTCAATTTTGCGCATTTCAGTGCGTTTTTTAACTTCGGGTGATGAACTCATAAAAATTGATTCAAATAATTCTTTAAGTAATTTAAAAAATCCCATATTTTCTATTGTAGTATGTAAATGTGATTTTTACAAGAAAATTTCCATTATCCTTGACTTATTTATATTTTTTGTTAAGATAAAATTAAGGGGGTTCTATGAAGCCGACAAAATGCTTATTTCTCGGACTTACTGCCAGTGCTGCGCTTCTCCTCACAAGCTGCGGCTCTACAGCAAAAACAACTGTTTCCAAAGTCGATGGTTCTTTAAATAATACCACCGCCGCCCAAGACTATCAGGGGCTCAAAAGAACTGTCGCCATCGCCCGTTTTTCAAATGAAACGGAATACGCAAAAGGCGCGTTTTACGACAAAGAAAATGACCCGCTCGGCAAGCAGGCCATCGATATTCTTTCTGCAAAACTTGCTGCGCGTGGAAAATTCATTCTTTTGGAACGAGCAGATGCCGATAAAATAAAATCAGAAATTGAAAATCACGACGGAACTGCACAAAAAGTGCCTGCTGACTATCTCATCATCGGTTCTATCACCGAATATGGGCGAAAAACCACTGGTGAAGTCGGCTTGGTCACACGAAGCAAAAAGCAGACCGTTGAAGCAGGTGTAAACATCCGTTTGGTTGATGTCAGAACAGGGCAAATCATTTACTCAGAAGAGGGTAAAGGCGAAGCCGAGACTGAATCTTCTACCACATTCGGAATGGGTGGTACACAAGGCTACGATGCCACGCTCAGCGACAAGGCAATTTCTGCCGCAATCGAAAAGCTTGTGGACAACATCGAAAAAACATGTATGGATCGCCCCTGGAAGTCATATTTCCTTTCTTATGACAAGGACGGCATCATCATAGCTGGTGGCGAAAAACAGGGCGTAAAAGTCGGCTCTGTTCTTCCTGTCTACGAAAAGGGAAAGCAGGTCAAAAATCCTCAGACGGGGATGATGATTGAACTTCCTGGAAAGCAGCTCGCAAAGGTCACGGTTCTTTCTACTGGCGGCTCCACCGTCAGTGATGAATACGCAATTGTCAGTTTGTCGGAAGGCTCTGTCGATCCGGCAAAAATCTCAGATTATGTAATACAGGACAAATAATGAAATTACACCTCTTAACTCTTGGTGCAGTCTTGGCACTCGCTTCATGCACCTCCACGCAGTATGGCTGGTATGATTATCAAGAAGATTATTACCGCTATGTCAAATTTGCCGATGAAAAATCTGCAAAAGAACTCACAAAAACATACGAAAAAATCATCAAGCGGCAAGGTGGCGCACGCAAAATCGTTCCTCCAGGAATCTATGCCGATTACGGCTGGCTTCTTGCTGAAAATGGCAAAACATCACAGGCAAAGGAAATGTTCCTCAAAGAAATCGAATACTATCCTGAATCTTCGGTTTTCATCTCAAATATCTTGAAGAGGTTGGACAATGAAAAAACAGATCAATAAAATTATCACTCTTGCGCTTTTAGCTTCCGCACTCGTTTTTGTGTCATGCGGTTCTACAAAATCTAAAAGTTTCCCAAAAATGTATAGCGAGAATCCCCTCGTTATGCTGATTATGCCACCAATCAACAATACTTCAAATGTCGAGGCAAAGGATTTCTTCTACACCACGCTCAATGTTCCGATTGCCGAAAGCGGCTACTATGTGCTTCCGCCAGCCATGACAATGGCAACATTGCAAAAAGAAAGCGCATACGATTCTGAAAATTTTATCGAAGGCGATTTATCAAAATTCGCAGAAATTTTTGGTGCGGATGCGGCAGTCTTTACGATTATCAGACAGTGGGACAAAGTTCTTGTATCAAATGAAATCGTAATTGAAGTCGAATATCTCATTAAATCTGCAAAAACGAATGAAATCTTATTCGACCGAAATGCCGAAATCACCTACAAAATCTCTTCAGGCAGCTCTGGACAAGGCTTGGTTGGTGCGCTCGCGACTACATTGGCTGACACAATCGATATGGCTCTCACAGACTACATCGATGTTGCCGTAGAATGCAACGATTCCGCACTTGGTGATATTCCATACGGAAAATATCATCCAAAGCACGGTACCGATGGCGGAGAACCTGCATTCGCCAAAAAGATTCAAATCGAAAAAAAGAAATAAATGATTTTTACAAAGCCCCATCTTCAATTTGAAGTGGGGCTTTTTTAATCGCTCACATCAAAATCAAACTGAACTTGAATATCGTAATCGGGGAAGGCCTGCTTAACATCATTAACGACATGATTGTACATCACCTGCATGTTCGGCGAATCAAACGACACGATTATGTCAAAGCGCATGATTTTTGCAACTTCATCAAGAAAAAATCCGTGCATCTGCAAAATATCTTTGTGCTCATGCACAATTTTTGAAACCTGGCTGTGAATTTCGGCCGCCCTGTTGTGCTTTGTGTTCACGCTGTACACGCCCACTGCTGTCATAATCACATTGTGCTTTTTGTACACCTCGCTGGAAATTTTTCGTGCAACAACATCGATTCTATCCGCTGTCCATGTATCCGGCACTTCAATATGAACAGAACCCAAATGCTTGTCAGGCCCGTAATTGTTCAAAATCAAGTCGAATGCCCCGCGAATCTCAGGATCAACCGAAGCAATTGTTTTTTTAATTGCGTGCGACATTTCGGCATCAATTCGCTCGCCCAAGATTTTGCTCAGCGTTTCCTGCAGAGTCTCAAACCCCGATTTTATAATCATAACGGAAATCACAACGCCCAAGTAAGATTCGAGAGAAATCCCCCACAGCAAAAAAACGGTCGCCGCAACGAGCGTTGAAAGAGAAATCACAGAATCCATGAGCGCGTCCTGGCCGCTTGCCTTGAGAGAATCAGAATTCACCCTATTTCCAACTGATTTTACGAAAAGGCCGAGCGAAATTTTTACGACAAGCGCAACCGAAATAATAATCAGCGAAACGGGCATATAATCAGGTGTGAGCGGATTAAAGATTTTTTTGACCGACTCAACAAGGGAAGTAACGCCAGCATACAGAATAATCACAGAAATCACGAGCGCACTCAGATATTCCGCCCTGCCGTGTCCAAACGGATGCTGTCTGTCAGCAGGTTTTTGCGCAAGTTTTGCCCCGATAATCGTAACGAGCGAAGAAAGCGCATCCGTCAGGTTATTTACCGCGTCCAAAAGAATGGCGATAGAATGAGAGAATAATCCGACGAGAGCCTTAAACGCCGCGAGAAAAATATTTGCCACGATTCCAAGAATACTCGTTCGGACAATGATTTTTGTGCGATTTTTTTCGATTTTTTCCATAGTGAATAATTCCTATAGTTTTAAAAGACAATTGTTTTTTAAATCGATGATGCGTTGATTTCGGGAGCCACGAAAGTGCAATGTTAAGTCTTTTAAGTCTTCGATAAACGGTCCGTCAACAAGCACATCGATACATGCAAGCATTCGGTTTGTAAAAGGCGTGTGTTTGCGCCCGTCTTGTGGAAGCAAATCCTTATCGTACAGATAGCCGGTGTAACACCAAATCGTTTTTTCTGGAAATGCTTTTTTTACAAGTTCCAAAAAAGGAGCCAGAACTTCCTGATTTTCTTCTTCAAACGGCTCGCCGCCAAGCACTGTGAGTCCAGAAATATACGATGGCTTTAAAGCGCCAAGAAGCTCCATTTCTGTCATTTCTGTGAAGATATTGCCGAAGTTAAAATCCCATGTAATCTGATTGAAGCATCCTTTGCAGTGATTTCGACAACCAGAGACAAACAGAGAGACTCGTACCCCCAAACCGTTTGCAATATCAGTTTTTTTAATGACCCCATAGTGCATAAATTCATAATACCACAAGTCACCGCGCGATACAATTCAAATCAACTAAAATAAAATGAAGAAATTGTATACATCGCTCAAATTCGCTATAATCTAAAGAAACTTTCAGAAAAGGAATTTCAATTTTATGGATAAACTTCGGATTTTATTGGCAAAAGGCAGAATTTACGAATCTGTGTACGAGCTTTTGAGCGATGTGGGCATTTCCCTCAAACTGGCGGAGCGCACCTATTTTCCCACCACGAATCAGGACGATTTGGCGTTTCAGGTCGTAAAGCCGCAGATTGCAAGCGCGTTGCTCGCCTCAAACAAGGCTGATGTCGGTTTCTCTGGCAAAGATTGGGTTTACGAGAACGGCGTTCAGGACGGCGTTGAAGAAATCATGGACTTGGGTTTTGACCCCGTTAGAATCGTTGCGGCAATCCCGAACACGGTTGATTTTGAAGCACTCGTTCAGAAGCCAGTCACGATTGCCACCGAATATCAGAATCTGAGCAAAAAATGGCTCAGCGAAAAAAAGATTGACGGCACGATTTTCCGCACCTGGGGCACGAGCGAAGGCTTTGTGCAGGACAACGAAGATTCCCTCGCGCAGATTTTGATTGACAACACTTCAACCGGCTCTAGTTTGAAGGCGAACAATCTCAAAATTGTGGACACGCTCATGACAAGCTCCACAAGAATGTACGCGTCAAAAGAAGCCCTCAAAGACCCGGCAAAAAAGCAAAAAATCATGGAGCTCAAAATGCTCTTTGAGTCTGTTTTGAACGCGCGCGGTCGGGTCATGCTCGAAATGAATGTCTCAAAAGAAAAATTCGACGGGCTTATCAAGGCTCTTCCCTCAATGAAAAGCCCCACCGTCAGTCCGCTCTTCGGCGATGACGGCTACGCAGTCAAAATCGCCGTCAAAAAAAGCGAAGTCCCCACGCTTCTCCCCAAATTGCAGTCGTTGGGCGCAACGGATATTTTGGAATACGCACTTAGAAAAGTTGTGAGGTAGAAATCCACAGATAGGCACAGATTTCCACAGATTAGGTATTTCATACGAAAATCTTTCAGTTTATTACGAAAGTCTCTCAATTGGCAAAAATTATAATCTCTGAAAATCTGTATTAATTTATGGATAGAAATAAACAAAAGGAGAGAATAAAATTATGACGGATTCTAAGGATTCTGAAACTTATGCAATAATCGGAGCGGCTATGAAAGTTCACTCTGAATTGAAAGCTGGATTCCTTGAAGCTGTTTATCAGGATGCCTTAGAGGTTGAATTTAAAAAACAAAATATTCCCTATGAAAGAGAAAAAAGACTACCAATTTTTTATTCTGGGGTGGAGCTAGATTCTTATTATAAGGCAGATTTTGTTTGCTTTGGTTCGATAATTGTTGAATTAAAGGCTTTGACAAAATTATCAGGAACTGAAGAATCGCAAATCATAAATTATTTAAAAGCATCTAGATTAAAGAAGGGATTATTACTAAATTTTGGGACAAAAAGTTTGTATTATAAACGATATGTTTTATAATATGTATTACATTAAACTTAGAATCTGTGATAATCTGTGTTAATCTGTGGATAAAAATTCTGTGCTCTCTGTGAGGAATTTAAAATGCGAACAGCGACTATCGAACGAAAAACTGGCGAGACTCAGATTTCGCTTACACTCAATCTTGACGGAACGGGCAAGTGCTCGGTGGAGAATCCGATTGGATTTTTTGACCACATGCTTCGCTCGTTCTGCAAGCACGGGCTTTTTGACCTTTCGGGAACGATTAAAGGCGACCTCGAAGTTGACCAGCACCACACGATTGAAGACACGGGAATCGTTTTGGGGCAGTGCTTCGCAAAGGCTCTTGGCGACTGTGCGGGGATTTACCGAAGCGGCTCGTTCCTCTACCCGATGGATGAGGCTCTTCTTCGTGCGGCAGTTGATTTTGGCGGAAGGCCGTTCTTGGTCTGCAATGCCGAGCTTACGGGAATTCCGCTCGTGAGCGTTCAGGACGGCAAGGAAGGTACTTTCCAGACCGATTGCTTTGAGGATTTTTGGAACGGCTTCGTGCAGGCGGCAAAATGCAACCTGCACTTGGACACGATTCGCGGCAGAAGCGACCATCACAAAATGGAAGGCTTGTTCAAAGCCGCCGCCCGCGCAATCCGCAGTGCCGTTGAAATCGACCCGCGCCGTAACGGTGAAGTTCCGAGCACCAAAGGCACGATTGTGTGATTAAAATGAATTTCTGCTCAGAGGGCTTCCAATCCATACGCCCTCTGTCAGATAATCTCGTTTTTGCCCTTCTATCAGAATCTGCACGCTTTTCACTGTGCTAAAATTGGTCGCAGTGTACACGACTTGCATGAGTTGTGCGAGCGAACCTTCTGCACCAAACTGATTGAACTGAAATTCTTCACTAAAATTAAGCGTTGCGACTCCATTCTGAACTCGTGCGCTCAGCAACCGCGTTCCCTCTGGAATCAATGAGCGGCAGCCCGTTTTTGCTTCCGTTGCGCTCGGACCTGCCAAAAGCATTTTGAGTGCGTCTCCCAGCGGAGAGTCTTTTGCAACGGAACGGCTCACTTCTTTTCGTACGACCGGGCCGTCACTGTCAATCGCCACAAAACAAATTTTCGCCTTGATGGTGTTTGAAACGGGAACGGGAGTCGAAGCCGTTTGTGCAGGCTGTGCGGTTTTCGACTGAGCAGAAGGCTGCGTCTGAGCCACCGCTTTTGTGTCTGTCGAAGGCTTTGTCTGCTGCGTGTTCGATTCCTGTTTTTTTTCTTCCGTTTTTTGATTCTGTGCAACGGTCTGCGTTTTCTGAGCTGCAGCTGGAGCTTTTTCTGTCTTTTCAGAATTTTTTGGAGTCGTTTCCGTTTTTTCTGATTTTTGCGGTTCTGTTTTCTGAGTCGGAGTTTCCGTTTTTTGCGTTTTAGCTTCTGCTTCCTGTTTTTTCTCTTCTTTCTTTGCGACGGGCGTATTTTTTTTCAAATTTAATTCGATTACAGTCTCACCTGTTTCAGATTCATTTTGAGATTCTTTCTTTTCAAAAACATCTTTGCCGATTTTCTTTTCGATTAATGCACTTGCGCCCGATTTATCAAAATTTTCCCTGATTTCTTCCTGTTTGACCAAAAACACAATCAAAATAATCAAGAACGCAAGAATCCAAATGGCCAAGCCAAGCCCGGTCTTCTTTTTGTTTTTCTTTCCCTTTTCACTCATAGTTTTATTATCGGATAAAAGAGACGAAAAGTGAAATTTTTACTCCGCCGTACGAGAAACAAAAATAAAGCTCACGATAAAAAGAATGACTATGAGAAGCACCACGCTCACATACACGGCGGCACGTCCAAGCATAATCACGAGAGCATAATCAAGCATTTTACACAGATACAAGCCACATTCAATCGCAAAATACAGAATGAATGTAATCAACGGCATAAGGAAAATCCATTTGAATTTGAAAAGCTGCTCGTCATTAAGCCGATAGTTCCATGCCATACACGCCATAAAAATACAACAAATCAAAAGAACGAGCGGATAGGTAATGCGGTACACAAAATCGGCATTGTAAACTTCATATGAATAGCCATAATCACGGGCTCTCGTCATGAATTTCATCAATGAAATAAGACTCATCTTGCCGGAACCGCCTGTAGCATCGCAAATAAGATTGAAATCCGCCATAGACAAGCCCAAGACGAAATAGTTATTGGGTTCAGAATCATGCTTTTGCAAATATTCCACATCGTATTCATATACAGGCGAAATACGCGCACTGCGGTCGTTTTTGGAAATACTTTCAAGCATAAGATATGGCACATTTTTGAACGAATCTTTGATTCCAAAGCGAACTTTTTCAGAATTGTCAAACATTGAGGTACGCTCCGAAAGCATTTTTGCATACGGAACAGAAATTGAGCGAATGAAGCGGCCGTCTTTTGAGTAGGTAAACACGGTTAAGCCGCGCAAATATTGAATCATTCCGCCAGAATTTTTGACAGGCGTAATTCCCCGAATATAGACGACATCGCGAGAGCCATCATCATGCGGAACAGAAAAATAAATATTATTGCCCGATTCAAACCGACGCAAATTTTCGACTTCTTCTATAAAAAAACACTGGTCTGCAACCCGCTGAGACGCAATCGCAAGAAATTTTGAAACATCAGGGTCACGCGCCACAACATCAGAAATAGCCGCGATTTCAAGGAACTGATAATATGCTTCGATATTATCACCGCGAATCAATGTTCGGTACGCCTCACGCTTTTTTCTGAACAAGATTTGCTCATCGGTTTCTTTGATAACGGTGGGATCAAAAAGATGATTCCATGCCTCGCTTGCAAGCCGATTCGCTTCATCAAAATTAATATCCTGCTCGTCGCCCACTTCCACTGCAAGATACGCGTAATAGTGCGCATCGAACCAATTTTCGTTTTTCATCGCTTCGCGCGCCTTTTTGAGCAAGGAAGTGACCGTTTCTCCTTTTATTTCATTTACTGGGACATAGGAAATTTCAGAATCAGATTTTCCGAGTTCTGGACTATGATCCAAAATCAGTTTGAGCGAATTGAGCTTTGCCTCAGCATGCTCTTTGATAAAAAGCGCATCCTTGTCTTTGGGATTAAGAAGAAGCGCGTTATAGGCATACTCAAACGCAAGATTCATGTTGCCCTTGTCATAATTTTCGCGGCCAAGATTTACGAATTCTGAAAAAAGCACGGGCTTGAGCCTGGAACGAGCCTGCCGCGCCTCAAAAATCGGAACAAACACTTCGGTAACAAGGGAAACGACAAGAACAATAATAAGCGAGGCTATCATCGTCTTGCGGAAATGAGCCATAATCAGCGGGGAATATTTGATTTTTGCCTTTTTTGCATCCTTTCCATACGAAATAGCGCACCCAATCACAAACGAACTAAAAACAAGCGCGGGCAAGAATTTGCAGAAATACAAAAATC
This sequence comes from Treponema sp., assembly GCA_017464425.1. Taxonomy (GTDB): domain Bacteria; phylum Spirochaetota; class Spirochaetia; order Treponematales; family Treponemataceae; genus Treponema_D. The sequence continues at coordinate 24,885 of JAFUDX010000017.1, forward strand.
CACGGACAAAAGTATATGATGATTCTTCGCCCTCAAGCAAAACGGGCAGATTATGCATAAAATTTGAGATTAAAAGACAGATGGCAAACGCAAGAACGGAATAAATCGCTACGATAAGACCAGTTTTTCTCATTCTTCATCCTCCGGATCCGAAATTGAAGTACCGTAACGGTAGATTCCCATAAAGATTCCGAATCCTGCCAAAATGACGGTAATAATAAGATTTATGATTATGATAAGCGGATCTTTTGCGCCAGTAAATTCAGAAAGTTTTAAAGCAACTTCTTTTAAAACGCTTGGAAGCATATTCATGTAGTAGAGATAATTAATGAAAATGATGGCAAAAGCGGCACAAATCACGAACGAAACATTTGCCAGCTTCCATGAGCTTGCGAACTGTAGGGCGTAAATTGAAAGCAATGCCAGCCCAATCGAAGCAAAGGCGAGCCATGCCAAAAATCCGAGCGAATTGCTGTACTGACTCGCGGTAAGAAGCGCATTGTATACAGAAAGCGGATACACCGCCATAGCAGGAGGCTGCAAAGAGTTTTTTATTAAAATGTCTGAATACGGAAAAGCCGTTTCGTTTTTAACGGAAGAATTAAAGAAAGGAATAACATTTTCGCCCTGAGACTGAATCCCCAGCGTATCGATAAAAAGCCCGTCCGCCGTTCCGTCATCACCAATGCGGGAATAATAGACGATACCGTTTTCTTCTTTGCGGAAAACACCTGCCGAACTTGCTTCGACTCGCGTAGAAAACACATCACTTTCGTAGCGTGAAATAAGGTGCATGTCGGTGGGAATAAGAACAAGCCATGAAAGCGCACCCAGCACGACATACAAGACAAGCGAAATAATTTGATTTGAGGGATGGCGAATAAGATACAGAACAAAAAGAATGTGCGTTAAGATGCATACGAGCGGAAAGCAGGTAAGAGCCCCTGTCAGAAAAAAATGAAGTGAAAAGAACGACGAAGGAAGCCCCGTAACAAACATGGTGAGATTGCAACTGAACATAAAAAGCATCGCAAAAAGAGCCGTACAAACAAGCAGCGATGCAATATAAATTACAAAAAAAGAAAGTGCGCGTTTCATTATTCTATTAGAATATCACGAATGAACAAAAAAAGAAACTGACATTTTAAAAATCAGGCACTCTCTTTGCCGCACTCGCCATGCTTAGCCCAAAAATACCTGACCATGCTGATCGATTGCAAGTATAGACTTACATTCTGAACAGCGGAAACGCCCTGCCCTCGTAGCCTTGAGCCGCTTAGAGCAAACTGGGCAACTGAAGATTTTAGGGAAGATGCTTTCTGCAACGGGAGCACCCTGTTTAAAGAAAGCGATTGCATCTGTTAAAGAATCTTTGATATTGAAGAACTGAGAGAAGCCTAAAAGCTGGAAGACTTCGTATACTTTTGGCTGGATTTCGAGAAGGACAATGTCTCCGCCTTTTGGCTTAATGAGTTTGAGGAAGGCGGTAAATGAACCAATACCTGTTGAAGAGACATAATTAAGAGCAGAGCAGTTAAAAATCAAGTTGACGAAACCTGCTTCTACAACTTTAGAAATTCGTTTCTGGAAGAAACTTGAATTGTAAGTATCAATATAGCCATTTAAATAAATAACAAGTCCATTATCGACATCAGCAATTTTCTCAAGTGTGATTTTAAGGCTGTCGTCTTTTTCATCGTTAAAACCAGGAACAAGATTGTTGTTATTGCTACTCATGCTTCTCTACCTCTAATACAACTTTTTAAAGTCATTACCATAATACACCATAAATCCCCATTTAGTCTAGCATTTTTTTACCTATTTATTTTTTATAAAAAATAGCCGATAATGAACACAGTATGCAAACCTTAATCGCAATAGTAATAATAGTCGCTTTTGGTGCAATAATCGTCTCTATTGCCACCCGCAAAAAATCAGGGAAGAAGGGCAAATCAAAGAGTCGCGCCCAAATCATAAAAGAATCAACCAGAAAACTTGCGCAAGATCCTCATAACGCTCCAGCCCTTATCGCACTCGGAGATTTATATTACAACGAACGAGCATGGGACAAAGCATTCCCTATCTACGAAACGCAAATGGGAATCGCTCCCGCCCACAAAGAAATCGATGTTTTTAAGGCATCGCTCAGGCAGGGCATTTGTGCCGTCAAAATGAATAAAATCCCAGAAAGTTTCAAAGGATTAAGTACAGCTGCCCAAATCAATCCGAATGATTTTGAAGTCAACTATTATCTCGGTCTTGCATTCTATAAAAACAACGAATTTGACAAGGCTGTTCCCCGATTCAAAAAAGTTGTTGTTGTCAAGCCAGATGCCACAGGAATCAGCTCTCCGCTTGGGCTATCTCTTTACAAAGCAAAGCATTACAAGGAATCGCTTCCCTATCTTAAACGCGCCCTTGACGAAAATCCAGAAAACAAGGAAGCACTTTTCGCAATGGCAGACGGCATGAACGAAAGCGGCTATGGCGAAAAAGCAATCAAAGTATTCATGCACTTGCGCCCGGATCCAGAATTTGGTGCAAAAGCCTGTCTCGCGGCAGGCATGTTCCATTTAAAGATGGGAGACGCAGACAAGGCGATTCAGGATTTTGAAATCGGCTTAAAGCATCAGAATGCCGCTCCAGAAGTTGCAATCGAAACGCGCTACCGACTTGCCCTTGCCTACTTTGCACAAAAAGCGATTGGCAAGGGAATCACCTATTTAAACGAAATTCAGGCAATCAATCCGCAGTATAAAGATGTTCCGCAGCTTCTTGCCCGCTATTCTGAACTGAACCAGAACAAAAACCTTCAGACCTATCTTATGTCCTCCTCAAGTGATTTTGTCGCGCTCTGCCGAAAAATCGTCATGAAGTATTACCAGCGGGCGGTCGCAAAAATCGTAGACATTGCCGTCAAGCCAGAACATGTCGAAATCCTCATGACTGTTGACTTTGTTCGTGCAGAAGAGACTCATATTTTTAGATTCTACAGAACAACAGGCGCGGTGGCAGATTTGTATGTCCGCGAATTCCATGCCCGCGTCTCAGAAGCAAAGGCAGACAAAGGAATTTGTATTACGGCGGGGCTTTTTAGTGAAGAAGGCCGTAAATATGCAGAAGGCCGCCCTATCGATTTGGTAGACAAGAACGGCCTCATTAAAATTCTCAAAAAAATAGACTAATTCGCGTTTTTCAGTTTTTCTATTCGCTCATGCTGCTCGTCAAAAAGCTCCATGATGTGGTCAATCACCTTCTGCTTGGGGTCTTCCTCACTTTCGGGGAGCGTAGCAAGGTAATCCTTTCGGAAATTCTTGCAGTCGATTACCGGGCTTGCTGAAAAAATCTGAACAGCTGGCGCAACAATGTCTGCGAGCATATCGTCTGGGTTATTCACATCGATTGTAAGTGCGCTTCCGTTGATTGTGACAAGAATCATAATGTCAAACATGCGCAAGTAAGAATCGATTTCGCGCAATCCGCGCTTTGTTTCAGGATGGCCCGGTCGGTAACGGGTGCCGCTTGGGAACACGAGAATGACTTCGCCGTCGCGCTTGCATTTGTCCATTGCACGCATTGCCGCAAGATTGATGGTTCGTGCCCGTTTTTCTTCTTCGAGCTTTTCTTGTTCAGATTGAGCGGATGCCTCTGCCTTGTCGAGCGAACGCGTAGGGTAGATGACAACGCGCGTAAAACTTTCGGCAAACGCACGGACAAGCGGATCCGCTTCGTTGAGCTTCATTCCTGCGATTGCGACAATTCGTTTTGACAAATCTTTGCCCTCGTCGCCCAAATCGTGCTCAAGCAAGTAGCAAAGCGCGGGCAAATCCGTGTTTGAATAGTGCTCCATGAGAATAAGACCGTGCTTGCCCGATTTGACTGCATCCAAAAACGCACGGAAATTTTCTTTGCCTTCCAAATGGCTTCCTTCCGCCATATTGTCTGAGACAAGAATATCCATAAATTTGCGCGTCTGCGGATTTTCTTTTTGATATACATTTGTCTCATCGATTTTTGCCGCCGCCACAGAAGCCGTTGCCAGCGATTTAAACATGTCAGCGTATTTTTCACGGATTGAAAGTGCCATAAATTCCTCTGTAAAACTATTATTTTTTATATTGTAAGTCCTAGATTGAATTTTAGCAAGAGAGTTAATTGTAACAAAAAATACCCGCCCAACCGAACGGAAGAGCGGGATTTTTAAATTTCTCACAGATAGGGAGCGTTAAAAAATTGCACTGCAATTTTAGCGACTCTCCGAAGCAACTGTGTTGCGTAGGGCACAGAGTTCACAGAGATTTTTTTCTAATAATCCTCTGTGTTCTCCTAAGCTCTGTGATGAATTTTTATTACACCAATCCCTGCGCCATCATCGCGCGGGCGACTTTGAGGAAGCCGTAGATGTTTGCACCTGAAACATAGTCTGGGGTTGCAGACGGAGCGAATTTCTTCGCTGTTTCGTATGCGTTGTCGTGAATGTTTGTCATAATAGCTTTGAGTTTTGCGTCAACTTCTTCACGGCTCCATGAGAGGCGCTCTGAGTTCTGAGACATTTCAAGACCAGAAACTGCTACACCACCAGCGTTTGAAGCTTTTCCTGGAGCGAAGAGAACGCCCTTTGACTGCAGATAAGCGATTGCGTCTGCACGAGTTGGCATGTTAGCGCCCTCTGCAACGAGTTTTACGCCGTTTTTAACGAGCTTTTCTGCATCTTCCATGTAGATTTCGTCCTGAGTAGCGCATGGGAATGCACAGTCAGCTTTAACACCCCATGGTTTTTCACCCTTGAAGAATTTTGCTTTTGGATATTTTTTAACGTAAGCGTCAATCTTTTCGCGGCGAGCGCGGAATTCCATAACGTAAGCAAGCTTCTCAGCATCGATTCCGTCTTCGTCGAGGATGTAACCTGTTGAGTCAGACAAAGTGATGACCTTTCCGCCCAACTGTGTGACTTTCTGACAAGCGTACTGAGCGACATTTCCGTCACCAGAGATGATAACTGACTTACCCTTGAAGTCAGTGCCTGCAGCTTTGAGCATACATTCAGCAAAGTAGATAAGACCGTAACCTGTAGCTTCCGGACGAATCAATGAACCGCCGAAGTCCAAGCCTTTTCCTGTGAGAACGCCTGTGAACTGGTTCGTGATTCTCTTGTACTGACCGAACATGTACGCAACTTCTTTTCCGCCAACGCCCTTGTCGCCAGCAGGAACATCTGTGTCAGCACCGATGTGTCGGTAAAGCTCAGTGATGAAGCTTTGGCAGAAGCGCATGATTTCGCCGTCTGATTTTCCGTGACCATCGAAGTCTGAACCGCCCTTTCCGCCGCCCATTGGCAATGTGGTGAGTGAGTTTTTAAGAACCTGCTCGAATCCCAAGAATTTAAGAACATCAAGACCAACTTCCGGTGAGAAGCGCAAGCCTCCTTTGTACGGTCCGATTGCGCTGTTGAACTGAACGCGGAAGCCACGGTTTACATGCGGTTTTCCCTGGTCGTCTGTCCACGGAACGCGGAACATGATGATTCGCTCTGGCTCAACGAAGCGTTCGAGAACAGCTGTGTTCTCAAGCTCAGGCATTGTGTCAACGACTGGTGAAAGTGTCTCCAAAACGAGACCAGCCGCCTGAAGGAAGTGCTCCTGGTCAGCATAACGAGTTTTGAGCTCGTCCCACACGCGCTTACAATACGCGTTCTTCACATTGAATTCTTTGATTGCCATTTTTTTCTCCTATTCTTGGCGTGATTTTTTGCTTCAAAATGAAACAAAAAAGGCGTCATAAACGAAACGCCACTGTGAATCCAAACGGACACACCTCTAGCGGTTCATTTACGACGCCTTTGTCTTAATTACACTTTAGTTGAAATCACAAATTGTGTCTAGTGGAATTCACCACAAAATTCAAAATTTCGTAAAAAATTCAAAATTCTGATTCGGATTATTCCACCGTAACACTTTTTGCTAAATTTCTTGGCTTATCGGGGTCATTTCCACGCAAAATCGAACAATAATACGCAAAAAGCTGTGCCGGAATTATTGAAAGCATGGAAGCAAGACTTGGCTCAATGTCTGGAATCGAAATCACTTCGTCACAGCAATTGTTGAACGCACCCGTTTTGTCAATCGTGATAGCCATTGTTACCGCTCCACGACTTTTGACTTCAACGATATTTGAAGCAAGTTTTTCGTAAAGCGCAGGCTCGGTCGCAATCGCCACAACAAGCGTGTCAGAATCAACGAGCGCAATAGGCCCATGCTTTAACTCGCCTGCCGCAAACGCCTCGCAGTGCATGTAACTGACTTCTTTGAGCTTTAAGGCACTTTCGAGAGATGAAGCCGAATCAAACTGCCGCCCGATGTAGAAAATTTTTGATTTATTGAACTGACGAGACGCAAATTTTTGAATCTCGCTTTGATTTTCAGTGATTTCTTTTGTTTTTTCTGGAATCAACGCGATTTCTGAAAGCAATTTTTTGTATTCTGATTCTGAAAGCGTGTGTCGTTCTTTGCCCAATTTTAAAGCAAGCAGATACAAGCACATGAGCTGAGTAGTGTATGCCTTTGTGGAAGCAACCGCAATTTCTGGTCCTGCCCACGTGTAGATTACTTCGTCGGCTTCGCGGCTTACGGTTGAGCCAACGCAGTTCGTGATTGCAATCACTTTTGCGCCCGCCTGTTTTGCCAAACGAAGAGCCGCCAATGTGTCAGCCGTTTCGCCCGATTGAGAAATAACGATAAAAATGTCATTTTTGTTCAAGATAGGGTTTCGGTAGCGGAATTCAGAGGCGACATCAACGCTAACGGGAATGCGTGCAAACTTTTCAAACGCGTATTTTCCGACCACGCCCGCATGATACGCCGTGCCGCACGCGGTAATCACGATTCTGCCCGCCGTTTTCCAATCTTCGCCGAACTCTATTTCATCAAATTGAATGTCAGAAGGAGTTTCGCCGTCAAAAACGAGGCGGGGGCGCAATGTGTCAGTAAAGGCTTTGCTCTGCTCGTGAATTTCTTTAAGCATAAAGTGAGCGTAACCGCCCTTTTCGGCACTCGACAAATCCCAGTCAACATGAGACGGCTCGCGGACAATTTTATTGCCTTCACTATCAAACAAATCAACATGGTCATTGTACAAAACCGCAAGCTCATTCTGATTGAGATAATAGACATCACGGGTATATTCAAGAACGGGAGGCACATCAGATGCAATGAAATTTTCGCCTTTGCCAAGCCCCACGATAAGCGGACTTTCTTTGCGGGCTGCAATCAAGCGGTCAGGATATTTTGTGCAGACAACGCCAAGCGCATAGCTTCCTTCAAGACGATGGAGCGTTTCAAGAACTGCCTTAAAGATTTCGCCCGTTTTTTCATAAAAATAGTTGATTAAATGCGCGATAACTTCCGTATCGGTCTGGCTTTTAAAGACAACGCCTTGATCTTGGAGCCAGGCTTTGAGTTTTGCGTAATTTTCGATGATGCCGTTATGAACGACAGCAATTGTGCCAGAAACATTCGTGTGCGGGTGAGAATTCAAATCGCTCGGCTCGCCATGAGTCGCCCAGCGCGTGTGTCCGATTCCGACCGACCCTTTGATTACTTCATCAGCAATTTTTTCTTCAAGAAATTTTATGGCACCTTTTGATTTCCGAACTAAGATTTCATCGCTCGATTCTGAAAGAACGGCAACGCCCGCAGAGTCATACCCGCGGTATTCCAGCTTTTTAAGTCCATTGATAAGAACAGGAGTCGCTTGCTTTGAGCCGACATATCCAACAATTCCACACATATTCCCACCTCAAAAATTTGTATAATTATAGCACCTTACTGAACAAAAAAAAAGATACCCATGCAAAAATGCATGGGTACGTAACTTTTATTATACGCTCCGTTTTTTAACTTTGCGCTTATATGTTACAGAATTGCATCCAAAACTTTTACGACATCAACATCATAGAGTTCTGGCTTAGCAAGAAGTTCTTCAATAGCAGTCTCTTTATCCATAATCTGCTTGTAGTTTCGTCGGCTGATAAGCGAGTTGTAGCTTTCTGCGACATGGATAAGACGAGCAATCTGCGGAATATCATCGCCTGACAATCCGTGATAGCCGCTTCCGTCTGTATTTTCGTGGTGATATTTTGCAGCCTCTTCAAAAATCTGCCAGTATTTGCGCGGAACGAATCCAAGATACTGCTCATACTGATTCACATGGTCACGAAGTTGTGTTCGCTGCTCATCGTCAAGATTTTCGGCTTCAAGCAATTCCTCTGGAACGGCAAGGAAACCTGCATCGTAGACCATAGCCGCCGCAAAGTAAATCATTGAAGAATTCTGATTGAGACCAAGCTGCATTGCAAGTTTGTATACCAATTCAGAAACATTCTTTGAATTGTTCTTTCGCTTTGTATATGCATCGATTTCGCTACCAAGTTTTTCGCAATCGATGACGAGCTGTTTGACTTCTGCCTTTTCGTCATCGCTCATTTCTGGAGCAGGAAGCGCATCCACACCCCAACGAGAACTTCCGGCAGATTTTAAGCCCATTCCGTTCAAATCGGTAACGCCGCCAAGAAGAAGCTGATTGTTTGTCTGCTGCATGCCGGCGATAAGTTTGAGCGTTGAATCAAGCTGAACGGCCTGCTGTGCAGAAGCGCGTGCAGAAGCTCTCATTCCCAAGAATACAAGAATAAAAACGATGACAAAGATGATTGCCGCACCAATCGCAATAATCCACAAGGTTTTGTTTGAACGCTTGTCCATTTTGTCGAGCGTGGTGGTCATGGTAGTAGAGACATTCTGCATTGATTCCGTCATCTTGTCAGAAATTGAAGTGACCATTGACTCAGTGTTTGCATTCATTTTGTCTGAAAGAGTCTCAAGCATCTGTTTGTTGCTTTCTTGTGTGCTTGCGGTAAGGCTTTCGACCATTTCCTGCTGCTGAGCCTGCTGTTTTGCGGAAATATCCTGCATCATCTCGCGGTTTTTAGCGTCTCGCGCGGCATCTTTTATGTCTGCCTGCATCTGCTGAATGATTTTGATGTTCTTTTGAACCTGCGGGTCATCACCGATTTTTGGATACTGCTGAACACGCATCAACACATCTTCAAAATCCTTGAAATTCTTGGTGTTTGCCATTTGCTCCAAGAATTTTCGATAAATCTGCTGAGCAAGCAAATAAACACGACCCGGAACTTCATCCTTTTCGGGAGACAGAGCCAATGCTGAATTGACAAAATTATATGCCTCTTTGTATTGCATATTCGCATAGCAATCATCAGCTTTTGAGAGGCGGTCGTTTATCAACTTTTCGGTGGCAGCTGATTGGGCAAAAATAAGACCTGCTGTAAGAAAACAGAGGAGAACAACAAGAAAACTTTTTTTACTAATGTTTTTATTTTGTAACATTTCCAACTCCAAGTGCAAATGTGATTTTGGTGCGATTTTCTATGCCTTCTTCCTTCATAAGAAGAAGATCCTGCAATCCAAGCTCAACTCCGAATTTTGTTTTATCATTGACTGCGACAGGAAGCAAAAGCGATGCTCCGAATTCTGTGGCAAATTTTATGTCGTCATAGAAGAAGTGACCCGCATCATAATCTGCAAAAAGCCTAAATTGTGACTCGCCAAATGTAATATTATCAAGCGCGAGGCCAACAACAGGCGACACGAATGCTTTCGTAGAATTGGTGATGTCACGGTCGTTTGATGCCAATGCATGGGCAGAAATACCGGCACGGATAAACAAGTGCTTGCTCAAATCGGCAAACGCGAGTTCTGGAACAAGCCGAGCAGAGAAGAAGAATTCCTGCGGCTTTTCAAAATCTTTATTTTCATCTTGCTTTTTCTTAGTAGCGGCGGAATCCCCACCTTCCGCAATTAATGTGACAATATTTGCATCCGCAAAAAGGTCTGCGCCGATAACAAAGCGTTCCGTAGGATGGAAAATATTTGCGCCAACCGCAAGGCCGTATTTTAAGCTTGAATAGTCTGGGTCAGTGATTTTTTGATACACGAGATCAGCCAATCCAAGCTTAACCGTCCAAATATTTGAAGAAAACGAAGACTGCTGTTCGTTTACATAGACTTCCTGGCCAGAAGCCGTGTTGACGACCTGATAGTTGCCACGACTTGCCAAAGCCTGCTTGGATTTTGCATTTCGGGCGGCGATTCGCTCCTGCTCAAGCCGTTTGCGGTTTTCGGCAGCCTGATTTGCGGCTTCTTGGTTTAAGATAGCCTTGTCGATATATGAATACAGCTCAACGGCATCAAAATTTTCGATATTGTTGTCGATGACAGCAAGCGATGTCTGACGCGCCATCTCCAGATTATCTGTGATGATAAGCTGACGGGTTTTTTTGAGTGTGTAGTTTTCTATCAACGGATAATTTTCTGAAGAGCGATTTTCTGCCAAAATGTTAGAAATTGCCTCTGAATTTTTTCCAGCAATTGCCATATCAATCTTCTTGAAAATTTCACCCACATCGTCGGATGATTGTGCGAAAATTGAAAAAGCACAAACGACACTGATTAAAAGTGCCAGTATTCTACGGGATTTTGATTTTTGGTTCACGATAAGCATCCTCTCATTACAGATAGTTCCATTGTATCAGACAAAAAATGATTTCGCAACTCAATATTGATTACACACATTTAAAGTTTCGGTTATTTTTCTTATAAATTCACAAAAATAGAAATTTTAGAGATTATTTTTTAAAAGATATGGTACAATCAAGCCATGCAAAACCAAAATTCTGATGAAAAAAATTCTTCCTTAGAGCATATGCTTACAGAGCCAGTCGGTTCTCTCATTTTAAAGAATGCAATTCCCACTATCATCACCATGATGGTCACGGCAATTTACAACACCGCAGACACATTCTTCGTCTCCAAACTCGGCACTTCGGCAAGCGGGGCGGTCGGTGTCATCTTTTCGCTTATGTTTTTGATGCAGGCCTGTGCGTTCACCATCGGCATGGGAAGCGGAAGCATTACGAGCCGGGCGTTGGGTGCCCAAGATTTTAAAAAGGCACATATGTTCTGCTCCACAGCAATTTTTACCGCATTTTTTATCGGAGTGCTTTTTACGATTTTCGGGAATATTTTTAGGGAATCGCTTGTCGTCCATCTCGGCTCCACTCCCACCATTCTCCCTTATGCGCTTGATTATTCACGATATATTTTGTTCGGTGCGCCATTCATCATCACCTCGTTCGCAATGAACAACCTGCTTCGCTTTCAGGGGCGGGCAGCAGTCTCAATGATTGGCATGATTTCTGGTGGCATTTTGAACATGTTTCTGGACCCGCTTTTTATCTTCGTCTTCGATTTAGGAATTTCTGGTGCGGCGATAGCGACATTAATCAGCCAAATTGTCAGCTTTTCGATTCTGCTTTCAATGTTCATCAGAAAAAAATCACTCGCTGAACTTTCACCAGTGCATGTTTCAAAAAAAATCCGAACATACACCGATATTATAACTTCTGGACTTCCGTCATTTTTTAGGCAGGGAATGGGCGCACTTTCAGGAATTTTTCTGAACAAACAGGCGGCAAAATACGGGGCAATAACGGTTTCTCTCGCGGCAACATCTCTTCTTGCGGCAGATTCTGCCGTGGCAGGAATGGCGATAACTAATCGCGTTGACAAATTGCTTCTTTCGATTGCAATTGGACTTGGGCAAGGCTTTCAACCAGTCTGCGGAATTAATTATGGTGCAGGAAAAATCGGCAGGGTTAAAGAAGCGTACGCATTTTTGGTAAAACTGAGCGGTATGATTATGACGATTGCGAGTATTTTGGTCTTTATCTTTGCTCCAGAAATTGTGCGTGCCTTCCGTGATGATGAAGCCGTCGTTGCAGTGGGTGCGCTTGCCTTACGATTGCAGGCATGCGTGATGCCGTTTCATTCGCTGATTTTTGGAACGAATATGCTTTTACAAACTGCGGGTGAAAAAAAGAGCGCGACATTTTTATCTTCAATGCGGCAGGGATTGTTTTTTATTCCGTGTATTTTTGTTCTTCCCCATATCGTGCAGTTTTTTGGGGCAGAACCGATTCTTGGCATTCAGATGACACAGATGCTGTGCGATTTGCTTGCAGCAATCTGTGCCATCCCGTTTACCGTACGATTTTTTAAGAAGTTATCGACTCTCGCTGAAAGTTAGACTCCCACAAAGTGTGTGTTCACCTTATCTTGCACATAGCCGATGAATTCTTCGAGTTTCATCGTTTTCTGCTCTAAGCCGCTTGACTGGCGGAATCGCACGGAAACGGTTCGGTCTTTCTTTTCGTTTTCGCCCACAATCAAGATGTACGGTGTCTTGTGCTCTTTTGTGATTACTTTGATTTTTGAGCGCATGTTGTCCGTTGAGAGATACGCGTTTGAGCGAATATCGGCAGCAAGGAGCGCGTCGTTTACTTCTTTTGCATAGTCATCAAAATCGTTGGTGACGGGAACGACTGCCGCCTGCTCAAAGGCAAGCCAAGTCGGGAACGCGCCTGCAAAGTTTTCAATCAAGATGCCCAAGAAACGCTCGAAACTTCCGAGAATCGCGCGGTGAAGCATGACAGGGTGATGCTTCTGGTTGTCCGCGCCGATGTAAGTTGCGTCAAGTCGCTCGGCACTCGGAAGCTGGAAGTCAGCCTGAATCGTGCCGCACTGCCATTCACGACCGAGACAATCGTAGAGTTTGAATTCAAGTTTTGGACCGTAGAACGCGCCTTCGCCCGGCTGAATCTCGTATTCCAAGCCAGCCTCGTGGCATGCGTCGGCGAGAGCCTTTTCTGCGCGCTCCCAAGTCGCCAAGTCGCCCACATGGTCTTCTGGCATGGTTGAGAATTTAACGACCAAATCATCAAAGCCGAAATCATGGTAGACTGCTTTGAGCAATTTGCAGAATTTCGCGACTTCGCCCGCGACCTGCTCTTCGGTACAGAGAATGTGCGCATCGTCCTGAACGAATCCACGAACACGCATAACGCCGTGCAAAGTTCCGCTCGCCTCGTTTCGCACATCGTGACCGAACTCAGCCAATCGAAGCGGCAAATCTTTATAAGAACGCTGTCGGCTCTTGAAAATCTCCAATGCGCCAGGGCAGTTCATCGGCTTGATTGCGAACAATCGCTTTTCTGATTCCGTGATGAACATGTTCTTCTGATAATGTCCCCAGTGACCGCTTCGCTCCCAAAGCGTGCGCGGCATGATTGCGGGCGTGTTGACTTCCTGATAGCCGTCGCGGCGAACCATTTTGCGCATGTAGTCCTGCATGGTCGTGTAAATCGTCCAGCCGTTCGGATGCCAGTAAACCTGACCGGGGTTCTCTGGGTCAACATGGAACAAGTCCATTTCAGTGCCGAGTTTTCGGTGGTCGCGCTTTTCAGCCTCAGCGAGCATGGTGAGATAATCTTTTAAATCATTCGGCTTTGCAAAGCAGAGCGCGTACACACGGGTGAGCATGGGGCGGTTTGAGTCGCCGCGCCAGTACGCTCCCGCGATTTTGTCGAGCTTGAACGCCTGTGCATTGATTTCTTTAGTAGTCGCGACATGCGGACCTCGGCACAAGTCAAGGTAGCCGTCCTGCTCGTAGGTTGAGATAATTTCGCCCTCTGGCAAGTCCTTAATCAGCTCGATTTTGTACGGCTCGTCAGCGAAAAGTTTGAGCGCTTCTTCTTTGGAAACTTCTTTTCGCACAAATTCCGCGCCCGTTGCGAGAATCTTTCGCATTTCCTTTTCGACGGCGGGGAAATCTTCTTCGGTCAGTTTGGTAGTGGCGGTGGAAAAATCAAAGTCATAATAAAATCCGTTGTCGATAGCCGGGCCGATTGCAATCTTGGTTCCCGGAAACAAATGCTTGACGGCTTCTGCCATAACATGTGCGCACGAGTGACGCACGACTTGAAGTTTTTGCTCAACTGCCATTTCGTTGCTTCCTTATTTATGAGAAATTATCTTAATAGGATAGCGATTTACTTAAAAAAATACAATTGCTAATTTCGTGCAGAAATTATTTTAGTTTTTCTGCAAATGCTTTTATTTTTTCAAGTGCGGCTTCGGGTGATTTTGCCGGATTTTTGAACGCAACTGTTTCGCCAAGCGTTGCATTTTTGAGTTTTGCGGCAATGACATCAAATGTTTTTCCCACATTGTCTCCGCCCGCAGAAGCGAATGCGGCAACCTTCTTTCCCGCAAAATTAAGATTCGCAAGGAGCGTGTTGAGCGGAGCCGCAGGTCGGCTTGCCCACACAGGTGTGCCAAGCACAATCTGTTCGTACGGGCTGAGCGTTTCGGGAAGTGCTTTTAATTCTGGGCAAGAATTTGAAATAACATCTTTTCCGCCGTGGAAAAACTTTGCCAAGCCCTTTTTGGGATATTCTTTTACCGTTTCCAAGCGGAAGATGTCTGCACTGAGTTCCTTTGCGAGCGCATGTGCCACAAAATCAACATTTCCTTCAAGTGAATAATAGATAACAAGCGTTTTTGCCATAATGGTCTCCTCAGTCGTGTGATTCTGAATTAAGTTTAACACAATTTAATTTGATACGCTAGAGTTTTTTGAGATTTTTTTCATTTTTTGCTGAATTTATTCGTCATTTTAAATGAGATTTTCTTCATTTCGTTGCTAAAAAGCTTTTTTTTTGTATAGTGATTAAAATTCATACATAAGGAGATGTATCACAATGAAAAAAATTCTGTGCTTTTTTACGGCTCTTTTCTCGTTCGTCTTGATGACGAATTTTGTTTCCTGCTCGGATGATTCCGCTAACGAATCCCCTGCAGAAAAAATCACGGTCACCTATGACTTGAATTACGATGGTGCTCCCGCAGCAACGGTTATTCAGCAAGAAAAAAACAAGTCATTTACCCTTCAGGCATTTGAACGCACTGATTATCGTTTGATTGGATGGGCGGACACAAGTGATGCAACGGAAATCAAATATCAATCAGGCGCACGCCTTACTTTAAGTGAAGACCACACATTTTATGCGCTGTGGGCTGATGCAGATTCTGTCGTAACGCTCACGCTGAATTCAAACACAGCATCCGCAACAGAAACAAAGTATTATGTTCCCAAGAACACGACATATGCAATTCCTGCAAACACAGCAAAACGCGACGGCTCTGTTTTTATAGGCTGGGCAACAAGCGCAACGGCGACAACTGCGACATATTCTGACGGAGAAGCAATCACGCTCACCGCTGATAAAACGCTCTATGCGGTATGGGTTTCAAAAGACAACGCAAATCTCGTAACGATTACCTATCATTCAAATGATGGCACAAACAAAAGCTATGTTCAGTACATCTTGCTCGGCGGTTCTTCTTCTTTGAGCAGCGTGTATCACAAACTCACGCCGAATGAATTCACGCGCGATGGCTATATAATGGAAGGCTGGGCAAAAACGGCTGATGCCACAGAAGCCGCCTACGATGACGGAGAGAGTGTTTCCAATTTGCTTTTTATTACTGGTTCTTTAAGCAATCCGCAATTAGTAAAAAATGTTGATTTCTACGCAGTGTGGCTCGACAACACAAAACTGATTATCACCTACACGCGCAATTATTCAAGTTCCGACACAGAATCGTTCGTCAAAGAGATTTCAGTAACGGACAATAAGGCGACCTACACCATCGAAGAATGTCCATTCGAGCCAGAAACAGAAGGAAAAGTCTTTGCATGCTGGCAAAAAGACAAATATCCTGGCGAAACGATTGAATTTGAAAGCGAAACTGTACGAAAAATCACCTACAAAGCAGTGTGGATTTCAAAGACAGGTTCGTTCTCAGAAAAACTCACCTATTACAAGGACGGCTCTAGTGGAGAAAAATTCGAACAGTATTACAACTGGAGTTCTCAAAATGAATTGGCGATAAAAGATTGTCCATGGACTGTTGAGGGTGCAGAATTTGTTGGCTGGGCAAAATATTCTTCGGATAAAACACCTTCGTATCAGCCAAACGAGCGAATCAACACATTTGATGCGCCGAGTAGTTTATATGCACTTTGGCAGTAAGAATTCTGCCAAACTTCAAAATCCGTGCTGTATCATCGCATACGGCACGGATTTTTTTTCTCCACAGAACCGTGCGATTGTGATAGAATAAACGGGAACAATTCCATGGAGAATACTATGAACACATTTGATACTCTTAAAAAAACGCTCGCGGAAAGTAGAGCAAAAATAATAGAACTCGAAACACTGTTGTCGTCAATTCCTGCAATTGCCCCGGAAAGCGGTGGTGACGGTGAGAGCAAAAAATGCTCGGCGTTAGAAAAATGGCTGTGTGAGGCGGGATTTTCGCGGGAACAGATGCAACATTTTGACGCTCCCGACAAGCGCGTGTCTTCGGGCATGCGACCGAATGTGGTACTCACGATTCCGGGAAAAGATTATCGGGTCAAGCCCGATAATGACAGTGAATATTCGATTTGGGTGATGGCGCATTTGGATGTCGTTCCGCCGGGGGATGTAAAGCTCTGGAAAAGCGACCCGTTCTGCGTTCAGTACGACGAAAAATCCGACAAACTGATTGGGCGCGGTGTTGAGGACAATCAGCAGGGATTAACGAGCGGTGTGTTTGCCGCGCTCGCGCTCCTTAAAAACGGAATTCAGCCTGAACATACAGTAAAATTGCTTTTTATGGCAGATGAAGAATTCGGTTCTGAATACGGAATTAAATTTTTACTTCGTGAGCACAAGGAACTGTTCAAAAAAGAAGATTTGATTCTGATTCCTGACGGCGGAGACGCAAAGGGCGAGACGATTGAAGTCGCCGAAAAAAATATTCTCTGGCTTCGCGTGCACACAATCGGTCAGCAGAGTCACGGTTCAATGCCGAACAAAGGAAAAAATGCGCATCTTGCCGCCTGTGACTTGGCGTTGCGCCTAAACGATTTAGAAAATTTCTTCAATGAAAAAGACGATTTGTTCAGCCCGAATTACTCAACTTTCCAACCGACCAAAAAAGAAGCGAATGTGGAGACCGTGAACATCATTCCCGGTGACGATGTGTTCTACATGGACTGCCGAATCTTACCGCGCTATTCGCTCGACATGGTGCGAGCCGAAGTGAACAAGCGCGTTTCCGAGGTTGAGTCAAAATACGGTGTAAAAATCGAAGTGAGCGAGCCGCAGGCACAGCAATCGCCCGCCACGAGCGTTGACGCGCCAGTCGTCAAAAAACTTTCCGCCGCAATCAAAACGGCTCACGGAATTGAAGCACGGCCCATTGGAATCGGTGGCGGCACGGTGGGCGCAGAACTGCGCAATTTCGGCTACAGCGCGGCAATTTGGTCAACAATGGACGAAGTATGCCATCAGCCGAACGAGTATTGCTATGTGCGGAATATCATTTCCGATGCAGAAACCTTGTGCGCGATGTTTATCGAACCTTAAACAAAATGCCAAGAACAGCCACGGTAATCAAAATCTGCAAAATGAGGAATTTAATCAGCACCTGTGTGGGGCTCCAGCCGTGGTTTTTGCGCATGTGGTCGTGGAGCGGAAAACGGATGTTCGTAAAAATCGAAATGTGCAAAAATCGCTTCAAGAAGACTTTCACGAGTCCCAAGCCGCCGTTTACGAAGATGAGCGAAGAGGTCGCCAAAATCATGAACGGGTTTCTCGTGACCATAACGCACACGCCGATGTAAAAACCGAGCGCACGGCTTCCCGCGTCGCCCATGAGGACTTGGCTCGGAAAGGCGTTGTGCCAGAGATAGCCCATAAGCACGCCAGCTAAGGCAAAAGTCATTACCGCCCATGCCGCGCCGTCTTGAATGTGCGGAACGAGCAAATATTCTGAAATATCTTTGTGACCAAGAATAAAATAGAATACAACGCCCATCGTAATGAGCGCGACGAGAACGAGCGTGGAACTCAAGCCGTCAACGCCGTCTGTGCAGTTCGTCGTGTTGATTGAAGCCCAGAGCATAATCGTGGAAATGCAGATAAAAAGCCACGGCGCGACCGCGATTTCATGCGTAAAGAACGGAATCCAAAAATAAATCGTTTTGTCGGCAGAAGAATTGATGAGATAAAACGCGAGCAAAACCGAAGCGAGCACTGAAATGAACAAATCGAGCAGGGCTTTTCGGTATTCGCCCCAACTGTTCACGCTGTGGTCATCGAGGTAGCCTGTGAGCATCATAAGCCAAGTGAGAATCAGAATACACGATTTTATCCAGTCGAGCGGCACAAAAATCATGCTCAAAATGACGAACGCGCTCACCCATACCACGCCCGCGCCCGTTGGCTTTCCTTTTGCCGCCTCAGCATTCACGGTGAATTCGCGCCCACGGTCATGCGGCAAAATATTGTAAAAATTCGGCAAAAAATACCGCACAATTAAAAATCCTGAATACAAGGCAAGCGCGATAAGAACGGTATACGACTGCAACAAACGGGCAGGTCCGAAATATTCTGTTAAAATTCCACCGAGATAATATAACATAGTTTAATTATCGGAAAAAAAGAAACCACAGATTACACAGATTCACACAGATTTTCACAGATTAGAGTGATGAGAAATCAAAATTTCCCTTGCATTTTTTTCATACCTCATTTACACTTAGTCATATTGACTAGACTAATCTGACTAAGAGGTAAACTATGTGCCAAATGAATGTACTTGAAGCAAAGACGAATTTTTCAAAAATTATTGCGATGCTCGAAAATCGTGAGGAGCGCGAAGTTGTTGTGGCTCGTGCGGGCAAGCCAGTCGTAAGAATCACGCTGATTCCCAAACAGAGCATTGCGGATAAACTCGGCATGTTTGCAGATGACCCCAAAAAACCGATTATCACCGAAGAAAACTGGGATCCATGCGCATGGACTGATGAAGAATTAAAAGAAGTATGGGGGGACTTGGTATAATATGGAATTTTTACTTGATACACACATTATTATGTGGATGCTTTTTTATCCTGAAAAAGTGCCACATCGGGCAGTCGAAATTCTTTCAAATCTCGACAATAAATTTTTTTACAGTATTGCCTCAATGTGGGAAGTTGCGATTAAACACCGCAAACATCCAAAAGCAATGGAACACTCTGGTGTCGAATTTTTTCACTATTGCGAGGCGATGGGCTTTCAAAAACTTGAAATCGATGACCGCCATGTCTGTGCATTGGAAACGCTTTCGCAAAAAGAAGGCTCTCCTACCCACGATGACCCGTTTGACCGCATTCTTCTTGCGCAGGCAAAGGGCGATGGCATGACGCTCATCACGCACGACAAAAAATTCCTCACGTATGACGAACCGTATGTGTTTATTGTGTAAATGCCCTAATCTTTCTTCAACAATCCCGCTTCCAAATCTTTAACCGCGCGATTTTTCATTTCAAAGTGCTTTTTCTTTCCTGTGGCGGTAAAGGGGAGTTCGTCGATAATCGCAAAATAGCGGGGGCGTTTGTAAATTGAGAGCGTTTTGCTTTTTGTGCAGAATTCAAAGAGTTCGCGCACAGTAAGGCTTTTATCGCTGGGAACGATGTAAGCAACCACCGCCTGCCCGCGCACTTTGTCTGGGACGCTCGTTACAAGGCATTCTTTGACTTTTGGGTACTCGCTGATTGCTTCTTCAATTTGCGTGGGATAAATGTTTTCGCCGCTCGTGATAATCAAATCGTCTTTGCGACCGCGCACGGTAACAATTAAATCGCGGTTCCATACGCCCGTGTCGCCCGTGTACATCCAGCCTTTGTAGAATTTTTCGCGCGTCATTTCATCGTTGTTGAAGTAGCTGTAAGTCGTTTTTGCAGGAGAATGAATAATGATTTCGCCTTCGCTCTCGTTGTCGCACGGAACGCAATCGCTTGGCTCGGCTTTTTTGTTTTCGTACATTTTTACAACGCGCACTTCATCGTCGGTGCAGCTTCCGCCGACAGAACCTGCCCCGTCTGGAAGATTGTATGGGCGCAAAAATGAATTCCAAAATGTTTCGGTGGTGCCGTAGCCGTTAAAAATATTCGGCGTGAGCACTTCCATGTAGCGAATGCAGTCTGCTTTTGAGAGCGGCGCGCCCATCGTGACCAAGCCTTTGAGCGTGGAAAGATTCTTCGGTGATTTTTTTTGCGCCCGTTCAAGCATCGCAAGGTTTGAGGGGCTTCCCATTAAGTAAGTGATTTTGTATTTTTCGACCCAGTCGAGCGCATTTGAGGGCTGAAATTTCCGCATGACGACGGCACATGCTCCCGCGTAGAAAGTAGGGCACACGCCGCCAGAGTGACAGCCGCCACGGTGAAACCAGGGAGTCATGTTGAGCGTGACATCATTTTGGTTCATCGGGTAATGCATGATTACATCGTGCGCGGAAAGCACTTCGTTTATGTCGTTCAATGGCACTGATTTGGGAAGTGCCGTCGTTCCGCTCGTGCAGAGCCGCAAAACTTCATCGTAAATGTGCGGTCGGAAAGTGATTTCTGGGTTTTCGCCTGATTCATTCTTCACAAAATTTTCATAAGAAATATGATTTTTTGGAAGCGCGACCGTTTCAAGATTGTCTGCGAGAATGAATTTTTCTGGCTTGTATTCGCATATATTCTGCGCATCTACCATAATAGAAGCAATGTTCGCGGAGTAAATGACGACTTTGGGCTTGTTGTGATTGATAAGAAGGGCGAATTCCCCAGAAGCAAGATTTGAATTTGCCGCCAGCATGATTGCACCGATTTTGCGAGGCCCAATGTACGAAAAGCAGAATTCCGGGCAGTTCCGAGTAGCAACCATAACGACATCATTTTTTTGCACACCCAGATTTTGAAGCGCATGCGCAAGCCGATTCGCCTCTTCATTTAAAGATGTATATGTCCATGTTCGTGATGTTTCTGGATCAGTGAGCGCACTTTTTGACGGAAAACGAGCGACATTTCGCAAAAATCCTGAGAGCCATGTGTATTCATGTTCAAAAGTATCGATAAACATCGAATCATCGTAAGTACGCATTGAGTAAAAATTATATCACAAATAACTATAAATTTCCACAAAGCATTTGACTTTATAGGTAGAATTCATCATATTTAAACTATGGCAAAATCTGAATCATTCTTTCATAAAATTCTTGATTCACTCATCGGTGGAAAAGATGCTGATGCTGCACGCAAAAAGCAGCTTAAAAATATCGCAAAAGTTCTTTCAAAAAGTCGTTTCAAATTCTATAAGGCCGGTTCGGATCAGGCACTTCCGGCAATGGCTAAATTCTTCTACGACTTGTACAAGGCTCTTTCTGCCTGCCAAACACTTTTTAACACTCAGCAAAATCCTGCGTATTACAAAAATATTGCCGTCGACCTTTCTCTTTCAGATGTGCAAAAGCAGATGATTGAAACTCTTTCAGAAGAAGCAATTCAAGAAGCAGCAAAATCAATGCAAATCAACCAGCTCAAAGAAAAGGTCAAGTCAGATTTGGCAAATTTCTCAGGTGAATTCGATCAGTCTAAAATTCAAGAAATAGACGCTACCTATCAAAAACTGCTTGCGCTCCGTGCATTCTGTACTTTTGACTATTATTTTATAATCAAAAAATTCGATTCCACCGTCAAAGAAAATGATTTTTCAAAATCTCCCAAATTCAATGCCATTGATGCGTCATACATCTCAAATGATTTAAAAGATTTTACCGTCCTGCTGTATTCTCTTCCGCTTGCCGAAGATTGGTCGGGCGTTCTTGCCTTGCTCACAAAAATGCGCGGAGGCAGCGAGCCAATAAAATCAAGTCAGTGGGCAAAGATTCTCAGCCGATTGTCACAAATCAAAACATCGCGCGTCTTTGAAATGATTATCCAGCTTTCCACAAAAGACCCGCTCTATCAGGTCCAATACGAAGAAAAACGAGAGCAGATTGTCGAAACATATCTCGAAAAAATCCGAACAGAAGCACAGACTGCCATCAAAAAAATCGAAAATGCGCAAAAAAATTCAAAAGTCGATGCGCTCTTAAATCAAATTTTTGGAACAACAAGCATTTCTTCTCTTCAAAATTACACGGACGAGCAGAGTGCCTATTTTACCAAAAAGAATCTCGGCGGTTTTGAGTACACCAAGCCACTCAACTATCTCAAAACATTCCTTGTGGAATATGTCAAAAAGGATGTCCGCGCCTACGCAGATTTGGTTCTCGTGCGCGGAAAATGGGCAACTTCACCATTTACTGCCGAAATGAGCGATGCATACAACGCAATTCTTGAATATTCAGAAAAAATCACGCTCTTTGACAAAAAACTTTCCGAAGACGATGGCGAATACGGCAAAAAACTCAAGACTTTGCTTCCGCGTGCTGACCGCGACAAAGAGGCCGCCAATATCATCAAAACCACGCTTCGCGACAACAACACGCTCGCAAAAGAATACATCGTGAGTGCAACAAAGCAGCTGATTGTATTCGGTAAAATCACCAAGCTTCTTATCGAAGACTATCAGAAGCAACGCCCGGAACTTATGACCAACTGGAAGGAACTTGACCGCTTTGCAGAAACGCCAATCAACGAGCTTGGCGTAAATGTGTACAAAAAGATTTACTTGGTCGTGCAATTAATGCAAGGCTTGGTTAGCGGACAGGCATAATTACGCTATTACATAAAACAAAATGACTGAAAATACACTGCCCGCTGTGATAAACGGCACAAACGGAATCGCAAAAATCGGGCGGTGTACGAATTTTTTCTTTTTAAATTTCTGAATCATCGTCAAAAAAAGATAATACAACATTCCAAGCAGGGCCGCAAAAACGGTGGCGATTATGTTCATGTAAAATCCCGTGTAAATTGAGCTGAAAGTTCCAAAAAACACATCTCCCCAGCCCAAACCTTCGCCGCTCAAAACTCTCGTGCAAAAATAAATCAAAAATGATGACAAAACGGCAAGAGAAAGATTTTTTACCTGTGGCAGAACGGCCTGCGAAACAAAAAAATACCTGCACAAAAGAAGCGCAACGGTCCCCACAAACAGGAACGGCAGCGAAATTCTAAATTTCCGTGAATCCATAAATGAAAGCGGAAGCGCAAAAATCAGATATGCTACGGACATGACAAGCAGTGTTTTATTCATGCACCTTTCCTTCGTTTTTATCGCAAAATAGAATCGACTAATTTTTTAAAATCTGCATCCAAAGAGGCTTCAACTGAATCGGAAGGAAGTGCTGTTACGCGGAATGTGCCGTCATCATCTTGAACAATGGCATCGTCAATCTCTGATGAAAGTTCCGTTAATTCGACATTCGCAACGGAGCCCAACTTCGTGAACATAAACGGCATATCTTCCTCCTGCACGACAACGGCCTCAAGCTCTTCGGCATCGTCAATAGATTCAGCCTCTTCAAACGCTTCGGTCCCATCAATCGGCTCAACTTCTTCAGTTTCTGCAAGTGTTTCATCATCGCCTGATTCGACAGTTTCAACACTAGTTTTATCATCGGAAGATTCTGCAATTTCTTCTTCTTTTTCTCGCTTAAAATAATGCTCGCTTTCCGTTATATCGTTTTGAGGCTGGGATTTGTAAAGAACTTCATCCGTGTCATCGTCATCGAGGAAAGAATAGTCCAGCGGATATGCGACAAAATTTTCCGCCACCGAATCATCGCCACCGTTATCAAGAATATCAGAAGACGGAACACCGAATTCAATTTTTTCGAGAAGAGCTTCGTCCTTGTAAATATCATCATCAGCCGAAATACTGTTTGCCAGCAATTTTGGAATGTACTCATCTATGCTAAACGGAGGAGCAACTTCGGCTTCTTCAATGGGAGCAAGTTCGTCAGGTTCTTCATGAACGGTATCAAAACTTTCCAACTCTTCAAGATTTGAATCCATCTCGTTGATATAATTGACTGCATCGTGAAGCTTTTCAAAGTCGTGCATTTCAGACCACGAATATTTTCTGCTCAGACCGTCAAGACCAAGTTCATCGTCATCGCTCTGCCGCGCCATGCCAGTTTTCTCTGGCAATGCAGAAAGCGTCCGCTTGAGATCGTCTGCACGCTCTTCCTGCTCGCCATATTCAGGCAGAATTTCAAGTTCTTCATCGTCTTCATCAAGCGACTGAAACGAATCGATTGTACCACTCGCTGAAAACTCTGGAGCATCGACCGTTTCATTTTCTTCCAGGCGCCCGTCACCAAGCTGCAATTCTTCAAACACTTCGGTATCGTCAGCAAGTTCTTCGACTTCCTCAACTTCTTCGATTTCATCAGCAGATTCAACTTCGTCTGCAAATTCTTCAACCGCTTCTGCTTCCTCAAGTTCTTCCGCTTCTTCGGCGGTTTCTACATCTTCCGCAAGTTCCTCAATATCTTCGACAGGCTCCGCATCGTCCGCTAATTCTTCAACATCTTCAACAGGTTCGACTTCTTCAAGTTCATCTGCCAGTTCTTCAATTTCTTCAATGGGTTCTGATTCTTCTTCAAGTTCTTCGACCTCTTCAAGTGGCTCCGCCTCTTCTGCATCATCTGCAAGCTCTTCGACCGCTTCCGCGCTTTCAATTTCCTCGACAGAGTTAATTTCTTCAACTGGCTCTATTTCTTCGACAGACTCAGTTTCGCCCGCTTGTTCTGTAGCACCATCAGGCTCTTCGGCAGACTCAACTTCTTCAATTGGTTCGGCAACTTCGGCTTCCGCAACTTCTTCGATTTCTTCAATTGGTTCAGCAGCATCAGCAGTTTCTACATCTTCTACAACAACATTTTCTGGCTCACTTTCTTCAAGAGGAAGGCCTTTCTCTTCTGCGCTTTCTTCTGAATTTTCAATCTTTAATTTTCCGCTTTCAATTTTCTTTGTTTCCAAAATGTCTTCCAGTGACGAGCGGACAATTTCTTTGAGTTCTTCGGCATTAATCTGAGGCGCGTTTTGTAAATAGCCGATTTGTGCGTATGAAGTGCCCAGCCCAAATGAGGAAAGCATTTCCTGCCAGTACGATTCAAAAATTGATTTGAATTCGCTCGCATGCTTGGCACCTTTTTTGCCCAGTGATTTTAAAATCCGCCGCTCCAAAACAGGCTTTTGCTCGGCAAGATATTCTGGATTTACCGTGCCCATTTTTTTGTAAGCGATGAAGAATTCATTTTCAAAGCGATGCACCTTGTCACGAATCACAACGATGTCATCATGGCGAAAACTGAAAATCAAGAAAATCGCGAGATAGAGCGTAATAAATGCCGTCGCAAGCAAAAGAAGGCGCATGAACGGCGGAAATTTCAATTCATCTTCTTCGTACAAAAATGTAAGAAAGCCATAATCAGCGCGTTCCTGCCGATATGAAAACGCACAGAGCGTACGGGATTCCAGCATGTTCTCCGTGCCTTTTTTTTCAACAGGCTCAAGTTTCCAAAAAGATTCGGTTTCGTTTTCCTTCCATTTTTCAAGCAGTTGCATTTGAATCGAAGAGATTCCATAATTTGGCATACCGAATACAAATCCGCCAAAACCGTCCAATTTTTTGAGTGAATTCTGAGGATTTGTAACAAGAGAGGCGAATCCGTTTATGTCTATGAGATTTTTGTTGAACAAAAACTGGCTGAAATTGGAAGCGTCGCAGTAAAAAAGAGCCGTTGCCTTGAATTTTGAAGCAGCGTCAAAAAAAGGAAGTGAAAAAATGAGAAAATTATGCTCGCCGTCTTTGATGATTCGGCATTTTTTTTCTGAGTCAAATGTTTCTGAAACTTGGGAATCGGCCATGACAGAATCATATGCAACTTCATCGCTTTTATCGTAATCTCTGTAGGCAATTCCGTTTCTTGATGAAATAACGTCAGAAGAAAATGTGCTGAAATAAACATTCCTGCCGTTCGCGTCAATGATTCTGAGACCTTTTAGAGCTGGAGTGGTCGTAACAAGCTGCGACCGCAATAATTCTCTTGCACGAACGGAAGAATCGTTCGGATGCGTTTGGACATAGGTTTTCACATCGGAATTTACCGTAAAATTGTCGAAACGGCGCATGAGTGTATCAAAATATTCGTTTTGAGCCGCCGCAATCTCCTGAATCTTCTTGTGCTTTATTTCCTGCACGACTGGCTGATAAAAATTCACCTCGATAAGATCAAAAAGCCCCGAAAAGGCAATGACCGTGAACGCACAGAATGCAAGAACAGAAATCAAAAGACTGAAAGCGACTTTCTGGCCAGAAGTCATACTTTTATATCTATTTTCGACAATTTTCACAACAAAAGCAAGTGAAAAACACGAGAGGAATCAAAGAAAAAGCCCTCCGTGTGGCCGAGTGGTTACACGGAGGGCTTTGAACTGTAGTACTAACGCTACGCGCCTAATGACACTGTGGCCTTAGTTAGCGGATTTTAGAGTGATTTTTGCAGTGCGTGTGCTACCTGCCCACCATTTGTTTTCACCTTTCAAAGTGTATGTTCCTGCAGAAAGGGTGGCAGTTTTTGTTGTTTTGGATTCAACTCCATCCGAATTTAAATTTAGTGCTACTGTACTTCCATTGTAAATGTAGAAGTAGAGTTTCCCACTTAATTCATCAGCAGTAAGTTCAATTTTTTCACTTTTTAGCAATGTGAAAGTGAGTAATTCCTTTTCACCATCACTTGATTTCACAGTGACAGATTCGTTGTCTTCAATCGTGCCCAATTTCCACACAGCGACCAAGACTACATCCTTTGTAACAGGAATCGTGTCTCCTGCGTGGTATGTTGCCGTAGTTGCACTGCTGCTTGTTGCCCAGCCCTGGAAGGTGTAGTAAGAGTATTTCGCTGTCGGAACAGTGCTTGTGATTGTGTTGCTTCCGAGCGTTGCGCTTGAAACCGATTCGTTGAATGCTGAACTTGATGCGCCACCATTCATTGTATAATAGATTTTGTATGGCTCCCACTGTGCGTACAAAGTCAAGTCGCCCGAAATGTCGGATTTAGTGTCTGCGGTGTAGCTCGTTCCAGTTCCGTCGGCAAGCGTGTTCCAGCCAGTAAATTTGTGTCCTAAAAGAGAGAATGAACAGTCTGTAGAATCGTAAACATCAAATCTGCTTGCACTCACCGTTTTTGACTCTGTTTTTTCCGCGAGCGAGAATTTGCTTGGATAGTTTGACTTATAGGTGATTGTCTTTGGTGTGACATCTTCCCAAATCGCGTAAAGCGTGAGGTCGGCCGTTAGTGACAGAGTATCGCCACCTTTATAAGAAGTTCCTGTTCCGCCCGCAAGTGTGTTCCAAGACTTCAATTGCTTGCCTTCAAGTTCAAATCCTGTGGCACTTGCGCTTAAGATTTTGCTTCCAGGATAGAAAGTCTGCTCGTAATCTGCCGTAGTGCTTGAAGCGTCATTGATTTTATAGGTGATTTTTTTGATTTTTGACGAATCAAGTGAAATTGCTTCCCCTGTGCTTGCATCAATTGTCGCACTGCTCAAATATCCTGCGTTGACCCGAACCATCGTTGGATAAACAAAAATCTCCTTGTCACTTGTATCTTTTGCAACAAAAAAGAGCGAATTGTAGCCAGCGACCGTGCTTTCTTTGGTGAATGTTGCAGAATTGTTTTCCGAATCGTAGGTGATTTCTTCGCCATCATCGCTTGATTGGTCCTCATCTGCATCTTCTTCTGAATATCCTGCGTACACTTTGCTGATTTGTGTTGAAAGTGACGATGGGAATTTGAGCGTGACCGAAACTTTGCCCGTCTGATTTCCCGTTGCGCTGACTTCAAGAGAATCGAATGTAACAGAAACTGCTTGATTTGCCGTTACGGAAACACCTTTTGTCTGCGTGAATGTCGCGCCGTAGCGTTCAGCCGAAAGAACAAAATATTTGTAGCCGCTTTCAATTGCCGCCTGAGCCGTTGCAAGTTCAGCGTATGTTGCCCATGAGCCGATTTCCGTGCTCACGCTTGAATATGATGATGTTTTGTAACTCAGTTTGATATTTGTGAATTCGCTCACATCGCCTGTCACAGGAAAAACCGTTCGTTCTGAACCTGATTCTTGTGTTCCGTTTTCTGAAATTGCGAATCTGACGACTGCTTTTCCGTCATTTGATGCCGATTCTTCTTTTTCGCTTATGTCTGAGCAGCCTGCAAAGCTAAAAATTGCCACTGCCAGCGTAAAAAATCCAATCAGTTTGTTCAATTTTTTCATTTTTTTCTCCGTTAGTTGGTTTTTGTAACAGTTACGACTGCTGTTGCGCTCTTTTCGCCATTCGTGACCATAACCGTGTGAAGTCCTTCAGAAAGCGTGTAGACATTGAGCGAGTCATCATAGAAATCTTCAATCATTACACCGTCAACAATCCAATAAAATTCATCTGCCCCAGAAAGACTTGCTTTCAAACTGTAAGAAATTTCGTTGTAGGTAAGCGTAATATCCGTGTATGATGTCGCCTGCGGAACGGTGACCGTGACGGAGATGTCTTGCGGTTCAATCCAGACAGCGTATAATGTGGTGTCGGAAGTGATTTTATTGCTAGAATAATAAGAATAATCTAATTTTTGACCATCAGTGTAAGTTGCCGAAGTTGCCGTTGCTGTTTTTGACCAACCCGCGAATGCACAGCCTTCTTTAGTGAATGTGTTTGGCAGTAGTTTTTCGTCTGCGTAAGTTGAATTCTGTAAATATTGCGCTTTCGTTTCAGGATTTGCGCTTCCGTCATTTGCATTGTAGGTCACTTTTATGAGCAGTGATGATGAATTTGGAATCCAGACTGCATACAGTTTTTTATTTGCCTTGATTTCAAACGATTCTTCATCAATATATTCACGCCTATAGCATGATAAAATTGATGAATATGTCTCTGAACTTGTATACCATCCATAAAACACATATCCGCTTCGTGTGAATGTATTTTTTGAAAGCGTGACATTTGCACTCGTTGCCTCAACAGAATCTTTTGTGACTGTCTGAGTTTCCATTGTACCTTCGCCACCATTTGCATCAAATGTGATGAAATAATGAAGTTCGTCTTTCCAGATTGCGTAAACAGTTATGTTTTCTGAAACTGAATAAATCGTGCCTTCATCGGCATAGTCGTAAGAAGAATATGTTGAAGCAGGGCCGTCAGCAGATTTTGCCCAACCGACAAAACTGTAGCCTTCTCGCGTGAATGTATTCTTTGTGAGCTTGACGGAACTTCCCGATTTGACATACAGCGTTTCCATTGTGCCCGTGCCGCCGTTCGCATTGAATGTGACCGTTTTTGCCTCAGACTTCGCGAGCCAAACTGCATAAAGCGTTGTGTCTTTTGTGATATAAGATGTTGTTTCACCGTCATCATAAGAAGCAGAAGTTGAATTTGCAGATGTGTTCCATCCCAAGAATCTGTAGCCGCTTCTTGAGAATGGATTTTGTGGCAAGGTGACGGATTTTGTTCCGTATGAGCCTTCAGTTACTTCAAGAGAATAGTCTTTTGACTCGGCTTCACTTGCCCCGTCTGCGACAAAGTTTGCGTTCAGCGTGACCGTGATTGTCGCCACTTTTCCCGCATCGGTGATTTTTTTGCCTTGTGTGCGTGAAAAACTGATGCTCGTATCGCTTCCGATTGTGAATGTGCCGTTGTAGCTAGAAAGTTTTGAAGTTGTCTCAGTTTTTTCGGCAATGTTGATTTTTGCTTGTCCGACAGAAACTGAGAAAGTTCCGCTCTCACTCGTGTCAGAGCCGTCATCAGCCGCACCGTAATATGTGATTTTTACAGTGCCTTCACTTGCCGAAGAAAATAGGATTTTTACAACATCATATTTTCCTGCCAACGAAGCGTCATCAAAATCGCTCGCCGCAAATGTTTTTGAACCGTAGTAAGCATAGCCCGAAAAATAGTCGTACTCGTAATCGCCACTATCGGTGCTACCACCATCCCCCGAACAGCCCGTAAAAACTCCTGCTGAAAGCGTAAGTGCCAGCAACAGGAACCAAATTCTGTGAAGTAGAAAAAATCGTTTCATGTTTTACCTCAAAATTTTTTTTGATATGATACTAAACAATTGTACCCCCCCCCCGTACATTTATTTCAATAGGTTTTCTGAAATTTTTCTTATTTTTTCCGCATTTTTTCTACAAGAGCCTGAAAGAAAATCTCTAAAATCTCCAATTAAAATATGATTTCAAAATTTGACTTTTTTAAATTTTGGTCTGATAATATAAAGAATAGAGAATGTAAAAAAAGAGGCTCATATGAAAGAGAAAAAAATAAAAGCACCCAAACCGCCCGAAGTCAAAAAAGAAAAGCCTGCAAAGGTCAAGCTTGAAAAAAATAAATTCTCGGAATCACTTGCGTTTAAATTTGAGCGCGCTATTTTTATTCTTCTCGTCATTTTTTTCTCTGCACTTGTCTTCATTTTAAATTTCACAATCAGCCGGGACAGCATCAAATCATATTCAAATACATTCAACGCACTTTCTGAACGAAGCTCCACCGCCCTCACCTACTGGCTCGAAGGCTACTTTAAAGACTTGCGTGTCTTCACAAAGAACGAAATTTTCCTTGAAGGCGATGTCGAGCGAGTGTATGAGTATATCGTCGAAAATCCCACTTTGATTGGCGATGATTTTGAATATGTCGGCGTGTGCGGTCTTGACGGAATCCTGTACACTTCAAACGAAGAAGAATTCAGCGTACGGCACACCGAATATTTCAATGACATCATCGAAAAAGGAATGGGTTCCAGCATCACAAATCCAGAAAAATCCCTGCAAACGGGCGAATATGTTTTTTATGTCGCGCTTCCTGCCGTCAATGAAAATGGCTCTCTCTTTGGGCTTTTTATGGGCGCGCTCACCGTTGATAATGTTCAAACAGAAATTTCAAAAATCGCGGTTGGCGAAGAAGGTTTTGCATTCGTTTTGGACGGGAATGGCACCACAATCGCCTATCCCGAAGAAGACGAAATAATGAAGAACATCTCCCACATGGACGATGAAAGCACGGGCTTGATTGGATTTGCAGAGCTTGCCGAAAACATGGTCATGGGGAATAACGATGTCGCGAAAATCTTAAACAAAAACACCAATCAGACAGACTATGTGTTCTACTATCCGATTTACAGCACAAACTGGTCGCTCGGACTTTCCCTGCCCGAAAAGGAAGTGCTTGCTTCAGCGCGTAAAAGTGGCTATAACATCGCGGGATTCAGCATCATCATCGCAATTCTTCTCATCATCTTTATCGCCATATATATGAAGATTTTGCTCAAACCGTTGCTGCTTCTCAATCACTCAATCAAAGAAATTGCAAAAGGCGACGCTGATTTAACAAAACGGCTTGAAATCAAGTCAAAAGATGAAATCGGTGGCGTTGTGCGCGGGTTCAACACCTTTATCGAAAATTTGCGGCAGATTATCAGTGAAGTCAAAAATTCAAAAAACACATTGCAATCCGTTGACAATAATTTGCAGCTCACCACAAAGGCAACAAGCATTTCAATCGATCAAATTTCCGCCGACATGAGCGATGTTTCTGCCCAGATTGACAGCCAGAGCCAGAGCGTTGAACAAACGGTCGGTTCCGTTACGCAGATTGCAAAAAATATCGAAAGCCTCAACAGTTTGATTGAAAGCCAGTCAAATGGTGTAAATCAGGCAAGTGCCGCCGTAGAGCAAATGCTTGGCAATATCATTTCCGTCTCAAAATCAACCGAAAAAATGGCTTCTGCCTTTACCCAACTCGAAGAAATCACAAAGAACGGCATCCAAAAGCAAAATGTCGTAAACGAGCAGCTTGCCACCATCGAAGAGCAGAGCCACACGCTCATGCAGGCAAACAAAACAATCAGCAAAATCGCAAACGAAACGAATATTCTTGCAATGAACGCGGCAATTGAGGCGGCTCATGCGGGCGAAGCGGGAGCAGGATTCTCGGTCGTTGCGGACGAAATCCGAAATCTTTCTGAAACATCTGCCATGCAGTCAAAAGTTATCGGAGCGGAGCTTAAAAAGATTCAGGACGCAATCATAACGGTCGTTGCAAGTTCAGAGGAGGCAAAAGAGGCGTTCAATTCGGTCGGGTCAAATATCCAGTCAACAGACCAGCTCGTCCGTCAGATTCGTGGCGCAATGGAAGAAAGTGAAGTCGGAAGCCACCAAATCACTGATGCGCTCAAAATGATGAACGACTCCACCACCGAAGTCCGCACATCTTCTCAGGAAATGTCGGCGGGTAACCAAACGATTCTCGACAAGGTTAAGACTTTGCAGGAAGCAACCGGCGCAATCAAAATAAGCATTGAGCGAATGCATGAAGGAGCGAATCAAATCGTTAAGAATGGCACCACATTAACGGATATTTCTACCACAATGGAAAATTCAATTCACCAAATTGGCAGCCAGATTGATTTGTTCAAGGTGTAGTGCCTGTAAATGACACCGCTCGAAGCATATTACAACAAATTCAAAGAAGACCATCGACTCACCACACGGCACGGAATCGTAGAATTCACCGTGTCGATGAAGTATATCCATGACTGTATCGAACAGATTCGGAACAGACGCAGTAATGCTGAAATCAAAATTCTTGATGTGGGAGCAGGAACTGGCAGGTATTCGGTCGCACTTTCCCGCGAGCAGTTTGATGTGACTGCGGTTGAACTAGTCGCGCATAATCTGGAAATTCTCCGCGCAAAGCACGAAAATGTCAAAACATGGCAAGGAAATGCTGTCGATTTGCATTTTTTGCCTGACGATTCATTTGATGTCACGCTGCTTTTTGGCCCCATGTACCATTTACATTCCGATGATGACAGAGTTGCCGCGCTCACAGAAGCCAAGCGGGTCACAAAAAAAGGCGGCTTTATTCTTGTCGCATATCTTATGAATGAATATGCCGTTTTGAGCTATTGTTTTAAAGAAGGAAAAATCAAAGAAGTCCTGAAAAAAGGCACGCTCACAGATGACTTTCACACTATCACCAACATAAACGATGATTTGTACAGCTACACGAGAATCGAAGACATGAACCGCCTGAATGAAAAAGCGGCCTTACACCGAACGAAAATTTTTGCCCCCGATGGCGCGGCGGATTACATGAGAAAAGAACTGAATTCGCTTGATGAAGAAAGCTTCAATCACTTTATCGAATATCAGTTCGCTATCTGTGAACGAGAAGATTTGCTTGGCGCAAGTTCCCACACGGTAGATGTGCTACGCGTTCAGTAAGTCTGCCGTAGAATCACGGCATGCCTTTCCTGCTGCGTCCGCAATGTCTTTAAGGCAGAGAATTCCCTTTTCGCGCCCTTCTGCAAGCGATTCGTCTTTTTTCCATGCGCACAAGATTCCCCGTGAAGAATTAACCGTACCGCCCGCCTTGTCAAGCAATGTGGCAGCGATTTTAGCAGCCCCGCCCTGTGCTCCGTAGCCCGGAATAAGGAAGAAAATATCGGGATATGCGTTGCGCAATGCACGGGCATCGCTTTCTTCGGTACAGCCCACAACGGCTCCCACCGGCGAACAAGTTTGCTCAGGATACAATGCCTTAAATTCCGCGCTGATTCGTTCAAGCTCTGCACCCGTTTTATCAAGCACTCGCCCACCCGCAAGCAAGGATTGCTGCTCAATGTCGACCATACCAGGATTAGAGGTTCGCAAAAGCACAAAAATGCCCTTTCCGCCTTCCGCATGCTCATTGAGCTGGCTAGAAACAACAAGCTTGCAATATTCAGTGAATGGTTTGAGCGTGTCAAAGCCCATGTACGGATTGATAGTGATTATATCCGTTTCAAAATCAGAACCTTTCCCAAAATGCGCACGGGCATATGCCTTTGCCGTATCAGCAATATCACCGCGCTTGATGTCACTGATTGCGATAAATCCCGCCTCATGAACGGCTTTAATTGTTTGGATATAGGCCTTTAAACCTTCGATTCCCATAGCCTCATAATAGGCAATTTGAATTTTAAAACAGCACGCGCTTTTTTCTTCCGCCACCCGCTTGATAATTTCTTTATTATACGCAAGCACCGCTTCGACTGGCGAATCAAATGCCTTTAAAACCGAATCGGGAAGATACGACGGATCCGTATCCAGCCCAACACAAAGCGGTCCATTTTTGCGAGCGACTTCCTGTAATTGTTGCATGATGTGTGCCATATAAATCTCCTGAAAAACAAGAAAAGTATACCACAACGGCACGGTTTAGTCAGCAAGGAGGGGAAAGCCTTCCCCTCGCTCCAACCGCTTCGCGTTTTCCGCTACCCCTTCTCCTAAGGGGCAAGCCCCTTAAAATCCCCGAAAAAGGTTTTACATCCCTGCATTTTCTGAATTTTCTTCTTGTTTTGTCACCGTTTCGATTTTGGCTAGAATGTTTGAAACATAATTCTGAACGAACAATCTTTTTCCGTCGTCAGAAAGGCGAGCAAAAGATTTGTAACCATTATCAGAAATTTCAATGAAATTTATTGCTTGGTCTTTTGGACTAAGTGCGTTGTAGCGTTTTTCAAATTCTACATTTTCCCTTTTAAGTGAGAAATCTGTACAAAATTTAACATTTATCCACCCATTTGGGTCAAACACAAAAGCAAGCGTCATATCTTCCGAAAGAGAGACTTTTATTTGTGCCCATCTGTCTGTCTTAAAAGCAAGATAGTTCCTTGCTATCCAATTTGAATCATTTTTATCTTCAAGCCTGTAACATTGAGAAACTTGTTTCTTGGTAGTTTCGTGAAGACAAATCGTTAAATTTTCCAAAAAATTCGTCAATGTATCTACCCTTCCGTTTTCAGAAAGCAGTTCGTCGTCAAATGCTCCCGTTGCACGAATAGCAGAATTAAATTCCGATTTTGAGACAGGCTTAAACATATCATCTGTAACCTTGCTTTTTTTTTGCGAATTGTACAAATCATCTTTTAAAAGTGAAACAATCTTAAACACATATTCCGCCAACTGAGAATACAGTTCATTTCTTTTTTGACCACTACCATTTTGCATCAAAGAAAGCGTAGACAATAAATCGCCAACACACCTTGTAATTTCTTCCGCTAAACCTTTGCTTGCGTGCATCTGAACAAATCCAAGCTGGTAAATCAAATGTTGCAGCTCGTCTGTTTTGTCTGAATTATCCTCGCTCGGAATATTCACTTTTCCGTCTTGCGTGATTGATTCCAATGCTTCAATAAATTTGTGATACACTTCCTGCTTTTTCTCAAACACGCCCACATCGCGGTCATGGCTGATTTCTTTGTTCGTCTGAACGCCAAGCAGAAGAACGGTGACAATAGCCGTGATGATAGTGCCAAGCAAAGTTCCCGTAAATTGTGCCAGAATGCCACTTATGCCGAACACCTTAAAAAGCACTGAAGTGACCAAGAACACTACGGCAAAAACGATTATCAGAATTATGCCCGTTCTGTTTTTCATAAAAAGCTCCTTTTTGAAACATTACAGTTTATGCCACTGATGAGTTTTTCCATCAGACGGACAATGATTAGGATTCGGTATACTTCTGCATTGGACGATTATCCCGCATTTTTTACACTGATAATTCGTTTCTCCTAATTCACCGAGCATACGCCACTGGTGAGTTCTTCCGTCAGACGGGCAATGATTAGAATTCGGTGTAGACTCCTGTTTTACGAGTGTCTCACATTTTTGACACAAGAACCATTTTGTTGCCATAAAATCCTCCCATAAAAAGTCAACGAGCAGTCGACTTTCTAAGTTATATATTTACAGCAGACAGAACTTGAGCTGTTAGAGCCAAAGGTTTGTATATTCCCCTCATTTTTTCAGCATCAAAATCTGTTTTGTAGCTGAGCAACGCCCAGACAATTTCTGCTGTTTTTCGGGCACCGGAGATAATAGATTTCCCGCTACCCTTGTTCTTTTTCATATATTCATAACGCTGCATCATTCGCCAGGACTTGGTGTCTTTGCAACGTCTCATTCCCATAAATAACTGCACGAAGGCTGTCCTCAGTTCAACTGGTCCATGTCTTGTAATGCTTCCATGATGAACGGTATCGTTCGAGTCTTTCACTTTCGGAACAAGTCCGCAGAACGCAGCATACTTCTTGGAGTTTGCAAACCGCGTAATGTCTTCCGTATATGCCCTGATAATCCATGCAGTGATTTTTCCACAGCCCCGGATTGTCATCAGACGATTTACCATCTCATCATCTTTTGTCAGTTCTTCCAGCTGCTTTTCGATTATCTTTATCTTTTCTGCAAAAGTATCTATAATCTCAAGCATCAGTTTTACTGATTGTGCTTCGAGCACGTAGTCGTTATTCGACTCAAGGGCGTCCAGAACTTTCTGGCGTCCTTTTTTACTTTGCAGGCTGCGTGTTTCATCCTGCATTCCCATACTCACGAGCAGAGCATGTATTTCATTTTTCTGTCCAACCTGTGCGCGCACAAGTCGTTCGCGTGACTTTATGAGCCGGCGCATATTCTCCGTTTCCTTGCTGCAAAGATAGCATTCTGGCAGTTTGTAATCCTTAAGGAACTCTGACAAAGTTGCCGCATCATGTTTGTCGGTCTTCGTCACAGACTCATTGATTACCTTGAACTTTACGGTATTGACGACCGTAACTTCAGCCCCGGCTTTCTCCACCTGGTTTTTGAAGAACTTCGTGTTTCCTGTAGATTCAACGGCAAGCTTCACAACTGCTCCCGTCTCTCTGTAAAGACTGATTCTTTTCAGAAACTCTGCATATCCTTCTTCAGTGGTCGGGTACACTTTGATTTCATCCAAAGATTCGATTTTCTCTTCAGTTCTTACATGCACATGAAACTGAGACTCGCTAAAATTTCTTACGCAATTTTTTAACGCTCCCTATGTGCAAATCTACGCCCATAAAATATGTCATATTGACCTCCGTCTTGATTCATGCGGAAAGTCGAAACGGTTATGTGTTCCATTCTCCCATTCAGTCCTCGAAGGACTACTGTATGATGCGGCTGATAGCTCTTCATTCTCCTTTCCAGAGGTCTTGCCTCTACTAAAAATGCCGAACTAACGCCTGGGTTCCGCTAGATCTCTTTAGCGTATCACATATCCGCCTGCTCGTTTATATTTTTATCACGCCTCCTTTTTTGTGGCGATATATGTTCTCTACTTCTTTGTTCGTTCAAAAAACAAATCAAAGAAATAATTCAAATCGTCTGCCATCTTTTTATAACTTTCTCGCGAAGGATGCGGAGCCGGACAGAAAAGCACATTGTCATATACTTTTGCCTCCATTTCATCACCCCAAACGAGATTCAATTCCGGGTAAATTTTATTGATTGTTTTTACCCCTGTTTCACCTGTGATGATAAGCATATCCAGCTCCGCTGCATTTACAAATTCTCGGAAATATTCCGCGTAGAACGGGTCTTTGTAAAAATCTTCGATTCCTTTTTTGTCTTCCTGCACCTGATTTCCCGTTGTCAAACGAAGATTAAAATAAAGCCCTGAGCCCATGTCTTCAATGGCTTTTTCCCAGGCAGTATTGTCAAACGACTTTATAATATCTTCGGTGATGTAGTCGCTTTCGTTCTCAAGTTTCCAGGTGATTGCCTGAAACATCTTGAGTGATTTCTGAATTGTCTGACTGTTATACCAGTAATCCAGAATCAGATTTGCCGTGACTTTATGTATTCCTGTCATGCTTTTATCATAGGATTCCAAGTTGCAAAGACCGATTTTTTCCCCTAACTGCCAATAGTACTCAAAAAGCGGTTCATAATAATATGCATTTTCGACACCTGTTTCCTTAAAATGCTGAAGAAGTTTTTCATTTAATCTTTCCAAATTTTCCTTGCTCATAATTTTACTCCCTTGTTTTGTAAAGTGTATCTATTTTTCTCTGCATACGCAGGGAATTGCTTTGTTTGTGTGCGGGATTTTACTCCGCGGTATAGTGTTCGGTGAAAATAGCTACTCCAAAATATGAGTCAGTTGGTGAAGTAGTTTTTATCACTAAACTTGCATTTTCTTTTGTGTCTGTTGCAGACATAGGACCTATAAGATCACAATTTTCTAAGGAAGGTGAGCTACCAAATTTTTGTTTATACCAATTATTTGTTGTATTGATAAAAGTAATGTCCGAAAGGTTTGTACAATCTGAGAAAGCATTTGCACCAATAAAACTTACTCCATTAGGAATAGTTATGTTAGTAATGGAAAAGCAATCCCAAAATGCCCCTTTATCGATGGTATTAACACTGTTAGGAATAGTTACGCTTTCAAGTGCTTTACAATATAAGAAAGCATATTCTCCTATGCTCGTTACAGTATTAGGAAGGATAATACTCTTTAAAAAATAAGTATACTGAAATATTCTAGCGTCTATACTCGTAATCCCTTCTGCTTCGCTTAAATCAAGATTTACATAAATATCGTTTGGAATTGCAAGTCTTATAGCAGATAGTGTATTCGAAGTTATTTCCCCCGTTACTTTTACTGTTCCGCTTTGTGTCATCGAAGCGATTTTTTCAGCGACATTTTCGGCAGTAGCAATGATTGCATTTGAAAGATAACACCGAGTCAATTTTCCTTCGCTTTTATTTCCCAGTTCATCTACCGTATACACAGTGATAAGATAACATTCTTTTGTTGTATCGATTTCGTTTATGGCAGCAGCACATACGTCTTTTGCAACGGTTTCAGGTACGGTGGTTACTTCCGTTCCGTCATCCATAGTGTAAGAGATAACAACATGGTCAAACGGACTGTCATAGGGGTCTGCCGTCGCTGCGGGGTCGCTCCATTGCAATTCAATGAAATTTTGCGTTTTTGAATACTGAGATGTCAGATTTCTTACTTCCGCTGGCGGCACTTTGTCGATTGTGTTCATAAAAATCTGTGCTGTTTCCTCTCGTCCGCTCTCGTCAATGGCTGCCACCGTATATGTTGTCTTTTCATCGGCGTAAAAAATCCATTCACTGTCATCACTCGCTTCTTTTTGTGTCGCCTCATATGCTTCAGAATCTGCAATCAGTTCAGCCGCATTCATGCTTCCATTTTTCTTGTATACAACTTTTTTGATTTTTGACGCGCTTGTAATTTTTGCCGTAACGGGAGTACTTGTATTGCTCAATGCTTCTGGTGCAGAAAGCTCAATTTTCATTGTGTCACCAGCATCAATCGCAACTGGCGTTTCTTTCGTCGTTACTCCCTCGCTCTTGTTTCCGCTTGTGTCCACGCTTTTTACCGTGAAGGTGTATTCAGTGCCGTTGGTAAGGTTTGTGACGTAGCAGTAGTTCGTGCCTTTTGAGACGGTAATTGCAACGCTTTCATAGGTCACTTTGTAGCACAAAAGGTCGCCGTTCGTGTCGCTTGCTTCTTCCCATGTAAGCAGAACCGCACCGCCTTTGTTAGTCGCCCGTAAGTTTGCCACGATGTGTGGCGGAGTATGGTCGCCTGTGTCGCCAACCGTTACGGCTTTGCTGGTTCCGCTTGCAAAATTAAGGCTCTGGTCATAGGCTTTTACCATGAACTCGTAACTTTCTCCCACCGTCAGGCCTGACACGGAAAGGGTGTTTGCTTCCTTACGCACTAGCAGGGGATATGAAAGCGTACCGGCGGAAGGATTTGCGCTCACCTCCACGCCTGCAAAATCTGCATCGCCTGGATTGGTCCATGATATGACCGCATTTCCGTCATTCGCTACAACAGCAAGTTCCGTAACATTCTCTGGTGGCGTTTTATCAGCAGAATCAACTGGCGTTCCGCTTGCCGTTACCGCTCCGCTCTCGTTCAGCGCCTTGTCAAGTGCGATTACGCTGAACTCATAAGCCGTGCCGTTCGCAAGTTCGCTAACGGTAAAAGTATTGGCGGGATTTTGCAGAAAGACAGCGTTTGAGAGCGTTCCTCCGTTTGATTTTTCTGAAATCCGCACGCCAAAGAAATCCTCGTCAGCGGGGTTTGTCCATGCGAGAATGATTTTGCCGTTTCCCGCTGTGGCAACAAGTTCCGTAACATTCTCTGGTGGCGTGCTGTCCGCATTTGAAACAGGCGTTGCCGTTTTTGTTGTACCACTCGCCCTGTTCAGGCTTTTGTCGAGCGCAACAAGCGTAAAAGTATATTCCGTGCCGTTGGCAAGTCCGTTGAAGATGATGCTGGATTTTTGCGCCGTGCTGCCCTTTAGGATAACCGGCTGCGTTACTCCGCTTGATTCGGGAGCAAAACTGATTTCCGTTCCGTAAAAATCTTCGTCGCTGGGATTCGTCCAACTAAGAAGCACTGTATTGTTGCCGGCAGTAGCCGTTGCCGTCTCGGCATTGATTTGGGCAGGTGGCGTGGTATCGGAAGGCTTTTCAACTTCTTTCTCCACGATTCTGTCCACATATTCGGTTTCGCCTTCACATGAAAAAAATCCGAATACTGCCATTCCAACAAGAACACATGAGACTGATTTGACAAGATTTTTCATATAACGCATCTCCTTTTAATCCGTAAAATGTAGTAGTTTTTGTTTTAATAAACCTACAATTTGCGTATATAATAGATAAGTTTATGCGTTATTTGTAGTTAAATCAAGGGAATCATACGCAAAATGAAGTATTTTTAAGAACTATATGGATTCTATATTCAAACAAACTTTGCGTGCCGAAATGGATTTTCAGGATATAAAAGTAAAGGAACTCTCTCTTCGCACAGGCATTTCCCAAAGAACGCTTGAAGGCTATCTTGGCTCGCGTGCATCAATTCCTCCGGCAGATGTCGCCGTAAAAATTGCAGATGTTCTTGCTGTTTCTGTAGAATACCTTGTAACTGGCAAAAACAATAACAAAAATCACCACCAAAAAGAAAATGAAAATTTGAAAAACTCTATAAGAAATCTTTCTGATGACAAAAAAATTATGGTCAAAGATTTTATTGAAGTATTGAAAAAATTTGATGTCAGTGTTGTATAAGGCGGGGATATTGAAT
Organism: Treponema sp.; assembly: GCA_017464425.1. Classification (GTDB taxonomy): domain Bacteria; phylum Spirochaetota; class Spirochaetia; order Treponematales; family Treponemataceae; genus Treponema_D. The sequence goes on from JAFUDX010000017.1 coordinate 65,644, forward strand.
AAAACACTGAATAAAATCAAACAAAACCGCCGCTCCCCCACAACAGGAAGAAGCGGCGTTCTTTAACGAGGAGATTCTTCGGGGCTGTGCCCCTCAGAATGACAACTTATTTCGCCAGCAACTTATTCACCGCCTTCACAAACTCCATCGGGTCTTTCAGCTCCGCGCCGCTTACGAGCAGTGCCTGATCGAACAACACTTCGCTCACATCGGCGATGTAGCCTTCATCGGTGCAGTTTTCGAGCGTTTTGACAATCTTGTGCTCGCCGTTGATTTCAAGAATCGGCTTGATTCCAGGGCCGGCCTGACCCATAGCACGCATCATGCGCTCCATCTGGATTCCGGGGTCATTTTCGTCCACAACGATACAGCTCGGTGAGTCAGAAAGTCGTTTTGAAAGCACGACATCCTTAACGCGGTCGCCAAGAGCCTTCTTGATTTTTTCCTGGACTGGCTTGAAGGCTTCTTCCTTCTTTTTGGTCTCGTCCTTGTCTACTCCAAGCTCATCGTCGCTTCCGGCTCGGTTTACGGCTTTCAGGTCGAAGTCTTTGTATTTCATCAGGCTCGGAATCACGATGTCGTCGATTTCGTCTGCCATAATCAGGACTTCAAATCCCTTCTTTTTGTAGGCTTCGAGGAGTGGTGAAGCACGCAAGTTTTTCTCGTCAGTGCCTGTAATATAGTAGATTGCTTTCTGTTCAGGCTTCATGCGCTGAACATAGTCGGCAAAGCTTGTCCAGTTGTCGTCGCCGGTTCCTGCAGCGTCAGTACTCTTGAATCGGACGATTTCTGAGATTTCTTCGCGGTTTGCATAGTCTGAGTAAAGACCTTCCTTCATCGGGCGGTTGAAATTCTTGACGAATGTGTTCCATTTTGTGATTGCGGCTTTTTCCTCGTCGCTTCGCTTGCTTTCCTCAGTTTTCTTTGCCTTGTCCGCCGCCTCGCCGAGTTTTTTGAATTCAGAGAGCAATTTCTTCACGCTCGCGCTCTTGATGGTCTCCAAGATTCGGTTCTGCTGCAAAATCTCACGGCTCACATTGAGCGGCAAATCCTCTGAATCGATGATACCTCGCACGAATCTGAGATAAGCCGGCAAAAGCTCGCGGTCGTCGTCGGTGATGAAAACGCGCTTCACATAGAGTTTTACGCCGCTCTGGTAATCCGCCTGGTACATGTCGAACGGAGCCTGCTGGGGAACATAGAAGAGCGTGGTGTATTCCTGCGTTCCTTCCGCGTGCGTGTGCACATAGTGGAGCGGGTCCTGCGAGTCATGCGAAATCGTCTTGTAGAAATTGTTGTAATCTTCCGCTTTGAGTTCGGACTTAGCTCGCTTCCAAAGGGCAGACGCGCTGTTAACCTGGTCGATTTTGTCCTCGCTTCCCGTGATGTTGCCCTTGTCGTCGTATTTATTCTGCGTGTAGTGAAGGAAAATCGGGAATGCGATGTGGTCGCTGTATCGTTTAATCAGCTCCTCAATCTTCCATCGGCTTGCGTACTCTTTTGAATCATCGTTCAAGAGCATTTCGATTGCAGAGCCGCAGGTTTCCGCCTTGTCGAAGCCGTATTTTTTCGCCTCGTCCGAGTCCGGCTTGATTTCCTCGATTGTATAAGAATTCGTGCCGTCGCTCGACCATTTGAAGATTTTGTCGGTCGCCGCTTTTCGGGTGTAGACATTGATTCGTTTTGCCGCCATAAACGCCGAGTAGAATCCCACGCCGAACTGACCGATAAGATTTGACTCGCCAGCATTTTTATCTTCCGCAATTTTTTCGATGAACGCCTTTGTGCCAGAGCGGGCAATTGTTCCGAGGTTTGCGTTCAAGTCCTCCTCGTTCATACCGATTCCCGAATCTTGCACGGTAAGAATTTTGTTTGGGTCGTCAAAAGTGATGTCGATTCTCGGCTCGTTCTTCACGCCCTTGTACGCATCGTCGGAAACCTTGAGATAATTGAGCTTGTCCAAAGCGTCCGATGCGTTAGAAACGATTTCGCGAAGGAAAATATCCTTGTTTGAATACATTGAATGAATGATAAGTTTAAGAAGCTGATTCACTTCCGTCTGAAACTGATATTCTGCCATTTTTGAAAACTCCTGTGGTTTACGGTGGTTGAGCGAAGTCGAAACCACTTTTTCTATAAAGATACTGAAATTTTTTAAAAACGGCAAAGAATTTTTTTTTATAATGGGCGTTCCCCGACCTCCGTGTCGTTACGACAACTCTTCGAGTTGTCGCGGGTTTTTCTTGTTTTCTGAGCAACACGGCATCCGTGCCGCGCTGTAGTGAACGATTTTCGGTCTTTCAATGTTGGGTCGGGCTATTCGCGAGCACTTTCGTTGTCGTGCTCGTTTGGGTTTCGCGCTAATCGCGCTCCATTCTTCCGCTCCCTTTCGGTCGCTCCAGAACGAGCCTAACGGCTCGCCCCTACTATCCCTAACGAATTAAAACAAATCATTCAGGGCTAAATATCCTGCCCATCTATAAGGAATCTAAGTCCATATAACATAAAGACTTAAACACAGTTATCGTATAATCTATGCTATCTGAATCCGATGAATCTGTCAATAAAAGTTGAAAAAAGTGTTGATACACCTGTTTGTACGAATGGCTTTCTGTTGATTCATGATTTTTTGTGAAAAAAAGGATTTCAAAAACTAAAATGATACTATCACAAAACAAAAACAAAGGGAAGCGCAGAATCTTCCCTTTGTTCGCTCATTCACCCAACGCGGAAGTCATTTTTCCGTACTGAGCCATGAAGTCGTCGCCCGAAACGAACAGAGCGGAATAGACCTGCAGGAGGCTTTCAAGCGCAAGCCTTGTCACCTCGTCGTTGCCTGACTCCATCGCCCTGTCGATGAGCGCGAAATAGCCGTCATACAGTTTGTTCCGCTCGCCGAAGCGGTGATTGAGGTAATTCACCATCACCTCGCGCCTCTCGTGGAGCATCGCGCAGACGGCACGGCTCTTAGCCCGTATCTGCTCTCGCTCGGTCGCACCGTTGCTCAGAATCTCGATGCACCCCGCGACATTTCCGAGCATTGATGAAACGAGCGAGTCATCGGTTTCCCGACGGGGCGGAATCATCATCAGCGCAAGTTTGTTCGTCCTCATCACCAATCCTCCCGCATAAGTTTCTGAAAATACCGCTCCGTTTTGTCGATAAGCGTTCCGTCGGTCTTGCAGATTTCGGCTTCCATCGCCTTTTTCAGGGCGACAGCGAGCGTCATCGTCCGGTCAAAAAGCGTGTCCGCCTCATCGTCGGAAAGGACATTCTCGGCATCTCCAATCTTGGAAATCTTCTGTGAATATTCAGAAAGTTTTTCCGAAAGAAAGCCTACGACCTTCATTCCCTCCATAATCCGCTTTCGGAGCGCGCGGCACAATTCCGTCTTCGCGGCGATTTTCTCGCACTCGATTTCAACCGTACCCGCAAATCTCTCCGACTCGATGAGCATACGGCTTCCGTGCTTTGCGATTCCGAGCATCGCAGGGAGCAGGTGCGGCACGAACGAGAGCGAGGCGACACCAGAGCCGAACACGCCCGCGTTCTGCAATATTCCCGACATGACAGGCTCGATGCCTGCCGACCGAACGAGGCTCGGAAAAGGAGTCTCGCCCTCAAAACGCTTCTCGAACCGCTCGATGTCCTTCTCAAGGATTTTCGCGGTGCAGGTGTTCATAAGAATATTCATGCTTCGGTCACCCGCGTTCCTCACGGCAAGGACGGTATCTTTCAGAAGCCCCGAATAAATCCGCTTCTTCATTCTGCCGAACTCCTCAGCCTTGCGCTGTGTCCGCAGGGCTTCCGCACGGAGTTTCTCACTTTCAATGCTGAACTTCTCTTCGGCGTTCTCGCGGATTTTGCGGGCTTCCTTCGTGTTAATCGCGCCCTTCACAGCCGCGCCGATTCCGATGGCAGCCGACAAGCCGAGTGCAATCTCGCCCGCCCCGACAGCGGTTGCCGCAGCACCCGCTATTACTGGCAACAAAAATAACATTTTATTTTCCTCCTTTTCTCCTAGCAATGCTCGCGCTCGTCATACTCGCGGACATCGTAGTCAATGATGAACTGATAAAAAGTTTTCAGAACACCATCTTTTCTGATTCTCTTCGGCTTCGTCCTGAACGGAGTCTTGATGATGACAGGAGTGCGCTTGTGATTCACAATTCTGTTTGCTTTGCTCCAAACTTCCCAGTGCGAGACTCCGAGGCAGTACGCCCGAACCTGATAGCTTGACGGCGATTCCCGCTCGCCGAAGTGCTTCCTGAACCGCTCCATCACGGAAGGCGTAAACTTGCCCTCGTGAATGCGATAGATTTTGATGTCCGTGCAGCCGTCGCGGTTGTATGCGACCGTCTTCTTCCAGTATTCGTGGAAATCGGAAGCCTCGACAGGCACGGAATACCTTACCAAATGTGACATAATCTCCTCCTTGCCGTTATGCGACATTCTCCATATCAAAACAATCACAAGGAAGTTCGCCTTCCTCGTCGCACAAACATTCACCGTCCTTGTAACGGTAATGCTCCCAAAAATTCAGACCTGGCTCGGTGGAGCGAACCTCGACTTCAAGATTCAGCTCTTTTGTCGCCTCTCGCAGACAGGTCACTTTCTCGCCGTAACCGTCCGAATAGTAGGTATGCTTGCCCTCGCACATGCACGAATACACGCTCCAGGCGCAGTCACCCGAAATCTTCACGGTTCTGATTTCGTCCTCAGCGACTGAATCACTTACAATTTCCGCAGAGAAAATCCGCGCGAAATTCTTCGGGGAATTTTCGTAGTCCGTGAGATATTTATGGAAAATATCTACATTCTCGCTTTTTCCCCGAACCAACATATCAAAATCACAGCAGTTCGCCATTTTTTGTTCCTCCATAAAGAAAAAAGTCCGCCCCACGGAACGCAGGGCGGACATATAGATTTGATTTTTCGCAATTTTATGCGGCGGGCGGCAGGTCATCGGGAAGCCGTTTTGCGACCTCTCCGAAAGCGGTCTCCTCAATCTTCACGCGGCTGAACGGCTTTCCGTCGCCCTTTACGGAAGTGAAAAGCCCTGTCTTTGAGTCGCGCTTGACCCACTTCCCGATTTTCGGGTTGTAAATCTGCGACCTGTCCTTGAAGTCCTCCGTTTTGAACGGAAGCACATTCGCCATCGCGGACTTTGCCGCGTTTCTTGCCGAAAAGATTTTCATCTCTTTTTCCTCCTGTTTGCGGGATTTTTCCCTGATTTCCTCGATGAACCTGTAGATTTTCTCCGTCCAGTCCACCGCCTCGATTACCTTCCACGCCACATGCCCCTTGCCAGCCCAGCCGTGGATGTACGCCTTTGTGTTCTGCAAATCCACATCCACGCCGTAGAGCGAGCCTAAGAATGCCGACGAGAGTTCCGCGCAGATTTCCTCGAAGCCGTAGTCAAGCCTGACCTTTTCCTTCCGCTTGATTTCGGCGATGATTCCGTGCGAGAGTTCGTGAAGGAACACCTGCTTGTCGGCGCAGTTCATGCGGATTATCTTCTCGGCGGGCGAGAAACTTCCCTCCGCCGACCCGCACAAGTCCGCCCTGACCTTGATTCCGAGTTTTTCCGCGACATCAATCAGCGGAAGCTCGTCGATTCTCAGCTCGCGCATCCGCGTCTGGTACGGAAGCTCCGCGCCCTCGGTGTCCTCGATGCGGAACTCGTTTATCAGCGTGAAGCCCGAAAGGACGCGCTTCTCCTCGTCGGTAGCCTCGTCCTTCTCCGTCTTGAAAATCGGCGCTACAATCTGGAATGCGTGGCTTCCTTTCTTCGGGTGCCGTCCGACCTCTTTCCATGCGTTGAAAGTCCGCGCGTCGCGCGTTCCCTGAAAGAACGCTATCATCTGGTTGCACAGGCTCCAGCTTCGCATCGGGATTTTCACCCCGTCGTCGAACCGCCGAACCTTGTCCGCCATGTAAGCGACCGCCCCGCCCGAAACCACCTCGCGCACGATTCCGTCAAGGATTTGTCTGACAGCCTCAGACCTAGACAATCTTTTTTCCATACGCGCCCCCTATGCCGCGAGCGGTGCGAACACCGCGAACTGGTTCTTGTCGTCTTCCTTCTCCAGTTTGACGAGGCTCTTATTCCCGCCCTGCGTGAAAATCTTCCACTTTGAGCCGATGGCATCGCGCAGGAATCCCATGTTCACCTTGAACCCCGTGGCGAACAGGAACGAGCCGTAGGCGACTGAGAATTTCTCCTCGCGCTCTGCTTTCGTTCCGTCGATTTTCTCAAGGTTCGCCGTTCCCTTGAAAACTGCATCTTCGGGAAGCACATTTTTCCACGCGGGAAAGGCTATGCCCACGGGATTCTTGAAATGCACGCAGTCGTCCTTCACTTCGGGCTGATAGTTTCCGGCGGGGATTCTTACGCTGATTGTCGCCGCATGAAGCCGTTTCCCGTCGGTGCAGACAAGACGCGAGCCTGTCCGCGCGTTCTCGATGTGCATGTAGCGCGTGAAAGGTCTGTCCTGACGACCGCCCATCGCCTTCATGCAGAACATTATTTTTTCGTAGTTCTCAGGGCTTTTCGCCTTAGTGATTACCGTTTCTTTTTCATTCATCTTCGTTTCCTCCTAGATTTCCGAA